>JAZQBC010000014.1:0-6994 GCA_045545495.1 Anaerovoracaceae bacterium | reverse complement strand
CAATCCCCGACCGACGCTCTCAGGAGCTGAAGCTCCCGGCGTCTGTTGACGGCGTCGCTCGCTCCAATCAAGCGAGCTTGTCGGAGCTTTGCTCCTGGTTGAAGAGGGAGGCGATATTATGAAAAAGAAACCGAACCTTTTGAAACTGGCGACCAAGATAAGCTTGGAAAGCCTTACTTATCTGGGCATCACCTATAACGACCCTGAGTACAAGATACTTGAACCGATCGTAGATGACGACATGTGTGATATCATGATGCACATGCGTCTTGAAGCAAACCGTACAGTGGAGGACATCGCGAAGCGCGCGAAGAAATCCGTTGAATTCACACAGAAGCAGCTGGACAAACTGAACGAGGCGGGTGTGATCCGTAAGCGCAAGGTAGACGGCAAGGTATGCTGGTATTATCCGATCTGGGTGCCGGGAATCATGGAGGGCATCCTCTCAAACAGAGAGCAGTGTGATAAGTATCCTGTTCTCGGCGAATGCTTTGAGGAATACACACGCAGAAGAGTATCCATGCTGGCTCCGTTCATGGGACCGGGTATGAACATGATGAGGGTCATCCCTGTCCAGAGCGCAATCGAAAACAATACGCGAAAAGCGGATTATGATGAGGTAGCGAAGCTGGTAAACGACGCTTGGGCGATCTCGGTCGGGCCGTGCTCGTGCAGGCGCGCCAGAAGATTGATGGGCGAGGGATGCGGACATCTCGAAGACGATATGTGCATGTACCTCAACGATAATGCGGTCAATTATTCAGAGCTCGGAAGTCACCGTCTGATAAGCAAGGAAGAAGCGTTTGAGATACTAAAGCGCGCCGAAGATAACGGTCTTGTGCATGAGCTGAACGTAACTCCGGGCTATGATGATAGCACAGCGATATGTAATTGTTGTTCGTGTTCGTGCTTTGCTCTACGTATCGCGACATATTTCAAAGCGCCTGATGCGGTCCGCACCAACTATATCGCCAAGGTGGACAAGGATAAGTGCGCTGGATGCGGGCAGTGCGTAGAGAACTGTCAGCTCAACGCCGTAAAACTGGGACAGAAGCTTTGTCCACGTCCGGCCAGCGAACCAAGGCCAGCTGAGACTACTCAAAACACTCTGCTTTGGACATCGAAACACTATAATCCTGAATTCCGCACATCACGTACTGATGTGATGCCTGAGGGCACGGCTCCTTGCGTTTCTGCTTGCCCGGCCCATGTCCCTGTTCAGGGATATATAAGGCTTGCTGCGGAGGGACGTTATGACGAGGCCCTAGAGCTCATAAAGAAGGAGATCCCATTCCCGGCTGTATGCGGCAGGATCTGCAACAAGAAATGCGAAGAAGGCTGCACACGCGGAGATATGGACAGCGCAGTCGCTATCGACGAGATCAAGAAGTTCATTGCTGAACAGGAACTCAAAGGAAAGACGCGTTACATACCTGGTATACTCAACCAGCTTGGCAAGCCGTATACAGAAAAGATCGCTGTCATCGGAGCGGGACCTGCAGGCCTCAGCTGCGCGTATTATCTCGCGATAAAGGGCTATCCTGTAACGGTGTTTGAAAAGGAAAAAGTCCTGGGCGGAATGCTCACTTTGGGCATCCCATCGTTTAGACTGGACAAGAGCGTACTGAATTCTGAGATAGACGTCCTTAAAGATATGGGCGTCGAATTCAAGACCGGCGTTGAGATAGGAAAGAACGTGACTCTCGATGAGCTGCGCTCTGAAGGCTACAAGGCATTTTGCCTGACGATCGGAGCTTCGGGAGGAGCAACTCTTAATATACCTGGAGAGAATCTTGAAGGAGTATATTCCGGCATTGATTTCCTGAGAGAGGTCAATCAGGGCATGAAGCCGGATCTCGGGAAGAAGACAGCTGTGATAGGCGGCGGAAACGTAGCTCTTGATGTCGCTCGATCGGCAGTACGCCTTGGATCCGATGTAACGGTATATTACAGGCGTAGTGAGGCAGAGATGCCAGCTGACAGGGAAGAGGTAGAAGAAGCCGTGAGAGAAGGCATCAAATTCTGCTATCTGATGGCTCCTGTGGCGGTCGAAGGAGACAGCCATGCGCAGAGGCTCAAACTCGAAAAGATGGAGCTCAGCAAAGAGACAGATAAGAAAGGTCGCCGCATCCCTAAGGGAACAGGCGAATTCGAGACAGTAGATGTTTCTTCTGTCATATCCGCCACAGGTCAGACCGTCGTGATGGGCGGTATAGGACTCAATACCAATACCGGCGGCACAGTCGACGTGGACGGACTCAGCTATCAGACATCAGTGCCTGATGTATTCGCCGGAGGAGATGTAGTCACAGGTCCGGCATTCGCTATAGACGCGATAGCTGCCGGAAAAGAGATCGCCATATCGATCCATAGATTTGTTCACGAAGGCCAGAGCCTCGTACTTGGACGTGATAAACACGACTTCAGAGCATTCGACAAGTCAACGGTAGTGCTTGGAGCAGGAGGTTTTGACAGAGCTCCTCGTCAGCGTCCTGCCGGAGCTGAGCCAGCGGTCGCGAAGACCACTTTTGACGATCTCCGCGAGCCGTTTAACGAAGAACAGGTAAAGACAGAGTGCGCACGTTGCCTTGGATGTGGAACAGCTGTCGTGGACGAATATATGTGTGTCGGTTGCGGCATCTGCACTACAAAGTGCCGGTTCGATGCTATCCACCTCGAGAAGGAATACGATGCTGACAACAATGAATACTTCCATACTCTCGGTCGTATCGTAAAATCCGTTCCTGGCAAGGGCATCAATATAGCGAAGAAGCACTTCGGAAAGTATGGTGAATAAAGATGCATGAGATAGGCATAGTTCGCCAGATGCTCAGGACCGTTACGGATTTTGCCGCGGAGAATGATATAGATGATATCCGCGAGATCATTGTGGACTGCGGAGAATTATCTCTTGTGGTGCCGGAATATCTCCATGAGGTATACCCAGTGGTGGTCCCGGGGAGTATACTCAGTAATGCCAAGCTCACCGTGAATATGGTGCCCGGGATGGCTGAGTGCAACGAGTGCGATGAGATTTTCAACGTGGTCGAGCAAAAGGGCTATTGCCCGGTGTGCGGCAGTTTCGACAAAACGATCCTGACAGGCCGCGAATTCTCTATACGTGAGATCGTAATGCCCGATACAGGGCCGGAATCGTCCCAAGGCGAGGCATAAAAAAGTAGGAGCAAGCATGATAATATTACAATGCTCATAAAACAAGATTTCTATTTCAATTCAATAGGCGCAAGCAGGACTCTTCACATCCGCGTTCCAGACAAGGGAGAGCCACCTTATCCCGTGATGTATTTCTTTGACGGGCACAATCTCTTCAGAAACGAGGACGCCACTTATGGCAGATCCTGGGGGCTCGATGAATACTGCGATAGCTGGGACAAGCAGCTTATCATCGTCGGGATAGAATGCGCTCATGAAGGAGACCGAAGGCTGTCTGAATACCTGCCTTACGGTGTGAAGTCCGGATGGCTCAAAGGGATAGAGCCGCTAGGCGAGAATACGATGCAGGGCATAGTAGAGGAACTGAAGCCATACATAGATAGGGAGTTTCCTACTATGCCTTTTCGTGAATGCACAGCCATTGGAGGCTCCAGTATGGGAGGCCTTATGGCAGCATACGGCGTAGTAAAATACAACAGATATTTCTCCAAGGCAGCCTGTGTATCGCCATCGATCGGAAGCATCAGAACAGGACTCTGGCATGACATGGACGACGCGGGACTTAGCCCGGATACGAGGGTCTACCTCTCATGGGGCACGATGGAAGCAGGCGGTATGGTCAAAGATCCTTCCGTAGAGGATAGGTCGAGCTATATCTATAAGACATGCAGAGCCACGGCAAACCGCGTGATATTTGCGGGTGGCACTGCAAAGCTCTACTGCCAGATCGGCGGACGCCACTGCGAAGAGGACTGGAATAAACAACTTGGCATCTTCATGCCATTTCTCTGGGAGGAATGATGGAACAGTTGATAGTATGCTGTCTGGCATTCTTCCTTGCCGGAATCGTGGATTCAATTACTGGCGGCGGGGGCCTTATAACGATACCCGCTATGATGGCGGTAGGGATCCCCGTACATTACATAACAGGCACCAATCAGTGCTCCGCATGGCTGGGCATCGGTGTTTCGGCTTACAAGTATGTGAAAAGCGGCAAAGTGCATTTCAGATCAGCCCTGATCACACTTCCGTTTTCAATGGTTGGTGCGTATATTGGCGCAAAGCTGAATCTACTCGTGCCGGATCAATATCTGAAGATATTCATGCTCGTGATGGTCCCGGTCATTGCTGTTTTCGTCTTTGCCAATAAGAAACTGGGCGAAGAGGACAGGATCGGAGAAAAGACTCCTGAGTCTGTGGCGATATGGTCTGCTGTCATCGGACTTAGCCTTGGGGCATATCAGGGCTTTTATGGCCCGGGATCTGGGCTGTTCTTTATGCTGGCATATGCGGTGTTCCTGAAGCTGGATCTTGTAAAGGCTACGGCGAACACAAGATTTGTTTTAGCGATCGCTTCAATAACATCTGTTCTTACTTACGCTGCATCAGGAACGGTGCTGTGGGATATAGCCTTAGCGTCTAACGTATTTTACATTGTCGGTTCTTACATTGGAGCAGTACTGACTATAAAGAATGGATCTAAGATCATCCGCCCGATCATGTTCGTTGTGGTCGCGCTTCTGATAATCAAACTTGTATTTGATATATTTGCTTCGGCTTGATACTTAGAGAAAAATAGGTGAAAGGAAGGTGCATGATATGCCTGGATTCAGCGAAGTGGTGATGGGACGCAAGAGTGTAAGGACTTACGATGGCAGAAAACTTACACCGGATGATTTGAAGTCTGTCAAGGACTGTGCTGCGTGTATCACAAATCCGTGGGATATCAAGATCGACTGGGTATTCCTGGACGCGGAGGAATATGGCCTTTCAAGCCCTGTGCTCGCAGGAGAGAAGATGTATATTACCGGCCTGGTAGACAAAGTTCCATATGCAGATGTTGCGTTCGGCTATGCATTCGAGCAACTGGTGCTGCACGCATGGTCACTGGGCATAGGCACAGTGTGGATCGGCGGAACCATGAAGAGGGATCTCTTTGAGAGATCCGCTGGTCTCACCGAAGGAAGGCGCATGCCTTGCGTAAGCCCGCTTGGCTATCCGGCTGCCAGAAAAGCTGTCAAGGAAGTGATGATGAGAAAGGGCGTAAAGGCGGATGTGCGTAAGCCACTTAGCGAGCTCTTCTTTGACGGTGATCTGTCCACACCTCTCGAAGAGACAGGCAGTGTTGCGAAAGTGATGGAGCTGGTGAGATGGGCTCCGTCGGCTGTCAACAAGCAGCCTTGGAGGATCATACGAAAAGACGGAGGCTATCACTTCTACGTGAAGCACGATAAAGGCTTCGTCAGCGACGCGGTCGGTGATATGCAGAAGATAGATATGGGTATTGCGCTGTATCATTTCGTAAGAGGCCTTGAGGAAGAGGGGCTGACGCCTGCAGTCAGCATGGATGCACCTTCGATCGAAGTGCCTGAAGATATGGAATACATTGCAACGGTGAGCTTCTGATGATCAAACTTTGGCCGGATAAGGACGTAAATGCAGAAAGTATAAATATAGGGCTGGTGCCGGCTCTTCTAGTGAGACCAAAGCATCCGCAAGCCAAGGCGCCGGATGTCCTTTGGATACACGGCGGCGGGTATATTTTAGGTCTGAAAGAAATGGTCTACATGACACGTGCGATAGACCTGGTCAAAAAGTTTGGCGCTGTCGTGATCTCACCGGGATACCGTCTTGCATGGCAGGCCCCATATCCCGCAGCCTTAGATGACTGTTATGCATGCCTTCGATATGCTGAGACCGGGCGACGAACTTAGTAAACAGGCCATCGCGAAATTTGAAGAGGCCTTTAGGAGATATGTATGAAACTATTGATCATAAGACATGGAGATCCGGACTACGAACATGACTCGCTGACGGAGAAGGGCTGGCGTGAAGCTGAATGCCTCGCTGAAATGCTGTCGAAGCAGGACATCACATACTTTTATTGTTCACCATGCGGACGGGCGCGTGATACTGCTTCTGTGACTCTCAAAAAGATGGGCCGTGAGGCAAAGACTCTGCCGTGGCTCAAGGAGTTTGACGTCCTAATAGACAGGCCGGATTGCCCGGATAGAAAGCGCATACCTTGGGACTGGCTGCCTCAGGATTGGACACAGGAACCAAGGTTTTACGAAGATGATGAATGGTTCGACAATGAACGCATGGCAGATGCCGATGTAGGCGGAGCGTATCGCGAGGTGACCAAGTGCTTTGATGAGATGTTGGCTAAGCACGGGTACAGGCGCGACGGCAAGCTGTACAGGGCAGAGAGGCCCAATCACGATACGATCGTGCTGTTCTGCCATTTCGGAGTAGGATCAGTGCTGCTAAGCCATTTGTGGAATGTGTCTCCTGTTGTGGTATGGCATGGTTTCTGTGCGCAGCCTTCGTCTGTGACTACGGTAGTGACTGAAGAGCGAAGAAAGGGTATAGCGCTTTTCCGGATGCTGTCATTCGGCGAAACGACGCATCTGTATGCTAAGAATGAAGAACCATCATTCGCGGCAAGATTCTGCGAGTGCTACGGAGACGATACCAGGCACGATTAAGCGATTTGGTATTTGCTTGTTGTCTGAATAACAGACGCCGGATGTCCCCCGCCTCGATAATCAGAGTGATAAAAGGAACTTGTTGACCGCAGCGATGCTTCGTTTTGAAAGGATAGCCGTATGAATTTTTTCTTACTTGCTTTGATCGTGATTGTTTTCATCGGTCTGCGTATTTGCACCGGCAATTCTTTTAATGAAAGCTATCTTGAAAAAAAGAGTACCACTGCAATCAACGGAATCTTTGTTGTGCTGGTCGTTTTCAGCCATTACGCACAGTACGCGGATTTTGGCGGGACCTATGATGACATATAGCTGATGGTCAGAGAGCATCT
>JAZQBC010000013.1:0-120858 GCA_045545495.1 Anaerovoracaceae bacterium | reverse complement strand
GGGCTGGTTTTGGGGGCTGACGTTCTCAGCTCCTTTTTCATGCGCTCGTTTAAGCCCGCCCGCTGCAGCCTGGATCCCGCCCAAACTCGCGCAATCAAACAGAGGACAACTTGCAGCAAACGCCGCAGGTTGTCCTCCTTGTTTCTCTCCTCTATCATGAAATCAGCACGAATTCAATGATCAAAGGAGGTTTTACTAAAGTGGATAATATCATAAAGTTTTTGAACTTTGAAGATGGCGACCTTGAGGAAGTCGACCAGTATGTCAAAGACGGACGGCGCTATCTTACGATCCAGAAAAAGGTAGTACCGCACTTCTGTCCTGTCTGTTCTTATCGAATGCACTCCAAAGGCATCACCAAGCGCACAGTCAACCACCCGGTAATGCAGGATGGTCTGCAGCTCATCCTCATCGTTCATCAGCGCAGATGGCAGTGCACGAATCCGGCCTGCAGGAACATTGTCACAGATGAATTCAGTTTCGTTGAGAGGTACAAGCGCAATACCAAACTGTCTACGATCTTGATCGTCGACGCATTCAGGGATCCCTGCTTGACGGCAGCTAATATAGCTCGTAGATTCAACGTGTCTGACACATATGCTTTGACCACTTTTTCCAGATATGTGGACATGCACCGGAGACAACTCTCAGAAGCCATCTGTATTGATGAGGTCCATGTAAAGATATCTAAGGTATGCAATTATGCTTTGGTAATACAGGACTTTATCACAGGAGAGCCCATCGACATGGTCGTCAACAGGCGCCAGGAGATCACCGAACCATACTTCACTTCGATCCCTGCCGCAGAGAGGAACCGCGTCAAATATCTCATCAGCGACATGTACAGGCCGTACATCGGCTATGTGGAGAAGTATTTCCCCAACGCAGTATCAGCGGTGGACTCATTCCACGTCGTAAAGCACATAAATCATCAACTACGCCTGTATATGAGTGCTCTTGCCAGAAAGATCAAAAGCCGTGATGAGGAGCGCCACAGGGAACATGAGCTTGCCGCACACAGGACTCTCAAATTCTACCCATCAAGGGAATATTTTATCGTCAAGAATTTCCAGTGGATCATTCTTAAGAATCAATCTGAGCTGAATTACTCAAAAGCCCCCTGGTATGTGCCTCGGCTAGGCTACTACGTGGATGTACATAAGCTGGAGTATATGTTGTTCAGCATTGATCCTAATCTCAGGGACTTCCGCAGACTCAAGGAGAAATATATCCGCTTCAACAACGAATACGGCGACAATGCCAAGAAAGCACGGCCTGCTCTGAACAATCTGATCCACGAATACCGTTTCTCAGGTTACAAACTGTTCCGGGATATTGCTGACACTTTGGATTCCAATTTCGAGTCTATCATCAACTCATTCATAGTTATGGAAAGGCATTGTTCTGATGGCACTCATATCAGCAGGCTTTCTAATGGCCCTATGGAATCCTTGAACCGGATTACGAAAGATATGAAGCGTAACGGCAGAGGGTTTCGCAATTTCGAGCACCTACGAAACAGGTTCCTTTTCGCCGAAAGAAAGAACGCCCAGATGTTATCCACTCCTCTCCCACCGGATCGGTATCAGGTGAAGACTGGGATAACTCGCGGCCCTTACAAGAAGAAATGTAGGTAACTGAAAACGAGGAAATCGGATTTTTTGTGTTCCGATTTCCTCGTATTTCATTTTCTTTTCGGAGTCTTTTTAGCCCCCAGGAAAGTTTGGAATAATCTTACCAGCCCCCAGGATTCGCCCCCAAGAAACTTTGGAGAAACCCCAGAAAACTTTGATTACCCATTTATCAGACGCCTTAACTATGCAACACTTGCGTCCCTTTCCCTTGACTTGTCATACACAGCTCTTTCCTTATCCAGAGTCGGTGTGAGCATGGCAACAACAAAGGCCACTACCATTCCACAGATGAATCCCGGCAGCAATTCATAGACACCTGTCGATGACGTGAATCCGCCAAAGAGCCAACCGAGGTCTACTACGAATCCGGTGATGATGCCTGCGATAGCGCCCTTATAATTGAACTCTCTCCAGAAGAGCGACAGTATGATGACCGGTCCGAATGAAGCGCCAAATGCTCCCCAAGCGTTCTCTACGAGATTCATGATAGCCTGAGCTCCGGCTCCTCTCGATGATGCTATGAGGTAAGCAATAACAGCGATGACTACTACTACGATACGGCCTACCAGAACACCTTCCTTCTCGGAAACGTTCTTCTTGAAGATCGAATAGAGGTCAGCTGTGAACGAGCTGGAAGCTACGAGAAGCTGTGAGTCCGCTGTCGATACCGATGCCGCGATTATAGCTGCCAGCAACAATCCGGAAATGGCAGACGGGAAGTACTTCCTTGCCATAGCGATGAATACGAGTTTCTGCATTCCTTCCGGAAGAAGTTCGTCCGCGACGAGCATTCTACCCATGTAAGCGATGATGCAGGCGCATCCGAGCGAGATCACTACCCAGATGATAGCGATAGTCGATGACTTCTTGATCTCGGCAGGCTTCTCTATCGACATGAACCTTACGATGATGTGAGGCATGCCGAAGTAGCCGAGTCCCCATGCGAGGCCTGTCGCGATCTCCTGCCAGCTAGCGCTGAAGATGCCACTTCCGAAGTCACATGTAACAACATTACCCGATGCCGCGTCAGTATACTCATATACCTGAGATAGCAGTGATGTATCGAGCTGCTGATGTGTAGCCAACACAGTGATAGGAACAGCCATAAGCGCGATCATCATGAGCATGCCCTGGAAAAAATCAGTCCAGCATACAGCAGTGAATCCGCCAAAGATAGTATAGAATACGATCAGCAAGGCGAAGATGACCATTGCGAGAGTCTCAGATATTCCCGGGAACAGTGTACCGAATACTGTAGTGCCCGCAACGAAAGCGGAAGCAACGTAGATGGTATACGCGAAGAGGAAAATGAGAGCGCAGATTACCTGCAATGCCCTGGAATCCGCGTCAAAACGGTTCGCCAGGAACTGAGGGATGGTTATGGAATCATCAGCCTCCTCGGAGAATACTCTAAGCCTCCTTGCACAAAGGATCCAGTTGGCAGCAGTACCAAGCGCGAGACCGATACCGATCCAGATCTGGCCAAATCCGAACGCGAGAATAGAACCCGGAAGTCCCATCAGAAGCCATGCCGACATGTCTGATGCCTGAGCGGAGAGAGCTGTGACCCAGGGGCCCATGCGGCGTCCGCCAAGGAAGAAATCTTCCTGGTTTCTCTGCTTGTCCTTTGCATAGAAGTAGAATACTACCCCTATAAGAGCGACAAAGTATAATAGGAATGTCAGCATCTCAGAATTCATGGTGCACCTTCTTTATCTTTTTCTTTTTATTTTTTCGATATACAATTCAGTATATAACTTGTTTATTATAACAAAAAATAACCATTGTTCCAATGATATCCTGAAAACATTTGAAACTGCACCATTTCACGCAATTTGAGCGAGTTGCTTTTCTGCCAATGGTTATTGACTTTTGAGCCCATACGATGTTAATATACTTAAGTCGCGATGGGCGGCATAACAGACGCGCTCTTAGCTCAGCTGGATAGAGTGTCTGACTACGAATCAGAAGGTCGGGGGTTCGAATCCCTCAGGGCGCACCAACACAGAGGAAGGCATCTTGTATGCCTTCTTTTGTGTTTGCGAATTTCCTGTGATGAGAACCCCCGACAGCTGTGGGGTTCGGATTCGGGTATACCATTCATCCATACCCGAAAAACCGCAGTCAAGGAGCGAAGCCCGCGTTAGCGGTGGCGTAGCCGTCCTTGACGGCGGGATTATCCCTCAGGGCGCACCATAAAAGCGAAGACATCCTCGGGATGGCTTCGCTTTTGTCTTGTCTCAAAGATTCAATCTCTACTTGACCGTCACCTTACAAGTCTTCCAGAGTCCGTTTTGCGCATATACGTATACGTAGCAAACGCCTTTCTTTTTGGCCTTTATCTTGCCCGACTTGCTTACTGTCGCTATCTTCTTGTCAGCAGAGAGGTAGCGAACACGCACCGCATGATCATCAGGCAGTTTAAGCCCGGCATTGACCTTTGTGACCTTTGCCTTTACGGTAGCAGTCTTTCCCTTCTTGAGCGTTACCTTGGTCTTATTGATCGAGATGCTCTTCGGATTAGTCAGGCTCTTTCTTGAATTGCCTGTGCACATATGGATCATAGGACTTCTCTTGATATATGTCTTCTTGCCGTCCTTGATCTTATACGCTCTGACATAAGCCTTGTAGCTGGTGTTCTTTGCAAGCCCCTTCTTGGTCCATGTGACCGTCTTGTTACCCTTGATCGTCTTGACCTTCCTTGGCTTATATGTCTTTCCCTTATAGCTGCATCTGCTTAGGAAAATGTCATAGCCAGATGCGTTGTTCACCTTGGTCCATGTGAACTTGATCGACTTTTTACCGCTGGCAATGCCCTTTGCAACGAGCGCCGTCTTTACTTTCGTAACCGGTGTCGGTGTTGGTTCCGGTGTTGGCGTCGGCTTTGGAGTTGGTGTCGGTGTCGGTTCAGGTTTTGGCTCCGGAGCTATGATATCCGCAGTAGTTTCAGCCTGGCTTGCGGCTGTATCGATAGCATAGTTACCGGCTTTTTCTCCGCTGAGGCTATAGGTAATATAGACCTTTTTGCCTTTACCGGCATTTGCATCGGCGAATGCGCCACTTGGCTTGACCGTCACGTCATCATTAGGCACGACACCCTCAACTTTCATGCCACTCGTAATAAGCGTAGCATCCTTCTTGCCGTCATAATTCTTGTTCTTTGCTGTGATGCCGCTGACAATGAGTCCCTTCCTTGTGATCTTGCCTGTTGATGTAGTTTCGGAAGGCAAGTTGTAGTTGTCTGCATCTTTGCCACCAAGTGTCAGGTTGCTGAGATTGACTGTCTTGCTATCTCCCACATTGGCATCTTCATAGACAGCATTTCCGCTCGCAACGCTGACGATGTCACCATCGACTGTGCCATTGATGGCAGCTGCGGTGATATCAAAGTCTGCAGGCACATCCGTCGTTCCATCGTAGACCTTCTCAGTGGTAGGTATGCTGACCGAAACCAATTTCTTTCTTATATCGGCCGACGTCTCCTTCTGGCTGTCTGCGCTTACCATATAGTTGCCTTGCTTAGCACCGGTAAGCACATAGCTGGAGATGGTGACGTTCTTTCCCGTGCCTGCATTTTTGTCATCAAATGTTGCAGTGGCAGTAGCGTTCAGTACATCACCGTCCACTTTGTTTTCCAAAGTGAACCGACCATCGTTCAAGGTCACTTTTGTAGTCCCGTCATAGTCCTTATCCTTGGCTTCAACACCTGTAATCTTGACGGGCCTGCGGAAGATACTGGCCGTGGCCTCCTTCTGACTGTTTTCAGAATCAAGAGTATAGTTGCCGGCATCGGTTCCGTCGAGCGCAAGTCCGTTCAATGTAACCGTCTTGTTTGTACCGGCATTTTCGTTATCAAATTTGCCGGTGGAAGCGCTGCTGACCGCCACTGCTTCACCACTGATTGCACCGGTGATGGTTGCTGAAGTCAGATCAAGCGTTGCAACATCAGTGCCGTCATAGTCTCTATCATCTGCCTTGATGCCGCTTATAATCAAAGGTTTGTGATTTATGTCAGCCTCGGTCGTTTTCTGGCTGTTATCCGCATCGAGAGTATAGTTACCAACATCGCCACCTGTCAGGGTGATATCGCTGATGTTAACGGTCTTACCCATGCCTACATATTTGTCTGCGAATGCACCGATCGCGGTCACGCTGAGGTCATCGCCTTCGGCCTTGCCGTCAAGAACCGCGTCGTCCGTTTTCACGGTCGCGTCTGTGGTCCCGTCATAAGTCTTATCCTCTGCCGTAATACCGCTGACATTTACGGATCTTGCGGTGATATCGGCAGTGGTATAGTTCTGGGTGCCGCCACCCGGAGTCAGATTCAGTTCATAATTTCCGGCATCGGCTCCGTTTAGTGTGAATGTGATATTGACGCGCTTATCATTACCAACGCCTGCGCTCTCGAACGCGCCGACCGCTGACGCGCCGACATTGTCGCCGGTGACTATGCCGCCGATGTTCATTCCTCCGGTGTCCAGAGTCGCGTCCGTCGTTCCGTCATAAACTTTATCATTCGCCGTAACGTCTCTGACTGTTGCGGACTTCTTGTTTATAGTTGCTGTGGTCTCAGCTTGACTGTCTGAACTGAGCGTATAGTTGTCGGCATCATTTCCGGTGAGCGCAAGTCCGCTAAGAGTAACGGTCTTGCCTGTATCGGCGTTTTTATCTTCAAACGCGCCTGTCAGGCTGGTGGTATCGATGCTGAGATCATCGCCGTCGACTTTTCCGTCGAGGACCGTGGCGTCCGTTTTCACAGTCGCGTTTGTCGTCCTGTCATAGGTCTTGTCCTCGGCCGTAATGCCGCTGATCTTCACGGATTTCGGAGTTATGGACGCAGTTGTCGTTGCCTGGCTTGCATCCAACGCGTAGTTCGGGGCGTCGGTCCCAGTAAGCGTCAGTCCGCTGTAGGAAACGGTCTTGTCCGAGCCAACGTTCTTGTCGGCAAAGGTGCCCGTGGCGCCCTCGGCGATGCTCACACTATCGTTGCCGATGAGCCCAACAATGTTAGCGTCACCGGTATTCAATGTCGCGTTTGTGTTGCCGTCATAGATCTTGTCATCTGCCGTAATGCCGCTGACAGAGACTGATCTTGGTGTTATGCTCGCTTTGGTCGTCGTCACATGACCGCCTTCGGCAAGCACATAATTGTCTTTATCTTCGCCGGTGAGTTCATAACCGCTTATACTGACAGTCTTGTCTGTCCCTACATTTTTGTTCTCGAATGTGCCGGTAGCTGTCGCGCTCACGTCAGTGTGGTTGACTTGGCCACTCAGAGTGATTGAACTAAACGTCGTGTTTGTATTTCCGTCATAAACTTTGTCAACTACTTTTACATATGTTACCGTGAGTGGTTTCTGCTCTACCACGATTCTCGCGGAGCCCGTCTTAGTTCCAAAACCTTCGGCAGAAACCTGATAGTATACGGTCTGCTCTCCGGCCTTAGTCCTCTTAGGAGCGGTATCCAGGTCATAGGTGCCTTCAGAGTTGCCATATTTGATGGTTGCTATCTTGCTTATGCCCTTCGGCGTGATTTCCAGTCCTATGCCATGAGCTGCTCCGTCATATTTCCCTTTATAATCCTCTGCTGTTACCGTCATCTCAGCTGCGGGGATATTCATCGTTACAGGAGGGCTGGCAAAATCAGTGAAGTTGCCGTCGTTTACATCCTCTGCAAATACGTAGGCATAGTAATCATTTCCGCTGGCGCGATAGCAGGACTCTGGAAGTTTGAATGTACCTGTGCCGCTTGATGTAACGCTTCCACCGGTAATGTCCAATTTACCATATTTCAAGATTTGTGCCCCTTCTGTATTCCAGGCCTTGTCAGTTATGAGCACAGAAACTTGCGTTGCGTTTGCTGCTCGATTCCCACTCACCTTAAAAGGAATTGTGATAACATCTCCGTCTCTTGTTATCGCTCCGGTGACTTCCGTTTTAAAATATGTTTTTAAATCTTCTGACCAATTCGTTTTATCGATTATCGTCAGTTTGTATTCTGCGCCTGCCTGGCCTGCAGTACCGGAAATGAGAGAAGTGAAGAGGATCCTGCTACGATCAATATTGATAGTCGGACTATATCCGGAAGTAGCAGTATCAATTTGCTTACCTAAGCTGCCATCATTCTTAACATATCCGACTTCGCTCGCATGAGAACCACCATCTCCGGAACGAACCCAATACGATCCACCTGTCTTTTTTCTAAGATCCGTAGCGGTCATATTTGCCGGGAATCCATATTTCGGATTCATGATTTCAGAGGCGTCTAAATTGCACACATAAACACCTGAACCACCAAATCCTTCAAACTCATATTCTTTATTATCCTCGTCGGGATATGGATAACAATCATCTGATGCAGGGTAAATCTTTCTGCTTTTGTAGATTCCGAAAGTATCGGCTTCTGTAAAGTATTCATTACCAATAGATGAAAGAGCAGTAGCCATATCACTACCTGACCAAGCATAAATAAGGGCAGTACTAGCAATCCCTGTTTTAACAATCGAATCGCAGTCCAGCAGAAGGGTGGGCGTTGATGCGTTGCTGAAGACCGTTTCATTCTTATTTAGTACATTAAAGCGCAGCGGTGCTTTGGCGCTGCCGTAGTACACCTTGCACCATCCGCCTGCGCCCTCTGCCGGGTTGTTGAGGTCAGATACTCCAAGGCTGAGGCCTGTGGTAGTCTTTTCATCATCTGCAAATGCCACATCCCCCATTAAAGGCACAGCCGCAAATGTCATCATTAATGTCATTGCCAGTACAGCAATTCTGATTGTACGTCTTCCTTTACCAGTCGATTTCATCGCTTTTACCTTTCTTTTCAGAAGAGCACTTTTAGCAAAATGCACATATATATTAATTGTACTATAAATTAATAGTAGTTGTACTATATTTTTCGGCCATGGGTCGCTTCCTTTTGCCGTTTTTCGACAAAAAGCAACTAAAAAACGGCTGCCTTAAGCAGCCGCCAATATAGATAAGTTTTCGTTATTTGTCTCGGGAAAGGCTCAGCGGAAGCTCCATATGATGGGCTTCCAGAAGTTCTTGGTCTGAGAGTATGTCCTCCGCCCTGCCATCAGCGACTATCTCGCCTCCGGATATCAGGATGACCCTCTCGCAAGTGTCCATTATCATATCGAGATCGTGCGATGTAATGATTTTTGTCTGGCCGAGTTCTTTTATGGTATTTATTACTACCCTTCTGTTATACGGATCGAGAGCGGACGTCGGCTCATCCATGAGTATAGCCTCAGGCTCCATTGCGAGCACCGTGGCAATAGCCGCCATTCTCTTCTCTCCACCGGATATCTTATGGTTGTATTTATGTTTGAGATACTGAAGCCCCAGGCGATCAAGTACGTCATCCACTCTTTTATCGGCTTCTTCTCTGCTCACCATGTAATTGAGAGGAGCAAACATCATGTCTTCATACACCGTTGGCATGAACATCTGATTATCCGAATTCTGGAGCACGAAGCCGAGCTTTTGTCTTATCTTGCTGAGATTCTCCTTGTTGACTTCTATATCGTCGACGAGGATCTTGCCCTCACCCTGCACAAGACCGAGAAGCAGCTTCATGATAGTGGACTTTCCGGCTCCATTTGCGCCGATCAGGCCGACAGACTCGCCGTCTTCGATCCTGAAAGACATGCCTTTTATAACAGGGGCGTTGCTCTCATACGCAAAACTTACATTATCAAATTCGATCATCTATATTACCTCACAAGGAACATGCCGACGAGTTCGGACACGTTCACGTATTTTACGACAACGAAAAACGCTATCGAAAGAATCAGATAAACAGCATCACTGCCCCTGAATGGTTTGACCGGGGCGTAATGGAAATGCTGATGGTAACCTCTAAGCAGCATACTGGCGTAAAGTTCCTGAGCTCTGTCCATACTTCTTAGCAGAAGCTGCCCAAGGAAAGACCCCCAGGCCGAGACGTGTATGCCCTTCTGACCCGGTGCTCTAAGATGATACGCGTCTGTCATCACAGCAAGCTCTTCAGTCATAACGCCCACATAGCGGTAAGTCAGAAGTAACAGTGTAACGAGCATAGCCGGGAAGTGCGCTTTTCTGAGCGCAGCACAGATATTGTCGAACGGAGTAGTCGCGACCAGCAGGAACGATGCCATAAGGCAAAGTACTCCCTTAAGCATCAGCGTTATCATGCTGATGACTCCGCCTGATACGCCTACGTTTCCGATGTGGAGCATTATCTCCCTGTCAAAGAACGGATTAAAGAGGCCTACCGCCATTACGAGCGGGAGCACTATCCTCAGTTTATAAAAACATGTGCTTACTGAGATGCCGCTCATCTGGTACAACAAAACAGGCCAGAGCAGCATCGGGATGAGACCGCTCAGGTCATATTTGTCGAATGACATTACAACTAATATGTAGATCACTGTGCACAGCAGCTTGGCGCCGGCATTCATGCCGTGTACAGGAGAATCCTGTACAGCGAGTTCATCCATATGACCGAGCTCGCCAAGCGCTTTTTCCATTTTATTCATAAGCCAAATAATAACATAAAACAGGGGCGTCAGCGACGCCCCTTACTCATTCAATCAAATTTTTCAGGATTGTTTCTTCTTCTTTCTGAAGAAGCCTCCCGCCAGGCATATCAGTAAGGCAACACCGGCTACAAGCGCCGATCCGACTATACCTGACACTGTAGTTCCGGCTGCGCTATCGCTGCCCGGGAAAGCATAATCCGGCAGGAACGAGGTCTTCTCCTGGACGCTCTCAGCTTTCTCAGCCGCCTGGCTGGATACACCGAAGTTTTCTTCATCCAGTCCCATATTCTGAGAATAGCCTCCGTCAGTGTTTCCGAACAGCGCCCATTCAAGCCCATCCGGGTTGCCACTCGCGAACAGGCTGAGTCCGCCTCCTACTACGAGTGCTACGATGGCAAGAATACCTACAGTAGCCTTCAGTGAGCGCTTAGCTTCGAGGCCGACTACTCCGGACTCATTGACATCACGCAGAAGTTCAGGGCGTGACTCGAATACGAATGTCAGAACTGCTGCCGTGATTAGTCCCTCTACGAGACCTATAGCCAGATGGATAGGCTGCATCAGTCCCATGAATGCGCCGAGAGGGAGCTCCGTGATGCCCGATAGGCTAGTCTCGAGCACCACAGAGAAGGCTCCTAGTTGCAATGTTATTACACAGCCTAGGATAGAAGCGGCTATTATGCGCTTACGCAGCGCTGATCTGTCGTTACCAAACCATTTACTGTGCATTATCGGTTTCCATATGAGGAAGTATCCGACAAAGCATCCGTAGAATGCCATATTCCATACGTTGGCCCCCAACGCCATTAGCCCTCCGTCAGCGAAGAACAGGCATTGGATGGCCAATACCACAATCATAGACAGGAACCCCGCGTATGGCCCAAGCAAGGCGGATAACATCATGCCTCCGCACATATGTCCGGATGAACCTGTCCCCGGTATCGTGTAGTTGATCATCTGACCAGCGAACACCACTGCCGCAGTGACAGCCATGACAGGGAGCTTGGAAGGCTCATCATCTTTTCTGAGTTTATTTATCGATACACCTGCCGCTGCGCCGGATGCCACATACATAGTCGCGGCTACCGCAGGAGCAAGCAATGCGTCTGCCATATGCATAAAAACACCTCCATAATCCTTTTGATCTCTTTCTATGCTAGGATTATAGAGGTGCTTATTATTGCTCACAAGCCCCAGTGGGGGTTGTTTTTCCTATTTGAACTCGATTTTCAAAGTGTATTTCGAGGACATATTCGCGATCACAGGCTGGAAGATCTCCCATATGGAATGCTGGGCTGCGACTTTAGCGTCTTCGATGACTTTTTCCTCTTCAAGTTTCTTGAGCATCCTGTCTTTGGCCTGTGTCTCCACTTCAGCCTGTTGCTCAGGTGTCAGCTTTATGTTTCCGAACGCAAGAGCCTCAGTTTCAACATCGCCGAACTGGATGTTCTCGCTTGGGATGTTTATAGGCTCAAGCACCGGAGCAGGTACTTTCATCGTTACCGTCTTGGTTTCCTCATCAAGCGTTATATCACTCGCCTTAAGGCCACTCAGGTCTACGGTATAGATCGCCTTACCGTTGAATGTAATGAGCTGGTATTTCGAGAACGCCTTTATCTTGAAAAGGCCGGCTTGTGTAAGCGTCGCAACATCGGAGACCTCTCTCGAGTAAACTTCGAGCTTTTTGAGTTCTTCCTCTTTGCCGAGGACAGCTTCAGCGAAGTCGGCAGCTTTATAGCCGAATATCCTGTGGTTGATCAGTGTAAGATCGTGATCTTCAACGGCAGTCTCGGAAGTGAAAAGAGCTTTAAAAGTGTCTTTGATCGCAAGCCCATGCATGTACGAAGTGAACAATGTAAGAAGGAGCATGCCCACAAGAATGCCTATAAAAAAGTTGCGTATCCTCGCCAGCCAACCTTTGCGGCGGCCCTTTCTCTCGGCTTTTTTCAGTTCGTGCTTCATATCTTCGTGCTTTGTATCGATATTTGTCTCAGCCATTTTGTCCCCTTCCTTTCATTAGAAGAAAAACTGTTCAGAGTTATGATAAGTTGCGTCCGCAGCAGTTCTTATATTTTTTGCCGCTGCCGCATGGACACGGATCGTTTCTACCTATCTTCTCTCCACGTCTTACAGGCATGCGCTTTTGATCCTGCTGAACAGATTTACCTCTGTTTTTAAGAGACATCAGCGCCACCATTTCGTAATAATCGTGACCGCGATTATCTCTCACTCTGCACTCGCGGGTCATTTCCATATACTTCTCGATGAACTTGTAATGGACTTCGTCGGATGGGAAGGCGAAGCGTCCATTTTCATCACTTGCGGCAAACGCGTCAGCAGCGTCATTGACTCTGATATGATCATTAGTCGCGTCATAGAGTTCTTTGATCCTCACGGCCGCTACATCAGGATCGCAGCCAAATGTCTCTACAATAAAGTCGCGAAGTGCTGCATGTGACTCCCTGCTTATGAGAGATCCCTGATCGAAGAGTTCCTCAACCTCCTCCTCTTTTGGGATGTAATATGACACATCACCCTGCACTTCCTCGAGCTGCTTGTAGTAATCGTTCTCTTCGTATCCATTCACCACAAGCTTTCCATCGAGTTCCATGAACCACTGATAATTTACAGGTGTATCATCAAAGAACTTCTTTATCTCCGCATCAGTCGCATCAGGGTATTTCAGTCTGAAAAGCTTACCGAGCACTTCCCATGTCATAATGCCATAGAGATTCATTCCGGCTTCGAGGCATTTGTACATCCAATTTTGCTTCTTATTGGCTTCCTCAAGCTCATCAGTCCAGATGATGCCATATGACTTCTGCACAGCCTTTGGGATCATCACTTTGTCGCCCGGCTCTATTATGAGAAGCCCCTTCTCTTCAAGAAGCTGAGCTACCAATTTATCTGTCGCGTAAGTGAGTATGGCTCCGTTTGGCCTGCCTGTCATGAACTTAAACAGCTGCATCTCGGCATCGCCAAGAGTTACCAATTTCTTCTCAAGTTTTTCGGGTTCAAAAATCTTTCTTTCACTCATCGATAAGCACCTTCCGTTTGTTTTGTCCGTGTCAATATTAACACAGCTTTAAGCGCATTACAAAAGGCCGGATAACCGGCCCCTCGTAATGTGATTACTGATTAAAAGAAGCGCACATTGAGCTAAGCGGACGATTAAGCTTCCTGCTCTGCTCTTTCCATAGCCTCTTCGTAATCCTTTGTTCCTGCCCAAACATCGTTGGAGTATGGGTTCTTGCCCATCTTGATGGAGCGCTGGATGATGAATGCGATGCATACAACGTTTGCAACGATAGACATCATTGCTACAACGCCCTGGGCTCTTGGATCAGCTACGATGCCCATGTCAGCGATGATCTGTCCTGCTTCAGCAGTCTTTCCGCCGCCGGCGTTATAAAGAGCGATAGCCTTTTCATAAAGATCCATAGTTGTGATACCGAGATCTGTAGCGTTTCCATAAACCGATGGAAGGGCTGCAGCGAATCTGCTGGAGAGCTGGAATGCAGGAACGACCTGTGCCCACATGCACCAGATAGCGAGAGTGTTAGCACGGTTCTGGATCCATGCACCCTTGTTCCAGAGTGCGTTTGCGAATGTAGGAGCGAGCAGAAGCGCAACTCCGCAGTACCAGCTGTGTGTAGGAAGATTGAGGTATGTGTACTCAAAGTTCCAAATATCGTATGCTACGATGAACCAGATAGTCATGTCAGGCCAGATCATGTCGGACATGTTCTTATCCTTCGATGTAAGCAGATGTACGCAGCCTGTCATACAGAAGATGTTGATGAGTCCTGCGAGTGCGTTTACAAGGTTCCACCATCCGCCGTAGATGAATACGCCTTCGTTGGATGCCCACCAAGCGCCTGAGAAGTCGCCTGTGATGGAGAATGCTGCGAGAGCGGATTCCATGTCGGATACGTTTGCGATCATGATGTTAGCCGCAACGATGAACCATGGCCACCATTTGAACCAATCCTTCTTGCCAAGTCCCCATTTGTACTTGATCATCATGAAACCTACGCAACCGATGTCAGCAGCGTAGAGCTTGAAGTAATGGAACCATCCGTCCATAAATGCTACTGTAGGGTTCTCTTTTCCGCCGAACATACCTACGTGAGCGAGGATGAAGTAAAGTGTGAGGATAGCAGGGATGATAACGAAGATGATCATTCCGCCAACCTTTGTCTTTCTTCCGAGTTCGTTCATGAGGATAAGTCCGAGGAAGACCAGTACCCAGCCGATGATCTGCATTACTGCATGTTCACTGTAAAGCTGAAATAACATATAATACCTCCTCTTACATATTCCTATGTATTTGTAATGTTAGTTAAAAGATGCTTTTTGCTTGGAAACTAAAGTCGTTCATTCAGTTTCCAAACCGACTCGCCTATTATATTATTAATTGTCAATGTCTTCAATACTTTTGTTATCTTTTAGACGATATTTTACTTAAATAATTGTGCAAAAAAAGAAGCAAAGAGCTCGGATCACCGTAGCCCTTTGCGACAGTTCTTTTTGCGGTTTTTAATTTGATTTGCTTCTCAGTTCTTTGTAAAGAAGCTCGCTCAGTTCGGCATGCCCTTTCTCTGACAGATGCATGCAATCTGCTGATACATCCGCTGTCAATGATGCGTCCACGAACAGGCATCCGTGCCTCTCTGCGATTTCCCTGTAGAGCGGTGCGATATCTCTGGAGTTCTCTACCGAAGCGGCAGATAATTCCCATGCAAACGGAGAATTACTGTAATCCTCTGTTATCGCAGGCGGTACTGTTACCACGATCTGCGGAATATAGCCCTGGAGCTCAGGAGATTCTTTTTCTGCAAGTATCACCAGATTCTCCATGCCCTTGGCGATAGCCTCAGCGGAAAGACCGAGCCCGGCGTTGCAGTCGTTTGTACCGAGCATTATCACCAGATAGTCGACCGGCTTATGGGTACCGAGACATGCTATAAAACTGGATACTCCGTTTTTCCAGCCCGCTCCGGGCCTGTCATAGGCGGTCGTCCTGCCGTTCAGCCCCTCAGGGATGACATCATAGAGACTTCCCAATTTTTCGCCAAGCAGAGTAGTCCAACGCTTTTCATATGGATATCTGCCTCCCGTATATGGGTCAAACCCATACGTATTGGAATCTCCGTAGCACACCACCGAAAGTTTATCGTGATTGGCATCTTTTTTGAGTGCCTGATCGATGTTGGCTTTGATCTGTTCCGGATCTGAATATCTGATAGCTTTCATGCCGAGCTTTTTCGCCTCGGCGACATTTACGGAAGTATCGTCTACAAAGAGACATTCCCAAGGCTTCAGATCATACTTTTCAAACAGTTTCTCATATATCTCGGGATCGGGCTTTATGGAATTCACCTGATACGAGTAGATGCCTCCATCCATGTGTTCAGTGAAATCATAAGCTCCGGGATTCGAGTCGATAACATGCTCAGACATATTGGACAGAAAAAGCACCTGATAGCCTCTTTCTTTGATCGAATCGATCAAAGGGATCGCCCAATCACGTCTGGATACACACTCGCCTACTCTTTCAAAAGCCTCATCTATCTGCGCTTTATACTCAGGCTCAGTTTGATAAAAGAGCTCAAGTATCTCCTCTTCGCTCAGCACTGCCCTGTCGAGTTCGTGCCAGTGTCTGCTTCCGAACATGGCATGAGTTACTTTCTCTGCAGTCTCCTCATCGAAAAGACTTCTCATATAATCGTCCCATTCAAAGCCGATCAATACTTTTCCTATATCAAATACTACTGTTTTGATCACTTCTGTACCCTTTCACAGTATATCCAACTTTTCCTAATCGCATCTGCCTGTTTCGACTGCCAGTTTGCGAAGCCAGACAGCCTTTTTAGCAGCACCCCTGAGAGCGCTCCATATCGTTTCACCCTCAACATGCCATGTCCAGTTGCCCTCTGCAATTCCGGGTACGTTCATACGGGCCTCTGAGCCGAGCATGAACAGATCCTGAAGCTGGATCATAGCAAGCAGTGACGGACTATCGTATATCTTTTTTATGATGTCCAAGGCCTCGATCTTGGCGGACACTTTGTGATTAGCCTCAGCCTCCATGAGTTCCTTTAGATAGCCTACCAGTGTGTTGTTGTCGTGGGTGCCGGTATAAAAGGCTCTTTGTGATGCTTTTTCGGGTTCACGCTCAGACATTTCGATCATTTCATCCGCTGAGAACTGCCATACATCCATGCCCGGGAATCCCGATAGCTTTAGAAGATCCATGCTTCCCGCATCCAGATATCCAAGATCCTCGGCAAGGAACTTCATATTTAGTCCTTCTTTTCTGAGCATATCGCGGACTATAGAGATCAGTCTTAGCCCCGGCCCGTGCAGCCAATTTCCGTCGAAAGGCGTACCGCCTTCCGGGATGGCATAGTACTCTGACAGTCCTCTGAAGTGATCAACTCTCAGGATATCAAAGCGCTCAGCGCACTGGCGCAGCCTCTTCATCCACCAGTCATAGTTTGTCTTCTCAAGTTCTGCCCAGTCATACAGAGGATTGCCCCAATCCTGTCCTTCACCTGAAAAAGCATCAGGCGGCACTCCGGCATGCACTCTAAGGCGCCCGTCTTCATCCATAAGGAATATGCTTTTGTTCGCCCATACATCGGCGGAATCTTCTGACATGAACATAGGAAGATCTCCCATGATCTTTACACCTTTTGAATCGGCATAATCTTTGAGATCTTTCCACTGTACGTAGAACGCGTACTGTTCTCTGCAAAGTTCATCTGCCCTTGCTTCCTGCTTCTCATTGAGAGACATAAGTACATCCATTGAGTCCGCATCTCTAAGTTCAGGCGGCCATTCTGTCCACGGTCTTCCGTTCTGCGACTCCTTTATGATGGAATAGGCCGTATAATCAGTGAGCCAATATTGATTGGCTCTTATAAACTCTTCATAGCCTTCTTCAGAAGGGAGCTCATTTTTATTGATGAATCTCGGATCACAAGCAAATGCCGCATAGCTTGAATACGGAGAGCCCCCTTTACCCGCAGGATTTAGAGGCAGCACCTGCCATACTCTGAACCCTGCTGAATCGAGGTAATCGACAAAGTCCCTTGCCGGCTTTCCAAGCTTTCCGCCCGGAATAGAAGTAACATGGGCTATGATGCCTGCGCTTCTTTCGATGTCTTCCCTCTCCGGCGATCCAGCTCTTATGCTGATTATCTTGACAGACAGTCTGTCCATGCGGATCGTCCCAAGAGATCCGTTTTCATCTACCGGCATTTCCTCTGAGCCGAGAAACTCAATGGCATAGCCGCCGCTTAACTCTTCATACTT
Source organism: Anaerovoracaceae bacterium (assembly GCA_045545495.1). Classification (GTDB taxonomy): domain Bacteria; phylum Bacillota; class Clostridia; order Peptostreptococcales; family Anaerovoracaceae; genus Crickella. The sequence goes on along the minus strand of JAZQBC010000013.1, from coordinate 103,382 downwards.
ACTGAGATCGACATATGTATCGCTATAGCTTCGGTTGGCGATCACAAGAAGAGTCTCTTCAGTCCCGGCTGCATCCTTACCCTGCCTGATAAAAGCGAGCACATCGTCACTTTCCCAGCCATCTTCATCAGACGATGCCTTGGAAAGCATTTCGAATCTGCCGTCTGCCAGAGCCGGATGCTGATCGTATATAAGCCCCATCATTCTATAGTGATACAGGAGATCTTTGTTTTCCTTTCCCCAAGGATAGCAGCTCCTGTTCACAGGGTCTGCGTTTCCGGTAAGACCCGCCTCGTCTCCGTAGTAAACACAAGGTACTCCCGGAAGGGCATAGCTAAGGGCTGACATCAGTTTCACTTTCTTTATAGCTGAGTCAGGGTCCTCTTCATAAGCCATCATAGTGAGGATACGTGCCCTGTCATGACTTCCGATGAGATTGAGAGCGCCGTAAAAATTCTCCTTAGGATAATTTTCCCTCAGGCTCTCGAACTTTTCCCCGGCTTCTTTAGAGCTGATAGTATAGTTGACATAGTCGAGAAGTATATCTCTAAGCGGATAGTTCATCGTTCCGTCAAGCTCATCGCCAAGCAAATAACGCCTTGGCTCATCGTAACTGATCTTATTGCTCGCGTCTTCCCAGACTTCGCCAATCAGGACGTTATTCGGATCTTTTGCCTTCACACTGCGGCGTATGTCCTCTATGAATGCATCAGGGAGTTCGTCCGCGACATCGAGCCTCCATGCAGAGGCTCCCATATCAAGCCAGTGGGCTACGACTCCATCCTTACCTGTTATGAATTCTCTGTAGCTTTCATTCTCTTCATCCACTTCCGGAAGATCTTTCACTCCCCACCAGGACTTATAACCGTAGGGTTCGTTCTCATCCCATTTGTACCAGCCTTTGTTCTGTTCGAAGTAAATGCTGTCTACTCCGGTATGGCTGAATACACCATCAAGCATTATGCGTATGCCTTTTTTACGGGCGCTATCGCACAACTTCCTGAAATCTTCCTCCGTGCCGAGCACAGGGTCTGTATGCATGTAGTCTGAAGTGTCATAGCGGTGATTGGACACCGCCTCGAATATAGGATTAAGGTAGATGCAAGTCACCCCAAGTGACCTAAGATAATCAAGCTTCGACTCGATACCCTTAAAGCTGCCACCGTAAAACGGCCACTCTGTGACATTATTCTTCTCATCTCTCCCGTAATAAGCCGGCTTATACCAGTCGTCCACTGCGGTGCGACTTATATCATTGCGACGCGAATTGACCTTTTCATTGGCTGCTTCAGTTCGTTCTTTCCAGTCATCATCACGGCAGAACCTATCAGGGAATATCTGATATACTATGCCGTTTTTATACCATTCCGGCACTTCAGCCGGTTTGAAAACAGTGATCTGGTAGCACTCCGGACTTGCGTCATATACATCGCCTACCCCGCCTAAAGCTCTGCGGTTATTGCCGTAGTAGACGGTTTCTTCGCCTGATCTGATCTCAAAGGCATACCAAAGAAGAATGCTTTCTTCAGGTGCCTTGAATGTGACGCTGTATCTCTTTGCATCTGTTTCCGCGCTGTCCTCCGGATCTTCGTCCATATCGTAATAATGCGGAGAGAGAGTCTCTCCCTCCCACACCATCAGCCTCACGCTCGGTTCATATTGCACAGAAGGACGATCCTCTTGCACTTCTGCAATAGCACCGTCCCCCTTTGAATAATCCTCGATCCCCTCTTGCGCGATCTCTATCGCGATGCGGATGTCAGTGCCCGTCGGCACAGCCCCGAATGGTTTTCTGTATTTGATGTCTCTGGAATCGTGTCTTATTTTCATGTGTTTTTACCCTGTATCGTTTTTACAGACTTGAATAGAGCTCGCGATACTTAGCCGCTGATTCCTCCCAGCCATAATTCATAGCCATGGCATTCTGTACTAAATGAGCCCACGTATCTTTGTCATCATAATAAAGTCCAAGCGCGAGGTCGACTGTGTTCAGCAGGCCTTCCGCGTTGAAATCTTTAAATGAAAAACCGTTGGCGTTCTCACCGGCATCCCAATATCCGTTGACTGTATCCTTAAGGCCGCCTGTCTCCCTAACAAGCGGCAGAGAGCCATAGCGCATGGATATCATCTGTGCAAGTCCGCAAGGCTCAAACTGAGAAGGCATCAGGAATACATCCGCGCCTGCGTAGAACCTTCTCGAAAGAGGCTCATTGAATGTGATGCGTGCTGCAAATCTCTCCTGATTATGATAAGCGAAATCTCCTATCGCATGTTCAAAGGCGAAGTCACCCGTACCGAGCACTGCCAGCTGCATATCGCGATCGCGGAATGCAGGAAGAAGCTCTGCGATCAGATTGGCTCCCTTTTGCTCTGTAAGCCTGCTTACCATTGCGAAAAGAGGCACTTCAGGATCTTCCTTAAGTCCGAGTTCTCTTTGGAGCGCAAGCTTGTCCTCTTTTTTCTTTTCGATACTCGAGGCATCGAAATTCACAGCGATAGCCTTATCTGTCTTAGGATCGTAATCCTTTCGGTCTATGCCGTTGATGATGCCAAATAGCTTATAGCTTCTGGACTCAAAAAGCCCCTCAAGATGCTCTCCGTATGTAGGTGTACATATCTCTCCCGCGTAAGTAGGGCTAACCGTAGTCACGGCATCTGAGTAGATCACAGCTCCCTGAAGGAAGTTGACCGCGTTATCGTGATTCATCTGTCCGTCGGCAGGTGTGCCCGCAAGGCCCAGAACATCGCCGATCATAAGGCGGCTGTACTGTCCCTGGAATTTCAGATTATGTATCGTGAATACTGTTTTGATACCGTTGTAGAGCGGATCATGGTTATAGTGCTCTTTGAGGAAGACCGGGATCAGAGCTGTATGCCAGTCATTGCAATGAAGGATATCCGGCTTGAAATTACGCGCTATGTGCCTGATGGTCTCAAGTACCGCCATGGAGAAGAACGCTACTCTTTCGCCGTCATCAAACTCGCCATATACTTGGGAGCGGCTGAAGTAGTATTCGTTGTCGAGGAAATAATAAGTTACTCCTCCCTGCCTCAGAGTAAAGAGCCCGCAGTATTGACTTCTCCATCCGAGCCATACTTCATAGTTCTCCACATACTTCATCTTCTCCTTGTATTTCTCAGGAATAGAGCTCAGGAGTGGAAGTATGACTCTCGCGTCATATTCTTCATTCTTTACACAAGCAGGCAAAGACCCGGCAACATCGCCGAGTCCACCTGTTTTGATAAACGGCGTTGCCTCAAACGCCGCGAACAATACATTTTTCTTGGACATATCGTCTCCTATAAGGTTTTATTTTTGCCTATAACGACAGGTTCTCTGTCTCCCCCGTAGATCTTGACTCCGTCACTTATCTTCACGTACTTATCAGCAATGACATTATCAAGCACAACACCCTCGCCTATGTCACCATGCATCATTATGATGGAGTTCTTGACAACAGCTCCTTTTGCGATGTTTACACTTCTGAAGATGATACTGTTCTCCACTCTGCCTTCGATAGTGCATCCGGCCGATACGACAGAATTGCGAACATCGGCCTCCGGAAGGTGGAACACAGGAGCTTCGTCCTGGGCCTTAGTATAGATAGGCCTTTCATCGTTGCAGAACACTTCGTTACGGATATCGTAATCGGTCATCGCCTGACTGACTTTCAGGAAATCTGTAGTGTTTTTGATTTTGCCAAGATAGCCCTTGAATTCGTAGGTATCGATATCTATGATGCCCATATTGTTTTTGATGATCTGTATCATATCCATGTATTCAAGAGTATCAAACCATCCGATAAAGTCGATCAGATACTCTCTGTCGATAATGAAACAATCAGCGAAGTAATTTGCCCATGCATAACCTTCATCGGTTATATCTGTGACTGAGCCAAACTCATCGATATCAAGGAAGTAACCGATGTAGTCTTCTCCTCTTGGCACCTTCTTATAAACCATCGTGATCGGTCTGTTTGACTTCGAATGCTGCTCGATAAGCGGCCTGAAATCGATGTTCCAGACGTCGGACGAGCCTGCCATGATAACATAGTCGGCATCATCGCGGTCAAAGAAGATCCTGTTTTTGATGATGTCTCTCAGCAGGAATCTGCTGCCCGCTGACTGGAGTCCGTAAGCCGAGCCCGGCATAATGAACATACCGCCGTTTTTACGGTCGAGCCCCCAAGGAGCACCTACTCCGATATGGTCGATCAGAGATCCTGAATCGTATGGTGAAATAACTCCAACTGTGGTGATGCCGGAGTTAGCCATGTTTGAAAGCGCAAAGTCGATGAGCCTGTATCTTCCCCCGTATGGAAGAGAAGCCAGAGACCTGTTGTCCAGAAGCTCGCCGAACATTGAACTGCTGTAGTTAGCGGAAATAAGTCCTATAGTCTTCATGCCTGTCCTCCTTTCTATATCGAGAGCTTAGCTCTTCCGTAAACGCTTATCTCTTCGTCAGCACCGCCAATGGTAGTGTTGTCTTCCGTGACAGCGCCTTCGTTGATTATTGCATTTTTGACTACGCAATTACGCCCGATCTCCGCGTTTGGAAGCACTATGGAATCTTCAACCACGGCTCCGGTACCGACTACAGCGCCTGAACCGATGATAGAATGCTTGACACTGCCATATACAGTGCAGCCGTTGCAAATCAGGGAATCCTTTACGTTGGCATCCGGCCCGATAAACTGCGGCGGATACATGTTGGAGTTTGAAAGCACCTTCATATCTCCACTGAAGACATCGATGTTCTCTACATCATCCATGAGGTCCATCTGGCTGTCGTAATAACTCTTTACAGTTCCGACGTCTCTCCAGTAGCCCTCAAACCTGTAGACGAAGAGTTTCTTCTTCTCTGCAAGCATCTTCGGAATAAGATCCTTACCGAAATCATGGCTGGTATTCTCTGCATCATGATCTTCGAGAAGGGCCTTGCGGAGAGCCTTCCATTTGAAGATATATATTCCCATCGAAGCGAGATTGCTGTCCGGTTTCTTTGGTTTTTCGCTGAATTTGGTGATCCTGTCCTCATCATCAGTTGACATGATTCCGAATCTGCTCGCCTCTTCCCAAGGCACCTCGATTACCGACACGGTAAGATCAGCGTTCTTTTTCATGTGCTCCTGGAGCATGAGATTGTAATCCATCTTGTAGATGTGGTCACCAGACAGTATGAGCACATTCTCAGGATCATACATGTCGATAAAATCTACATTGTGGTAGATGGCATCGGCCGTGCCTTCATACCATTCGCCGCCTTTTTCACCGGCGTAAGGTGGCAATATATGTACGCCTCCATCCTCAACGGCAAGATCCCAAGATTCTCCCGTTCCAACATATTTATTCAGAACAAGAGGCTTATACTGTACCAGTATGCCGACAGTATCTATGCCGGAATTTGCACAGTTAGAGAGACCGAAATCCACGATCCGGTATTTGCCGCCGAATGAAACAGCCGGCTTGGCGATATTTGTCGTCAGTCTGCCGAGTCTGCTTCCCTGACCTCCGGCGAGGAGCATCGCAATGCATTTTTTCTTTTTCATTTGTCCTTGATCCTCCTGTCGATCCTATAATTTTAGAATGACATCCCCCATATTTCTTTGGCATATTCAGCGATTGTTCTATCGCTTGAGAAAAATGCCGAGTTTGCTATATTCGCTAGTGACATACTCTGCCAGCGCTCTTTGTCTCTGTAGATGTGGTCCATCTTGCCCCACTCGTCTACATACGAGTCAAAGTCACCGAGTACGAAATACTCATCGTTGCTTCTTATAAGAGCGTCGTGTATGCCCCAGAAGTCGCTTCCGGAACGGTTGAAAGTACCATCGACGAGCTGATTTGTGATGCGCCTGAGTCTCTCATCGTTTTCGATGCAGACCTGAGAGGAATAGCCTCCGTTACGGTAGAAACTTTCTACCTCATCGGATGAATAACCGAATATGCAGATATTGTCCATTCCCGCGAGCTGACTGATCTCCACATTAGCTCCGTCCATAGTGCCGAGCGTAACAGCTCCGTTCATCATGAATTTCATATTGCCTGTGCCGCTCGCTTCCTTACCGGCTGTCGATATCTGCTCTGAGATATCCGCTGCCGGATAGATGAGCTGAGCGTTTGATACGCAGAAATTCTCAATGTATACGACTTTGATCTTCTCGTTTACATCAGGATCTGCATTGATCATGTCGGCAAGGCTGTTGATGAACTTGATCACTTCCTTGGCGAACGCGTAACCCTGCGCGGCTTTTCCCGCGAATACGAATGTATAATTGTTGACATCGAGATTCGGGTCCGCTTTGAGCCTGTTATACAGATCGAGTATCTTGAATCCGTTGAGGAGTTGGCGCTTATAAGCGTGTATCCTCTTTACCTGAACATCGAAAACGGAATCAGGATCGACATCGATCTCCATATGATCGCTTATGTACTTAGCCAGCCTCAGTTTGTTCTCTCTCTTTACCGAAGCGAGTTTCTCGAGGAAAGCGCTGTCGTGGTAATATGCCTCGAGTTTTTTGATCTCTTCAAAATCTGTCTGCCAACCGGTACCGATCGAATCATCGATAAGCCTTGCCAGCCCCGGATTGGCTTGTATCATAAAGCGCCTGTGGCTGATGCCGTTGGTCTTATTGTTGAACCTTGAAGGCATAAGCTCGTAGAATTGGCTGAACACAGTCTTTGTCAATATATCGCTGTGAAGTGCCGATACTCCGTTGACAGAGTGACTTCCGATGACTGAAAGGTTGGCCATCTTGACTTCATTATCCCAAAGAGGTGCTGTCTCGCGCGAAAGCAGCTGCCAATCTCCCGAACCCTTTGGCAGATAGGCCTGCCAGCGGCGGTTGATCTCATCGATTATCATGTAGATACGAGGAAGCATCTGCTGGAAATGTGGGATCTGCCACTTTTCAAGAGCCTCGGGAAGAACTGTGTGGTTAGTAAACGACATAGTCTTCTTTGTGATCTCCCAGGCGTCATTCCACTCCAGGTTTTCTTCATCGATCAGTACTCTCATGAGTTCAGGAATACACATTGTAGGATGCGTGTCGTTGATGTGGATCTGAACTCTCTCAGGGAGTTTCTCCCAATCATGATCTCCGTATTTCGCTTTGTATTCCTTAACGATCTTACCTATACCAGCTGCGACAAGGAAGTACTCCTGGCGGAGCCTCAGCTGTTTGCCGATACCGTTCGTATCATCAGGATAAAGAATGCTGGTGATCGCTTCGATCTGGCTTCTTTCAGCCATCGCCCTTGAGTAATCTCCGCTGTTGAACGCGTCCATATCGATGGTGTCATGTACAGGCTCGGCATCCCAAAGATGCAGAGTATTGACGACCTTTGCGCCAAATCCTATAACAGGGACATCATAAGGCACCGCTCTGACAGTGGTATATCCGACGTGGTTATACTCTGTCTTGCCGTCTTTGATAGTCCTGTCAACTCTTCCTCCGAATCTGACTATCACGGAATCATATGGTCTCGGCTTTTCCCAGATATAGCCTTCATCGAGCCATGCGTCAGGCAGCTCTATCTGGTAACCGTTTTCTATCTTTTGTTTGAAAAGTCCGAACTTATAGCGAAGACCCATGCCATCGCCATTTACTCCAAGCGCTGCCATGGAGTCAAGGAAGCAGGCTGCCAGTCTGCCGAGGCCTCCGTTTCCGAGACCCGGGTCAGGTTCGCATGCCAATACAGCTTCAATATCTGCACCGTAATCTCTAAGGACCTCTTCAGCAAAATCTCTGATCCCGAGATTGATGAGGTAATTCTCCATCAGCTTTCCGATCAGAAATTCCATCGAGAAATAATAGACCTTCTTACCGTTTTTTGCCTGATCCTTCCTTTCCGCTACTCTCTCACGCGCTTCGGCTTCTATCAACCTTCCAAGTACTGCACTCCTGTCTCTGTCATTCAGACGTCCGGGATCTCTCCCGAACATTGAGTCTGCGATCTCCGAAAACTTGTTGCTGAAATCTTCTTTTGTTTTTATCATCCCCTGTTATTACCTTTCGTCTTATCTAGATGTTATCGATATCTATACTGATACTTCTAGCCCTTGGATAAAACCCTGCCCTGTAGTCGGCTTTTGACATACTTTTGATCATGCTTATCGAAGCAACATAAAGGATCACTACAAATACCAAAAGTGGCATTGTGCCACGCTCACCAAGGAAGGCAAATGTGTCATATGTGCCGTGGATCAGTATTGGTACCAGTAGCGCCAAAATGGTATAAAACACTGATGTCTTCCCGAGTATTGATGATTTCTTGGCATATGAGTAGAACGCTCCCATGAATGCCCCGCAGAAAGCGTGAAGAGGCACAGCGGTAAAAGCTCTTACAATGCCTGTCTGGAATCCATACGTTGCGATGTACATGATATTCTCATAGACCGCAAAGCCGACCGCGGATGACATACCGTAGACGATCCCGTCAAATCTGTAATTGAATGCCGGATGCCTCCACGAAGGTATCCTCATAGCGATATATTTTACGGTCTCTTCGACAAGAGCCGCCATAAGGAACGATGTCTGGACTGCATACTCTACGCTGCCTTCAGGATAAGCCGGGAGAAATCTGCTCTCGAGCTCCTCTAAATAGCCGGCCGCGATACATGAAAGTATGCCACAGAAAATTATCTTGATGATAAGCCCTATAGGCTCCTTTTCTACTTTGTCTTTTCCGTAAACGTAGATAATGAGAAGGAGTCCCGGTATGATGGCAAGGGCCATCAGTTCTCTGCTCATATACATTGATTATCTCCTTCCATCAAAACTTATTTCTGTTGTTCTTGTAGAGGAGAAGTATATACCATATACAGACTGCAAGCAGCACTCCTCCCATTATTCTCTCGATAATAGTCATTTTTTGTCCTCCGGATCAATAGATTTCCTTGATCCCGCCACTCTTGAACTCATGATACAGAGCTTCAAGATTATCTATCTGCTGACGGATCTCTTCGCCATTATCGGTCTCTCTGATCAGTATTCTCTCAGATACTGTATCAACAAGATGCATCACCGGCCTGTGGAACACCTGCGTACCATCTTCGCGAAGCGGCTCATATGGTTTGTGTTCGGCGAGATACATGTGTTTCGATGTGAGAATGGCGGTATATCCCGCTATACCTGTGGTCTTCTGATACGCCTTGGAAATTCCTCCATCGATTATGAACAGTTTGCCGTTCGCCTTGATAGGAGTTTCTCCGTCTTTGAGCTTGACAGGCACGTGTCCGTTTAGGATCTTTCCGATCTTCGGATTAAGACCAAAGTCTTCAAGTATGATGTCGGCGGTCTCTTCCTTTTCGATCAGTTTGTAATAAGGCACGGTACGTTCTTTGTGCGTTGACTTATCTTCGATGAAGTAGCGCTCAAAGGTCGTCATCTTATCCTTTCCGAATAGAGGTGAGTCAGCGGCGAGCCACAGATACCACATTATGGAAGCAGCTTCGGCCTGAGTCCGTCCTTCAGGCGGATTGAAATGCGCTGCTCTGATCCTCTCATCGAGCATCTGCATATACGCGCTGCCTCTGTACCTTCTTCCCTCAAATTCCACATCCTTTAAAGTGCCATCCTCGTTGAAGAGTATGCAGCCGTGGTAGAAGAGGTTGCCGTTTGTTATCTTGTAAAGAGCACCGTGGCTATAAAGATAATCAAGATGCGCCTGGAGCTTTTCCGAATTCAGTATCGATGACTCAAGAGCCACCATTACTTCTTCTTCCTCTTCGGTCAGTTTATACGGATCCTTTGGATCCACTGTAGGAAGATTCATGTCTCTCATCGGCCATTCCACTCCGTCCACCACAACGGTGCCCTTATCGAAGTCGATGGCTTCAAGGAGATTTCTGTGCTCCAGATGATATTCCGGATGCTTTTGTATCTCCTGACCCTCGATCTTGAACTGGATGATAGAGATCATCTTGTGCATCTTGGCTGCCAGCTCAGGAGGGATAGGGTCGTATTTATTTGTTTCAAGCACGTTTGGCTTAAAGAATTCGCATGGGTCATCAGCATAGATCTCTGCTGCGAGTGAAGCAAGAGGTCTGAGGTTGATGCCGTATCCCACTTCGAGCATGTCGAAATTGTTATATCTGACATTGATGCGGATCATTGTGGATATGCATGCGCGGTTGCCGCACATAGCTCCCATCCAGAGCACATCGTGGTTGCCCCACTGAATATCCACTCCGCGGTTGGACATAAGATAGTCCATGATGAGATGAGATTTTGGCCCTCTGTCGAATATGTCTCCGATGATGTGGAGCTTGTCGACCATCATGCTGCTTATAGTCTCGGCGATATCCTCTATGAAATCTCTGGCAGCATCGTATTCGATGATCGAGTCGATGATCTCATCGTAGTATTTATGCCTGTCAGGTACGTCGTCCATGAAGAGAAGCTCGTCCATGATATACCTGTAATGATCAGGCATGCGCTTCTTTACCTTGGATCTTGTGTATTTATTGGATACGACGCGGCATACCGCGATAAGTCTTCTTATTGCGATCTTGCTCCAGGCATCAAAATCGGGTTCGGATTTCTCTCTCCTGGCCATCTCCGCCTCCGGATTATAGATAAGGGCTGCGAGATCGTCTCTTTCAGCTTCCGTAAGGAGATCACCAAATACTTCGTCGATCCTCATGCGGATCATACCGGAACCGCTTCTTACAAAATGGCTGAACGCGTCGTATTCTCCGTGGATATCACTCAGGAAAAACTCGGTTGCTTTAGGAAGAGCTAATATCGCTCTTAAGTTGATTATTTCTGTCCTTACCGCTCTGCGGTTGGGATATTTTTCTGCAAGAAGTCTCAGAAACTGTATGTCGGGCATAGTATCCTCCTGTGTATCAGTCGTGATCTATCTTCATGATATCGGCTCCGAGAGCCTTGAACTTGCCCACGAAATTCTCGTAGCCTCGCTCAATATGGTATATTTCGCTTATTTCTGTAGTGCCGCTCGCGGCGAGCCCTGCAAGCACCATGGCAGCTCCGGCTCTGAGGTCAGTCGCTCTTACCTTGGCACCTTTGAGTTTTTTGCCGCCCGGTACTCTGGCTTCTCTGTTCTCTGTTATTATGTCTGCACCCATGCGGTTGAGTTCTACAACGTGCATGAATCTGTTCTCAAAGACCGTCTCTCTTACGACGCTCTTGCCTTCCACGGTGGTAAGGAACGCCATAAACGGAGACTGGATATCTGTAGGAAAGCCAGGATACGGCAGAGTTTTTATGTCTGTCGATATCAGCTTTCTGTTGCGCGCATCCACGTAGATACCATCGGGCATGACTTCGACTCCCACGTTGCACTCTCTGAGCTTAGCCATTATAGGCCTTACGTGGCCCGGGATCGCATTTCTGATCATTATGTCTCCGCGGGTGATGGCTGCTGCCAGCATAAAAGTGCCGGTCTCTATTCTGTCCGGGATAGCCTCATGTATACATCCGGAGAGTTTTTCAACGCCTTCCACTCTGATCATGTCTGTGCCGGCGCTTTTGATCCTGGCTCCCATCTTGTTGAGAAGATTAGCCAGATCGATTATCTCAGGCTCCTTGGCGGCATTTTCTATGATGGTAGTGCCCTTTGCCAAAGTAGCTGCCATCAATATATTCTCGGTCGCTCCCACGCTCGGAAAGTCAAGATAAATGGCATCACCAACAAGCCCGTCCTTTCCTACAGCAACGGTAACGACTTCGTTTTCTTCATCGATATCCACCTCTGCCCCGAGAGCTCTGAACCCCTTGAGATGGAGGTCTATAGGGCGTTTACCTATGGTGCAGCCGCCCGGCATCGGCATAACTACCTTGCCATATCTGGCGAGCATAGGCCCCATAGTAAAAAGAGATGCTCTCATTTCCTGGACAAGGTCTCTTTTTCCCTCGCAGGAAACCACTTCCGGAGTCTTTACACGAATGACACCTTCTTCGCTGTCATCGACATGAGCTCCGTAGTTTTCGAGCATTTGCTTCATAACAGTAACATCTGCGAGATCGGGGACGCCCTCGATCGCGCAGCTGTCTTCTGTAAGTATTGTTGCGGCGAGAAGCGGCAGCACAGCATTCTTTGCGCCGCTTATCCATACCTCTCCATGGAGGGGGCCGCTGTTGTTAACAAGGATTTTTGCCATTTATTGTGACACTCCTATTTTTAGAATAATTTTTATGCAGCTTTTTTGTTCTTCTTAGCTGCCTTTTTGGCTGCCTTAGCTGCAACCTTTTTTGCAGATTTTTTAGCCTTCGCCGCTGCTTTTTTGTTTTGCGCGCTGAGCTTTTTGGCCTGTTTTTTATCCGCCTTCTTGGCCTTCGCCGCTGCTTTCTTGACTATACGCTTTTCTTTTTTGGCTTCTTTCTTTGCAGCCTTTTTCTCAGCCAGAACAGCTGCTGCCGCAGCTGCCATCTCGGCTTTCTTAGCGTTTTTCTCAAGTTTCTTTGCAACAGCCGCCGCTGCCTTTTCAGCCTTGGCAGCTTTTGCTTTAACAGCTTTCTCCACTCTGGCCGCCTTAGCCTGAACTGCTTTTTCTACCTTGGCTGCTTTCGCCGCAGCTTTCTTCTCGGCTTTGAGAGCTTTTGCTTCTGCTACTGCTGCAAGAGCTGCTGCTTTGGCTGCTGCCTTAGCTTCCTTTGCCTCCACCTTTGCCGCAACTTTCTGCTCGGCCTTCATGATCTTGGCTTCTCTTTTTGCGTTTGCGAGTTCTCTCTCGTGGAGTTTTTTGCGCTCTTTCTCAGCCTTGGCAAATGCTTTTCTGTCGGCTTTTGCCTGTTTGTTCATTTCCTTGATAGTCTTTTTTGAGAGCTTGATCTCCTTAGCGGCTTTTCTTCTCTCTTTTCTTGTAGACTTTGCAGGAACGAGGCCCACCATTCTGAGCAGGGACTTTACTACTCCTGTTCCGAGGTTGAATGCGGTGAGTCCGGCTCCCGCGGCTGCCATAGCCTTGATACCGATCGAGGAATCGGCGATTACACCGTTGACCGCTGTCATAGCTCCGTCTGTAAGAGCATCAGCCTTTCCTTTGACTTCCTCTACCGCGTCCTTGCTTGCTCCTACGAGCACTTTAGTCTTCTTGAGCAAGTCTATCGCTTGTACTGCCATCAGCGCCAAAATCACCAGAAAGCCGATCAGTACAGCGACAAGACAGAATGCTAATACCTGATTTATTGTCATGATGAATCTCCTTATCCGCTTACTTGATCACTTTTCCGATTAATCCGCTGACTACGCTTACACCACCGGAAGCGACATCTTTTACCTTGTCAGTTACTTCTTTTACGGAAGCTGATACGTTATCGACTTTTTCCTTGGCGCTGCCTGCCGCGGCTGTTCCGCCGTCGATAATTGCATTGGCTTTCTTAATAGTGTCGGTAATATTTGCGACCAAAACGATCAGGAACACTACCAGCACGATCAGCGCGATCAGAAGAACTCCGATCAGTACACCTTTTACGCTTACTGAAATCATATAACTTCTCCTTTACTTACCCCTTTACATCCGCGTTTTCGCGTCTGTCATAACTGTAATTATTATACTGTTAAGCGCCCTTGTGTTCAAGGATGCAGCGTGTCTGTCAAAGGCTCATCAGAACTCTCTCATCAGTTTTTCGAGTTCCTCGATTTCCTCAATATCGCCCGAAGGGACATCGTCGTTATCAATTGATTGCTCGAACGCATCATCATGTTTTTTCTTCGCGTTCTTGCCTATCCTGCGTATCTCCTCTTTTGTGTAAGGGATTATTTCCTGTGCGAAGATCTCTTCTCCTGTCTCAGGATCTTTCTCTATGGCTCTGGTATTGATCTTGCCGTTGAAGTAATCCACATTGACCACTTTCGCAAGTCCTCCCGGGGTCTCAACTCTCTCGTTGTCTCTCGGCATGCCCTTTCTGAGTTCTTTATATGTCTTATCCTCAAAATTGAGGCAGCACATCAGCCTTCCGCAGGTACCTGAGATCTTGGTTGGATTGAGTGAGAGATTTTGCTGCTTGGCCATTTTGATCGATACCGGGTGGAAATCATGGAGCCATTTACTGCAGCAGAGCGGCCTTCCGCAGATACCGATTCCTCCGAGCATCTTGGCTTCGTCTCTTACGCCTATCTGGCGCAGCTCTATCCTGTTCCTAAAGTGAGACGCGAGATCCTTAGCAAGTTCTCTGAAATCTACTCTTCCGTCAGCTGAGAAATAGAAGACTATCTTTGATCCGTCGATCATGAATTCCGCGTCTATGAGTTTCATGTCGAGTTCGTGCTTTCTGATCTTCTCGGCGCAGACTCTCATGGCATCATCTCGTTTGGCGAGATTTTCATTATACTTTTTGAGGTCATCGTCCGTCGCCTTCCTTTCGACAGGCTTGAGTTCGGCGGCAAGCTCGGACTCGTCTATCTCTTTGTTTGCTATAAGGATGCGTCCGAGCTCCGGACCGCGCGCGGTCCGGGCGATGACCATATCGCCCATTTCAAACTGCATCCCTGCAGGGTCAAAATAATATGTTTTGCCGGATTTCATGAATCCTACGCCAACTATCTCTACCATGTATGTTAAACCTCCGCTCACCCTTTCAGCTCAAGGAAGAGCCTTTTAAGGGCTTTGTTTTTATCCATGTCTCTTTCTATATCAGCTCTTGTGTTCTCTGCCAGCTCTATACGTTTGGCATAAGCCGCTGCATCTTCGCCTGAAAGCATAGCCTCTCTGAGGGTGTCTTCGAGAACATCCACCAGGAGGAGAGCGTCACTCTTGCTCTTTACGCATTTATTTGCAGCCTCTCTGAATTCATAGAAGGGATGACCGCCATCCATCAATGACGCTGCAGCCTCGATCTCATCACGGCGAGCTACCTCTTCATCGTCCTCTTCCTCAAATCCGTAATCGGACACCCTGACAGTCATACACCTCGACCTTACGGTGCTGAGAAGATGATCAGGGTTGGATGTTCCGAGCAGCAGCACGACTGATGAATGCGGCTCCTCTATAGTTTTGAGGAGTTTGTTCTGAACTATCTCAGACATACTGTCCGCGTCTTCAATTATGCCGGCCAGAAAGCTGCCATAAGCGCCCATCGTCAGCCTTTCGCTGAACGCCGAAGCGTCTTTTACGTTATATGACGTTTTCCCGCTCATATCCATACGGACAGTGTCAAGGCTGCTGCAGCCAAGACCGGAAACCAGCTCATCTATGAACTTGTTCCTGATATCCCGGCTTCTTCCCTCAAGTATGTATGCATGAGCAGCGCTTTCTCCACTCCTGAGATTTTCGATAAGCTCAACAATGTCTCTCATATTACTCTTTCGCACACAACTTCTCTAAATGGGCAAATATCGAATCTTTCATTTCATCCGGTGTCCTGGAGGCATCGATCCTCTTGACCCTCTCTGGATGTCTGGACGCCAGTGCCTTATAGCCTTCATAGAGCCTGTAATGGAAATCCATTTTCTCCATCTCAAGTCTATCCGGCTCGCCCACCTGCTTTGCTCTCTCTTTGCCTGTCTCAGGATCTATATCGAGCCAGAAAGTGATATCAGGTTCAAGACCGCCTGTAGCGATTTTGTTCACTTCAGCAACAATGTCCCCAAGGCCTCTTCCGTATCCCTGATAAGCTATGGACGAATCTGTGAATCTATCGCAGATGACCACCTTGCCCTCATCGATCGCCGGGCGTATCACTTCAGCCACATGCTGCGCTCTGGAAGCGGCGTATATGAGCATTTCCGCCACAGGATCCATCTCACTGTTGTTCTTATCGAGCAGTATCTCTCTGAGTTTTTCGCCTATAGGAGTCCCGCCCGGCTCTCTTGTGTGTACCACAACAAAGCCTCTTTCAGTAAAGAAGCTTTCGATATTACTTATCTGCGTGGATTTACCCGCGCCGTCTCCGCCTTCGAGAGTAATGAAAAGCCCTTTCATCTGCGCCTCGCTACTCTCTCGCTGCGGTTCTTCGCCTTTATATATTCGACAACCTGGATGTACAGATATGTCGCAAGAGCCACCACAGGCAGAGCTATTAATATGATCAATAAAATCTTGAAAAACATTACGCTATATTCTATCACATCTAAAGTGAAAATAGACGCTTCAAGCATCTCATTTATGTATTATGTTAGCTTTTTCAAGCCTGCCCATCAGACCGGTTCCTTATCGACAAAATGGAAACTTTTCTTTCCGCTCGCGTAGTCACCGACTATATGACCATTGCCGTAAAGCTTGTACTTATATGTCAGCAATCCTTCAAGCCCCACAGGCCCCCTCGCGTGGATCTTTCCTGTACTGATGCCGACCTCCGCACCAAAGCCATAGCGGTATCCATCGGCAAACCTGGTCGAACAATTATGATAAACGCCTGCCGAATCCACATAGTCCATGAAATGTTCCGCGGTCTCCGGGTTCTCCGTGATTATGGAATCTGTGTGGTGCGAACCATTCCTGTTTATCAGCATAATGGCTTCATCCACGCTTTCGACCGTACGGAGAGTGAGTTCGTAGTTCAGATATTCTTTGTACTCACCGTCTTGGTGCACTTCTATCTCGTGCTCGGCTTCTGCCTTCACGCTTTCAACAAGCGCGGCCTTATCCACGTCCTTATGGACCAACACCACCTCCGTAGCGTTGCAGGCGGATACATATTGCTCCTTAGCATCTGCTATGATCTTTGCGGCTTTATCCATATCCGCGTCCTTATCGACATAAATTGTGCATATCCCATCAGCATGCCCCATCACCGGGATCTTCGTATTGGCCATGATGTACTGCACGAATTCGTTGGAACCTCTCGGGATTATAAGGTCTATCGAGTCGTGACACGAAAGAAGTTCCCCTATGCCCTCACGACTTTCGACCAGCATCGCGAAGCTTTCGGGCAGGCCCGCTTCTACGCCGGCCTTATATATCACATCAAAGAGTTTTCTGTTGCTTTCTTTCGCTTCACTTCCGCCTTTTAGGATCACGCAGTTTCCGCTCTTTATACAAAGCGCGGATATCTGGACGAGCGCGTCCGGGCGCGATTCGAATATGACACCGATCACACCAATAGGGCAGCTGCTCCTGACGAGCGTAAGCCCCTCGTCGAGTTCGCGAACCATCTGCTTCCTGAAAAGAGGATCAGGCATGGCGATAAGGTCATCGATACCCTTGACGCAATCCGCGAGTTTATGGTCATCGAAAGTCAGCCTGCCTAGTATCGGAGCAGGAAGGCCCTCGCCGTTTTCCCTATCTTTTTTGTTCGCGGCAAAGATCTCATCTTTGTTATCAACAAGCGTTTTTGCTATCGCCTGAAGAGCGCCGTCTCTTACCTTGGCCGGCAGTGATGCCATCCTGAAACTCTCCGCCTTCATTTCACGTGCTGCTTCTCTGTGATCCATGTCATTCACCTTTTTTCACGCAAATTTTTTACCTATAAGCAAGTTCCGATAATATATGATACTAACACAATTCATGTTATAATGTTGCTTGTATTTTTATTGATTTATCACAGAAGAGAGAACATCGAGAGGTATCCCATGAGCGCCATCGGAGATGTATTGAAAAAGAGCAGAAAAGTCGTGATCAAAATCGGCAGCAATGTGCTTTCCGACGAGAACGGATATGTCAATATCGAAAACATCGGCAATATCGTCGATCAGATCATGGCCCTGATAGAAGACAACAAAAAAGTCATTATCGTAAGTTCGGGTGCCGGCGCCTGCGGCATGGCCACGATAAAAAAGTGGGCTCGCCATAAAGACGTCAATTATAAGCAGGCCCTCTGCGCTATCGGCCAGGTCGAGCTTATGATGGCCTACAAGCAGTGCTTCGAAAAGTATGGCGTACATGTAGCCCAGATACTCCTGACAAACGAAGATTTTTCCGATCCGGATCGTACGCTCCACATAAGAAATACCATCTACACACTCGAGGATGAGAACGTAGTACCGATCATCAACGAAAATGACACTGTAGCCGTAGACGAGATCAAGATCGGAGACAACGATACACTCTCAGCTTTAGTCGCGACTCTTTGGGACGCTGACGCCCTCGTCATGCTGAGCAATATAGAGGGGATCTTCACAGACGATCCCGGCTCAAATAGCGACGCTACGATGATCGAGGAAGTCTATGACACCAAGGAGCTCAGGGAAAATATAGAGATCAAAGGCACCAGCAGCTTCGGTACAGGCGGTATAGCAACCAAGATAACCGCTGCCGACATGGTCGGTGAATATTCCATACCTGCCATACTCCTCCACGGCAAGAAAAAAGACATCATCCTTAAAGCCA
The DNA here is from genome assembly GCA_045545495.1 of Anaerovoracaceae bacterium. Classification (GTDB taxonomy): domain Bacteria; phylum Bacillota; class Clostridia; order Peptostreptococcales; family Anaerovoracaceae; genus Crickella. Next base: position 85,147 of record JAZQBC010000013.1, on the reverse strand, counting down.
TGAGCGGAGAAGAAAAAGGAACTATATTTTACGGAAAGCAGGCGGTATTCAAATGAAGATAGGATTTATCGGAACCGGAAACATGGGATCTGCCATCATAAAAGCTTACAGTAATTCAGCCGCGCGTGGTGACGACGAGGTCCTGGCATACAACAGGACCCGCGCCAAAGCAGAGGCTCTCGCTGAGTCGCGCCCTATCCTGGTCGCAAGCAATATAGAAGAGATCACCTTAAAGTCGGACATCATCTTCGTATGCGTTGAGCCTAAGAATTTCGCGGATGTGATGCCTGAGATAGCGAAGCATTTTGCAGCGAATAAAGTATTGGTATCCATAGCCGCGGGCATCACCATCGAGACTTTGGAATCATATCTCGGCCCGGGTGCCAAGGTGATCCGCACCATGCCTAACACTCCTATCATGCATGGGCTCGGTGTTACCGCGATGGTAAGAAACGCCAACGTGAGCGATGCGGACTTCAATGCAGTCAAAGCTATATTCGAATCCGGCGGCATCACAGGCGAAGTGAGCGAGGATCTCATCTCAGCTGTGATCGGGGTGAGCGGGAGCAGCCCGGCATATACGTATATGTACATCGATGCCCTTATTAAAGCCGGTGTCGAAAGCGGTCTCGAGCCTGATATGAGCAGACAGTTCGCTGCTCAGGCTGTGATGGGAGCGGCACGTATGGTGATGGCATCCGAAGAGTCTCCATCAGCACTATGTGACAAAGTTTGTACCCCGGGTGGCACCACTATAGAAGCTGTCACGAGTCTTAAAAACGCTGACTTCGAAGACATCGTAAAAAGCGGCGCACTGGCCGCCGTCGAACGCTCAAAGGAAATGTCAAAACATTGAAAATCCAAGGGAAAGATAAAAAAATAAAATGTGCCTCTGCGAGTCATTTCTGCAGAGGCACTTCTTATTTCTACCGGTTCAACCGATTATAGTTTCAGAAAAGGGTCGTTATCAGTCCCAAAGATTTCTAGGATACGCTCCTTCGTCTTTCAGAGCTGCGAACTTCGCTACTACATCAGGCTTGTCTTCTTTATATGTAACACCAAACCACTTATCTGAAGATGTCAGCACTTCGAATGTCGCGCTGCCGTCAGCGATCTGATCATTCACAGGAGTCTGGATGTAATACTCACCCTTCATAGGATTTTCGACCATGATCCTGTCGAGAGCCTTTTCGAAGCCTTTCATGAGCACGTCCATGTACTCCCTGCCGAATCCCCAAAGGTTCATCGATACAGGAGAGTCAGCAGGAATAACTTCCTTGCTGCCGTCATCATATGTATCGGTGACTGTTCCGTCAGCTTCCTTAGCGAGCTTGAGATGTTCCACTACATCTGTGAGGAAACCGTCTTTCTGCTTGCAGATGCCTCTCGATACTGTTCCGTTTTCGGACAGAGTCTTTTCAACTTCGAATCCGACCATGCAGTTATGGGAAGCGTCAGCCTTTGTTGTCAGGAATTCATAGATCTTTTTGAAGCCTTCTTTGCCGTAATAGTCATCCGCGTTGATTACAGCGAACGGAGCATCGATAATGTCTCTGGCAGCGAGAACAGCCTGGCCTGTGCCCCAAGGCTTAGTACGTCCTTCAGGGAATGTGTAACCCTCAGGAAGGTCTGTTCCTTCCTGGAAGGCATAATGTACTTCGTACTTTTTGCCCGCGCCGTTTTCAATATGCTCTTTGAATATCTCTTCGAAGTCGTGCTTGATGATAAAGCACACTCTTCTGAAGCCCGCCTGATAAGCATCATAAAGGCTGAAGTCCATGATGATGTCGCCCTGAGCTGTGATCTGATCGAGCTGTTTGTTTCCGCCATACCTGCTGCCCATTCCTGCAGCCATGATTACTAAAATAGGTTCCATTTTCTCTCCTTACTTGTTGATCGCATCTTCGAGACGGCCGCGCACCGCCTCTTCGCCCATTATCTGCTGTATCGCCCATACATCAGGCGACTGAGCGCGTCCCATCAGGGCTATTCTGATAACCGTGCTCACATGCCCTACATGACCTTTGTAGTCTGCAGGGTGCTTTTTATAATCCTTTGGCTTGGCCGCGTAACCAAGCTCTGTTGCTATTTCTCTTATCTTATCGAACCACTGCCCGTTATCATCGGAATGATCATAGGAATCGAGATATGCTCTTAGTATTTTATCGGCATCATCAGCCGCCTCGGCAGGATACTCATCTTCAACTTTGAACGCTTCATCAAAGAAATAGCTGATGAAGTCCATGATCTGTCTCGCGTATACGAGGTCTGCCCTAGGCCTTGCATCATGACGACCGAGATCGAGTATCTTCGCAAGGTAGTCCATATCCTCAAATACATAAGCGTATTCCGGAGCGAATTCATCCGACCACGCCTTGAGCCAAGTCGCGAGCTCGCCCGCTTCTATGTGGAGCAGAGTGTTCTTGCTGACATCGTTCAGCTTGTCGAGATCGAAGAGCGCTCCGCTCGATGACATCTTCTCTGTCGTGAATTTGAAATCCTCAGCGTCTGCATCAGGATTCTCGATCCTCCACTCCTCGTAATTGGAGTTGAGTATGGTGAGAAGATATTCTCTTACTGCCGCCGGATGATATCCTTCATTTCTGTAGAAATCAAGTGAAAGCTCAGGATCTTTTCTCTTTGAGAGTTTGCGCTTATTGCCGTCCTCACCGATCTTCATCAGCTGAGCAGTATGGCAATAGACAGGAAGATCCCAGCCAAGAGCCTCGAATAGCTCGACATGTATAGGAAGTGACGGAAGCCATTCCTCTCCTCTTACGACATGCGTCGTTCTCATCAGATGGTCGTCCACTACATGCGCGAAGTGATATGTAGGGATGCCTGTCTGCTTGATTATGATCACGTCCTGGAAATTGTCAGGTACAGAAAGCTCGCCTCTTACCGCGTCGATAACAGTGTGGCGCTTGGTATCCTCGGCGGAAGCGTTAGGCACTCCACAGGATTTGAGCCTTACTACAAACGGCTCGCCTGCCTTTATCTTTTGCTCGATTTCGGCTGCGAGAGCCTCGTCTTTATCCCAGTCTCTGTATTTGGACCAGCCGGCGTAGATGCCCGGCGATGTCTTCTCTGCTTCTTGTTTCTCGCGGATGGAAGCTATCTCTTCTTCCGACAGGAAGCACGGATACGCCTTGCCCTCAGCTAAGAGCTTCTTGGCGAACGTCCTGTAGATCTCACCTCTGTGAGACTGAGTATAGTCACCATATGCTCCGACGTCTCCGTCAGAAGTGACCCCCTCATCAAAGTTGATGCCAAAGAATCTAAGAGAGCCGATAATGGTCTCCACCGCGTTCTCGACATATCTTTTGTCATCCGTATCCTCTATTCTGAGGAAGAATACACCGCTACTCTGATGGGCCAGCCTCTCGTCGACGAATGCTCCGTAGAGATTCCCAAGATGGATGAATCCTGTCGGCGAAGGCCCGAGCCTTGTGACCATAGCGCCTTCCGGCAGGTCTCTTGCCGGATACATAGCTTCGTATTCCTCGGCTGTATGAGGAAGGGACGGATAGATCAGTTCACTTAATTCTGCGTTATTCATAAAAATCCTTTCATCGGTTTTGTTACCAGAAAGATGATACACTAATACGCCCTCATTTTCCAGTTACAAGTATTGACTGTAGTAAAACACGTGAATATAATTGAAAAGATTTTAAAAATAGTAAAATAACACAAGAAATAAGAGGAAAAGAAATGAAAGGCAACATAATAATCGGGCAATCTGGCGGACCGACAGCCGTCATCAATTCGAGCCTTGCGGGAGCGATCAAGGCTTCATGGAAAGAAGGTATCAGAAGGATCTACGGAATGCACTACGGCATCGAGGGACTGCTTCAGGAGGATATAGTCGACATCGAAGACTACATCACCAGTTCTCACGATCTGTCGCTTCTTAAGCGTACACCGTCTTCATTCCTCGGCACATGCCGCTATAAACTGCCTCCTATCGAAGGCAACGAAAAGATCTATGAAAAGATCTTCGACATCCTTGACAAAAAGAACATCGAGTTCTTCCTTTACAACGGAGGAAACGATTCGATGGACACTATAAAGCAGCTTTCAGATTATGCGCTTCAGCATAATAAAAAGCAGAAGTTCATCGGCATCCCAAAGACCATCGATAACGACCTGCCTATGACAGACCACTGCCCTGGCTATGGTTCAGCCGCAAAGTACATCGCGACTTCGATGAAAGAGATCATCAGGGACAACGAGAGCTACGGAGTTTCCAAGCCGACTATCTGCATCGTAGAGATCATGGGACGCCACGCAGGCTGGCTCACAGCAGCCGCTGCAATGTCGAGAGATATCGACTGCAATGGTCCTGATCTCATCTACCTCCCTGAGGTACCATTCGACACAAAGGACTTCATCAAGAGGATCAAGGCACTCGCCAAGAACAAGAAGTCCATCGTAGTAGCGGTATCCGAAGGTCTTCAGGACAAGAACGGAAAGTTCATCTGCGAACAGGGCACAGTCAACGATCATGTAGACGCATTTGGTCACAAGCAGCTTGCAGGAACAGCCGCTTATCTCGCAAACGTAGTCACACAGGAGACAGGACTCAAGTCCAGATACATCGAGTTCTCATCACTTCAGAGATGCGCTGCTCATCTGGCATCCCGTATCGACTCTGACGAAGCTTATAACGTAGGCTTCCTGGCCGCAAAGGCAGCCTTCGAAGGCAAGAGCGGCATGATGGTCACGATCGGCGTTGAGCAGAGAGAGCCATACGTCGACACATATGATCTTTTCGATGTCCACGAAGTAGCCAACATAGAGCGCAAAGTTCCTCTCAATTGGATCACAAACGACGGTACATACGTCAGCGACGAATACCTCGCATACGCAAGGCCGTTCATCATCGGATCTGTTCAGGCATACACAGCAGCAGGTCTTCCGATCCACATCACTATGAACAAAAAGAAAAGATAGTTGCCACAAGCGACCATGGATAGAAATCATGAAAAAGCCCGCCTTTCAAAAGGCGAGCTTTTTTGATCTATCATATTCGATGGTTGTCGACTACTTGCCTGTTGTGTAGTTGTCGAAATAGCCCTGGATGTAAACTACAGGAGTACCCTTGTCGCCCGAGCCCGATGTAAGGTCGCAGAGCGAACCGATGAGATCGGTAAGGCGCCTTGGTGTTGTTCCCTCTGAAGCCATATTTCCAACAAGGCTTTCCTGTGGCTTATCCTCGATCGCCTTAGAGATGGCTTTTGTCAGTTCCTCACCGCTGAGATCAGCAAAGTCGTTGTCTGCGAGATACTTGAGCTTGAGCTCATTTGGCGTACCTTCGAGTCCCTTTGTATAGAATGGGGATACCACAGGGTCAGCAAGCTCCCAAATCTTTCCGACAGGATCTTTGAAAGCGCCGTCGCCGTATACCATTACCTCTACGTGCTTGCCTGTAGCTTCGAGCATGTTGGCCTGGATATTCTCAACGAGAGCCTGTGCATCTCTTGGGAAGAGCTTGACAGTGTCTTCTGTTGACTTGTTGGATCCGAGCAGACCGTAATCCTCGTTATATCCGCTGCCGTTTACAGAGGAGCTGAGGATATCGTCCATTCCGTAAACGTTTGCGCCGGCTTCTTTGAGTTTTCTCTTAGTGCGCTCGCGTGTATGGATATCGCAATTGATTACGTTCTTTGTATAGTTGAGGATCTCCTCGGCATGATTCGCGAAGATGATCTCGACTTCGGCGCCGGCTTCCTTGACGAGCTCGCCGTAGTATGCCACATAGTCAACACCGGTGAACTGATGCTTGTTCTCTCCGAAGAGTTCTCTGTATTTCTCGAGCGTGAGGACATCGCTGTATGGGTTGACGCCTGCCTCATCGATCTGATCCATTGTGAGAAGCGCGTTACCTACCTCATCGGAAGGATAGCTGAGCATAAGAACGACCTTCTTAGCGCCCATGGCCATTCCTCTCAAGCAGATAGCAAAACGGTTACGGGAAAGGATCGGCCAGATTATACCGATAGTTTCTCCGCCAAGTTTAGCCTTTACGTCAGCTGCGATATCTTTGACACTGGCATAATTGCCCTGGCATCTCGCAACTACCGACTCTGTGATACATACGATATCTCTGTCTCTTACCTCAAAGCCGTCATCATACTTAGCTGCTTCCAGCACGCTTTCTGTTACCAGTGCCGCAAGATCATCGCCCTCACGGAATATAGGACATCTGATCCCTCGAGAAACTGTTCCTACTCTTCTCTCACTCATTTTTTACTCCTATTTATGCTTAGCTACAATGTCTCCGCTGTTTTTCCAGATGCTGCTTTCAGGGATAACTCCTCTGACACAGGATGTTGGATATACGTTGGAATTGCGTCCGATAACCGTACCCGGATTGAGAACAGCATTGCAGCCGACCTCAACATGATCTCCGAGCATAGCACCGAATTTTTTGATGCCTGTCTCGATCTGTTCTGTGCCATTATGGACTACTACCAGCTGCTTATCCGCCTTGACGTTGGATGTGATAGAGCCTGCTCCCATATGGCTGTAGTGACCGAGTATAGAGTCTCCGACGTAATTATAATGAGGAGTCTGTACATGGTCAAACAAAATCACGTTTTTGAGTTCTACGGAATTGCCTACCACGCAATCCGCGCCTACGAGTGCGGATCCTCTTACGAAAGCGCAGTGCCTTACCTCTGTATTTGGGCCGATGATGCATGGCGCTCCGAGATATGCACTTGGGAATACCTTGGCTGTCTTGTGCACCCATACGTTTTCGCTCACCTCTTCAAATTCCTCAGGATCAAGAGTCTGACCGAGCTGAAGGATGAATTCCTTGATGCCCTTAAGAGCTTCCCATGGGTATGTGAACTGGGAAAGATAGTCCTTTGCCAGCGTATGATCAAGATCGTATAAATCGTTTATAGTGTACATATTGTCTCCTTGTTTTCATAGAATATCAAATGCCGGGGACAGCGATTTGTCATCCCCGGCGATCCGAAAGATCTTAGTCTTCAATAAGATGTCCCTTTGCGCGGATGACGTCGATGATCTGATCGACGTATTTTTCGCACTCTTCCTCAGTCGGAGCCTCTGCCATAACACGGATAACAGGCTCTGTACCGGATTCTCTGAGCAGTGTGCGTCCGGTGTCACCGAGAGCTTTCTTTGCCGCCTGATCAGCTGCAAGCACATCAGGGTCTGCCATACAGTCAGCTTTGCTCTTTACCCTTACGTTCTTGAGCACCTGTGGATAGAACACTACAGGAGCAGCGAGTTCGCTCATAGGTTTCTTGCGGGCAAGCATAGCCTCCATCAGTTTGAGAGATGTGAGGATGCCGTCGCCTGTTGTGGCGTACTTGGTAAAGATGATGTGACCGCTCTGCTCTCCGCCTATGCGGTGACCATTCTGTACCATATTCTCATATACGTACTTGTCGCCTACTTTTGTCTGCTCGTACTCGATACCTACCTCATCGAGAGCTTTGTAGAGTCCGAAATTGGACATTACTGTAGTAACGACTTTGTTATTGAGGAGCTTGCCTCTTTCCTTCATATAAAGTCCGTAGATGTAAAGGATGTGGTCGCCTGTGACTACGTTGCCCTTCTCATCTACGCAGAGACATCTGTCTGCGTCTCCGTCGTATGCGAAGCCTACGTCAAGTCCGTTGTCTACGACGAACTTCTGCAGATGTTCGATGTGAGTCGAGCCGCAATTTGTATTGATATTATAGCCATCCGGATGATCATTCATCACATAGAGCTTGGCACCGAGAGCTTCATATACACCCTTTGCGATCTGCCACGCCGCTCCGTTGGCAACATCAATACCGACCTTTACGTCCTTGAATCCGAATTTGCTCATGGAAATGAGGTATCCGATGTAGCGGTTACGTCCGGAAACATAGTCTACTGTGCGTCCGATATCTTCGCGCTCAGCCATTGGCACTTCCATCTCACCGTCAATGTACTGCTCGATCTTAAGAAGAGTCTCCTCATCCATCTTTTCGCCATGATTGTTGACGATCTTGATGCCGTTGTCATAGTACGGATTGTGCGATGCAGAGATCATGATACCGCAGTCGAAGTCGTCGACTCTTGCGATGTACGAAACCGAAGGTGTTGTTGTAACGTGCATGATATATGCGTCAGCGCCCGAAGCCATAAGGCCTGTGCAGAGCGCGTATTCGAACATATAACTCGAGCGTCTTGTATCTTTGCCGATAACTACCTTGGCTTTGCGGTCAAGTCTCGCGCCGTAATACCAGCCGAGGAATCTTCCGATCTTGATAGCGTGGTCGAATGTAAGTGTTTTATTGGCTTCGCCGCGGAAGCCGTCTGTACCGAAATATTTACCCATTAGGATTCTCCTTAAATTCTCTGTCCTCTTTCGATGTCAAGGAAGTACTTATATGTATCAACTGTGAGCTCACCGCAAGCCTCTTCGTCGCACGCGATGATAGCAGCGTTGTGCATCTGAAGCGCGGAGCATGTCCACTTCTGGCTTACTCCACCCTCTACTACAGCTGCCATAGCTCTTGCTTTGTTATGTCCGCTGATGAGTACGAGCACCTCTTTGGAATCTGTAACAGTACCGATACCTACGGAGAGAGCCTGTGCCGGAACAGCTTCAGGGTCATTACCGAAGAATCTGGAGTTGACTATTCTTGTATCTGTTGTGAGGTCTCTCAGGCCTGTTCTCGATGACAGAGATGTGAATGGCTCGTTGAATGCGAGGTGACCGTCGACTCCGATGCCGCCCATGAAGAGGTCGATGCCGCCATAGCTTGCGATCTTCTCCTCATAGCGAGCGCACTCGCCTTCAGGATCGTCTGTCATGCCATTGAGGATATTGATGTTCTCAGGCTTCATGTCTACGAGATGATCGAAGAAGTTGTCATGCATGAAGTACCAATAGCTCTGATCATGCTCATGCGGGAGTCCGAGATACTCGTCCATATTGAACGTAACCACGTTTGCGAACGAGACTTCACCCGCTTTGTTTTTCGCTATCAGCTCTTTATATACTCCGATCGGAGATGAACCTGTAGGAAGTCCGAGCACGAACGGTCTGTCTTCTTTATGAGCGTTGATCTTGTCAGCGATATAGTTTGCAGCCCACTTGCACATCTTATCGTAATCGTCCTGAATAACTACTCTCATTTTTTTCTCCTTTTTATTGAACGCGCAAGATAATCCCCCTGCGCCAGTTTACTATCGTACGAATATTATCATCATAAGGGAACTGCGTAAACAGAAATCTGAAAAGTCATTTAAATTTATACTCCCAGAGGAGTATAATCCTATATATGGACATTAAGATATACCACGGATCAGAACATATAGTGAGAAAGCCGTCATTTGGTCTGGGAAATGCATACAACGACTTCGGGCTTGGCTTTTATTGCAGCGAGAGCGCCAGAAACGCCGCCAGCTGGGCAGTAAGGCATGACAGCAACGGATTTGTTTCCGCGTATAACATAAACACAGACCGTCTCCGTGTCATCAATCTTTGCAGCTCCAGATACACAGCGCTGCACTGGCTCTCCATCCTGTTCAATTTCCGCGAATTCGATTTCTCATCCGCGTCTGCTTACAGAGCAAGGGAATATATCAATAAATATTTCAATGTGGACTTTCAAGGATCAGACTGCATCATCGGCTACAGAGCTGACAACACCTGCTTTAAACTCGCTCAGGACTTCATCGACGGGAACATGTCGTATCAAAGCCTTAGATACTATTTGACAGAGAGCGATACTACCCGCCAGTTCGTTCTTAAGAGCAATCGCGCTTTTGAAAGCATATCCTTCGCAGGATACGAGCCTGCACTCTCCGGCAACTACTATGCCGAAGCATACGCTAAAGAGCTAAAGACGCTCAAATCATTGAAGCCTTACATGAGCAAAAAAGATCTGTTCATAGACAGGATGATAACCGAGGAGATAAGCGCATATGATACACGCCTATGATGAAGTTCTGAAAAAAGAGGCTGCGGACAAAATGGGAAAGATGTTGGACTTCGCAGTCCACAGTCTCCATATGGACGCAGGCAATATGCTAGCTTTATTTTCTGCGTCGCACACATCTTCTCTTTTTGAAAGAGGTGATATAAAAACTATTGTTGGCATGTCCGGGATAGAACTGACATATGATGTGCTGGACAGATGCGGTATATCATACGAAAGAGTTCCGGCAAGGCACACCCGCGGCCTGAGCGCTGAATATTACCTCGGATACTGCATAGCGGGTATACAGTACGATCTTGCCCTCAGCTTTTCGGAGATACTAAAGGATTATTCTTATCAGGACTTTCTCACAGATTACACAGCATCGCGCACAGACTATCTGGCTTCTCTGCCTTTGACTATCAGTCCCGAAGACAGAAATGCAGCACTTCTTGAATTTGGCAAGGATCATACCGAAGAAGCGGCCCGATCATATATCTCGCGCAAAACTAATGCGGACAAACCCAATCCCGGCGAACTTTTAAAGGCCGCACGCATAAAAAACGGCCTCAGCCAGAGTGCTCTGGCAAAGGCCGCAGATGTTCCGCTAAGGACTCTGCAACAGTATGAACAGGGTCAAAAGGATATCGGGAAGGCCAGAGCCGAATACATCATAGCCCTTGCTTCCGCTCTTAATACAGAACCTTCAAAGCTTATTCATCTTCATCGCTCTTCTCAATGAGCGTGAGTTTTACTTTTTGTCCAATAGAATCTTTAGCTATGTAAATGCCTTCAGGGAGATTGTACTCGATCTCTATGTCCTCATCAGCATACCTGTAGGTAACGTCTATATCTTCAGCTGTGATGCTGGACACCTTATTGACCGCGCTCTTCACGCCTTTGATTGTGACAGTTTTTGGCGCTGTATATTTGCGTTCATAAGCGTCGTCGGAATCATCTTTGACAGTAAGATAAAGGTTAACTTCCTTTGTGTATCCCTCACTGGCATCGAGTGATATCTCCTTAGGCTCTATTACGACATGAGGAATAACAGCTCCGTCTTTATCCAGTGCCTGAAGATCTAGAGTAAAGCTCTTAACTTCTTCCGTGAGAGATTCTCTGTCGAGCACTGCCGCGATCTTATCTACGCGGTTAAATACTTCGTTGGAGCAGCTGACTGTTGCAATGGTGCTGCTCAGATCCAATGCTACAGGTTCTTCATCTTCCCCTATTTCTACATCACCGCCGTACACAACATCAATATCCATAGTCTCGCTTCTGATCCTCGAAACGTCTACCGATGTTTCTGTCGCGCTGACGGTAGAGACTTTTGTTCCCGAAGGACCGCTGACACTGATCGCTACGCTGTTATCCCCCGCTACACAATCAGCGACATCAGCAGTAACGCTGATATCTTCAGCGGATATTGCTTTTCCGTCTACCCTTCTTTGGCTAAGAGTCACATTGACAGTTTCCATGCCTGTGTCACTGACAGCAAGCCCTCTGGCGGCGAGATCTCGTTCTCCCGTAAAAGCGACCGGCACTTCTGTGTAATTGACTAAAGTCATCGGATCGTAGTTATATACCACAAAGACCCAGGCCGCGATCGCAACCAGGATGGCGATTACCATATTGAAGATCTTACGGGCGCTATTTTTCACTCCGCTTCTCTCCCTTACGTCCGAACAGTCTTGAGAACAAAGTTTTATTTTCTTCCGGTTCAATGTAGATATCCAGAAGCATCTTTTCTAAGGATTTGAGATCGAGGAACCTCTTCATAACACCGTTCTGGGCTATACTGATGGCTCCCGTCTCTTCTGAAACGATTATTACAAAGGCATCAGAGACCTCACTGAGTCCTACTCCCGCTCTGTGCCTGGTACCGAGATTCTTGCCGATATTTGCACGGCTGGTAAGCGGAAGAACGCAGCTGGCTGCGTACACTCTGTCCTCTCTTATTATCACTGCTCCATCGTGGAGCGGAGAGCCTTCGTAGAACAGATTCCCAAGAAGCCTCACGGAAATATTCGCGTCAACTATGACCCCTGTCTCTATGATGTCATTTAGCATGGTATCACGCTCTATCGCCATCAAAGCACCTGTATGGGTGGAGCTGAATTCATCCACGGCATCAACTATTATGTTGACTGTCTGATACGCTTCTTCCTTGCTTATATCTAAGATCCTTCCTGTGAAAAATCCTCTTCTACCTATCTGTTCCAAAGCGCGTCTTATCTCCGGCTGGAACAATACGATCACCGCGATAAGACCGATTGTGATGAGCCTGGTGAGCAACCAGTTAAGGAGACTAAGATCTAAAAGTGCAGAAAGCACAAACACCGCAATGATAAGTAGGACTCCCCTGAATATCTGCTGAGCTCTTGTGTCCTTCAGATAGTTGAGCAGTTCATAAAGAAGGAATGCAACAACAGCGATGTCTATAACATCGGTTATTTTGATGCTCATGAAGATTCCTGTCAGGCTGTCAAGCATTCCTTTTCCTTCCTTTGGTATTTGTTATCTGTAGTAAATCAATTATTCGCCGGCTATATATGCGACTCCGTCATCGTCTTTGGCCAGAGCCTGCCCGCTAACGACAGCGTTTATCAGTGACTTCGCGTTTTCTATACTCGCCTGATCCTGAGTCATTACGTACGCATAGCCTGCAGTATATGTGTCGAGATTGCCATCACCACCAACGATGGTATTTTTATAGATTCCCCATTTAGGGAATTTAGCAAGCTGCATCTTGGCAAGCTGCCTCACTTCCCTGGAGCTGAAACTCATTTCAAAGTATGGTTTCAGATTGCTGAGGATCTTGTTGTAGTTCAATATCATAGTGCGACTGCTTGTGGCTTTTTTGAACATGGCCTCAAAGACAGCCTGCTGATTTTTGATTCTCTGGTTATCTCCGGTAGCGAAGGCCTTACGCTCTCTGGCGAAGGCAAGCGCCTGCTTACCGTTCATATGATTCATGCCTTCCTTTACTGTCCAGTCTTTCATCTTGACAGGATTGAATTCATACTCGGAATAGACATCCACACCGCCAATTGCATCGATGAACTTCTCAACAGTCGTGAAGTTAACTTTGACATAATAATTGGCAGTTATATCCAGAAGATCTTCTTCCGCCAGAATGGTGGTATTTACGCTGTAAAAACCTGTATGCGTCAGCTTGTCCATCTGGTTGTCGTAATCAGGCATATAGATCTCATAGTCTCTTGGGATGGATGTCATCAATACGGTGGAAGTCTCCGGATTGACAGTGAGCACCATGTTTACATCGGATCTTCCCTGCTTGTCTATTTCGCCCTTTACGTCCATGCCGGTGATGACAACGTTGAACGGTTCTTTTGTGATGCTTGCCACAGCCTTTTCGTTATCGACGGATGTCGTACTGAGGAACGACAGAGTACCAAGAGCGTACGCTGTTCCGAAACCATAAAAGAACACAAGTAATACCGCAAGGAAAGTCGCCAGTCTCTTCCCCCATTTCTTGATGCTGCTTCTTCGGGTCTGTACGAGTAACAATATGCTGATCAGTGCCAGCACAACGTACATCGCGATAAGCATTCCAAACGGCAGGACATCCATAAAAGTCATGGAGCCTGCAAAAGCGGCAAGGGCGATGGTGTAAATGACCGTCAGGAATTTGTGTCCCTTCGAAACAGGCTGTTTCCCGGCCCTTTTATTATGACCTTTGGTGTAATTGCTCTTATATCTTTCGTGAGCTTCCTTGGAGGCTTGTTTGAGTTTCTCAAGTTCCTTTACAGAAGGCATCGGTTTATCCGGCTCGCCTTCCTCTACCAAGTCATGGCTTATACCGTGTGCCTTGTCGTATTCCGCGAAGATGGATTCGTCATACTGATCTTCGATTGTCGGCTCGGCGTAAGATTCAAAATCCGGTTCTGTTTTGTGCTCGATCACAGGCTCACTTTTTGGCTTGTGCTCATAACCGCGATCAGATTTATTAACATAATTATTAATGAGCGCATCAAAACTCTCCGCGCTTGATTGCTTTGCGGATCCTTCGCGTCCCTGCCGGGATGCTTTCTCATAGCGCTTGAATTCATCGTACGAGTCGAACGAATCATCGAGCCCTCTTCCGGACTTCACAGGTTTTGAAGGTGTCCTTTTAGGCTCCATTGAGTCGAACTCATCAAATATATCAAAATCGTGGGAGTGTTTTTCTTCTTGTTTTGGAGCCGGATGATCATAGTGGAAATCCAGAAGATCATCCGGGTTCCAGTCCTTGTCTGTCATGCTTTCAATTTACCACCTATCTGTTAGTTTCGATCAGTCCGTAAGCATTACCCTTTCTCTTATATACAACGCTCACATCGTTTGTATCCATATCCAGGAAAACGAAGAAATCGTGGCCAAGCATTTCCATCTGAAGGATAGCTTCCTCGGCTACCATAGGAGTCAACTCTACCTGTTTTCTCCTAACGATATTCATCTCTTCCTCAAATTCTTCGTCTTCCGGCTCAGGTACGAATTCAAGTTTGAGCGCTTTATTTTCTTTATATCTGGATTCGAGCTTACCTTTGAGTTTGCTCAGCTGATTTGTCAGTTTATCTGTAGCCATATCGACAGCGTCATAGATGCTGTCGTTTGCCATCTCTGCTCTGAGTACAGCCTGCTTTGCGTTGATGGTAGCTTCGAATTTCGGTGTCTCTCTCTGCTTGGAGACCACTACGTTTGCGGTAGTGTCCTCATCAAAGAATTTGCCAATTTTCTCGAGCTTTTTCTCGATATAGCCCTCGAGTTTTTCGCTCATCGGATAGTTTTTTGATGATATGTTGATCTTCATAGTACTAATCCTCCCCATTAAGATTTCTTACTATAAATATAACATATCTCAAAACAAAATTGTGTGCTCCGTTAGAAGAAGCACACAATATATTGGTTTTTTAAGAAACACCATTACAGGTGATTCCCCGTCGCTACTACCAAAGCTTGTCGATAGCTTTGCCAACTTTTGCGCCCGGCTCAGCGTCGAGGTTCTTTCTAACCTGTCTCTTTACCTCGCCCATAGGGTTGATATAATCTCTGGATTTTCCCTCTGCGATAATAGCGAGAAGGGCTTTCTCAGCATCAGCACTGATCTTTCCGTCATCAGAGATCCCGTCAACAATAAGCTGCAGTGTTTCCATTGGGATATCCATAGTAGGATCTTGCATTATACTCATTATGTTTTCCCCCTTGAATATTGCTTATGTCAGTATCGCGGCCACTCGACCTGGTCTTTGACCCCACACTTGCCTTTACCCGCTTTGCGGAGGACTTACTTCTAAGATACGCCATGATCACAGTCGCTTCATGCCGGCTGCTTACGTGGGTCCCTTTGCCCGTATCTGGCCTGGACTTTCAACCACGAACATGGCCGCGTACTTTCACTTATTAATAGCCGAAAATGCTATCTGGACTATTTTCTCTCGCCCTCGAGCATTTTTTCGAGTCTCTCTCTTGCCTTTGGATCATATGCAAAAGCATCGTCGTCGCCGGCAAGGAATGCCTCGAGATTCGGCAGGCGGACGCCGGCTTTATAGTTCATCTTGAACAGCTCGACGTTCTTTGCGATTTCGCGCATTTCCTGATTGGTCATTGTAACCTCCTTAATTAGGTCGTTTCGCTAAGGTCTGTATTCGCCTTTCGCATCGATAGTCTTGGACTCTTCGGAATCTGATTCTTCATTGTCATAGACCTCGACGGATTTGATCCTCATTTCATTGCCTCGGATCAACCAAGTGTTGCCGCTCCCGCAATGAGGACATGTCTTTCCGTACGCTATAGTGCTGTAAGTTATCTTACAATCGTCGCACCATGTTACAGCCGGGATCTCTTCGCAGTACAGCCTGGACCCTTCGAATACCGGGAACTTTTTGGAGTACCAGTTCCAGTAATCGTAGAGATATGCTGTTACTATGCCGGAGACCTCACCAAACTCGAGCGTGACGGATTTGACCTTTTCGACGCCCTGTTCCTTAGCGATCTTATCGACCTCTTTAACTACATAATTAACTAATCCGAGTTCGTGCATAACTTAGATTTTTCCTAACTACTTGTTTGCGATTTTGTTCTTTACGATGCTCGCAATACGTCCCGGCATGTTCTTACCGATGCTGACGAACTTCTTCTCAGCAGGTACCATTCTGGAGTACAGATCTCCGTCAGGTCTGCGTGAGAGGTGGATAGCGTCGAACTTGCACTGTACTGTACACATTCCGCAGCCGATGCACTTGTTAGGGTCAACTACGCTGCGTCCGCACTTGAGGCATCTCTCAGCTTCCTTCTTGATCTGCTCTTCTGTGAACTGCTTGTACTCATAGCTCATAGTGAGCTTCTTCTTCTCATCGATCTCTCTGATCTGACGAGCAGGTTTCTTGAAGCTCTCAGCCGGGAGTACTACTTCGTCCTTATCGAGCATTACGAAGTTACGTGTATTTCTGTGGATCATGAGGTGCTGTCCCTTGTTCACGAATCTGTGGAGTGATACAGCGCCTTCACGTCCCATTGCGAGTGCGTCTACTACGAATTTCTGTCCGCTTACGGAGTCGCCGCCTGCGAAGATGTCAGGCTCTGCTGTCTGCAGTGTGACAGGGTCTGCGATGATGAATCCGCGTGGCGAGAACTCTACCTTTGTGCCCTCGAACAGTTTGCCGTAATCAGGCTTCTGTCCGATGGAGAACAGGATAGTCGAGCAAGCCTGCTCTGTTGTCTCGTTGTCGTCGAACTTAGGATCGAATCTTCCCTCAGCGTTCTTGACCTGTGTGCACTTATGGAACTTGATTCCGGTGACCTTGCCGTCCTTTGTAACGACTTCTGTCTGGCCCCATCCATCGTGGATGACGATTCCCTCTTCCTGTAGGAATTCCTGGTCCTCAGCGCCCATTGGCATCTCATCCCAGGACTCGAGGCAGTACAGATGTACGCTCTTTGCGCCCTGACGGATAGCTGTACGGGATACGTCAGCACCGATGTTTCCGCCGCCGATGACTACTACGTCACCGCTGAGCTTCTTGGCCTTGCCGAGTGTTACGCTCTTGACATAGTCAACACCGCCGATAACGCCCTTAGCGTCGTCACCAGGGATACCGAGTCTGCCGCAAGCCTGGAGACCTGTACCTACGAAGAAGCCCTTGTAGCCTTCTTCTCTCAGCTGCTGGATAGTTACGTCCTTACCAACTTCGACTCCGCACTTGATCTCAACGCCCATCTCTTTGAGGATGTCGATCTCAGCGTTTACAACGTCCTTCTCGAGTCTGAAGTTAGGGATTCCGAGTGTCATCATTCCGCCGGCCATCTCCTGCTTCTCGAATACTGTTGGCTTGTAGCCTTCGAGAGCGAGGAAGTAAGCGCAGGAAAGTCCTGCAGGACCGGAACCGATGATAGCGATCTTCTGCTCGAACTGCTCTCTTGTGGTCGAAACCATAGGTGGGATGTACTTGTGCTCATCCTCGAGGTCCTTAGCTGCGATGAATGCCTTGATATCGTCGATAGCAAGAGCGTCATCAACTGTGCCTCTTGTGCACTCGAGCTCGCAGTACTTATGGCAGATAGCGCCGCAGACTGCCGGGAATGGGTTGTCTCTCTTGATCAGCTCGAGAGCGTCTCTGTACTCGCCTCTCGAAGCCATGTCAATGTAACCCTGAATTGAGATATGGAGTGGGCAGGCAGACTTACAAGGAGCTGTTCCTGTAGGCCATGTCTGGATAACACCATTCTCGTTCTTGTAGTTCCAGTTCCACTTGTCTTCCGGCCAGAAGTTGCTGTCTGGAAGCTCGTGTCTTGGATATTCGATCTCGCCGTGCTTTGTGCAGAGCTTCTGTCCGAGTCTGACAGCGCCTGCAGGACAGACCTCGACGCACTTGCCGCATGCTACGCACTTCTCAGGATCGGATTCCGATACATATGGAGAAGCGGACATGTTAGGTGTGTTGAAGAGCTGGGATGTACGAAGAGCGTTACAAACACCTACTGCGCAGTTGCAGATAGCGAAGATCTTGTTCTCGCCGTCGATGTTTGTTACCTGGTGTACGTAACCCTTCTGCTCAGCCTTCTCGAGTACCTCGAGAGCTTCTTCATAAGTGATATCATAGCCCATGCCTGACTCACGGCAGTAGTCAGCGAAATCACCAAGACCCATGCACCAGTACTGCATGATATCTCCGGAACCTTCGCCTCTCTCTGTCTGCTGCTTACGGCAGGAGCACATTCCGAGACCGATCTGGCCTTCGTATTTCTTGAGCCAATACGAGATATGCTCGATATCGAGTGATTCGCACTCTGCAGGGATAGCCTTCTCTACAGGGATTACGTGCATTCCGATACCGGATCCACCCTTAGCTACCATCTGAGTGATGCCTGCGAGCGGCAGATATGTCATTCTCTCGAAGAAGTCAGCTACGCCATAATCTGCTGGCATGATCTGGTCTCTCATTACCATGATCTCAGCACTCCCAGGTACATACTGGTCGAGAACATATCTTCTCTCGTGAGACGGGTTCTTTCCGTCTTCGTTCTCGTTGTTCCACTCGATCAGACCATACTGTCCGAGAGCCTCGAGAACTTTCTTGAGATGAGCGTCATCATTACAACCTGTAAGCTCTTTCATCTGTGCGAAAGTTCTTGGCTTACGCTTACCCATTACAAGAGCTACGTCGAGGCATTCCTCTGCCAGGTCCTTGCCATAACGTCTGACGACATACTGATAGCCGGCGTCCATTCCCCAGTACTCAGGAGAATCCTTGGAAGGCTTCTCGAGTCCGAGGAGGATCTCCTTACGGTCAGTGATGATCTTTATCAGCTTAAAGATCTTCTCGTCGTGGCTCAGCTGTTTAGCCTTTTTTGCCATACTTTTCCCTCTCTTTCTCTTACAATAATTTACTTTTATTATTTTTGTATTTTTAAGCCCTTATATGAGGCGACTTACCTTGTTGTCTGTAGCCAAAGGGCTGCATACCGGAGTTTATTTAACGGTGATGCCATCGATAAGGATATCCGCTACCTCTGACAGCGCGTCCTTATACGATATCTTGTTTTTGATAAGAATATCGCTCTGGAAGAACTGCTCTATCGTGCGCTGGAACATCGATTTGAGGATAGGCATCGAGACAGGCCTTATCATTCCCGCTCTGATTCCTTTTTCTATCAGGAGCTCCACTACCTCCCAATATTCCTCACGGCAATTGTGCCAGTGTCTGTATACGGCAGGATATCTGTCCTTCAGGATATAAAGCTGACTAAGATCGTGGCTTATATAACGCTCTGGCACGCTTCCTATGACCCTGCGGAGCTGATCGGTGATCGAAAGCGAATCGTCGCTGAGTATCTTTTCCTGTTCTTTATAGGCCTCCGCGAAAAAGCGGTCGAGAGTGGCTGTCATGATAGAACGTTTTGTCCTGAATACCGTATAAATAGTTTTTTTGCTCATAGCTAAAGAACGGGCAAGATCATCCATTGTAAATCTGATGCCCTTCTCATCAAAAAGCCTTGCCGCCTCATCAAGAATGCGGACCCTAAGCTCGTCTTCTGCTATGTTTGCCATATTTCACCCTCTCATAAACGGACCGCAAATCCAGAACGATTTCCGGCGTTGTCAGACAAAGTCGGAAACTTTTTAATGTGCTTCCGTTTCCTTCAAAACGATTTTATCAGAGCTGTACATATACCGCAAGCGATTCCGCGTTTTTTTACAACATATTACCATAGTTTTTTGCAGCAAATCGCAAATGCACTAATAATGATAAATCACCAGTCAACAGGCCAGCCTGTCACTTGTGCTTCAGGGAAATTTACAGTCGCGAAAGTCAGCATTTTGTCCCGTCCGCTTATGTGTGTTGAGTGTACGTTGATGTGAACAGGATGCATATCATGACGCTTCATGTATTTGAGCGCATCAAAGCCTGTAAACATGCTGTCCCAGCCGAGATCATAATCAAGACTCACCTCTTCGAGGCAGTCTCTGTATTTATCAAGCAGAGCGAGGAAATCCGCATAATTATCTGCCGATTTATACCCTCCTCCCCGAGGCGGAGTGCGTCTGTCGTCAAGAAATAGTTTCATCTGCAGCTCTCTTTGCATTATGCCTCATGCACCAGTTTGCCGTTTATATCCTCGATATCTATGGCTATCAGCAGGGTGTTTTTCGTGTCCTTCTCGATCTCACCTTCGATATACTCGTCTGTACACGGGAACTTTTTGCACAACAGTCTGCTTATTTTCTTTATCTCTTCCTCGTCCTCAATGAGGATCGCTTTGCCGAATACTATAACGCTCTTCACGTAATAGGCCCAGTCTCCCTCTTTCTTCTCTTCCTGTCCATAGACACAATAAGAAACCTTAGGGTCTTTCCTCACAGAGTCGACTCTGTGCCCAAACTTCGCTCCATGGAAATATAGTCTTCCGTCCTCTTCATTGTAATAATGATTGATCGGGACACCATAAGGGTAACCGTTATCGCCCTGCACGGACATCACTCCTCTGGTCTCGGTCTTGAGCAGATCTATTATCTCTTCATGGCTCAAGGCCTGTGGTCTTCTTCTCATCTCTCTGAACATATGGATATTCTTCCTCCCCGCTTATCTATCGCTTCTTTTAAGCCTATCTTTATCATCATACATGTTATGATCCGCGCGTTCATACACTGCGGCAACACAAGAATCGCCCTCATATTTAGCCATGCCACAGGCGATCACGATACCACCGCTGCGCACAGCTTCTTGGTTGTGCTCACGCAGTTTCAAAAGCAGATCTTCCATATTCTCATAATCGCTGCCCTGCGAGATCACAGCAAATTCATCGCCGCCGACACGGAATACCGGACTTCGTTTAAAGATATTACAAATGATCATACACGCGTCCTTCAGATACTGATCTCCGAACTGATGCCCGTGTTCATCATTGATCGCCTTCAGGTCGTTCACATCGAACATAACGATGGCAAATGGCGGTTGCTCGCCTCTCTCTATCAGCCGGTCCATATTTGCTTCAACTTCCAGATAGGAATGTCTGTTCTTGACTCCTGTCAGAGCATCGATACTTGCCTGTTCCTGCGCCTCCTCAAGAAGCCTCCCGTACTTTTCTTCCTGCCTGCGTTCTCTTTCTATGCGATGTCTGACTTGCTCATCGATATCCTGTACGGCTATTACAATGAACCTCTCGTCGTCCATCGACCGAGTAACTTTCATCTGAACGTAGAACGGGCGGCCGCCTTTTATCCTTCGATAAGTCATTTCAAAAACTTTGTTTTCCTGAAGAGCTTTATCAAGGAAGTCGCGTTTCATGGCCTGTATAAACTTTTGTTGGTCATCTGGATGGACTCCTGTTTTAGCGTCCCTTTCACAGCCCTCGAAGAAATCAGCGCTTTGCCTCACCTCGCTTAGAACACCGTGCTCGTCATCTGTGTGGAATTCGATCAACTCATCACTATCCATATTGACATAATACAAATCTGTATAGCCCCTGGCGAGAGCCTGAGCGATATGGGTGTATATAGCAGCCTTATGATTGATCGCGTTAGCGTTCAGGCTGATCGGCAGTACATCACTTGTCGACTCTGCCACCCCCTGACCGAGCTCATCTGTGTACTCATATTCGATCTGTCTTCCCGTCCTGAATCTCTCCAAGACCTCTTCAAGCGGAATAGGAGTGCTGAAATAAAATCCTTGTATCTTTGAGCACCCGATCTTCTTCAGGAACTCCAGCTGCTCTTCTTTCTCTACACCTTCGCATACGGTATCTACACCAAGATTATTCGCCATACGCATAAGTTCTGCCATGAGGAGCTTTCCGCCGTCTCCTTCCTCGATGCTCCTAATAAAGCTCATATCAAACTTGATCAGGTTGAACCTTATTGTTTGCAGCATATTTAAGGAAGAATAGCCGCTTCCGAAATCATCCATCCAAACCTGAAAACCCAGGCTCTGGAAGCGTTTCACCTGTTCCCTCATGAACTCAAATTCACTGCTGATGGTACTTTCAGTGATCTCGATGTTGATCATCTTACGATCTATCCCCGAAGCATCTACACGCAGCCTTACTTCTTCCACCACGTCGCAGTTATCGAAATCAGATCTGGACAGATTTATAGAGTGGGGAACGATATTATACCCGGCCTCACTCTGAGACCTCATTTTTTCGAGAATCTGTTCAAGCACATACAGATCAAGCTTGTATATCTGTCCGGAATCTTCCAGATACGGAACGAATTCTTCCGGTGCCAGAAGGCCAAGTTCCGGGTCGATCCATCGCGCAAGAGCCTCCTCACCGCAGACCCTGCCGGTTGAGACCTTTATGATCGGCTGATAGTATACCGTAACCCATCCATCCACGATCGCGTTATCGATATTTTTAAGGATATATCGCCGCTTTTCGTCATTCTCTGTTAATTCCGAGCGATAGTAATTGAAGCGCGAGGCAAAAGTGCTTTTTATGGCATCACAAGCTATCTTTGCCCGGTCGCAAGCTGTACTTACCGGGACAAATCCCATACTGTTAGAATAAATCCCTATGTGTACCGACAGGTTATTGCCGCCATTCATCAGTTCGCATTCAGCTAAAAAGTCTTTCAGTTTATCCTCAAGACCATCCTCAGTAGTAAATGCCGCAAAATGGTCGGCGCCGATGCGGCAGCTGTTCTCGTTGCTGAAAGTGCTGTTTATGAGTCTGGAAAACTCCCGCAGCAGCTTGTCTCCTTCCGCGAAGCCGTTCTTTGTATTAAAAAACTTCATGCCGCAGAGATCCATGTAGAGGTATACCGGCACGCTTCCGTCTCTTATATATGCGTCTCTTGCTATCTCGGCGCGCTCAAAGAAATATGTCATGTTAGGGAGCCCGGTCAAATGATCATACAGATTGGCCCTAAGGAAAGAGTCTTCATGGATAGCATTATCCAAGGTATGTGACATCCCTGATTTTTCAGGTCCTTCATTGTATGGACCTTCATCAAGATACCATACATAAGCAAGACGTACGCCCGTATTGGTCATCACGTGTTTTCCCTTCGCGTGGACCACCATATACCCATCTGTTGTCATGCATCTTGAGCGATAAATGGCATCATACTCTCCATCTTCGGTCGCGAAGCGTACAGCAGCATCCGCGATCCTCGCAACATCGTCAGGATGGGCATCCTTGTACATATTGTGATCCATATCGTGATATGCCTGAGCTCGATCCTCATACCCGAACATCTTACAAAAGCCTTCTGACAGCACAAGAGTGACGACCCGCTTGTCGATAAACTGATAGATGCCCAGCGGGATCATTAATTGCTCCAGCAATTCCTGTGATTTTTTATCAAAGCTGTATCTCTCTATGGAATCCACGTCTGATCCTCCTGACCGGAAAAGAATTTTCAATTGCAACTATTAGTTAATTATACCAAGAAGATATTGCTATCAAAACAAAAAACACCCTGCAAAAACAAGGCGTTGAAAAACGATCAGACTATCAGGTAGTCTGCTGCTGCAGCGTATGCAAGAAAATCAACGCGCGACGCGCCATTTCTTTTCAGCATGATCGCGATCTCATCGATCGTGGCGCCTGTGGTGTAGATGTCATCTATCAGCAATATCCGTGCTCCGCTTATTAAGGAGCGCTTCCGTTCCCGCAAAGTAAAAGCTTCGGATATATTGGCTTTTCTTTCTTCGGGCCTCAGACCCTTCATCGGTTTCGTGGCTCTGGTTCGTAAAACGGCCTCCGTTTCGCATTTTATACCGGTTCTTTTGGAGAATCTTTCCGCCATCAGAGAAGCGTGGTTGTACCCGCGTTTCTTTTTCTTTTCTGAAAATATCGGCACCGGTATCACCAGGTCGTACATGCCAGCAAGTTCGTCCGGCTCGTACTCGGAAAGCATCCTGTCGAAAAGCATCTCTCCCAATACATCCCCTATATCACTTCGTGAGCCATACTTGAAAGCAAATATGATCGACTGGGCTACGCTGTCATATGCGCTGCAGGCGTAACCTTTGTCAAAAGAATGTGGTCTGCCATTTGCCTCGCCGTCCGAACACGAAAAGCACAGCGGCCCGGGGTCGTTATCGGCGAGAGGCTTCCCGCATTTTTCACAATGTCTGCCTGTGATCCAGTTTGCTGCTGCCATGCAGTCATTACACAGGCCGTATGTGCGACTGCTGTCTGTGATCTTGCCGCAGCTTATACAATAAAGCCCCGGCGGATAAACCAGATCAAGCACCTCATTTCCAAGTTTTCTGATCCAAGAAAGCCCTTCCATTTATTCCAAACCCTTTATCAAATACGTCTCTAAAATCTCAGACCGGATGAAGAGAACGGGTCGGCGTCAAGAAGTATAAGACGCTCTTTAAGTCCGGTATAGCGCTCATCCGCTCTATTGTTATCGATCATCGAACGAAACCTGTTTGGGTCGCCCACTATAAGTACAAGCTTTTTACCTCTTGTTACCGCTGTGTACAAGAGATTTCTCGTCATAAGCATAG
Source organism: Anaerovoracaceae bacterium (assembly GCA_045545495.1). Lineage (GTDB taxonomy): Bacteria > Bacillota > Clostridia > Peptostreptococcales > Anaerovoracaceae > Crickella. The sequence continues at coordinate 60,753 of JAZQBC010000013.1, read as the reverse complement.
GCGGGAAGCTGTACATCGGTATTATGACCACAGGGAACTCTGACCCCTGGCTCTTGTGTACGGTGACCGCGTAAGCAAGATCGAGTTCTTCGAGCATCTCTCCCTCGTAGTCTATGAGTCGGTCATCCATTCTCACCGTCATCTTCTTGTCGGCAGCATTCACCGATTCAACAACTCCCATATCTCCGTTGAACACGCCTTCGCCTTCGGTCGCGAAATAGTCGGTGCGCCACTCGGCTCCGTAGTTGTTTCTGAGCTGCATCACCTTATCCCCCTCGCGGAATATGATCTGTCCCACCTTGAGTTCAGCTTTGTTTTCTGCCTGAGGATTCAGAACTTCCTGGAGCATGGAGTTGAGGCTCGGCGCTCCGAGCATGCCGCGTTTAGTAGGAGTAAGCACCTGTATATCGTCTGACGAATTCACAAAGCCAAACGCGCTCTCCAATCTGCCGCCCGCAAAATCTTTTATTGTATCCGCAATAGCGTTTTCATTTGATCTGGTAATTATGTAAAAGTCGCCGCCTATCTCCTTGTCGGGATAATCTCCGCTATTTATGAGGTGGGATGCGGTAACGATCCCGCTTCCTGAAGCCTGGCGGAAAATAGCTTTGAGACGTATCGTAGGAATGACCTCAGAAGCTATCATATCGCGCAGCACGTTGCCCGCTCCGACGGACGGAAGCTGATCGGCATCACCTGTAAAGATCAGTCTTGTGCCTTCTTTCATTGCGCTTAGGAGCCCGTCCATAAGCATCAGATCTATCATCGAAGCTTCGTCGATTATGACCACGTCCTGTTCAAGAGGGTTCTCCTCATTCCTGCCGAAATTCAGAGTATCCTCTTCATCAGACCACACGAACTCAAGTAGCCTGTGGATGGTCATTGCGGGTTTTCCCGTAGCTTCCTCCATCCTCTTGGCAGCTCGTCCCGTAGGGGCAGCAAGAGCAAAGCTGAGCCCCGCGAATTCGAATATCCTTACAAGTGTATTGATTATAGTTGTCTTTCCGGTGCCCGGTCCGCCTGTAATGATCGTAACGTTGTTGTCGAGGCAGGTCTCCACAGCTTTAAGCTGTTCGTCTGAGAGTTCTACCCCGTCTTCGTTTAGCTCAGCGGCTGCCTGCTCGGCAGAATATAGCGCGTTGGCCTTGTCCATTGGCAGAGGCTTTGCAAAAGCGCGCATCAGACCGGTTATAGCGTGGGCTACTCTTTGTTCGGCATGGTAATACCCATATAGGTAGATCACCTGCACGCCGTCAAACGAGTCTTCCTCGAGCTCACCCGCGAAGATCATATCGCGAAGCGAGTCCTTCACATCTTCTATAGTTACGTCCAGGAAGGCCGCGCATCGCTCCGACAGGAGCGATGCAGGCACCAGCGTGCTGCCCGAAACGGCCCACTGTTTGAGCATAAAGCGGATGCCACTTTCGATGCGCACGCTGCTGCCCGGCTCGATCCCGAGCCGCGCGGCAATATTATCCGCCATATTGAAATTTATACCTCGGATATCATCAGCAAGCGTGTAAGGATTCTCCTTGATCACACTCACCGATTCCTTGCCATACATCCTGTATACTCTTACGGCCTCGCTCATTCCGATCCCAAGCTCCCTAAGCTCTATGGCCGTATTGGCAAATTCCCTCGACTCACTGAATGATTCAGTGATCTTAGCGAGCGTCTTCGCCCCTATCCCACTTATGGTCAAGAGTTTCTCCGGAGTCTCTTCTATCACTGTCAGGGACTCATCCCCGAACGTATCTACAATTTGTCTTGCTGTTGCAGGGCCGATCCCCCTAACATTGCCGGCAGCTAAAAATTCGTATATAGCATCGGCTCCTTCGGGCATCAATTCCTCATGATCTGTAAAGCTGAACTGTTCACCATATCTCGGGTGGACAGTGAACCTTCCTTCCAGTCTGTACTTTGCCCCTGTTTTGGGCTCAGCAAAAGAACCGGCTATACGGAACGAGCTCTCCTCAGTATCGAAGATCGCTACGGTATAGCCGTTCTCAGGATTGTTGAATATTATCTTCCCGAGTTTGCCTTCTTGTGTCATTTGCTATTAGAAAGTTCTTTTGTACAATTTGCGATTATCGAGAGTGTATACTCTCTCGCTGAATTCGCCCGGCTTGACGAACTTAAGGGCGTCCTCAACATCGAACATCTTTGCGTCTACCATATCCAGGTAGTGGAGCATCTCGGCCTCCGGGAAAAGAGGTTTCTTTGGGCTACCGAATTCAGGTTCATAATGATGAGTCAGCGACATGTGTTGGAGAAGCAGGCACTTTTCCTCATCGATACCGAGCTCAAGGCAGCGCTCTCCTATCGCTTCGACTCCCATCACGAGGTGGCCGAGCATCTTGCCCTTAAGTGTATACTCAGGCACTACACCGTTCTCATCGGAAGCGAGTTCATCGAGCTTCTCTATGTCATGAAGGGCCACACCGGCAAGCAGCAGGTCTTTATCTAAATAGGTATATACCTCGCAAGCGAGTTCACCCATCATCATCATGCGCTTCACATGATACAAAAGCCCCGCGTACTCGGCGTGGTGATTGCTCATCGCCGCCGGATAATACATCAGCCTCTCCTTCTCGCCCTCATAAAACGAGAGGCAGAGCTCTTTGAGTTCCTCGTCCTTGAAGTCCTTTATCTTTCCTACGATATAGTCATACATCTCCTCCGGCTCTTCAGGCGCAGCTTTGAAAAGATCGCTTCTCTCATAGCTTCCTTCCTGAGCCCTTCCCTTGATAGCGTCGACTATAAGCTGATTCTGACCTTTATAATCCTTGCATCTGCCCACTATCGAGATCACCATGCCGGGCTCGATCTTAGAGTAGGCTTTGAGCTCATCCGGAGTAAGGCTCCATTTAACAGACTGGATATCTCCACTCGCGTCTCCAAGTGTCATATAAAGATGCTTTTTACCGTTATTGCCATCCCGGATATCCGCGTTCCTGACAAGATATCTGTCCTCGATCCGCTGAGCGTCATCCGGTTTAAGATCCTTTATAAAATATGGTTTCATTTTCTCCTAGTCTCCTTGATCACACAGCCGAGCCGGCTGTCTTTTTTACCTTTTCATTGTAACATATGCTACAATTGTGGAGTGATAATTAATTGAACAAACTGCTTACTGATTTGGAGGCATATTATGGGATTCGATGCTAAGAAAGCGGTAGATGCAACTACCGAATGGATAAGAGAATGGTTTGATAAAAACGGTCCCGGCTGCAACGCTATCGTCGGCATAAGCGGCGGCAAAGACAGTTCCATCGCCGCGGCGCTTTGTGTCAATGCTCTCGGCAAGGACCGCGTCATCGGTGTCCTGATGCCAAACGGCGAACAGTCCGACATAGACATGGCTGAATTGCTGGTCGAGCACCTTGGGATAGAGCACTACACTATCAATATCAAAGGCGCATACGACGGTCTGGTCGAAGAGTTCGGCCGCAAGGGGATCAAGCTCTCTAAGGATTCCATAATCAATCTTCCGCCGAGGCTCAGGATGTCTACCCTTTACGCGGTGTGCCAGAGCCGAAACGGCAGAGTCGTAAACACTTGCAACCTTTCGGAGGACTGGGTCGGGTATTCGACACGCTACGGTGATTCTGTAGGTGACTTCAGCCCTATGTCATGTTTCACGACTGCAGAGATAAGGGCCATGGGAAGAGAGCTTGGCGTACCTGCCGTCCTGATCGACAAGGTGCCTTCTGACGGCCTCTCCGGTATGAGCGACGAAGACAAACTCGGCTTCACATACGAGGTGCTCGACAGATACATCCGTACAGGTGAGATCGACGACCCTGCCACAAAAGAGCGTATCGACAGCCTTCACAAGAAGAATCTTTTCAAACTGAAATTCATGGATTGCTTCAAATATGAGGGTGTTGAAGTCAAGGCTGAGTGATAGAAAAATTTTTTCAAAATTTTTTAATTCCTACCTTGACAATAGGAAATCGGGGTGCTAATATAATGGCGTAGCAGAGAGTTAGTAAATTCTAACTTTCGCCATAATACTTTCATCCCTCTTACAATATCTACATAACAAAACTGCCGCGTATGCGGCTTTTTGTTTGCCATAATACTTTCATCCCTCTTTTACCGAAGGAGTCCCGCCGGGATGATTTAATTGAATTCTAGATAATTAAGTAATATTATGAGTTCGTTATGAACAAGATCCACGAAAACCCACTCACACATAAGATCGCCGCATTCATTTGCGGGCTATGCCTTATTCTGATCCTTCTGATCACTTCACTTCAGGCAGTCTGCTACTGGATACCTGATTGGTGGCGCAACGAATATGCCAAGTACAATACTCCACAATATGTCCGCGGCGAGATGTCCCTAGACGATGCAGTCCACGTTACAGAGGATATGCTCGAGTACTGCATCGGCAGGCTTGACACACTTGACAATACCGAAGCGACCATAGACGGTGTGACACAGCCTTTCTTTACAGACCGTGAGAAATCTCACCTCTATGACTGCAGGGTTTTGTTCCAAAAAGGCATCCGGGTACGAGTGATCGCTGCCCTTCTGCTTGTCGGCCTTGTCATCTATATATTTATGCATTATAAAAAGCGAGAAGCTGCCGCGCTCCTCGCGAAAGGATATCTTAAGTCCATCGCTTTTATCGCTGCACTCTCTGTAATCATTGGTATCATGTGCGCGATAGATTTTACATGGGTCTTTACTGAGTTTCACCACATCTTCTTTGATAATGATCTGTGGATACTATATCCGGACAAAGACAATCTGATCAACATCATGCAGGAAGTCGTATTCTTCGACGCGGCGAAATGGATCGCCGGCATTTGGCTCGCTGTCTGTGCTGCCCTTGCCACCATTTCGATGCTTATTATCAAACAAGAAGATCGGGTACAATAGCTCCCATTCTCAATCGAATTCCTACCCCCCTAACTTTTCATTCCGGCCTGACACGGCTCAACTTTAAAGTTATGTGGTTTTAGTCGTTTTTGCCCGGTTTCCACATAACTTTCGACTTTGTTGGCTCCATACAAAAACTGCCGCCCGGCCAGGCAGCAGTTTTTTTGGTTTGATTTGGTTTCGCCCGCGGCATATTTTATGCTGCGGCCTTGTCCGCTTCGTTTGATTTTGTCAGTCTCTTTACAGATGCTGATTTCTTGGGATCCTGTCATACCACTTGAGAAGCAGTGGCTCGATTGAGGAAGTCAGCTTCATGTCGAGATTGAAGAAGTAGACTGTGAATGTCACTACGAAGAATGCGAGTCCGCCGGTAAGGACATACAGCAGTGCTTTCAATAGTTTCTTTTTCATTTTTACCCTCCGAAATATACTATTATCTCTAAAACATTCCTGTCATGCCACTTGAGAAACAGTGGCTCGATTGAGGAAGTAAGTTTCATATCGAGATCGAAGGATCTCTACCATGAATTCTCGTCGTCGAGGATCTCGAGTGTAGGATCGAGTGGCTCCTCCTGCATTACTGTTCTCATGAACTGGTTGACCTGGTCTCTTACGCCCTGTCTGGATACGACACGAGGGTCGAAGAGCTGGTGGTTGACCCACATCAGAGGAACTCCGAGATCTCTCGCTCTGTCCTCAAAGAGTCCGTGCATACCATCGAGAGCCTTACATGTAATGTGCTCCCAAAGGATGATCATATCGGCATCGAACTGCTCAACGAATTCGAAGAGATCGTCGAGGAGTACTTTGTAACCGCCGTGTGTACGGTTTCTCATGATCATTTCTTCAGTCAGCATAGCCATATCGTAGTAAGCCTGCTCTCTGTTCTCAGGAGTATCTGTCTCTGCGATCATCTCTGTATTGATGCAGGAAAGCATGTCTGTCAGAGGCACGATGCCCCAGCAGTTGAGCAGCCATACGAGGAAGTCCATATAGAAGTGAGACTGTACGCCCCAAACGATCGCTCTGTGACGATACTCAGGAGCTGCCATCTTCTGTTTCTTATATGCCTTCTCGGCGAGCTTTGTGATGCGCTTGTCAGCTCTTTCGAATTCAGGAACCTTACCGCAGATAGCCATGTAGTTGGTCTCTGTGTAAAGGGCGAGGTTGCCGCCGAATACCTGTGGATAAGGCGTCTTGTTCATGTCGAGCCATTCATTACGAGCGCGAGTCGCGATGTTGACTCTGCGAGCGCATTCGAAGTAATAATCCCAGTCCCATTTATGACCTGTGTTCTCTTCGATGAACTTGATAGCTCTTCTGATCTCCTCAGCAGCGTAGTCCTGAACGTCTTCTTCTTTATGACGGAGAGGAGCAGGTAGCTGGAATACAGGAATGCCGTCTTCCTTCTCGAGTTTCCTCGAAAGTACTCCGTTGGACAGAAGCGAACCGTCGCATGTGGTGTTGCACTGGATAGCGCAGGCACCGAGGATAGGAGCATCGTCGTCCATAGATGTACCGGCCTCAGCAGCAGGCATCGGGCAAACGTCTCCAGGGAGTCCGTATTCCTGAACTACGTCGAGATAGTGCTCAACAGCGTGCTGATTCAGAAGTACAGGTACGTATGTGGATGGAGTCTCACGGGATGTGCACTTAAGATTTGGGAATCCCATCATAACTGCTGTCATCTCGTTTTCATCAACGAGTACGTTGATCTTGGAGAACTCCTCATCGTTACCGACTCTGCGGTCACCGCGTGCCAGGTTGCCGAGCAACTTAGCTACGTCGATGATGATAAGATCCTGCTCTTCGTGAGCGATCCTGAGGTATTCACCTCTGAGGCCCTGAGTGAATCTGTCTACCATCATTGGAACTGCCAGGTAGTTGGCCATCCAGCGATATCTGAAGAAGAATTTGATGTTGCGTGGCACTACCATGAATTTACCGAGTGTGAGCAGGATGCCCATCCATCTGGTGTAATCATAAAGCGTATCGCCGAGACCACGCCACTCTCTTCTCTTGCGAACCTTGCCATGTGGCTTGTAAAGGTCGCCGTATCTGGTGTCACCCTTGATTTTCTCGGGGTTTACCATAGTCTTAAATTTTTTGCTTGCCATCACTAGCCCTCCTTCTGGATCTTCTTAATGTCGATACTCTCAATGAAGGCCTGTACACGGGTCCTCATCTGTCCGGAGGTACCGATAGCGTACGGTCTGTCAACAGCGAGCACAGGATAGCCGTAGTCTTCTCTGAGGATATGCGAACCGAGCATTCTCTCGTAAGCCCATGGGTCGCAGAACTTCATCTGCTGATAGATGATACCGTCTGCTTTGTACTCCTTGGCGATCTCCGCAACATACTCGCGGCGGCCGTCCATTGTCGGAGTATCCATGTAGCGTGGGCACTCGCCCCTGTACATATAAGCTCTGCAGACCTGTGTCAGAGCGTCCTCATCGTCATTGAGATAGATAGGATCTCTGCCAGGAAGTGAGCCATAGCAGTATCTGTCAGCGCATACGAACGCTCCGCTGTCCTCTACGATCTTGATGAAGTCTGTGTCATCGACTTCGGAGCCAACGACCTCGACTCTTGCCCTGAACCAAGGCTTTTCATCAGGCTCCCTCTTCTTGAGTTCTTCAAGAGTCTCTTCAAGCTTGTCGATCAAGAGATGCTTAGGCGCAACGTATGTTGCCAGGCAGATCACGTTGTACTCGTAACCTGTGATAGTAGGCTTGTCGAGCTTTCTGAAATCTCCGATAGCTCTAATCAGCTCGCAGACTTTGTTGTGCTGATCGACTGCTTTACGGATAGCGGCATCGGATGTATCGATACCGTAATTCTCAGCTAGCGGCTTGAGAATGTGGTTCTGGCATTGGACAACGTAGAGGTCGAGACCGTTATAGTCTGCCTTCATAGGGATCTCCATATAGTCGAAGAAGAATCCCGGTTTGTCCTTACCCATCGCGTGGAGAAGATCCATGTTCTCGACACAGCGGTTGAGCATTGTGCATCCGTCTGGTGTGATGCACGCATCCAGATAGTTATAGCCTCCCTCAAGAGCTCTTTCGAGAATAGCTCTCGAATACTCACAGAGGAAGCTGGTCAGATAATAAGTCCCTACATCGATCGAACCGGTGCGCGGAGCGCGGAGTCTTGACGAAAAGATCCCCGGAAGATTGAGCAGAGGCTCAGGCACGTTTTCGCACATATAACCTACGCACTTCATGCCTTCCTTCTGAGCCTGCTGTACGAGCTCGTTGTTGGCTTCCTGCAGCAGGTCCTCGAAGTAGATAAGATGTTTTAGGTCTTTCATTATATATATCTCCTCTTACCTCTCCCTCGCGGCGTATTCGCCGCACGAGCATACTGTTTCGTATGCTCACATTACTGTGATAATTGTATCACGCAGAGCCTAAGGTAGACAATAAATAATAGAAACTAAAACAATTTTTTGAGTTTCCGTCGAACGCTGCGTCGGCGCTTGACACATACCCCCACGAGGTATATATTTGCATTGAGAGATACCCCTACAGGGTATATGCAAGAAACAACACGTCCCTTTACAAGAGTTGTAAATAATTTCAGAGGTTATCGATATGACAGAAAACAAAGTCAGCAAAAGCGTGTCCAAGGACTGCTGTGCTTGCAGTGAAAAACATAAAGAGCGCAGCCCCGAAGAATACAAAGATCTTATCAACAGGCTGAGCCGCATCGAAGGACAAGTGCGCGGGATCAAAGCAATGGTGGAGCGAGGAGCATACTGTCCCGATATCCTGATCCAGACTTCAGCTGTCAATTCGGCTCTTAACAGTTTCAGCAAAGTATTGCTTTCAAACCACATACGCACATGTGTCAGAAATGATATAAAAGAAGGCAATGATGAAGTAGTTGAAGAACTCGTCACCACCCTTCAGAAGATGATGAAGTAATGATTTCTACGAATGTACGACTTTGTCGTAAGGTAGAAATCATTGATCTCCGGAGGCAAGCTCCTTCGATAAAGCCGATTTTTGATCCCTCGGGGAAAAATAAGGAAAGGTAAAAATGGAACAATATGTAGTAACAGGTATGAGCTGTGCCGCTTGTCAGGCACGAGTCGAAAAGGCGGTGTCTAAAGTCGACGGCGTCGACTCATGCTCAGTGAGTCTTCTTACAAATTCAATGGGTGTCGAAGGAAACGCATCCCCTGAGGATATAATCCGCGCCGTAACAGACGCCGGCTATGGAGCCCGTCTAAAAATGAACGATACTCCAGAGGCTACTTCAGCCGGAAGCTTTGCCGCGGAAGAGGATGCCCTCGTAGACAGAGAAACACCGGTGCTCAAAAAGCGCCTCATCTATTCGCTTGCCTTCCTTATCGTGCTCATGTATTTCTCCATGGGGCATACGATGTGGGGATGGCCGATCCCTTCATTCTTTGAAGGCAATCATATAGCGATGGGCCTTGTGCAAATGATCCTGGCCGCGATCGTGATGGTGATCAATCAGAAATTTTTCATCAGCGGATTCAAAGGCCTCATACATGGAGCGCCTAATATGGATACTCTGGTAGCAATGGGAAGCGCGGCTTCATTCTGCTGGAGCGTATATGTACTCTTCGCGATGACCGACGCTCAGCTTTCTGGCGACAGCGAGGCAGTCATGGAATACATGCATGGATTTTACTTCGAGTCTGCTGCCATGATACTTGCCCTCATCACTGTCGGCAAGATGCTCGAGGCAAGCTCCAAGGGCAAGACTACAGACGCCCTGAAGAGCCTCATGAAGCTGGCTCCTCAGACTGCAATAGTCGAGCGTGGCGGTATAGAGGAGGAAATACCTGTATCGCAGGTGCGTGTCGATGATGTTTTCCTGGTACATCCGGGAGAAAACATTCCTGTCGACGGCATTATCATTGAAGGTAATTCGGCGGTCAACGAAGCCGCTCTTACAGGTGAGTCGATTCCGGTGGATAAAAAGCCGGGCGACAGCGTATCCGCTGCTACTACCAATCAGTCCGGGTTCCTTCGCTGCAAAGCTACGAGGGTTGGCGAGGATACCACGCTCGCGCAGATCATTCGTATGGTAAGCGATGCAGCTGCTACCAAAGCGCCTATAGCCAAGATAGCCGACCGCGTGTCGGGCATATTTGTTCCTGTTGTTATCGGCATTTCGATCCTGACTCTGATCATATGGCTTTTGGTCGGCAAGGATACAGGATTTGCTCTCGCCAGAGCGATCTCCGTCCTCGTCATCAGCTGCCCTTGCGCGCTCGGCCTCGCGACTCCTGTTGCCATAATGGTCGGAAGTGGCGTTGGAGCCAGAAATGGCATATTATTCAAAACCGCGGCAGCTCTTGAAGAGACAGGCCGCATAGAGATAGTCGCTCTCGACAAGACAGGCACCATCACAGGCGGTGACCCAAAGGTGACAGACGTATTCACCTGTCGCGGAGTGGCAAAAGACGAGCTACTTACTGTCGCTTCGGCTCTTGAATCGAGGTCTACCCACCCTCTCGCGAAAGCGATATCCGAGTACGTCGGAGGTACTACCCTCAGGATAAGCGACTATACCGAGATCCCGGGCAGCGGCGTCAAAGCATTCACATGGGAGGGCTCCAAAGCAGTCAGCATAGCGGGCGGAAATGCCGGGTTCATGGAAGCTAACGGAGTCCCGGTGGCCGACGTCGATCGCCTGATGAGAGAAACAGCGGAATTCTCTAATGCGGGGAAGACATCTGTGCTCTTTGAAAAAGGCGGCAAGCTGCTTGGCCTTATAGCACTCGCCGATTCCGTAAGAGATGACAGCGTTGAAGCTATCAGGCAGTTCAAAGACATGGGCATACACACTGTAATGCTTACGGGAGACAGAAAGAAGACCGCAGATGCGATAGCAGCCGAGGTCGGCGTTGATGAAGTCGTAGCGGAAGTCCTGCCGGGCGGCAAGGAAGAAGTCATCAAGCGCCTTATGGCACAAGGCCGCACCGCAATGATCGGAGACGGAATCAACGACGCCCCTGCCCTCACACGCGCAAATGTCGGCATAGCCATAGGGGCAGGAACAGATGTCGCTCTCGATGCTGCTGACGTAGTGCTGGTGAACAGCAAGCTTTCTGATGCTGTCAAAGCTGTCAGGCTTGGTCGCAAGGTGCTAAAGAACATCCATGAAAATCTGTTCTGGGCATTCTTTTACAACGCGCTGTGCATTCCTGTAGCTGCCGGAGCCTACTACTCCTTGTTCGGATGGACACTTAACCCTATGCTCGGAGCAGCAGCAATGAGTTTATCGAGCTTCTGTGTAGTGACTAACGCCCTCAGGCTCAACCTATTTGATGCAGGCGACAGAAAAAAGAACGCCATTGAAGAAAATGATAATACGGCAAAAGCTGCCACACAGGGAGCCACGCCTGAAAAAGATAACACTAATGAAAGCGAGGAAAAATTGATGCAGAAGACAATGAAGATCGAAGGAATGATGTGCCCTCATTGCGAGGCTACTGTAAAGAAGGCTCTTGAAGCTCTTGACGGCGTTGAGTCCGCGGATGTAAGCCATGAGGCCGGTACAGCTGTAGTTTCAATGGGTACAGCAGTCGATGATATCGTTCTAAAAGAAGCAGTTGAGGCCAAAGATTACAAAGTACTCGGAATAGAGTAAAGTGACACTAACCGATAACCCTCTAAGACGCAGTCGTTCCAATGCGGCCGCGTCTTTTTTTTTACTATTACAAAAGTTGAAAAAGCATTAGTAAAACCCTTTTCCTTGTGCTATACTTCCGTCTGTATTTGGGATTTTTATCGGAGCTTATTAAGTCGTTAAAATGGAGGCATTTAAATGGCTACTATAGAGAGCGGTGAATCACAGCATAAAAGAAATATAAGCGCGGCAATGTTCCTCGTTACCATAGGAATCGTTTATGGTGACATCGGTACATCGCCAATGTATGTAATGAAGTCCATCCTCGAAGGCAACGGTGGTATAGCCGGTGTCGATGAGGATTTTATTATTGGAGCATTATCTCTGGTTATCTGGACTATCACTTTGCTCACTACGATCAAGCATGTACTGATCGCCCTAAGAGCTGACAACCACGGTGAAGGCGGCATCTTCGCACTTTACAGTCTGGTAAAGAACTGCGGCAAGTGGCTGATAATCCCTACGATGATCGGCGGATGCACCATGCTCGCGGACGGAGTGCTCACTCCTGCCGTCACAGTAACAACAGCAGTCGAAGGTCTTAGAAGTATCGATGCCATGGATGCTTTCCTCGGCGGTGGACAGGTCGTTGTACTGGTGATCACCATCACTATAATCAGCGTGCTCTTCTTCATCCAGCGAAGCGGCACAAGCCTGATCGGCAAGATGTTCGGTCCTGTAATGATGATATGGTTCCTGTTCCTGGGAGTTACGGGCATATGGCTGTCTATGGGAGATCTGGGGCTTATCAAAGCTCTGAACCCATATTACGCCATCAAAGTGCTCTTCAGCCCGGGCAATAAAGCCGGCATCATGATACTCGGAAGTGTCTTCCTCTGTACAACAGGAGCGGAGGCGCTCTATACCGATATGGGTCATGTCGGCAAAGAAAACATCCTCATCAGCTGGCCTTTCGTGAAGATCTGCCTGATCCTCAACTACATGGGCCAGTGCTCGTGGATAATTGCAAACAAAAGCAATCCTGAGCTTGCCGCTATCCACGACCTCAACCCGTTCTATATGATGCTGCCTGAAGGTCTGAGACCTTTATCGGTCATCCTCAGTGCTCTTGCTGCCATCATCGCCAGCCAGGCGCTCATCAGCGGCAGCTATACGCTCGTGCATGAGGCAGCCGTACTTGACCTCATGCCGCATCTGAATGTTCACTATCCTTCAGATACAAAGGGCCAGATCTATATCCCGACTATCAACAACACCCTCTGGGCGCTGTGCATCGGAGTCGTGCTGTACTTCCGCAGCGGCTCACGCATGGAGAACGCATACGGCCTGGCGATCACCATCAGCATGCTCATGATGACTGTGCTCTTCACGGTTTACATTGGCAAGCTGCATCGCAAGGTCATAGGCGCTGTCATCTTCGCCCTGGTATTCGCGACAATAGAGGGTATATTCTTTATCTCCAGTCTCGGTAAATTTGCCGTGGGCGGCTATGTCGCGATCATAATCTCAGCGGCAATCCTGTATATCATGATCTGCTGGTATCGCGGCACACAGCTCGAGCGCATGCAGCTGGTGCAGCTCGAGATAAAAGATTATCTGGACAACATCAAAGGACTTCAGGAAGATGAGTCTATCCCGATGCTCGCAAACAACCTTGTATACCTCGCTAAGGATGATGATTTTGAGACTATTGACCGAGACATACTTTACTCGATACTCGACAGGGATCCGAAAAAGGCAGAAGCATATTGGTTTATCAGCGTAAACTCAACAGACATTCCTTATCAGGCAGAGTACGAAGTCGAGACATTCGGAACTGACTATTTATACAGGATCAATCTGAATCTGGGATATAAAGTTAAGCAACGCATCAATATCTTCCTGAGACAGATAGTACAGGATCTCAGAGCTACAGGTGAGCTGCCTCCACAGACCAAAAAGCATTCCATCTACGGGCCTTCCGAGATCGGATCATTCAAATTCTGCATGATAAGAAAAATGCTGCCTCTTCAGGGAGATATGGCTCCTCTGGACAGCATCCTTATCAAGACCAAATATCTGGTAAGAAGATTCGCAGGAAGCCCTGACAGATGGTTCGGTCTTCAGACATCCAACGTAATCATCGAGTATGTACCGTTGTTCCTTCCAAGAAGAGAACATGCGGAAACACTTAAGCGCATCAAGAACAACGACTAAACCGAAGCAAGCTATCTCCTTTCTGTCTCATTTCTTGATTCTGTAGTTATTCCAGTCAAGGAATGGACAGATTGGTGCTTCCAGCGGCTATAACACAACAGAAATGCGCAAATCACCAGCCGCAGCGCCTGCCGTCGACCAACACATCTGCAGATTGTATCCGCCGGTAATGCCATTCACATCCAGCGCCTCACCTATCGCGTATAATCCATCCATGCGTTTTATTCTCATGGAACGAGTCTCTATTTCATCAAGGGCTATCCCACCTGCGGTCACCATGCCTCGCTCATCTATAGCCTTTACAACAAAGTCATCGTTATCCAAAAGCGAAGCCAGTACAGTCGTCTTAATATCTCCTGATTCTCCCCTTGCCCTGTCCTGAAGCACACGCTGCATCCGCTTAGGCAGCTCGCTGAGCTCTTTGTTATAACTCAGCCGTATCTTCTGACCGACCTCAACATACCCTGACATGTTCAGCACAGCCGGGCCCGAAAAGCCGTCGTGAGTAAAGAGGATATCCCCTGTCATATGAGGAGTTTTTCCCTTGCGGCTGGGGGCAGCAGAAGCGTTGCTCACGACAGTCACAGTCACATCCTGTAAAGAGATACCTGCCAGCTCGCAGTATGGGTAGTCATTGACATACACAGGTGCAAGAGCCGGTCTCAGCTCAGTAACATTTACCCCGAGATTTTTCAAGACACCGAACATCGATCCGTCCGAGCCCGTCTGTGGATATGTGATGCCGCCTGTCGCAATCACCACGTTATTGGCATGGATAGTTTGTCCGCTTTCGATCTCTATGACCCAAGTGTCGTCCCTGTAACCTTCTCTTATATCGTCCCGGTGCAAGTCCCTGACTTTCGCCCCGGTTTTGATGTCCCATCCGTTATCTGACGCTGCTTCGGTAAAGGCATCAAGTATGTCCTTCGCTCTCATTGACGAGGGGAAGATCCGACACTCTTCATCTGTCAGCTCTACCCCATGAGCCTCAAGCCATTTCATCAGCTCGTCGTTGCTGTGGCGATACAGAGTCTTTCTAAGCAGTGGGCCCTTATCCCCATAAGCAGCTACGAAATCTTTGATGGAACCGCCATGAGTAATATTGCATCGGCCGCCGCCGCTCATCAGGAGTTTACTTCCGACGCGGGATGTACCCTCGAGTATAATGCCACGAGCACCTGCAAGTGGCAGCTCAGCCGCCAGCATCAAGCCCGATGCCCCACCGCCTATTATTACTATATCGAAAACTGTTTCTTTCATATTGTTTCCATCCAAAGCACGGATGATCATCCGTAATTCAATACCTGTTTCATATTATCAGTTTCATGAAACTTAGCCAAGACATCAAAAGAGCACACCATGTATTCCACGGTGTGCTCTGATCTACTGATGATTCTATAAACTTCCAAAGGATTTACAGTGTGAGATCTCCGTCCTTGACCCAACCGAGTTTTCTGCAGCCTGCGTTGATCAGCGGTGCAAGAATGGCAGGCAGTACGAAGCAAATAAGGATGAGACCGAGCCAGTCCATTCCGGTGATAGCTTCCTTTGCTCCGCTTGCAACGTCAGCTACCCAGCCTGAGTAAACACCGATCTGTCCCACCAGACCGCATGTGCCCATTCCGCTTGATACAGGAGCTCCGTTCATCTCCATGTGGAATACACAAGTCGCGATCGGGCCGGTTATAGCAGCAGTAAGTGTTGGAGCAATCCAGATCTTAGGATTCTTAACGATATTGCCCATCTGGAGCATCGATGTGCCGATGCCCTGTGAGACCAATCCGCCCCATCTGTTTTCTTTAAACGACATTACCGCAAAGCCAACCATCTGAGCACAGCAACCCGCTACAGCGGCTCCGCCTGCAAGACCTGTAAGGCCAAGCGCAGCACAGATAGCAGCGGAAGAGATCGGAAGTGTCAGCGCAACTCCGACAATTACAGAGACCAGTATGCCCATCATGAACGGTCTCAGCTCTGTGGCCCACATTACGAGGGATCCCACCTTCATAGCCGCTGCTCCGAGAGCAGGAGCCCACCATGCTGAGAGCGCGACTCCGATGCCGATAGTAACGAGCGGTGTCACGAGGATATCCACTTTAGTCTCACCTGCTACCGCTTTACCGAATTCGGCTGCAAGGATCGCTACTACAAGTACGGCGAGTGGCCCACCTGCACCGCCAAGACCGTTGGCAGCAAAGCCTACAGTTACCAGACTGAAGAGTACAAGCGGTGGTGCTTTGAGAGCATAGCCTATAGCGACTGCCATAGCCGGGCCGGTCATTGCCATAGCGAGCCCGCCAACTGTATAGCTGGTAGTCTCATTTACGACCAGTACGGGATCAGTCAGAAATCCGATATGAAACTGTGTTCCGAGAGTGTTGAGAATAGTGCCGATAAGCAGCGAGCAAAAGAGGCCCTGCGCCATTGCTCCGAGAGCATCGATACCGTATCTCTTGCCGCTTATTTCGATATTCTTGCGCTCAAGGAATGCTTTGAATGATTCCTTTGTCATTTTGTTCTCCCTTAGTTATAATTAGTTGAATTAATTCCACGTTAGTGTATCACAAGTTCGTGTGAAGTAACACACCAAAATGCGAAAGGGGTCACATTAAATGAGCCGTGTAGAACGTTCTCAAGCCAGAGAAGAAAAACAGCAAAGGCAAGCCGAAATGACGAGCCAACAAAAAGCTGCTAAGAGAAAGAAGAAAAAAGGAAAAGGCCTGCTTGTCCTCATACTAATACTTGCAGCAGCAGTAGCCGCAGGCGGATGGTATGTCATGGGGCTTGGTCCTGCGGAGCCGGGCAACGAAGAGCCTGTTATGGTAGAGGTTACTGAGGGTACCGGTGCTTCCGGCTTAGTGTACACGCTCGAAGAAGCCGGCCTTGTGAAGAATATGCTTTGCGCCAGGATCAATGCCAGGATCGGCGGGCATCACCCTAAGGCCAATACATATGTGCTGAACCGTTCCATGTCCTTAGCACAGATAATGGATGTCATCGACAACGGAACATTTGAATACATCTCCAAGGAGTCCTTCGAAGTCAAGGACGGAGCGAGGCTCCTTCAGGTCGCTGATGCAATGGCCGAGCAGTTTCCGTTCACTGCGGAGGAGATCATGGCAAAGTGGTCTGACAAGGCTTATCTGAATAAACTTATCGACAAATACTGGTTCCTTACAGACGAGATTCTTGATAAAGATGTCATGTATCCTCTTGAAGGTTACCTCTATGCTGACACTTACATCGTCACCACCGATAACGCTTCGATCGAGGAATTCACCGAGATGTGTCTCGACAGGATGGATGAGGAGCTGACACCGAGAAAAGAAGCGATACAGAAATCCGGATTCTCCGTTCACGAACTGCTGACACTGACTTCAATCGTCACAAAGGAAGCGAGAGCAGGTGATCAGCCAAAGGTCGCGGGCGTATTCATGAACAGACTTGATGAGAATATGTCTCTCGGCTCAGATGTAACGGTATGCTACATCTATAACGAGGACAGAGTAGAACTCAAACAGAGCCAGCTCGACAGTGAGAACCCGTACAATACCCGTAAATTCGCGGGACTCCCTCCTGGGCCGATCTGCCAGGTGATCGGAGATGCGATGGATGCCGTGCTCAATTATGAGGAATCCGATGATCTCTTCTTCTTTGCGGATGAAGACGGCACAGTCCACTATTATAAAAACAACGCCGACTTCGAGCAGGGTATCGAAGACGAAGGTCTGCTCAAAGACGATGACTCAGAAGATCAAGACAATTAATGACAACGCAAACCGCCGGGTACGACCCGGCGGTTTTAGTTTATCAGATTACGTGTAGGTGCCGATTATTTCATCACTGTGCTGCTCTCAGGAAACATCGGTAGAAATATATATCCCTCGCTTTGCAGATATTCGATCATCTCAGGCAGGGCTTTTTGAGTGTCCTTGCTCCATTCGTGGCAGAGGATCACCATAACATCCTGATCCTTGGCAGCTTCCTTTACCTGTTTCATTATGATCTTAGGCGATGTATTGCCCTTGCCCCAGCTGTCGCCTGAGTC
The DNA here is from genome assembly GCA_045545495.1 of Anaerovoracaceae bacterium. Taxonomy (GTDB): domain Bacteria; phylum Bacillota; class Clostridia; order Peptostreptococcales; family Anaerovoracaceae; genus Crickella. The sequence continues at coordinate 42,986 of JAZQBC010000013.1, read as the reverse complement.
CACAGTCCAGTCTGCCCAGACGTATCCTTCTTTGCTGAGAGCAGCCTCTATATCCTCGAGCTTCTTGCCGGCTGTGGCCCTTCCTCCCGGGAACCTTACGATTTTAGGATCATATCCGTCGGTCGATTTGATAGTGAAGTTCTCCTGCTTCTTCATGTCTTTCATGAAGGCATTCGCGCTTTTATATATCCCGCCATCGCCGTAGTCGTGCGAATAGGTATGATTGCCGATAGTATGACCGTATCTCAGATACTCCGGATACATCGAGGCAGCTGAAAGCTCCGCCTTGTCGGGCAGTCTGTCGCCATTTGCCGTAGTGAGGAAAAACGTCGCCTTTACATCGTACTTGTCCAGTATTTTCAGGATAGTCTTTCCCCTGTAATACGGGCCGTCGTCGAAAGTAAGATAACATATCTTGGCTTTGTTCCGCCCTGCTTTTATATCTTTTTCAAGCTTTGCGGCAGCAGCAAAGACCTCATCGCGAGTCTCGATGATAGCTCCGTCATCGAACTCCATCTGAGCCTTCTCCTCGATCTGCTTATCTCTCTTTGCCTGCTCTTCCTCGAGCTCGGCTTCGACTTTGCTGAGCGTCGCGCTTTGCTTCTTATACTCCTTCACTGTCCTGCCGGCGTGAGTCAGGATATATATCCCGGAAATGACAACGGCAAGCATCAGTATAAGGGCAAGTATCAATAATATGTTCCCGCCGCGGCCTTGTCGACTTTGTCTTTTAGTCTCTCCCATGATGCTTTAAGTTCCTCTACGCTGTCATAATCTCCGAGCGCGTCTATCTCCTTTTCAAGGATAGCGTTCTCTTTCTTAGTAAGATCAAGTTCTTTCTGTGTTTCCTTTATCTCATCGGGCATCTTCTTGACATGAGAAGCGAATCTGAAGTATCCGATCTCAATAATAAAGATCAGCAATAAAACGCCCACTATCCTGAGGAATCTCGCGAATTTCCGCTTGTCTGCAACTTTGACATTCTTTACATCGCGCACCGCAAGTTTGCCGGCACGTGCTGCACTACCGGTGAGATCCTTCGCTCTGCCGAGGATAGCTCCCGCGTCGATCTTCTTAAGCTGATCAGATCCCGCTTCTTCCTGAACGTCCGGGCGGCTGACCACCCTTGTCTCACGCTCGTCGATAGTGGGATCTGCTATACGCGTGCTTCTGTCTCCCGGCTCTCCTATCCAGGTATGTCTTGAAGCAACTCGGGTTTTATCATTATCAAGCTCTTTGCTTGCATTATAAATCCGCGTCTCCTCAGAGGCGCGGAGCTCTTTGACATCGTCAGTCCCTCTTATACTTGTTTTCTTAAAATCTTCTTTTTGTTCTGACATTGTGCCAGACCTCTTTATACAATATATTGTGTCGCAGAAGCCGTTTGCCCCTGTTTACACACTAATTATTGTACAATTCTCCCCTTCATATTGCAATCTGAAAGAGATGTCTTTTGTTCCTTTTAGGAGTTCTCCCACGAACGCTCTGTCGCCCGCCCACATTGGGAGCGTAAGCAACTTGTCAGCCTCCACCCAGGCGAGCTCTCCCTCGTCACATTCAGGAGGCACATACTCTCCTGTCTCCTCAAATACGCGAGCCGCCTCTTCCTCAGCAGGGACAAAATCCGACGATGAGTACAGGTACATATCCTCGTCATCCCATGTATCCGATCGGAACTCGATAACACCGTGAAACACAAAAGACCTCAGCTTTAAGCCCGTCTCCTCAAGCACTTCCCTGCGGTTGCACTCGTCGGGGCTTTCGCCATCCTCTATCTTGCCTCCGATGCCGAGCCATTTCCCTTCATTGGGGTCGTCAGGCTTGCGGTTTCTGTAAAGCATCAGGTAGCTGCCGTTATTCTCTATATAGCAAAGCGTAGTCTTTTTCATAAAAGGTTTTATCTTGGAGCGATCCGCAGTATCTCTCCCGTCCTATCTGTCGTATAGCCTCCCAGCCTATCGAGCTCTGCTTTGAAGTCATCACTTACAAGCAGTCTCAGGAAGCACTGCATCTCCGGGAGTTCGAGTGTTTCCGGTCTCAACGCAAAGTCGTACTCTTCCTTGCCGACAGGAATGAAGTCGAGTCCCATAGCGTGAGCCGCCGAGTAGACTCCCATTCCGCAATCAGCCTCACCGCCGGCAACCTGGGCAGCTACAGCCATATGGGTGGTCGCTTCCGCGTCATATCCGTCGACATCCGATGGAGATATACCGGCCTGTTTCAATTTATAGTCGAGGAGCACTCTCGTACCTGCCCCGCGCTGTCTGTTCACGAATCTTACCCTTGTGAGGTCTTCGACGCCTTTGATACCGAGAGGGTTCCCCGGCGCGATCATAAGGCCCTGCACCCTTCCAACGCCTTTGACCAGAACCATCTCTTCTTCAGGGAACAGGCTCTTGATGTATGAGACATTATATTCCCCTGTCTCTTCGTCGAGAAGATGCGTCGGGGTGATGTGTGCTTCGCCTCTCCCGAGTGCCATAAGCCCTCCGAGGCTTCCGATGTGAGTGCTGGAAAGCCTTATGCCCTCGTTTTCCCCGGACATCAGATCGGATATGACATCAAGGAGCATATCGTGGCTTCCGGTGCATACCAGTGTCCTGTTTATCTCTTCTGCCTGACTGAGCAGTGTTACATCGACAGTCTCTCCTGCCTCGTAGCCTTCTACCTCCTGAGGTATCACGCAGAACCCATCGGCTCTCACCATGCTCATAGCAGCGCCTGCTCCTCTCGCAAGCGGAGCGCAAACATATCTGTCGCCCACGAGCCCGACTCTGACACGGACGTACTCTCTGTGTTTCAGGGACGACACGAGCCTTCTGGAGAGCACTGCCTTTATATACTTTTCTCCAGAATCTATAAGTCCGGTGCATCTCCTAAGCAGCGGGTATACGAAGTTCTCGACAGCAAGGTACGCGGATACCGGATATCCCGGGATGCCTATAACAGGCTTGCCGCATGCCTTAGCGAGTATGACAGGCTTGCCCGGCTTCATGGCAACTCCGTGAACGAACACCTCACCGATCTCTCTCAGCACGTGCACCGTATAGTCCTCAGTGCCTGCGCTTGAGCCAGCGTTCACTATCACCATATCGTTTTCATCAAGCGCCTTTAGCACGCCTGCTTTTATCGAGTCATAATCATCGGGGATGATATCATATCTGTGAGGCACTCCGCCGTGTTCGCGCACCATAGCCTCGAACATCCTGGAGTTCGATTCGATTATGTCGCCTTCTTTAGGATCTTCGTAAGGCTCGACTATCTCGGTGCCGGTAGGGATGATGCCTACCTTTGGCTGCGCAAATACATTGATCTCTGTCACGCCTCCCGAGAGAAGTACGCCCACATCTATAGGGCGTATCTTATGGTTGCGGGTGAGTATCATCTCGCCGGCGACTATGTCTTCACCTACCGGTCTTACATGCTGCCATGCAGGGGCCGATGCTCTTATGATCATACCGCCATCAGTCTCCTGAGTATCTTCAGCCATGATGACTGCATCAAACGGCTTTTTAATAGGATCCCCTGTATCGATCACCACATAATCTTCACCCGCTTTAAGTGTCAAAGGCGACGCTTCTGACGCACCTTCTGTAGCGGACGAAATGACCGCGATACCATCCATGGCCGCTGAGTTGTAAAGCGGCGACGAATATTTAGCGTATACCGCCTCCGATGTGACCCGCCCAAGAGCGTCTATCACCTTTACCGTTTCGGAGCGTGGACTTACATCATCGCCAAGCGCTTCCTTATATATGTTTTGGGCCTCTTCAACAGGTCTCGTTGTAAGATAAAGATTCCTCTTCATGCCCTTTCCTCTCATTTCCACAGATGGACATCGACCATATCTCCAGGTCTGATGCCTTCCTGATTCTCGCTCATCACAAAGTAGCCATCCGCGCTGCTTACCGGAGAGATCATGCCCGATCTAGCAAAGACAGGGATCGCCTCAGGGATATCCCCCTCGCCAAGTTTCACAAGCTGGAACGTCATCCGCCCCGGTGCAGACGGCACATTTACATTTACCCTTGCCCTTATGGTACGTTCCTCTTCGCAGCAGACCAATGTGCGCCACACCTTTATGAGGGTCTGTTCATACACAATAAGCGCTGCGGCGGGATGCCCCGGAAGTCCGATGAACAGAGTGTTACTCTTCACATCGAATCCTGTGATGGTAGGCTTTCCCGGCTTGGCGGCTATGCCATGAGTAAGAACGCCCTGGTCTGCCGCTTCATCTATGATATCCGCGGTCATATCTTTTTTGCCCTGTGAGCTTCCGCCGGATATGATCACGACATCGCTGTCTTTCTTTGCGTCTTCAATAACAGCGGCCAGTTTGTCCCTGTCGTCCTTAACAGAGACTGTCCTTACGACCTCGAAGCCTTCTTCCTCGCTTCTTGAAGCTATCGTATAAGTATTGATATCTCTGATCTGCCCCGGTCCCGGCGCGGTATCCGGGCTCACAAGCTCATCCCCTGTAGAGATGACCGTTACCTTCCAAGGAATAAAGACAAGGGCGGATGTGACCCCGCAGGCTGCCATCACGCCTATATCCTGAGGCCTAAGTTTTTTGCCCTTTCTGAGTATCATCTCCCCTGCGGAGACGTCTTCTCCTATGCTAACTACGTTCTCTCCTGTCGAAGCTGACTTGGATACAGCGAGCATGCCATCACCGAAACGTTCGCAGTACTCCACCATCACCACAGCGTCAGCGCCTTCAGGTACGTATCCTCCGGTAGGCACATATACGCAATGACCGGGCTCTACTATAAGCCCTTCCGGATCGGTTCCGAGTACCACTTCGCCGCTTTCCTTCAGCATGGTAGGTATCATATCGCCCGCGGCTCCGAGGTCTTTGCTTCTGACCGCATAGCCGTCCATGATAGACCGCCTATATGGCGGTATGTTTTCCTTTGAATATATATCTTCTGCGAGTATGCATCCGTCCAGATCAAGGAGACCCCTCATCTCTGACTGCGGCATCATACGCTCGCAGCAGCCAAGGAGTTTGCTTCTCGCCTCATTTACTGTATCCACTTTGAGAAGTTTCATTTTTTTACGATCCTTCCCTTCTCCATATGATGGACCTTGTCAAACAAGTCGTTCATCTCATCCCACTGGTGGCTGACTATCAGCCAGGTGGAGCCATCTTCTCTGTGACGCTCAAGTATCATTTCCTTAAAAAGCGTCTCGCTGTCCTGATCCAGATTGGACAGAGTCTCATCCATCAGTATCATCTTCGGTTTAAATACTATCGCTCTTAAAAACGACAGCTTCTGCCTCTCTCCGCTAGACAGGCTTCCCGCGTACTGATCCTTTATATCGAGCAGACCTACCCTTTCGAGCAGTTCATCTATCTTTTTAACATCTATCTGCTCACCTCTTATCTTGAGCGGATAGACGATATTGTCGTAAACATTAGCGTGCATGAGATAAGGCCGCTGGCTCATCATGGTGATGTCTGTGGGTCCAAGTCCCTCAAGGTCTATCGAGCCGGAATCAGGCTCGGTGATCCCCATGATAAGTTTGAGAAGCGTTGTCTTGCCGCAGCCGTTAGGCCCAACAAGGCCGTGTATCATGCCGCTTTCTATCTTCAGATCTTCTATGTACAGATCCGTTTTTCCGATCGTTTTCCAGAGCTCAGTAATTCTCATCGCGGATCTGCTCCTTTCTGGCCTGGTCTCCCAGCGTCTGAAGTATAAATGCCATGATCAGCAAAAGAACGCCCAGGCCTATTCCCTCCGAGTATATTCCCTGGCTCTTAAGAAGAGAGATCATGGTGGTCATGGTTCTGGTATGTCCTTTGATGCTTCCACCGACGAGCATGACCGAGCCGACTTCACTTATGGCCCTGCCAAATCCCGTGATGATGCAAAAGTATATCTCATTTCGAAGTTCGCTTATTATGAGAAGGTCAGTCTGCTTCTTATCAGCGCCCATAGTTTTAGCGAACGCGCGGATCGCGGGGACAGAGCTTTCGGCATACGAATAGACCATACCGCTTATTATAGGCGTTATGATCAATACCTGAGCCAGCACCATCCCTTTGACCGTAAAGAGAAGCGACAGAGGGCCAAGCGGCCCTCCGCGCATCGTGAGCAGGTATACGAGCAGTCCTATCACGACCGGCGGAACTCCCATCAGAGTCCTGTTGATCCTGACAACGACTCTTTTACCTGTAAAGTCGTGGTTTTGAAGCCACAGTCCAAACGCTACACCCAAGATCGCGGATATAAGCGTGGACGCGAAAGCCATCTCAAAGGTGACTTGTATAGCGCTCAGCACAGCGGGATTTGTAAAAACCTCTCTGAGCCAATCTATCATTTTTCGTTATCTGTATTAGTTATCTGTGCCTGCGTTAGGTGTGAACAGTGCCTGGCCGTATTCCTCAACGCCATACTCTGCGATCAGCTTCTGGACCTTCTCAGATGTGATCCACTCGATGAACTTGTTGGCAGCCTCGTTGTTTACCTCAGGATACTTCTCAGGATTTACAGCGATAACGCCATACTGGTTGAGCAGCTCCTTGCCGCCTTCGCAGATGATATCCAGTGTATATTCGTTCTCAGAATCTTTTGACTGCTTGAGCCATGTTCCGCGGTCAGTCAGGCAGAAGGCCTGCTTCTCGTTTGCCATTGTCAGAGTAGCCCCCATGCCCTGTCCGGATTCCATGTAGTTAGGATTTGCGGAAGGATCGATATCGAGATCTTCCCAGATCTTCTTTTCCTTTTTGTCTGTACCGGAATCATCGCCACGGGATACGAACGGCAGCTGCTGATCGTTGAGAGCTCCGAAGAATGCCGCAACATCGTCAGTCTTCTCAAGTGGCTCGATCGGTCCTACTACAACGAAGTCGTTGTACATAACCGGGAATCTCTCGACTCCGAATCCGTTAGCCACGAACTCTTCTTCGCTGGCTTTTGCGTGTACGAGTACTACATCTACCTGTCCGTCTTCACCCATCTTGAGAGCTTCGCCGGTTCCTACAGCAGTCCACTGCAGATCGATACCCGTGTCCTCTTTGAATAAAGGCTGCAGATAGTCGAGCAGGCCTGTATCCTCTGTACTTGTTGTAGTAGCCATCATCAGAGTGCCACCCTCTTCAGGAGCAGCCGCTTCTTCCTGGCCGCCACCGCCACATGCTGTGAACGAAAGTATCATCACAGCGCTCATCAGAAGCACCAACAACTTCTTCGTCTTCATCAATACACCTCCAGTTTTTAAAGAATTAGCTTATATATCGTATAGCGCAAATCTGCGCTAAAGATAACAGATCTATCCACCTGAGACCGGGGAGAAGAATCCCACCACGTCGCCATCATGAAGAACGCGGCTGAACTTAGCCCGCTCACCGTTCACGCTAACAAGGAGCAGTTTCGCCTTGAGCGGATTGCATTTGATAAGCCTAAGCACATCGCCCACAGTGCTTCCTTCAGGTAGTTCGGCCCATGACTTTCTGTCAAGAGAGCTCCTGTCACAGCCAAGCGGCGGGAATACTTTAACCTTCATACGGAATCTCCATTATAATGCATTCCATTGGGCAGCTCTTCACGCAGAGGCTACAGCCTATGCATCTGTCATTCACTAACTGCGGAAACAGATTTCTGTATCTCCATGACTTCCCGGGACGCGTCAGATCGAGAGCGGAGGCAGGGCAAGCCTGCACGCATATGCTGCAGCTGACACAGTTTTCATAATGAAAAGCAGGTGTTTTTTTGAATGCCATGTCACATCTCCATCAATTTGTTTATACCTAGTGATTCTATCGTCTCCGGAAGCGGATGGCCGGTCTTCTCGTCCCAGCCAAATGCTTTCCAGTGCATAGCGACCTGTTCGTCGGTCTTAAGTGTAACGCCCTTAAGAGGACCATTTTTCAGAGGCGGCTTTCCCTGCATACGTTTAGGAAGCTTGACCTCGGCAGGCTCGTATCCGTGCTTTACGTTGAACATCTGCCTTATGGTCTGTATCCTGGCGCCGATCTCCATATAGTGATCGCCGTCGTAGTCCCATCCGGCCGCGGCATTGATATACTCTATCGCCTTATACATGTGAACGCCCATCATCTCGGCGTAGTAGCAGCTTCCTATGCCATCCATCAGCATAGAATAGCAGGCATTGGCCTTGGAGATAAGAGCCATCTCTTCAGTCGCTTCGATGTCGTTCTTCTTTGAATGTATCGTCGCAGGCGGCGCCCATGAGCAAATATCGCATAAGGACATTGCACCGTACTGTATAGCCATACCGATCGTATGCTTGCCAGGAGCAGGCTCTGCCACCATATGTATTCCGAGCTGAGGATCGTTACGCGTATCATGCATTCCCGGTTCCTGACCGCCTACATGCATGGCGTATTCCTTTCCGCCATACTTTTCGGAAGCTCTTTTTACACCATCTGCGAGATCATTTCCAAATCCTTCGCGGGCTATCATCTTGCGGATGAGTTCTATTTCAGCCTCGAAATTGCCCCACTTGAGCTCAAGCCCGTCTGTCTGTTCTTTTGTAAGTATGCCATTTTCATAGCACTCTATGGCCCAGGCCACCGTATTTCCGGCGGAAATGGTATCCATCCCCGCTCTGTTAAGAAGCTCGTTTATGTAGAGCACCGACCTCAGATCGCTGTTGACACAAAGCGGTCCGAAAGCCTGTATGGTCTCGTATTCAGGTTTATGGGTCTCGTAATACTCACTGAAACCAAAGCTGCTCACATCCAGCCTGCCTCCGCATCCCAGTGGGCATGAGTAGCAGTGATACTTGGCCTCTTCAATCTTGTTTATCTTCTCCGGATTGAAGGCCATAGCGTGCTTGATACCGCGCATCTCCCCGGGACCGGCGCCCCAGTTTTTGAGAGGACCGTCACCGCTGGTTATAGCCAGCGGTGTATTTGATGGTGTTCCCCATTCACGGAACAGTATGCTCGTCATCGAGCCATCGAGTGGCACCGAAGGCATCTTTCCCATACCGATGCCGGCTGCCCATATGGCTCCGCCCAGTCCTTTAGGTATCTTTATATTATTTATCTTTCTGCCAAGTTCTTTAGACAGCGCCTTTACTTTGCCCGGGTCAGCGCAAGGCATAGGTCTGCTGCCCGCAAGCACGACAGCTTTCAACCTTTTGCTGCCCATCACGGCGCCAACTCCGCTCCTGGCGGCTATCCTTCCGCCTTCATTGCATATGCCGGAGATAAGAGAAAGATTCTCACCTGATTGTCCTATGACGCAGACGCGAGGTATCTTGCTGCCGGAATTATCCAAGATGAGCCTCTCCTCTGCCTCAACAGCGTCGAGGCCCCAATAATCCGAAGCGTCTCGAAGCTCAGCGGCCTTATTATCGCAGTAGAGATATACCGGTTTTTCTGAGATCCCGCTGAAAAAAATAGCGTCATATCCGCACTGTTTTATCGCAGGAGAAAAGACTCCGCCGCAGTTGGCATCTCCCCAACCGCCTGTCAGAGGACTCTTACATACGACAGTAAATCTGCCGGCCATGAACGTTCCTGTTCCTGTCAAAGCACCTGAACAAAATCCCAGGATGTTTTCCGGGCCCAGAGGATCTGCTCCTGCAGGTATATTTTTATAGAGATACCAAGCACCGAGGCCCTTGCCCGAAAGCACGGCCTCGTATACTTCATCTGGTATTTTCTCTACTTCAGTTGTTCCTGCTGTCAGATCGACTTTCAGGATCTTTCCCATGCATGATTTCATGGATATTCCTCACACAATTCTATTCCGGGTCGCAGTATTCTCCGTATTCGCAACCTATGCCTTCAGCATATACTTCGTCTATGAGCGTCTCTTTGCGGCCAAACAGCGATCTCTTGTATAGCTTCAATGTGCCCGTTCCGTTGCCGCCGTTCCAAAGCCTGTTGTGCCTCTTGTAACCGGTCGGAGCCTCATAAGCGATGTTCAGCATGTCCTTCTTATAGCATCTGATCCGCGTGTCGAGCTTAGCGTCCTTTGTGGTCTGAAGAACGTGCCAGTGGATCTCATCATCAGTCTCCCAGCAGTCGAACTTGGTACGCGACAGAGTCCAGAACTTCGAGAAGTTGAACTCGTAGTCCTTGCCTTCATAGTAGAACTCTCCCAGGAGCTTTCTGTTTAGAGCCAGGAAGAATACCTTTGGCCTACCGCCACCGATGTTGAACACACTGTTCTCGAGTTTCTTGCCGGTGATCTGGCTCTTCAGGTTGTTGGACGAGAGCCATACCCACGGACTTGTGAAATCGCCGCCCCAGTTCTTATCACTGTAACCGTTACAGGTCTCAGGCTTCAGTATGTATTTTACTCCGTTGAGGACGATCTCGCCTGTGAATTCTGACTTCATTCCCTCAGCATGCCAGAACATTTCGAAAGCGTTTATTGCTCTGAAGAATTTGCTGGCTCCGTATCCTACATGGAACGCTATCACTTTGCGGATATCGAACTTCCAGCTCATCTCACCGGCATCACTCATCCATTCCGGATGGGCCGCAGCTTCTTCAGGCGTTACCTTGATATGACCTTCAGTGTGCACCTCACTGCACTTGCAGTCATCGGCGACTATGCTGTAAGGCGCGGTCTTGTGGATGCTGACATCCTTGAGCGAAAAGAATCTGTGCAGTTGGCCGTGATCTTCGCCCCAGAATCCGGCATTGACCATCAGATACGATGGGCGTTTGCCGGCTTTCTGCGCCTCAGGATCGTTCCATACTATAACAGGTTCGTCCTCAGCCAGCGCAGAGTTGCAGGTAAAGAACTCGATATAGAACGGTTTCTTTTCACCTGTCTCTGCATTCTCCGCGGTCATCGAATGCCACCACCAGTCGTAGCCTTTTCTTGAAAGCGGACCGTAGAGCATCCAGCGGTCTCTTGTAATATCATGAATATTAGCCATCTCTGTCTCCTTTCCCCAAAAAGTATTTTCCTAAGCTTGTCCCTCTATTTCTCAAGCTCAGCTTTTTTCTTTACAAACCTCTTGAGTCTGTTTTTCTCTATTCCACAGTAGATCGATTTGACCGGAGGCACTATAGCCATCAGCAGTTTGGATGGTTTCCAAACGCGGCATGGGTAAACGTGCTTCTTGGCTTTTTCGATCCCGCTTATCATTCTGTCAGCGACCAGCTCAGCTTTCTGCACCGGGAACGGCCTGCCTACATCGATGCCGTTTCCGCCTACATTGAAGAAATTTGTGGCTGTCGAAACAGGATACACTGCTGTCAGCTTGATGTTCTTAGGTGCCTCGTGCCTTATGGCTTCCTGGAATCCCTTCATAGCGAACTTGGTAGCTGTATACAGAGCATAGCCCGGGATCGCCATCTCGCCCATCGCCGAGATCGTGAAAGCAAGCTGTCCTTCTCTTCCGTTCAGATGCTTCAGATACTTGGCATATGTGTAGATCGGCGATATAGTATTTAGGCTGAAGATGTTCTGTATGCGCTCCCAGTCAACATAGTCGAACTTCTCATAGTAAGGAGCTCCTGCGTTGGCGATCAGGATGTCGATCTTGTCAAACATCGACTCAGCCTTCTCAAAGAGCTTGTCTACTCCATCCTGCTTGCTGACATCGCTATTGAATAAAGTAACGTTGTTTCCGTAGCCCTTCAGTTTTTCGATAGTCCTGCTGGTAGCGAGCACCTTGTTGTTCTTCGAAGGCTCAGCCAGCCTGTCGAGGAGTTCCTTGCCTATGCCACTTGAGGCTCCGGTGATCACAACATTCTTTCCTCTGATCTCACAAATCTCTTTCTTGAACAGCTTTTCAGTGACATCGTTTATGACGCCCATTGCTGCCACCTCCTTTGCTCCGGTCACATCTTTCCCTTTTCCTATACCCATTACAGTGTCGTACGCGCTATGGCACGCATGCGCGATAGTACCGCTCTTTTCGGCATCTCCTACGCAGTACACATTGTCCATACCGAGTTCTTTCAGTTTATCTGCCAGCGCCGTTTGTGGTCTTACACCCATTGCAAGTACCACGTGATCGGCATAAAGCTTCTGCTGTTTTCCGGTCTCTCTGTCCTCGACTATAACTCCGCCGTCTTCGATAGAGCAAAGCTTGGTCTTCGTCATAAAGACAGTACCGTATGGTCTTATCCTATCCATCTCATCATCGATCAGCTGGAACCACGCTCCCGGAGCGATGTCGTCAGCCATTTCGACTACCGTGACAGTGTTTCCGTTCTCGTTGAGGAATTCAGTCGTCTCAAGGCCCGTCATGCCCGATCCGATTACGATCACCTTGCTGTCCTTTATCGACTTCTTTCCGAGAAGCAGATCTGGAGCATCGATAACATCTTCTCTATCCGTGCCCGGTATCGAGCGAGGTCTGAGAGGTATGCCGCCTGTAGCGCAAATGACAGCATATGGATCTTTAGCTTTTATTTCTTCGGCGCTGAGCTCCTTGCCGAGGAATATCTTGACGCCTTCCTTCTTTGCGGCAGTCATGAGGTCTTCTATAGCCCAGTAGAGTCTCTCTTTATGGCTACCCGAAGATGCGGCGATGACCTGTCCGCCGGCTTTCTCGGCTTTCTCGTAGAGCTCAACATCAAAGCCCCTCATAGCCATGGTCTTTGCGGCTGTAAGGCCCGAAGGACCGGCTCCTATGACTATCACTTTACGGCCATGCCCGTCTTTAGGCATATCATAATAGAAGCGCTCATTGGCGATGCTCATATTAAGAGCACACTCGCCCGGCTTGCCCTCGCCCGCGTTGGTCATGAAAGATCTGATGCAATTGAGGCAGCCTATACATCTCTGTATGTCTTCAGGATGCCCCGACTTAGCTTTCTCCGGCCAGTGCGGATCGCATATGAACGCTCTGGCAGAAGCAATGAAGTCCTGATAGCCTTCCTCGAGCTGTTTCTCCGCCTGTTCAGGAGTCCTTATAACGTTGGCAGCGATGACCGGTATGCTCACGGTCTCCTTTATGGCCTTCGCCAGATGCTTACGCCAACCCGGCTCATACGTCGAAGGCTCGAGCCAGCAGTTATATGTATCGTAATTAGCACTCGAGACATTGATAGCATCGATGCCGAGCTCTTCAAGTCTCTTAGCGACTTTCTTGCCGGTATCGAGGCCATAGCCTACGCCCGGTTTACCGATCCTCTCCATCATCTCGTCGACAGTGAGGCGCACTGTAAGCGGATAATCCTTTCCGCAGCGCTCCTTTACGCCTACTACGATCTCTTCAAGGAATCTCATGCGGTTCTCGAAGCTGCCGCCGTATTCATCTGTTCTGTGGTTGGTGTATGGCGACAGGAATTGCTGGATCAGGTATCCGTGGGCGCCATGGAGTTCGACTATATCCACTCCGGCCTTCTTACATCTTTCGGCCGCGTCGATGAAATCCTGCTGGAGTTTGTGGATCTCTTTCTTGCTCATGGCGTGCATGCGCGCCGCACCGTGTGGAGCAAGCGGTCCGTCTGAAGGAGCCTGAACAGAGAAGCATATCCCCTTTTCTTCCATGTTCAGGAGCATCGGCGTGCACTTATACATGAGGTCCATGAATTTAGGCACACGCTCAGCGATAGGAATTACGGCAGGCAAAGAATTGATCGAACTCGCAAGGCCCTGCCTGCCCGCGTGATGCAGCTGGATGGCGAGTTTAGCTCCATGGCTATGGATTTTATTGACCATCTCGCGCATCGGTTCGATGTGATAATCATGGCTCATCGCAAGCTGCGTATAAGTAGCAGCACCGGCCATATCGTTAACTCTGCAGATGCCCGGGATAATGAGCCCAACACCCCCTTTGGCTCTTTCCTCGTAATAGTCTGAGAGTCTCGGAGTCACCTTGCCGCTGGGTTCACCCAAGCTGAACTCAGCAGCAGTCATGACGATCCTGTTTTTTATCTCTACATTACCGATCTTCATCGGCGAGAATAACATGTCATACATAGTCGTCCCTCCTTAGTAATACCCTTTAGTTGTTGATCCCCCCTTGTTTTCACTTTAAATATACAGCAAACAAAATGCTATCAGAGCCTGTTATCCCGCGGCATGCTGTCATAGTGTTTCATCAAAGGCTTCTCGATCAGTTTTACGACCTTTGTATCCAGATTGAACCAGTAGATCGGAACAGTGATCGCAAGGAAACCAAACACTATCAGGAATAATGCCTTTATTACTTTTTTCATGGGTTTTCACCTCTCTTGTCAAATATAGTCTTACCAGCTCTGGTCATCATCGAAGTCCACAAGTGACGCGTCGACCGGCTCTTCGCCCATGACGTTCTGCATGAATACGTTCACGTCATTACGCATCTCTCGCCTGCTTATGGAAGTCGGATCCATAAGGTCCTGTCTTACGCGCATCATTGGGATACCGCGCTTCAGAGCGCCCTCTTCAAAGAGACCGTTTATGGCGCTGACGCCTTTGCACGAGATCTGGTCGAACATGATTATCATATCGGCGCCAAACTCTTCGTATTTTTCCCAAAGCTGATCATATATGACTTCGTAACCGCCCTTTGTGTGAGCACGCATCGTGGATGTCTGGTAGTGATCGGCCAGACCGCGCAGTATGCTTTCATGAGAGCTTGTGTCTATAAGATCAGTGCCATGGATGTCTATCATCTCGCAGACCGAATCTATGCCCCAGCAATTCAGCAGCCAGTTGTTGAAGTTGGCGTAATTGTTGCAAGGCGTGTTCCAGATTATCGCTCTGTGCCTTATGGTCTTAGGGCACTTGCCTTCGGCTACCTGCTTGCGAAGGTACTTGTTGACCTTTCGGTCGTTTTTGAGGGCGATAGGCTCGCCCGCTACAGCCTGATGCTCGAATATGCGGTAGAGCCAGGCAGATGAGCCTGTGTGAGGCGGGATGTCCGTGCGATTGAGATCCCACTTCTCGAATTTACACTCGTTCTGCTTGTTCCATATCTCGCATGCCTCTTTCAAAGCGTCCCAATCAAACTTCTGACCGGTATGCTTTTCGAGGAATTTGATAGCCGATTTTATCTCCTCGACCGCATATTCCTGTACTTCGTCCTCCTTCCAGCGAAGCGGCACATTGAGCACCTGCGATGGCAGGCCTATGCGGCGCTCCTGGAGCATCGTAGTCATGATGCTTCCGTCGCAAGGCATGTTTGAAGTAAGCATGCAGCAGCCGATCTTCGGGAAGTCGTCTTCGATCGCGAGGCCCGCCTCAAACGATGGGAGCGGACATACGTCGGCCGGGAGCCCGTAAAGCTCGGACTGCTCTATATAATGCACCGGGCTGTGCTGGTTGATCAGCGACGGCAGGTACATAGGATATTCCTGGAAGAGTATCATCTTGCAGTCAGGGAAGCCCTTGCCGAGAAGATTAGGAAGAAGCTCGTCCACGCAGATGATCTTTTTGTTGCGTTCTTCGGCCTTTTTGCTGCCCGGATGCAGATGCATATCAGCGCTGAAGATAGTTGTCAGAGTCTTGGTGACATCGCTGGCGAGGTAGTTGAGATTGTTTCTCGCACCTCTGAGTCCTGCGCCTCTTTGGCCCTCGCAGACCCTGTCGAAGAACGAAGGCACTGTGAGGTAAGTGAACATCCAGCGATATCTGAACAGAGCCTTGACGTTCTGCACCGGATGCGCGGCAGCCCACTTTATGAGTATGCCCCACAGCCTGCACCACTGAAGATAGTCATAAGCGGTGTCTTTTCCGCCTCTCCACTCTCTGTGCTTTTGGATAGCGGTCTTGTCTTGCAGATTGGAAGCCATGCCTTTTTTCTTTTTCATCACTTGCCGCCTTCCTTTCTTATCTTCTTGATCTCAAGGCTTTCAACGAAGGCCTGCATGCGTGTGGCCAGCTGGCCCGATCCCCTTACAACGTATTCGCGGTCGATCCCGAGAGTCGGCAGGCCGTATTCTTCCTGCATCACCTGAGTGTTTAACGTACGCTCGTATCCCCAGAAGTCACAGAATTTAGCCTGTTCGATCACTATTCCGTCGGCCTTGTATTCACGCGCGAGATCACACACTGTCTCACGCCTCTGCATTATCTTTTCCTGCGACATGAACCTCGGGCACTGATTGGTCTCGAGGTAGAAGCGGCACACCTGATCGAGCGCCGGCTCGTCGTCTGTCAGTGGAATCTGCTGTCTGCCCGGTATCGATCCGAAGCAATACCTGTCGGCCGCTACGTAGCAGCGGGCGTTCTCCATGATCTCCGAGAAGTCGTAGTCATCGAGCTCACTGCCAACTACAACTACGCGGGCTCTCCATCTGTTCTCAGCGTCGGCCTCGCGTGTGCGAAGGTCTTCGAGTGTCTCCCTGAGATACGGCAGTATCTGCGCACTCGGGCAGGAGTAGCTCACGAGGCAGAGGATGTGGAACTCGCGCGGCGTGATGCGCGGGTTATCTTCTTTGCGCATCTCCGAGATCTCCTCGAAGATAGCGGAGATCTCGTTGTGCTCCCGCACCGCCGCGCGTATCGCTTCGTCCGATACGTCGACCCCATAGTTCTCTGCCAGAGGTTTGAGAAGATGATCCCTTATCTGCTCTGTATACAGTTTGATGCCATGCGGACTAACTTTGAGAGGCGCGTCGATTATGCCCCAGCTGAATCTCGGGTTGTTGATAAGCTCGAGCTCGCGTATATTCTCAACGACCCTCACCATCTGCTGGCAAGTATCTGAACTCGCGTAAAAGTCCACAAAATTCATGCCGCCTTCAAAAGCCCTCTCAAACAGAGCCCTTGTGTATCCGCATATAAAACTGGACATGTAATACTGGCTTATATCCAGAGAGCCGGTATTAGGGGCGCGAAGTCTTATCGAAAACGCGCTTCCGCAATTGAGGAGCACTTCAGGCACGTAGTAGCATGTGTATCCTACCGCGACGCCGCCCGCGTCTTTCTCTTTTAGTATGAGCTCATTTTGCGTTTGCTCCAGCAATTGCTCATAATAATGGATGTGCTTTAGATCTTTCATAATGAATCAACATCCTTTCCTTTATTATCCCAAAGCTCCATGACAGAGCAGATTATTATTATCGCCGCGCCCGCGATACCCGCCAAAGACAGTTTTTCGCCCAAAAGTATGAGTGAGAACACTGCCGTCATCACCGGGCAGAGGCACTGTATCAGCGCCACTGCTCTTTCGGATATGCTCGTGAGTGCTATGTTCTGGAGAAGATATCCGCCGAATGTGCACGCAATGGCAAGATACAGTATTATGGCCCATATCTTCCCATCAGCTTGAGCTGTATCTATTCCTCCTTCTATGACAAAGCACCCCGCGAGCGCTAACACAGCAGAGCAGCCTGCCTGAAGGGCTGTCATGCTCACAGGATCTACCGATTCGAGATATCTGTGGCTGAAAACGAGAGCTCCTGCCATCAAAGCGGCAGCAGCCAGCGCGACCAGTTCTCCGATCCCAAATCCCGAGAGCCCGCCTCTCACACACAGAAGATATATGCCCGGAAGCACCAATATCTGAGCTGCTATCTGTCTGGCGCTGTATCCTTCACGAGTCATTACGAATGCGAGCGCCGGTGTGATGATTACAGACATAGATCTCAGGAACGCCACTGAAGTAGCGTCTGTAAGTGAGAGCGCCACATTGTTTAAAACATAGCTCAGTCCTATGCACAGCCCCGGTATGAGCCAGGCCTTTGTCGGCACAGACTTCACTGTACTGATGATCCTTTTCCCGAACAGCAAAAGGCAGACTGCGAAAGCGATCGTATACCTGACAGTCATCATCGAATAGACCGGCACCGCGTCAAAAGCGATCTTGGATATGGGATCTCCAAAACCGTATATTACCGACTGCAGCACCACCAGAAGCTGCGCGAAAAGTTTTGTTCTGCTCTCGGGCTTCTGTGTCAAAGCTGATCCTCCGGCTTCGCAGATTACAAAATGTGTCTTCTAAGTTCATAATAAACTTATCGTCTGAAGTCGGCAACTGTTTCCCGAGCCTTCTTATGACAAGTATCGCGCAATTATTCTCAATGCTGTAATGTTCAGAATAAAAATGGTAGAATGACTGTGTATAGAAACATTCAATACGTAAAACTTTTGATCGGAGGATCTTATATCTATGAAAACATTTACTATCGAAATGACAGACGGCGGCATCATGAAAGGCGAACTCTACGAAGACATCGCGCCTAAAACAGTCGCTAATTTTGAGAAGCTTGCTAACGAAGGTTTCTATGACGGACTTATCTTCCACAGAGTCATCCCGGGATTCATGATCCAGGGTGGCTGCCCTAAAGGCAACGGAACAGGCGGCCCGGGCTATACTATCGAAGGCGAGTTCACAATGAACGGATTCAAAAATGATCTCAAGCATGAGAGAGGCGTTCTCTCCATGGCTCGCGCTATGGATCCTAACTCCGCCGGCTCGCAGTTCTTCATCATGACAACTACATCCCCTCACCTCGACGGTCAGTACGCTTCGTTTGGCAAAGTGACAGAGGGAATGGAGACAGCTGACAAGATCGTAAACGCTAAACGCAATATGATGGATAAGCCTCTTATCGATCAGAAGATCAAAAGCATCAGAGTAGAGGGCTGATATTACCAAAATGGAAAAGGATAAACAAAGTCCAGACAAGAGATTACAAGCCCAATTGTACAACATGGTATCAATGGGCGTCACAGACAGCAAGCTGAACCAGGCGTACGATATCATCAGCACTCTGGCTCTCCTGATCAATCTGGCAGCTGCTTTTGCCGCTACATTTGACGAGGTAGAGGCTGCTTGTGGTCCGCTCCTCAGCATCATCGAAGCGGTCACTGTATTTTTCTTTGCGATCGACTATGTTCTAAGACTTGTGACTGCTCCTCAGCAGTATCCTGATAGCCCAAGCGGTGTGGCTGTACGCAGATACGTGTTGTCCGGCTATGGCATAATCGACCTTCTGTCATTCCTGCCATACTACCTTCCGGCGTTCTTCCCGTCCGGAGTCGCGGTATTCAGGATGTTCAGGGTCATAAGGATATTCAGACTCTTCAGGATCAACGCGTACTCAGATTCGCTGAGCCTTATCGGTAAGGTAATCAAGAGGCAGAAAAATCAGATACTCGCATCCGTATTCATCATAGTAATGCTCATCCTTGCTTCCAGCCTCTGCATGTACAGCGTAGAGCACGAAGCACAGCCGGATGTCTTCAAGAACGCTTTCTCGGCGATCTGGTGGGCGACTTCAACCCTGCTGACAGTCGGCTATGGCGATATATATCCTATAACGATACTCGGACAGACGTTAGGCATCGTGATCACCTTCCTCGGTGTTGGTCTCGTAGCGGTCCCTACCGGTATCATGTCCGCCGGTTTTATCGAAGAGTATCAGAACGTCAAGAGGATAGAGGATGTTGAAAAGCAGGAAGCGATCCACTTTATCGAAGTCGTGATGCGAGACAACGACCACTGGGTCGGTCAGAAGATCAAGGACGTCGGCATGCCGCACGGCACCATCATCGCTATCGTACAGAGAGGCGAAGACACCATAGTCCCTCGCGGAGATGTAGTGATAGAAGCCGGTGATAAGCTGATAATCTGCGCTGAATCGATGTCAGATTACTTCCTTGAGGACATCAAAGAGATACTGCTCAGAAGGAACCATGGATGGAATGGCCAGAAGATCAAAAACCTCGATATCTCACGCCAGTCATTCATCATACTTATAGACAGACAGGGAAAGATGCTGATCCCTACCGGCGAGCTTGTACTCCAGGAAGGCGACAAAGTTCTTATCTACACTAAAGAAAACCCGAACAAATACAGGCACGAATCCCACTTCTGATAAACAGAAAATATCGACGTTCTTTGATCATTGATCATTAGACAAAAATGAAAGAAAGATACATCAGGAACATACCGGCGCTCACTGAAGCGGATATGGAAAAGCTGGCGGAAAGTCATGTGCTCGTTGCCGGTTGCGGCGGGCTCGGCGGCAATGTGATCGAGCAACTCGCAAGGCTCGGCATCGGGCATCTTACCGTAGTCGACGGAGATGTTTTCGAGGAGTCCAACCTCAATCGTCAGATACTTTGCACCACAGCGAACATAGGCGAAAACAAAGCCCTTGCGGCAGCAGACAGAGTTAGATCCATCGATCCGGATATCGATGTTCGCCCTGTTCCTGAATTCATCACAAAAGAAAACGCGTCTGCCCTTGCGGCAGACGCGGACATCGTTATAGACGCGCTTGACAGTATCGCTTCGCGCCTCATGCTCGAGGATGCGGCTGCTGAAGCGGGTCTTTATTTAGTTCACGGGGGTATAAGCGGCTGGAGCCTTCAGGCTATGTTGGTTCCGCCAGGGTCAGGACTTCTCCACAGCCTTTATGAAGGCATCACCGAAGACGATCTGAAAACATCTCTCGTGATGACTCCGGCTGCCTGTGCCTCGATCGAAGTGTCGCTCGCTGTCAGTCATCTATGCGGAAGTGCTACCGATCTTGAGGGCAAGCTCATAGCAGGCTCTCTTCGCGATATGCATTTTGACCTTCTCGATATGAGTTTAGAATGAGTAAAGGCATTATTTATTTGCCAGCATATCCAGTATGCGTTTATAGCAGCGGCTGCCCTGACATTTTCCGAGACCAACACCCGTGCGCCTCTTTACCGACTCTATGTCGCTCGCTCCCCTTTCGATTGCCTGCCTTATCTCTGCCTTGGTTACGTCCATGCAGAAGCAGACGACCTCCCCATATTCAGGGTCAGTGCTGATCAGATCAGCACGTTCCTCCGGGCTCAAGTCTCTTGCCCGCACTATCGGCTTTCTGCGCGGGTCAAAGCTTTCGTTTATATCAGTCTTGCCGGTTATTTCAGCAGCTCTGTCCGCGATCAAGCGGCCAAATTCGTCGGCAATAGTCATTCCTGGAGTCCTGATCCCAACAAGGCTTATCAGTCCATCCTCCTCAAGCACACTAACATCATCTATCTTTTCATCGGTCCTGATATATTCTCCATCTTGAAGCGTCACATAATACGGTCTCGGCCTCAGTGAGCCGAATGTCCTTATCCTGGAGGATAGATCGAAGCCCGGGATCACTTCTCCGCAAATCTTTTCAAGTTCGTCCAAGCCGCCGACTTCAGTCCCAAAGCTCTGATCCGTCGTAGCGTTCTTAGGCATCTTCCTTCTGGTCGGTCCAAGCAGAATGCTTCCATCCACAGTAGGGACTATCGTGAGCCCCTTTCCGTCCTCCGTTTCATGGAAGATTATGTGGCCGACGCGGTCAACGCGGTCGTTTCTTTCACTGTCATTCCGGGCAGGTGGTCTGTCGAGTATCATGTAATCCGCGGCTTTCGGGAAAATGCGGATGATAGGCTCTTCACTAAGCTCCCTTACTTTGTCTGCATAAAGACCAGCTGCATTGATGACCGCTTTGGCGCGCCAGATCTCACCAGGAGTTGAGACAATAAACCCCTTACCAGGTCCTGCGTTCTTAATACTAGTTTCCTTATTAGTTTCATTATTAATTTCATCATTACACTCAGAGTCGATTCTCTGTATGCCATTCACTTCATCGTTGATTCTCCGTAACTTTGTGACTTCGGTGTTGAAAATGAAGGCAGCCCCGTTGCTTTTCGCGTTCTCATATGCAGCTATGCAAAGATCCCACGGATCAACCGTGCCTGTCGTCTCTGAGTAAAGCGCGGATGTGATCCCTTTTGCGAGAGCGGGCTCCATCGTTTCAGCCTCTTCGCCGCTGATGAGTCTGAGTCCCGGAACCATGCCCTCGATACCCTGCTCATATTTCTTTTTGATGACAGCATCGGCTTTAGGCCCATACCCCACCATGAGGGATCCGGTCCTTGAAAACTGCACGCCAAGATCAGAGCAAAGTCTTTCGAAGTCTCTGTTCGCTTTGGTGCACAGTTTGCTCTTTAGAGAACCCGGCTTTGTATCATAGCCGGAATAGATTATTCCCGTGTTTGCTCTGGAAATACCTCGGCAAACATCGTTCTCTTTCTCGAGCACCGTGACGTTTATATCGTAGCACGTGAGGTTTCTGGCAGTAAAGCAACCAAGCAGGCCCGCGCCGATTATGATCACATCTGTCTCTCTCATAATGGTCTGTTCTCCTATGACATATTATACCCAAAAGCGGTATAATTTTCTTTGACAAGGTCTGACGCTATGGCTATTCGCTAAGTTTAAGTATAAGTCTTTATGTTTTGATAATCACAGAGCATGCCTGGATCCGGCAAGCGACAGAATCGAATGGAGCATGTATGCCTTCAATCAATAGATATGAAACCGACATATTGGTAATAGGCTGCGGAGCGGCCGGTATGGCGTGCGCTTCTGCTGCGGCCGAAGCCGGAGCGTCTGTTATCGTGGCTGATGACAGAGAAACTCCGGGCGGAATACTCCCGCAGTGCGTGCATAAGGGTTTTGGTCTGGGAAGATATGGCAAAGAAATGACCGGGCCGGAGTACGATGAGGCAGAGTTCAGTCGCTTCTTGGGATCCGGTGCTTTGTACGTGCCGGAATGCCGGGTGCTCAAGGTTAAATATCAGGGCGTAAGTTCAGGCATTGCGTTGCTCTCTCAGCCGAGCGGTATGTGCGAGATCACATTCAGGGAGTGTGTCATTGCGACAGGCTGCCTTGAAAAGACCGTCTGGTCACTTGATCTGGCCGGCACAAGGCCCCTTGGAGTTTACACAGCCGGTGAGGCTCAGGAGATGATAGAGCTCGGAGGCTACGATGTCGGCGACCGTATATTTATACTTGGGAGCGGTGACATCGGCCAGATAATGGCACGCAGATTCAGGCAGCTTGGCAAGACAGTCATCGCCATGGCCGAGATCAGCGATCATCTGGGTGGCATGATACGCAATCAGGAGGAATGCATAAAGGCCTACAACATCCCTGTCATGCTGCAAACGACGGTAACTGAAATACACGGCTATCCCCGCATAACGGGTGTCACCGTGCATCACTTCGATACAAATATTGACGAGTTCATAGAGTGCGAGACTCTTATAAGCGCTCTTGGCCTGATTCCGGACAGATCGCTTGCCGATGGTCTGAAAACCACGGATGCCAGTGGCAATACATCCTATCCTGAGTGGCTTCACTTCTGCGGCAACGCCGACTTTGTGCACGACATAGCGGATAGCGCATCATCGCAGGGCGAGAAGCTCGGACTCATGCTTGCTGATAAACTACATCGATAGCCTTCTTAGGGCATTTCGCAGCGCAGTTTCCGCATCTGAAGCACTTGGTCTCGTCGATCCTAAACGGCTTTTTGACTTCACCGAAAGGCGCTCCTGCCGGGCAATTCCTCTTGCAAAGAGTGCACCCAATACACTTCTCCTCGTCTATGGTAACGCTAATAATAGCTTTGTGATCAGGGCAAGGACTGATCGCTCCGTTAGGGCAGATCTGCTCGCACTGTCCACAGCCCAGGCACTTCTCTTTATCTATCGTGTATTTCTTCTTTTGCCAATCGGTCGGCTGAGGCACTCCAAACAGGCATTCATAAGCGCAGGCACCGCATCCGACGCAAAGCTCGTTATCTATTACATATGCCATATCAGCCTCCTGAAGCCGGTGACATCAGCCAGATCTCATCGCCATCCGACAACTTGCGATTCTTTCTTGGACAGCGCTTCCCGTTGATATATACGATCGCGTCACTGAAAGATATGGTATCCGGGCGCTCAGCAGCATGGTCATCCTTAACGCGCTCCTCATATAGCTCGGTGATCTCTTCGTTCACGAATTCGAATATATCACCAAGCTTATCCGCAGATACCTCAGACGTTGCAAGCCCCGTGTCGACTCTTAGGACGCCAAACAGTTTAACAGTCACTTTAGCCATTTAATCTCGCCTCCTTTACGACACGATCATAATAACCTCTATCCATCTTCACACCGAAGCGCTTAAGTGTCCTATACGTCGGGATCCCGTCGACCCAGCCACGGGCTTTGTAATAGTCTTTTTTTAGCCTCTCAAGCGGCACTTTAGTCCGCGGATCGTTAGGATCCTGTGGCACCTCGGTAAGCCTCTTAGGAAGCTTATCGGCACCTGCCTTCTGCCCGAGTATTATATTGGCCATCCTCTCCATATTGTAGCCGTGAGAGCCAACAGTCAGCAGCGTGCCGAGAGTCGCGTGGAAATCACAGACGTTATTCAGCGCTTTGCTGTGCGGTATGAGAGGAATGTTGATCTGAGCCAGTCTGGTGAATTTATTGAGGATGTTAACAGCAGGCCCGGCATATGGAAATGCCGCAAGTATAGCTCTCGTCAGCAGCCAGTTAGGCTTTTCGACAAGGAATCCCGGGAACACCGCGTAACTTGTGAACATGCATGAGCCACAGGCGGATATCGCTTCCATCAGATTCTGGAACATGATGGTGATCGCTGCTTTGCCGTGTGGAGTCAGCGAGTCAACATCGAGACCGAGGCCTTCAAGGACTACCATATACCCCGCGTTCAGGTGGCATCCTCCTCTGTTTGCTGTCGCGTAGCCGAGGCCCATTCCGACAGCGCGCCTTGGCTCGTATGCCGCAAGCTCCATTCCTTTGGCCTGGATAGCGAATTCCTTGCCGCCGAATTTCTCGCTCATGCGTTTAGTTCCGTTGGCAAGTTCATCTCCCACGCCTTCTCTATGTGCGATCTTTTCAATGATTTCGGAGATGTTGTCGGTCTTCCCGAATTCGAGACCGGAGTCCCACATGCCTTTCTCGTTTAATTCCATAGCGAACGCTATAGAACCGGCAGCCGAGATCGTATCCATTCCAAGTTCATCGAGTTCATAATTCCACTTGAGTATGAGTTCGATATTATCATTGAGAATATTAGGCCCGAGCAGACCGAGTATCTCAAGTTCCGGTCCTTTCACTGTTTTGCCGTCTACCTTCACCGCTCTTCCGCAGCGAATGACACATGTTGTGCACGCCGAATTGGATAAGAGATGCTTTGTTGTCAGTTCTTCGCCCGATACGGATTCGAAGCGATCAAAACGGCCCGCGCTGAAGTTTTTTGTGGCGAGTATTCCATGGGCCTGCATAGCGGACACCAAGCCGGCTGTTCCCATCTTAGGAAGCTGCCTACCTGTGAGCGGATGGGTCATAAGAGTCTTGACCCATTTCCTGTTGAACTTTTTTAGTTTCTCAGGCTTCGCGACAGGCGCGGTAAGCACGCCCTTTACGGTCACGGCTTTGAGTTTTTTGTCGCCAAATACAGCGCCGACGCCGCCTCTTCCCGAAGTACGCTCTCCGCTGAACACACACGAGTAAAGGACGCGATTCTCACCCGCCGGACCGATGACCAGTTTATCTGTGTCCTTCGGCAGTTTCTCCTGTGCCTCTGTGACCTTGAGCCCCCAGATATCCTCTGCGCTCTTAAAGGCGACACCATCCGCTGTAATTTCTACAGTGGTCGGTTTCTCGGCTTTACCGGTGATAATGACAGCATCATAGCCTGCCCTTTTGAGAGACAAGCCAAAATCACCGCCGCAATTGGAGGACGTCACTATATTGGTAAGTGGCGAGATGGTGGAGATATTGAATCTCGAAGTGTTGGGACAACCGGAGCCCGTGAGAGGCCCGGTCGTCACAACAAGCCAATTATCTTCGTCGAACGCTTTCATGCCGGGACGCACATGGTGAAACAGTATGTCCCCTGCCATGATCTTGCCGCCGATAGTGCGCTTCCTGTCCTCATCGGTCCATGGAAACAGCCTGTGATTTTGCTCTGTGAGGTCGATCAGGAGGACCTTCCCCATATAACCTTTAAGTTCTGCCATTTTCTTTAATTTACATTCCGTAATCTGCTCTGTTAACGAGTTCGAGCTGAAGCTCTCTGTTGAGCTGTGTGAAGTATGCGTTGTAGCCCGAGATACGGACCATGAGGTCCTTGTACTCATCAGGCCTTGCCATAGCAGCGCGCATCGTTTCTGACGAAACTACATTGAACTGCATCTGCATGCCGCCGAGATCAGCATAAGCCTTGGCGTAATCTTTGACATGCTCTACTGTCTGCCAATGCTTATCCTTAGGCGATGGATTAACCTTTACGTTGAATGCGATGTTGTTGTTCATGCTGACAGGGTCAAGCCTTGTAACATCGCGGATGTTGTCGAGCAGGCTCTTCGAAGCGTTCGCCTCAGGAGTAAGTCCCGGTGTGAACGGCTGATAAGCCAGGCGGCCCGAAGGAAGAGCTCCGGTGAGCGATCCGAACGCCACGTGGTTGGACATCGACCAAAAACCTGTGGTGTAATGCCCGCCGCGGAAGTTAAGGTGTGACCAGAAACAGTCCTTCATGAACTTCGTAACTCTGTTAGCCATCTCAACGGCCTCGTCGCTGCCCGAACCGAAGCGCGATGTCTCTGTAAGGATAACGCTTCTCATCGCCTCATAGCCTTCGAAGTTATTCTTTACGCCTTCGATCAGTTCAGGGAAAGTATATTTCTTGCGATCGTATACGAGCTCCTTGATAGCCATGAGAGAGTCGACTATATCCGCAAGGCCTATGCAGGCAGTTCCGGATGAATTGTACTTGGCTCCGCCCTTGGTGCAGTCAAGACCCTTTTCGATGCAGCCGTCGATCATAGCGCTCATAAGCGGTGTAGGACGCAGCACTGAGTGCGCCTCGCCAAGGTAGTTGTTGTACTGGCATGTGAGATCCGCCAGGCACTCAAGCTGTTTGAAGAATGCCTGCAGGAAGTCCTCAAATGTCTTGAACTCAGTCACCTCTCCGGTCTTTGGCCCAAGATGCCATCTCATCAGCGGATGATATCCGTTATACAAAGCCATCTCAAGAGCCGCTACCATGTTGAACATCATGCAGTTTGTATGTGCAAGGTGTTTACCTGAGATCGTTGGCTCAACGCAGCCGGTCGCCGACCAGTCGCGAAGGTCTTCGAGCTCATAATTATGCTCTACCAGCGAAGCCATGACTGTCTCGTCGCTGTGGATCGAAGGAGTCGATGTAGTATGGACATTCACCTCGCACAGACGGCGGAGATATGCCTCGCTGTTTTTCTCGTGATTGTATCTCGCGTTGACGTTAGGGTCGCGCATTCCGAGGATCTCAGTGACCTTGAGGAAGACATATGTCATATCGTTGACCGCATCCTCGCCCTCAGGTGTGATGCCTCCGAGAGTGATCGCCTGGTCGGATGAGCTTCCGCCAAACAGATAGTTACCGATATCCGGTACCATAGGAACGTGATCCTGGCAGCGGAGGTAGAAGCATCCGAGCAGCTCTATGACGTGCTTGACATAAGCGTCACGCTCTTCCTTTGTCTTGAGATTAGCCATATCCGACTCGAATATAGGCTGGAGCCACTGATCCATACGACCGAGCGAGAATCCCGCATTGGTGCTTTCCATATGGACTCCGACCCAGTGTACCCATATAGCGTGTACGGCTTCATCCATATTGCGAGCAGGGAATTCAGGCGAGTGCTCTACGGCATCCGCGATCACCTTAAGTTCGCGGCGTCTCTCAGGATCCGGCTCTGCCTTCATTTCTTTGCGGACCTGCTTCGCGAGATTGCGGGCGTAAGCGATCATGCCCTCGTAGCATATGATCATCGCTTCAAGCTCGTTCTTCTTGTCTTCGGAATTGCCCGGCTTAGCCAGCTCTGCCTTGACCTCTTCGATTATGCCTGTGAGTCCAAGCTTGAGAAGTTTTGGATAGTCAAGGATAGTATGTGAAAGCGCTACAGTCTTCCACATGAAGCATGCCGCCCAGCGCTCATCAAGCTGCTGGCACACAGGTTCATGGTATTTGTCACGTACGTATTCTCTGAACGAGCGCTTCACCCAATAAGGGAATACATCTTTGTTCAGCACATCTATCTCCCACTTCTTAAGAGGAGCATAAGGCTGTATCATACGCTCGCTTACTGTGAGCAGTTCGCCCCAGAGAAGCGCTCCTACTCCGTCAGGATAGATAGGCACGCCTATCTCCTTTGTTGTGGTAGTTCCCGCAAGCAGATCACCTTCACGGATGATAGGCTGTTTGTGCTCCATCATATATTTGAAAGCGTGAGCCTGGCGAAGTTCAGGCACCCAAGGTGTCCCATCTTTCTTGGTCTCGAATCCGTTCTCACGGCACCAGTCTGTGAGAAGCTGTGCACGCTCAACGCATACAGCCGGGCGATAGGTCAGATGCCTGTCGAGGAAGTCCGCAAGGCGCGGATAATCTGCCCTGCTGTAAGTGGAAAGATACATGTCGTCTCTTATGTACTTGACGCCGGGGTCGGCATTCTCTTCTTTGAGGAATTCGAGAGGCGGACGTACGCGCTCAGCGTCAGGATCGTCTACCATCGCTCTTCCGGTCTCAGCCCTCTCCTCGATCTGATCATGCATCTGCTTTACCTGCTTGTCCTTCATCAGAACGGAAATGAGCAGGTTGAAGAGTTCGAGGTAGGCCATGTTACCGCTGCTCGCCATCTTGTTTTTGAGCATCAGATTGAGCACCTCGTTAGGAGGCAATGTCGCCAGCTGGGCGAGCACGCCGACATCCTGAAGTATCAGTTTGGTGTCTACGCCCTCGATGCTATTTTTGACCTTGGCCGTACCGTCTTTGAACCAGATGCTCTGTGCAACGCTCCCATCCTCTGTGGTGAGTCCGATAGAGAAGTTTGTCCAGCCGTCTTTGTTCTTAAGATAGTCTTGGTTTTTCTTTACTTTCGTAAATTCGAAAGCGAAGAAATGAAGTACAGCGTTTGCCAGTCTGTTAGCTACAACGCCTATAGCTTCGTCCTTTTGAATCTTCATCTGTCCCTCCTATAAACAATCGATATTTCTCTCTGCAAAAATGCTTTTGCAATGTTCTAACTTATCCTTGGACTGCCAGTGATCCAGACCCTCAAGCTCTTTGTCGATCACGATGCCAAGCTTGGCCGTCTTTTTGTACCAGGTCGGATTGTATGCAAGAAGTTCTGTCTCCTTTATTCCGATCCTGCTGTATAGATCAGCGATCGCCGTTAGATTCTCATCAGTGTCTGTTATATTCGGAATGAGAGGAGTCCTCGGAAGCAGGGTAAATCCCATCTCTTTGGAATCCGCAAGCAGTCGCTCAAGGTTGCCGAGTATTACCTCGTTAAGCACTCCGCAGTATTTCTTATGAGCCTCCGAGTCATAGATCTTTACATCCATGTATATGCTTGAAATATGCGGCAGCAGGCACTCTTTGATCTTCTCATAGTTGAAAAAGCCGCAGGTCTCAAGGTGTACGCGTATATCCTTATCTCTAAGTGCCTTTGCGAGTTCTCCGACCCACTCAGGGAACATGGTAGCCTCGCCGCCTGTCAGGGTAATTCCCCCGCCGGAAACATCGTAGAACGGTTTATCCTTGGAGCATTTATCGACTATCTCTTCTATGCTTAGTTCCTTGCCGACTCTCTCAAGAGCCTTCGGCGGACAGGTCTTAGTGCACTCAAAGCAAAGCGTGCAGCGGCTTCGGTCGACTATGCCTTGCTGCTTTGGTGTTGCAGCGCCCACAGGGCAAGTCTTTTCGCAAGTACCGCATCCTATGCAGTCGTCAAGCGAGACAGAAAGTTCGGACTCTGTCCTCTTGCTCTCAGGATTGTGACACCAGATGCAGCTTAGCGGACAGCCTTTGAAGAAGATGGCGGTACGTATACCAGGTCCGTCATCGAGTGAGTTCCCCTTCATCTCAAGCACTAATGGTGCTTTCATCTCTGATCGTCCCCCTTCTTTGTACAATATTACAAATATATTATAACAGTTTTGTTACATAATAATTAATGAAAAATGGGGCAGCATCACCTGCCCCATTTCTGCATATCTGAGTGTGTTTGATCTGTTTGATGTTTCTATCCGGTCTGTTTGTTTATCACTTAGTCTGTGATAGTGATCTTTGTGATCACAGGCTGTGCTTCAGCCGGGATAGTGCCGTTGTCATCTGTAGGCTCAGCGTCAGCAGCGATCTTGTCCGCTACTTCCTGGCCCTCTGTCACATGGCCGAATGCCGCGTATTCTCCGTCGAGGAAAGTGGAATCGGCAACTGTGATGAAGAACTGCGAACTTCCGCTGTCAGGGTCCTGCGACCTGGCCATCGAGATGACGCCTTTCACATGAGAGATGTTGTTCTCGATACCGTTTGACGCGAACTCACCGACGACGTTCTTATCAGAACCGCCCATGCCGGTGCCCTCAGGGTCGCCGCCCTGGATCATGAATCCGTCCATTATGCGGTGGAATGTGAGTCCGTCATAGAATTTTGCATTTGCAAGATCCATAAAGTTCTGGACAGTGAGCGGAGCCTCATCTCCGTCAAGTTCCAGTTTGATGGTGCCATAGTCCTTTATTTCGATCTCAGCGTGATGGATGCCAATGCCTGGTGCTTTTTCCTTCGCTTCTATTTCCTGCTCGATATCGCTGAAGTCATCAGGCTCCTCTGAGCTTCCGCCACCGCAAGCTGTCAGCATCGCCATCGATACCATTGCCATCAACATCACTATCAATAAACTTTTGATCTGCTTCTTCAATTTGTTCACCTTGTCCTCTCTTCGTTTTCTATTTGAGGTCTTCCCACTCAGCTTCCTTGAAGCCTACCAGGACTTTGCCATCCGCCACCGCGATTGGTCTCTTCACGAGAAGCCCATCGCTTGCGAGAAGCTTGAACATCTCGTCTTCGCTCATACCCGGGAGCTTGTCCTTGAGCTGCATATCTCTGTAGAGCATGCCGCTCGTGTTGAAGAATCTCTTCAGCGGCAGCCCGCTTAAAGCGTGCCACTCGCGGAGCTCTTCCTCTGTCGGATTGTCTTCCTTTATGTCTCTGTAAGTATATTCGATACCATTATCTTCAAGCCACTTCACGGCTTTCTTGCATGTGCTGCATCTGGGATAACAAACTGCTAACATTGGTGCCTCCTTAGTTTTTTCTTGTCTGCCTGTAATTATAACAGTTTTCAACGGCATATTTTGCCAATTGTGCTAATATTTTCTTAGAAAGGATCTCATTCGTAATATGGCATCTATAGATCACACTTTGTATAGCGCTTTCCATATTATTGCAGTTTTAGCTTCAGTTACACCGGCTGTCATAGCCGCCCGCTTTACGGCGCGCTTCGTCTTACAGGATCCGAATCCTAATGACAGAAGATCAGATGTCGATGCAGGTTCCCGCAAACGCAGGCTTGATATGATACTGCTTCTCACCGGTATGCTGCTTGCAATGCTCGAAACATTCAAGCAGATCTATCTGTACTTTTCGTCGGGAAATGCCTCTTATGACTGGTGGTACTTTCCTTTCCAGCTCTGCTCGGTGCCTATGTATTTATGTGCTTTGCTTCCATTTATGAGGCCTCGGCTCAGATCAACAATCCTGACATTCATGGGAGGCTACACTTTCGTGAGCGCGGCAGCGGCGCTTGTTTATCCGGAGGATATACTGGGCGCTGCGCCTGTCATGATAGCTCACGGCTTTATCTGGCATGCCATCCTGTTGTTTATAAGTCTGCTCATATTCATGACAGGCACGGCCGACGCGTCGGCCGCCGGGCTCGCCCGGGCAGTGCTCCTATTCGCGGCGCTCTCGATCATCGCTGTCATTATAAACATCGCAGTAGAGCCTGTTATGCAGGCGGGAAGCGCCGCCCACAGCTACGCGGCCATGTTCTACCTGAATCCATATCACATCTCGCCTCAGCCTATCATCAGCAGCATACAAAAAGCCGCGGGAATCCCCGCGGGCCTTTTGATCTATTCACTTGTTACGGCTATCGCCGGCAGCCTCACAACGGCGCTTGCCGGCAGGCTCTCAGACTAATAGTTTTCTTCGTGGACTTCGAAGTAAGCCTGCGGATGAGCGCATACAGGGCAGATATCCGGTGCCTTTGTTCCGACTACGATATGTCCGCAGTTTCTGCACTCCCATACTTTTACTTCACTCTTCTCAAAGACAGCGGCAGTCTCGACGTTCTTAAGAAGCGCGCGGTAACGCTCTTCGTGATGCTTCTCGATCTCGCCTACCATGCGGAATTTCGCCGCGAGCTCAGGGAAGCCTTCCTCTTCAGCTGTCTTAGCGAAGCCTTCATACATGTCAGTCCACTCGTAGTTCTCGCCTTCGGCTGCCGCAGCGAGGTTCTGTGCTGTGTCGCCGATTCCTTCAAGCTCCTTGAACCACATCTTAGCGTGCCCTTTCTCGTTGTCTGCTGTCTTTAGGAAAAGAGCCGCTATCTGCTCAAAGCCTTCTTTCTTTGCCTTCGAAGCAAAATATGTATATTTGTTTCTAGCCTGGGACTCGCCAGCAAAGGCTGCCTCGAGGTTCTTCTCTGTCTGTGTTCCAGCGTATTTGTTTGCCATTACTTTCATCCTTTCCTGATTATTACTTATTATCTCGGCCGTTTTAGAACGGGTCAGATACGAGCACTTTGCCGCCTTCCTGGATGATGATGTTCATGCCGTCTTTGACGTATTCAAGGAACTCATCTCCGAGGGAATCAACGACAGGCATCCTGCTCTTTGGATCCTCCAGCCACACATCAGCGAGGACAGCGCCTGCCGCTGCGAGCGAGTCGATCGGGTTAGCGAAAAGCATGCACGCAGGCTGCCTTCCCATTGAGCACGCACAGTAGAGCACTAGTCCGCCTGTTGTGGATCCAATGGTCTGTGGTAAGCAGACCGCTTTGCCTGCCATTTTTTTACCGTAAAGATCAGGATTGTTCTGATCGCCGCATGTCGCTGTCTTGTCGCCAAACTGAAGCGCCTTCTGGAAGGTGGCCAGTGTATTCAGACCGCCGTGTGAAACCACAGCTTCAGCGCTTACTCTGCCGGGTACTACTACCCTGCCCTGAAAAGTCTTCATTCTATTTGCCTCCTTTCCTCTTTGCTGTGATCTGCTCTAAGATCTCGTCATCCGTGTAGAAACGGGCCGAAGTGTAAGTCCTCAGCTTATTGCTCGATGTTATTACAGGCATCTTCTCGCTGAGTGGGTTATTCATATACATCAGCGGGCAGATATATGACGTGATGACACCGGTGGCTTTGAGCCTGTCAGCGTAGTCAGTCTTGCCGAATTCTTCAAGCACGTCAGGCGCGGCAGTGAATACTGTCGGTACGCATACCTTGGAAGCTCCGCTCTTCTTGAGGCCTTCCTCCACCTTGTCGGTCCAGTCTTTGAGCTGCTGGAGGCTCATATGAGGGCAACCCATGAAGCAAAGCTTTGGCGCCGCGTCTTTGTTCTTCCAGATGACCGGATACTCTTTGTAGACTCTCTCGAGCTCAGCGTCGTCGATCACGTATACCTTTGCGTCCTTCTTGATGAGCTTTTCACCTTCCTTCACAGCTTCCGGCGTGAGTTTATCAATGTGATAAAGACCGACGGCACCGTTTGAAGCGGTAGCAGCTCCGAAGTCCTTTAGGTATGTGCAGGCTTCATCATCGAGTTTCTTGCCGATCCACTTGTCGAGGCCTTTAACGTAAGGAACATCCTCCATGACCTTCATGCCGATGGCAGAACCGAGAAGCTGAGCCTCAGGTTTTTTCTTTGTTTTGACCTCGATGATCCAGTCAGCCTTACGCCCCTCATCTGTGAGGAGTCCGAACTTCGGCACATAACCGATTACCGAACCCATCAGGTCGATGATGCCTGAGTTTCTGTTGCACCTCGCACCGAGTACAGAGTTTGCGTATACAACGGCGGATGACTCAGACCAACTCAGAACTTCGCCGAAGCCCGGCTTGTTACCTACCTCATCCATATAGCAGGTACATGTGAACGCGTTGTCCGAAAGCAGTCCCAGATCCGCGAGCTGTTTCTCATAGTCGTTCTGGCGGCTGTACATGAACAGTTTGAATACGATGTCCTGGATAGGATTAGTCGGAACGTTTTTGTCGAGTGGCTTAGGGTCTACCGTGAACTTCTGCCCCGATGGCGCGCCTGCTTCGAGCAATTTGTCCATCAGCTCATATACAGGTCCGAGCGCTTTAAGGCCGAACGATGTGACTAGATGGTTGTACTTGCTGCTGATAGGCACCATTTCTGTGGCTCCGAAGAGCTCGCCATATCTGACGAGCGATTCCATCACTTTGGCTAGTGTCTCGCCTTTGGAACCGTCAAGGATAGCCTGCTGCTCGTCTGTCAGCTTTAATTTGTGATCCATGGTCTTTCATCTCCCTTCTTCAAAAGTATAAATGCACAAAGGGACGCCACTCCTGTATCTCACCCAAGTGTAAGCGTACAAGAGAACGTCCCCCCGTAATTATCTGTTCGTGTGATGTGCCTCTGGCAGAATTATCTTTTCTTTGTAAGTGTGCCGAAGAGGTTGCGGCCGATGGAGGAGCCTATGTTGCCTCCGATAGTGCGGCCCTTTTTACCAAGCACTGCCTCGCCTATGGTCTTTCCGATCTCGCGGCCGATAGTGCTGCCGGTGGATCTGATCACTTGGCGGGTGCCGGACTTGCCGAGGAGGCTGTCGGCGAGGTCGCCGATAGCAGAGCCATCTGACTCAACAGGCTCTGTGGCTGCGGCTTTCTTGGTTCTTTTGGCCGCAGGAGCCTCCGAGGCGCTTGCAGGCTGCAAAGCCGCCGCATCACCAAGCTCAACATCTATAGAGATGCCCTCACCCGCTGAAGCAGACTGAGCATCTGCTCCGGCGCCCTGAGCTACAGGCTCAGCGGCAGGTATGCCTGATGTATTGCCGTATACCTGCCCATCGGGCGCGGTAACGGTTTCAGCAGGCGCGCCTGCAGCGCCGGGTACCCTGCCGGTAAGCACTTCATATGCTGTGACATTATCCACCATCTCAAGATACTTGCTGTGAAGCGGTGAATTATCTATTGCTGTCTGCCTTTCTTCATCTGTTATGGCTCCCATGCGGCTCTGAGGCGGCAGTATGAACGCGTACTCCGCTACAGAAGGCGCTCCTTTCTCATCGAGCACGGAGACGACCGCCTCGCCTGTGCCGAGATTCTGCATCAATTCCTTAGTATCGAATTCAGGATTTTCCCTGAAAGCGTCAGCCGCTGCTGACAGAGCTCTCTGCTCTGCAGGAGTGTAGGCGTGGAGCCCATGCTCTATTTTGTTGCCAAGCTGAGACATGACCGCGCTCGGGATATCCCCCGGGCTCTGCGTCACGAAGAAAATAGACACTCCCTTTGAACGTATCAACTTGACCACCTGCTCGATCTTTTCAAGCAGACTCTTAGAGGCGTTCTTAAAGAGAAGATGCGCTTCATCAAAGAAGAACACGATCTTAGGTTTCTCAGGGTCGCCTACTTCAGGCAATAGCTCAAAGAGCTCTGACAGAAGATAGAGCATGAACGCTGAGTAGAGCCTCGGCTGGTTGACCAGAGTCTCCGCGTCGAGTATGTTGATGATGCCTCTCCCATCAGGAGCAGTCAGGAAAAAGTCCCTGATGTCAATAGCCGGTTCGCCAAAGAATTTGTCCGCGCCCTCGGCTTCGAGCGATACGATAGCCCGGATTATAGTCGATGCCGATTGCTGTGGGATCAGACCGTAATCCATCTTGTACTCATCTGAATGGTCGGCGGCGTACTGTATCATCGCCTTCATATCCTTTGTATCTGTAAGGATGAGGCCCTGATCGTCCGCGATCTTGAAGATGACCTGCATCAGTTCTGTCTGCGTGTCGTTAAGATCCAGCACGCGGCTGAAGAGCTGAGGCCCCATCTCCGAGACTGTAGTGCGGAGAGGTGTGCCCTTCTCGGCATAGATATCAAAGATGGAAACCGGATAGCCTTTGTACTCGAAGCTGTCTCTGATCTCGAATTTGTCTATCCTCTTCTGCATGCCCTCGTTGTCATCGCCGGCTGTAGCGATTCCTGCCATGTCTCCCTTAACGTCTGACATGAATACAGGCACTCCGAGTTCAGAAAAACTCTCAGCAAGAACTTTGAGCGTCACGGATTTTCCCGTGCCCGTAGCTCCGCAAATAAAGCCGTGCCTGTTAGCTTTGTCCGGTCTCATGCAGATCTTATCTCCTACTGTGTCTCCGCCCTTTCTGGCGAAATATATAAGTCCGTTATCTGTCATTACTTTGCTCGCGTCCATCCAAGGACGCATCCTCCCTTCAGAGTCAAAAGCCTTCTTTTACACATATATTGTAACATATCGTGGGCATTTCGTTCTTTTATTGTTTCAGTACATGGCATATAATTTATAGGAATAATAATTTGCCGGAAAGGCTGAGAACCAAACGTCTGCGATCTTTCGGGATCGTTCTATCAGGAGAAACGAATGTCAAAAGAACTTAAACTAAATGACAAACTATACGGATTTACAGTAACAAATATACGTGAGATCAAAGAGATCGAGGGCAGGCTCGTTGAGATGCGCCACGATGAGACCGGGGCACAGCTCGTATGGGCTGACAACGGCGAAGAGAACAAGCTCTTTTCCGTTGGTTTCAAGACTCTTCCGGAGGACAGCACCGGTGTCTTCCATATTCTGGAGCATTCTGTGCTTTGCGGTTCGGATAAGTTCCCTGTCAAGGAGCCTTTCGTAGAGCTTCTTAAGACATCAATGAATACGTTCCTAAACGCCATGACATATCCGGATAAGACGCTCTACCCTGTGTCTTCACGCATCAAGCAAGATTACCTCAATCTGAGCGAAGTCTATCTTGACGCGGTATTCAGGCCTGCCATTCTTACCAACCCGAACATCTTCTATCAAGAGGGTTGGCACATAGATACAGCGGAAGCAGAGCCTGCATACAAGGGCGTTGTATACAACGAGATGAAAGGCGCGATGAGCGATGTCGACCAAGTAGCTGAGCGCGCTATGCTGAAGCTCCTTTTCCCTGACAATTGCTACGGATATAACTCCGGCGGCGATCCTGAAGAGATAACAGAGCTCACCTATGATTCATTTATAGAAAGATACAAAAGATTCTATCATCCATCGAACGCATACTTTTATCTGGACGGTGATGTGCCTCTCGATGAGACTCTCGAGATGATCGAGGGCTATCTTGAAGGCGCAGGAAAACCTGCCGATCTTCCTGAGATCGATAAGCAGGTGCCTACAGTAAAGCATTCGGAAATGAAATTCGCATCGAACGACGAATCTGACAAACGCGTTCTCGTACTCGGAAGGATAATCGGCAGCTGGGCGGACAGGGACAAGATGCTCGCCCTAAGCGTGTTGCTCGAGCAACTTGCCGACTCCAACGAGTCACCGCTCAAAAGAGCGGTCCTGTCCGCCGGCCTTGCCGAGGACATGGAAATCTACGTGTCCGATGGCATAGATCAGCCATATCTCATGATGATATTCCGAGGCGTCGCTGACGGAGAAGATACAGAAGCGAAAATAACAGATGTCATCAGCTCAGTGATCGACAAGGTAAAAACCGAAGGGATCAAAAGGACCGATCTCGAAGCATCGATCAATCAGCTCGATTTCAGATTCCGCCAGTACCCTGAGCCTCAGGGGCTCTACAGAGCCAACGCGGTATTCAGTTCGTGGCTCTACGGCGGTGACCCAGCTCTTTATCTCAACACTAACGACGCAATAGACAAGCTCAGGAAAATGGCTGAGAACGGAGAATATGAGCTGCTTGCGGCAGATGTGCTCGGAGATGTCTCCATGTATTCGAGCATCATGCTGTGCCCGGATACGGCTCTTGAAGCTAAGCAGGCAGCGGATGAAGCTGCACGCGTAAAGGCAGAGCTGGATAAGTACGGCACCGACGGTTATAAAGAACTTGAAAATCTGAATGATAGTCTCGTTAAGTGGCAGCAAACACCGGATTCAGACGAAGACCTGTCGAAGATCCCTATGCTTGCCCTAAGTGACATTAGCGCGGAGCCTGAACTTATACCTACAGAAGAAAAAAGAATAGACGGAATGCGTCTGCTCTATCACAAGGTGCCTTCAAACGGCATCATATACATAAACGCTTACTTCCCTATCACAGTTCTTACGCTTGAAGAGCTTCCTGCAGCGGCTCTGATCACGGAATTCTATAAGGATCTTCCGACAGAAAACTACGATGTCCTCTCTCTTCAGAATGAGATCAGGATGCACGTCGGATCGATCTCATTTGGCCTGGACATATTGGCCGAGGATAATGACCGCAGCAAGTGCACACCTTGCATCAGGGCGAGAGCGTCTGTACTGGAGGATAAGCTTTCATACGCGGAAGATCTTCTGGTAGAGATACTTACACGCACAAAATTTGAAGACAAAGCTCTCATGAAAGAGCTCATCAAACAGATAGATGAAGACGGAAAACGCGCG
Organism: Anaerovoracaceae bacterium; assembly: GCA_045545495.1. Classification (GTDB taxonomy): domain Bacteria; phylum Bacillota; class Clostridia; order Peptostreptococcales; family Anaerovoracaceae; genus Crickella. The sequence continues at coordinate 4,888 of JAZQBC010000013.1, read as the reverse complement.
GCAGTATCATCCGGGCACAGGCTGGCAATGATGGAAGCCAGATCACACTGGTCATCGAGAGATGCTGCGGCTGAGGCCGTAAACGGCTGGACGTTCCTGCAGTACATGCATAAGATGGCAGAGGCTTCCGATGAAGACTTATCCTCATTTGCTGCATTTGCTAAGCAGACTGTGTCCAAATGCATCACAAAAACTAATGTGATCATGAGTGAGACAGCCAGCGAATATGCCGATCTTTCCCGCTTCGCTAAGATGTTGCCTGCAGAAGAAAAGCAGCCGGATAAAGCTGCATATAAATCAAGCCTTCCAAATCACATGGGAATACAGATCCCGGCTCAGGTATCATTCGCTGTCAGTACTTACGACATGGCCGCGGGCGGCTTTGAGATGAATGGCAATATGGCAGTTGCATCGAACATAATATCACTCGCCCAGCTCTGGAACGAAATAAGAGTACAGGGCGGATCCTACGGTGCGTCCATGTCAGTAGGCAGGACCGGCAGTTTATTCTGCTACACTTACAGAGACCCGAGTCCTGATCGCTCGCTTGGCATATTCAAGACTACATCTGCCTTCATAGAGGGATTTGGCGGAGCGTCTCCTGATGACATAGAAGGATTCATTATCTCATCCATAGCTAACACCGAGCCGCTTATGTCCCCTGCTGCCAAAGGCAGGGCAGCCGACGACTTCTATCTTTCGGGATTCACCGACGACAAAAGACAGCGGTTCAGACTCGAGATGCTTGAAACAAAGCCGGCAGATCTTGCTGCTCAAAAGGATGTACTTGCCATGATGGCAGAGAAAGCTTGCACTTGCGTAGTAGGTCCAAAGACAGCTCTTGAAGCCTGTGAAGATCTCGAAATAGTTGAACTCTAAACAAGAGGATAAAACAATAAAACAATGAATATACCCGATTTTAAGAACATCAAAGCCGGCAACGGTCAAGCTGCCGGCAGCGCAAAAAAAGCTGTTGTCAAAGGAGGAAGCGCCATTTTGGTAGCTATCTCACTTCTTACCAGCGCGGCATTTAACGCTCCGGCTGATATCCTTGAGGAGCACCCGGACACACATCTGTCCAATCCTCCTATCGTATTGGACATAGACGAATTCGTAAATACGGACATCGATGACGAAGATGACGCGGATGAGCAGAAGGCGACAAAATTAGGTTTTTTCGCGCGCTTCAGGCAAGCGGTCCTCTCACTCCCAAGCTCTGTACGTCTCCTGATAGTCACGCCTCTGTGGCTTTTGGGAACGGGGCTTATGACCTTAGTCACGTTCCTTTGGAATTCGCTATTTGCATCCCCGCTGGGGGCATTCATCGCTTCATTCGCCATAGGCTTCGCGGTACTGACAGGGCTATTCGCGGTCACAGCCAAAACGCTTTTCCCGGATGTACCGCTTAGAGACATACTAACAAAGAGGAACATCCTCATTCTCGGCGTCGGAGCCGTAATACTATCCGGTATAGACGCTGCTATGCCATTATTCTGGGAAAAATACCCGGCAGTATCGTTCCTCGTCAAACTCGTATTTGGAGCGGGCGTCATCTCGGTACTTTCCCTACGAGTCAAGGCGCTATCCCAAAGTTTGAAAGCGGGGCTCCATCTGACCTAGCTCCCCGCTGCCAATATCCTAAACTACAAAAGCCGGCTAAGCCGGCTTATTTTAGTGCTTTGGAGTATATCCTACTGTACTTAGTTTTCTTGGTTTGTCGTATGAATCATACGAGCTATCATCACCGCTCCCTGCCGCAGCTGAGAACAGGAGTAGAAGCGTTATGCTGAGGAGCACTCCGCCAACGATATCCGTAAGCCAGTGCACGCCTGAGTAGAGTCTCCCTGCTACACAGATAAGAGCTATCACTATACAGACAAAACGTATAAGCGACGCGAGGCCATTAGACTTCACATATCTTCCGATGATGATCGCTGTCGCTATCATTACAGTCAGCCCAAGCAGTGTGTGTGAGGATGGGAAAGACGCTTCAGGCTCTACGGAGCCTTCCATGAACACCGGCCTGTAATTGACGATCATCTTCTCAAAGATCACATATGCGGCTATATCGCATACAAACAGCCCTCCGAGCGCGAGTATCTCCCTGTCGACCGCTACAAGACTTCTTCTCTTGATCAACTGTACAAGCCCCACCAGCGCAAATAACGCGCAGATAACTATAGCAAGATAACCGATATAATTCGTTATCTCGTACCATTCAGTATGAACGCCTGTAAGATCGTGCACCCTCAAATTGATCGTTGAAAAACCGACCTCGGTGCCTCCTGCTCCAACAGGGGCTACATCATACCTTCCAAGCAGCACTATCTCTGCTGCAAACAACAAACCTGTGATTATCGCAAATATTATCTTTTTCATGTTTACAATACTAACACTTAACGCGGGGTATGTCTATTTGTTCGTGCCTTGCGCCCCTTTATATTCGAGGCAGAGCATAGTAAGATCATCAAACTGTTCGGCGAGACCTACAAAACCGTCTACTGAAGCGCGTACATTTCTGAGCAACTCCTCAGGCCCAGCCGTTGCATTGGTATTCAGAGCATCGATCATCCTGTCTGTCCCGAACAGCTCATTATCCATGTTCGTTGCTTCAGGCACCCCGTCAGTGTATACGAAGATCTTATCGCCCTCTTCAAATTGGATCTCATAATCCGTATACCTTGCGCCTTCTATACCGCCAAGCACCATTCCATGCTTATCCTTAAACAGTTCAAACTTTCCGTCGCGGTAAATGGCAGGATATTCGTGCCCGGCGCTGGAACAGTTCATCTTTCCGGTTGACAATTCGAGTATTCCGATCCAGGTAGTTACGAACATCTCCATTTTGTTCTGGGCGCAGAGGGATTCATTCGCTCTGTTCAGCACCTCGGATGCACTTATGCCGAGCGTCGCAAAGTTTTGAACTATGGTCTTGGATATCATCATGTAGAGAGCAGCAGGTACGCCTTTACCGCTGACATCGGCGATAACGATGCCAAGATGATCATCATCGATCATATAGAAATCGTAAAAATCACCGCCAACTTCCTTCGCCGGGTCCATGCTTGCATACAGATCGAATTCCACTCTGTTAGGAAATGCAGGGAAGATGGAAGGAATCATGCCCTCTTGTATCTGAGTGGCCATGTTTAGTTCTGTCTGCGTGGCTGCCAGCTTGCCGCTGTTGTAGTTGAATATGACACAATACACAATTATCAGCGACATCAGAACTGCTCCGTACTGAGAAGCATTACCGAATGTTCCGCCAAGGAAAACATATATAACGACAGGGAACATCAAAAAAGTAAGCGCCGCAAGCTTTTGCCTGAGAAGACTCTTGCTTTTTATTATCAGGACTATGGTGATCAGAGAGATCACTAAAAGAAATATATCCTCGAGCCATGAGGTCCCGGTATACTGGTATTTTCCGCTTGGATCGATATAGAAAGTGAGAGGATAGAAAAAATTGGATAATAATATCAAGATCTCGATCACGAGCAATACAGGTGCCCCTTTGCTTAGCCAGCGAGCCAGTTTGCCTTCGAAGTCGAGTGTTGTTCTTACATACAGGTAGAAGTAATAGATCATTACAAGATCGAGCAGCTTGCAAATAAGACACATCGCGAAATTCCAGCCGGTGTACTCAGGCGTTTCTGTCGTAAAGTACATAGCCAGATTAGACGAGAAGCTGGCACTCACCATAACGATCAACGCCCTGAATGTTTTGCCGCCTTCTCCATCCTGTGTCATACAACCAAAATACAGGGCAGCGCAGGCCAAAGCGCCTAAAGTATCTACACCCGCATCGAAAAGATATGGCTGCAGCCTTAGGTCATCAAAAAAGAACGTATCGCTCATCACAAATGTAAATACAGCTGAAACGATAGTAAAAAGCAAGCCTATCACCAAAATATTGTCACATTTTTTCTTGCTCATTATTATCCTCCATTACCTTCCGGATGTATTATCCGTCTCTCTTTTTCGTAACGATACAGATCCCAAATCAATACTATACTGTCACATATATTATCACAATTATCTCATTAGTTTACATTGGCTATTTTGCGAGGTTTTCCAAATCAGTCAGGCTTTGGTATAATAACAGCAACATACATTTGCGGCTTCGCCGTAAGGAGGTATACATGAAGAGAGTAATTACATATGGCACATATGACCTGCTCCACTACGGACACATCAATCTGCTAAAAAGAGCAAAGGCACAAGGAGATTACCTCATCGTCGCGATATCGACCGATGAATTCAACTGGAATTCGAAGCGAAAGAAATGCTACTTCACATACGAGCAGCGTAAAGCTCTTGTCGAATCGATAAGATATGTCGACCTGGTGATACCTGAAGAAAGCTGGGAACAGAAGAAATCGGATATGCATGAGTATCACATAGATACATTCGTGATCGGTGATGACTGGGAGGGCAAATTCGATTTCCTAAAAGAAGAAGGTGTAGACGTAGTTTACCTGCCACGCACACCTGAAGTCAGCAGCAGTCAAATCAAAAAAGACCTATATGATGCCAACGCTGTCGACGGAGAGTCCAAAACAAATCATGACGATATAGACACAAACCCGGAAAGTTGATCCAGGTTTTTAGTTGCACACGCTAAATCTCATACAACATAATAGGGAGGCGGTCATATTGACCACCTCCCGGGTATCCAAAGTTTTCTGGGGACAGTAAAAAAATGAAATAAATTTCGGGGGCAGCCGTTTACAGCGAGTAAAGTTGGGGGCTGGTTTTGGGGGCTGACGTTCTCAGCTCCTTTTTCATGCGCTCGTTTAAGCCCGCCCGCTGCAGCCTGGATCCCGCCCAAACTCGCGCAATCAAACAGAGGACAACTTGCAGCAAACGCCGCAGGTTGTCCTCCTTG
>JAZQBC010000012.1:0-61723 GCA_045545495.1 Anaerovoracaceae bacterium | reverse complement strand
ATAACAGACGCCGGATGTCCCCCGCCTCTATAATGCTTCCTCCGGATTAAACGGCTTTGCCGTAAGGTCGGAAGCATTGATCTTCGGAGGCTAAGCTCCTCCGATAATGGCGGCGGGTTCCATGTTCGACCGTCGGTGGTGGGTACAATCCCCGACCGACGTTCTCAGGAGTTGAAGCTCCCGGCGTCTGTTGACGGCGTCGCTCGCTCCAATCAAGCGAGCTTGTTGGAGCTTTGCTCCTGGTTGAAGAAATGGAGGCATCCGATCAATGGATTATATTGTATTATTCCGGAGGCAATAAATAGCTATTATTTATGAAATACGTGATTTTGACAGTAATAGTTTTGCTGATCTGTGTAGCTGCGGGCTGGCTGATCACGAGGCTTATATCCGCAAAAACAAATGTCAAACATAAAGTGTTAATGTCAGCAGCGATAAGCATTATGTTGATCGCTGCTGTTTGTATCGTTTACTTCTCGATCTACTATCGCGCGGATAACTCCGCTAAGGGTGTTCTTAATAGCAGCGGGACGGTTGAAGTAAAGCAAAATGACGATGGATATTACTTCGACGGACCGGGAGCCGAGCAGGCGATAGCGTTTTTCCCGGGAGCAAAGGTCGATGAGAAGGCATACGCGCCGCTTATGTTCAAACTCGCTGAGGAGGGCGTTGACTGCTTCTTGCTCGCGCCGCCTCTGAACATGGCGATAACGGATGGGACTGCCCCTGACAGGTTGATGAGTGCTTACGGTTATGATCACTGGTACGTAATGGGACACTCTCTCGGAGGCTCTGTTGCTGCGAGTTATTGCAGCGATAATCCGGATAATGTAGATGGCGTCATATTGCTTGCGGCATACCCAACAAATAGGATCCCGGATAGCGAAAGGCTCCTCAGTATATACGGAACAAATGATGCTTGCCTTGAGATAGACGTATATGAGGCGTCAAAAGCGAACTGGCCGAAAGACAGCTCCGAAGTGGTGATCGAAGGAGCCAATCACTCGGGTTTTGGTAACTATGGCCCTCAAAGAGGTGATGGGGAGGCGGACATTACTCCTTCTGAGCAGCAGAATAAGACGGTGCGTGAAATAATCAGGTTTATAGATATTTCCTGAGCGATTCAGGGATATTGGCTTCGAAACGAGGTACAGTTATTTCTACGGGCACGATCTCCCCTTTCAGGAAGTAGTGCTCCATATATCCGAGACAGCCGAATATGAAGAAGTCGACCGAGTCGCTCAGATCCTGAGTAAGGTTATCACCAAAGACCTCGGTTATGAGGTGGCAGAGATAGGCCCTGAGCGGTGTGAAGATGCTGTCCCTAAAGTTGTTTTGTCCGGTATAACGGATAACATTCGTATAAAAATCGCTGTACTCGATCAAATGTGTGACAAGGGCAGTCATTACCGGGCGAAGAGTCGCTTCACTGCCAATACCACGCGCGTCGAGAGTGCTGACATAAGCCCATGAGATAAGATCCAGTTTGTCTCTGAAATAATTATAGAAAGTCCGCTGGCTGACGCCGCAGTTCTCACAGATCATTCCGACTGTGACCTTTTCAACAGGCGTATGGCTGACAAGTTCGATCACTGATTCTTTAAGGAGTTCTTTGGAGCTCTTTTTCTTTTGCATGATTATCCTCTGCATTCAGGCACATTCGTCTTAACGGCTTGTTTTCGTAATATTGATAATATACGAAACTATTTATAAAACTTCTTATTAATGAATATACCAGAATCGCCCGGCAAAATACAATTTATGTGTAAAAGTAGATTTCTCGATTGAGAGGGGAGAACATTGTGAAAGATCTGAAGCATTTGAAATACTTTGAAGACCTTCTGGCGGATACGGAAAACGATCTTGTCAGGAAGGCAAAATCGGAAGGTCGAATCATAATAGGACACAATTGTTATCAGATCCCGGAGGTGCTGCTGAATCTGCCGGGATGTACGGCTGTTAGGATGCGGGCTCCCGGAACAGGCTCTATGGAGATCGGCACCTATTACATGACGAGTCTCAACTGTGAGTACTGCAGAGCTATAGTAGAGAGATGCGCTGAGGGCGGATTCAATTATCTGGACTGCATTTTCGATGCCTATGCCTGCAGTCAGATGACAGACGCAAATGACAACATAGAGCACCTCCACCTCTGCGACAGCGGAAACGACAAGTTTTTCGTTGCGCATGTGGACACGCCGATAAAGAGCGACGAGAACGCAGTCAGACACCTGACAAGGATGTGCAGAGCGAGAGTGCTGGACAGACTGAATGACGAGTTTGGCATTGATGTATCTGATGAGGCTCTTAGAAAAGCGGTCGCAGAGCACAATGAAAAGTGCCGCCTGATAACCGAACTCGGGGAATTCCGCAAAAAGAAGGATCCGGTCATAACAGGCTATGAGTTTGCGGTGTTCTGCCTTGCCACATACTGTGCGCCTTTCGATATGATCAAGAAAAAGCTCGAGGAGACGGTACAGGAAGTGGCAACAAGAGAGCCGGATAAACAGGCGCCATACCGCATCAGAGCTGTCCTTGCCGGGAGTGAGATAGACGATCCGGATTTCACAAAACTGATAGAAGACGCCGGCGCGCTGGTGGTCGCCGACAGATACTGTTTCGGATCGATGCCGGGAAGAAAGCCGATAGAACTGAACGATGAAGAGGACCTCCTGACTCAGATATGCAGGCACAATATCAAGGAATGCCAGTGCCCAAGATATATGGACAACGACAGGATAAGGCAGAGAAAAGAGTATCTGGACAGTATAGCAACAGCCTATTCCGCGGACGGGATAATAGTGCAGCAGATGAACTTCTGCAATTTCTGGCCTTACGAAAGAGCTGCGATGGCGCACTTGATGCCTGAGGAATACGGATGGCCTGTGCTCTCGATCGACAGACCGTATATCGTGGGATCGTCGGGGCAGATGAGAACCCGGATACAGGCCTTTATCGAAAGCGTTGAGATAAAAAAGATCAGAGGAGGAGCCGGCCATGAAGAATAGTATAGGAGCTGTCTCTCCGGGCAATCTCTACAGGGGAGGAAAGACCAAGATACGCCGCGAATGGAGGGGCGTTAGAGATACGATATACGATTATTCCCACTGGGGAGTCAATTGGGCAAGGCTAGTCAAATTTCTCGCTAAGCCGCAGTCCCTAAAGGGGTTCTTTCGTTATCGCTGGATGCTCGATTACGTTGCTGCTATAGATCTTATAGACAGGTCAACTGAAGGCCTCAGGGGAAATCAGCTCAGGATAGCGCATCTTGAGTTCGACTATATCGTGCAGCAGATCATCAGCGCCATGACTATAATGTTTGAAGCTGACCAGCGCATAGGCGGAGACAAGGCTAAAAGCGATAAGATCGTTGTGTTCGATGAGAATATGATGGAGCATATGATGTTCGGCTTCCCGGGCCTAAAGCGGAATTGTCCTCAGATGATAGAGGTCTTCGCGCGTTCAGCCGTTTCGCAGCACTCGGCACTTCGCTACATAGACGCTGCCGAGGAGTACGGAATAACAGGTGATGTATGCACCATGCCTAAAGCGGAGCTCGGAGTTGCTCTTGAAGATGCCTTCCCAAAGATAGGAAAGTGCCTGATACACTGCAATACCACCTGCGATACATCGCTCATGGGGAACAGTATCGAGGACATGATCTATGGCAAGCCTTCGTTCGCTCTTGCGGCTCCTGAACATATCGAAGATGAACTGGTAATGGAATATGCCGTTGATGAGATAAAGGACGCGATTCGATTTATCGAGGAGCAGACCGGAGAGAAATGGGACTGGAAAGCTTATTTCGATCAGATGAAAATGTTCAACGAGATGTCGCGGAGTTTCCTTGAAATACTTGACGTGCAGAAGACAGACTACCCTCAGCTCCCTGAAAACAACTATGCTCTCCACCGCGATGTGTACTACACACGCATGCTCAATGGTGAACTGGATGATCTGGTAAAGGTTGAGGCCAGGATCCGAAAACTCATGTATAAAGGCTATGAGCGGAGAGAGATCATGTGTGCTGAGCCAAGGCACAGGGCGCTTGTATGGGGTGTGCAGGCAGAGTTCTACACAAATTTCCCTAACTGGTTGCTTGAGTGCTGGGGCATAGTCCCGATCACACATTTCATGAACCTCACCTCGACTACTATATACGCAGATGAGGATACTCCTGAAAACAGGGAGCAGGCATACCGTGACTTGGCGGATCTTTACGTAAAGATGCTTATGAGAAACAGATCTGAAGGAGGATTCAGGCTGGGCGTTGAAGACGTATGGAGCTTCTGCGAAGAATTCAACTGCGACATGATAATCATGTATGAACAGATCGCATGCAAGGCCATGACAGGATATCACGGTATATATGAAGAGGGAGCCGCAGCGCGCGGTATCCATCTCGTATGGGTCACGCATTCGCTGCTGGATACCAGAAAGGCCTCCAAGCAAGATATGCGTGACGAGGTAAGCCGTTACATGAGGACGGTATTGAATGAAGAACCTCTCGCGCCGGAGCTTGAAGTCATAGAAGATGGGAACGCCTGGTAAAGATAGAGCAAATGAGCCCTTACGGGCTCATTCTTCTTTTGGCTATTATTTCTCAAGCTGCTTCTTGATCGGTTTCCACCAGAGGAATCCGCGGAGCAGGCAATTTGGCAGAGCTTTCTTGACTGGAATGTTAGCAGCTGCGGCTACTTTTTTACCGACGAGGAACCATTCGCATACGTGGCACAGCGCGGTGAGACCGATGAGGCCGCAGAAGATCTTTAACACAGTTTTCATAGTTGTCGTTCCTTTCTCGTTATTGTTATCAAAGGGAATTCTGTCTATGCATTGATTGTATATTAACCATGTAAAATAGGCAATCAGTCTAGCGGCGGTGTTCAGCTCTGTACTCAGCAGGTGAGCAGCCGACAATGCGGCGGAACACTTTCGCAAAATAGCTAGGCGAAGTAAAGCCAAGCATATCGGAAATGTTAGTAACGCTTTCATCAGACCAGATAAGGATATTCTTAGCTTGGTCTGTTTTTTTGCGCTGGATGTATTCTGTCAGCGTGCAGCCTTGATCGTCCTTGAAAACGCGCGACAGATAAGAGGCGTTGACATGAAGATCTGCAGCGATGTCGGATAGTGTGACCGGCTCGTTTATGTTTTCGCGCACGTACTGCTTTGCCCTCCTGACATATCGGTTGGCATTATCGGGCTCGGCATTCTCCGCGACAAGTCTTGTGAAGGCCATGGCGGCCTCGTTTCTGAGGCGTACGCAAGAAAGGGCATCTCTGCTCGATGCAAGACGTCTCAGGTAATCATCACTTAACGCGAGGGAATCCTTTGACCCGACGCCTCCGGATATCGCTGCCCGGCAAGCGATAGTTATGCCGGCTACAGCCATATACTCTTCGTTTTTAAAATTGTCAGGGATAACGTGTGGGTAATCAAGAGCGCCGGAACTTACGGTCTTGCTAATGAAGTCAGTGTCACCGCGCCTGATCGCATCAGTCATGACGGTTTCCTCTGCAATAGTGTGGTTTTCAGGTCTTGCGGAGTACGCTTCGCTGCTGTCCGGCGCTTCCGTGTCAGCCGGAAACAGTATGGAAGATGAAAGGTCGAGATCGGAAAGCATACCGGTTAATATCGATATCGATGAAGTGATCCTGTCGACGGGCGCGTATCTTATGTCATTTGTAAAATTGGAGGCCCGGCACATCCTATCATAGGCTTTTTGCTGAAGACCCGTGAAGTGGCCATATGCGACCGGTCCCCAGATGTAGCAGCTGTCATCATCCGGATCTTTCCATGAAAAGGCGATTACCGGATAACCCGTAAGAGTGGTGCTGAACACACAGTCTGATGCAGCGCCATCGATGCACTGTCTGATCATTTCACTGTAAAAGTCAGGCAGGTATCTGATGCTGTATGGAAACTGATAGCTCCCTATCAGCGACCCGTCCTTATCGTAGAGACTGGCGGGTATATTCCCGATCCTTGAGATGCCCGAAAAGAATCCTTCTTTGCTTAGCATTTTTGCGTTCTCCGGCTGATTCACCATAATACAAAATAGTCAAAATAATACTCTTTTAGTAAAAATAATTATAGCATCGATATTCTCCTAAAACTATCATTAAGACAGATAATAATCATCCACAAACAGATCGCGATCGGAGGAAGGCATGACATTATATGATTACGAAAAAGAGCATCTTGAAAAGATAAGAGGGATGCTTCCTGAGTGCATGGTATTGCTGAAAAAGGATGGAGCGTTCCCGCTGAGTGGGCCATGTAGGCTCGCGGCTTACGGTAACGGCGTAAGACACAGTGTAAGAGGCGGTACGGGTTCCGGAGATGTGAACGCGCATGTAACTGTAAACATCGAAGAAGGACTTTTGGCAGCAGGCTTTGAGCTCATTACTTCAAGCTGGCTCGATCGCTACGATAAGCATAGAGCAGAGGCAAAGAAAGCCTTTAGAAAAGAGCTTAAGAGAGAAGCGAAAGCTGAAAAACAAAGCATCTTTTTCAAGGCCATGGGTGCCATCATGGCGGAGACCGATTACGACATCCCACTGGACTTTGGTGCAGACGCGGCTATATATGTGCTTTCCAGGATCTCAGGTGAAGGCGCCGACAGAAAGGTGAAGCCCGGCGATGTACTCCTCACTGAGACAGAAAAGAGAGATATCCTGGCGCTCAATAAGAATTATGACAAGTTCATGCTCGTGCTCAACACGGGTGGTCCGGTCGATCTTACACCTGTGAAGGATGTTGCCAACATACTCGTTTTATCTCAGCTCGGTTCAGAGATGGGAAATGCCCTTGCGGATGTACTGCTTGGCAAGGCAAGTCCGTCGGGCAAGCTTACGACAACATGGGCGGCCGCAGAAGACTACTGCGAAGACATACGCCTTGGCAATGCCGATAACACTTTCTATAACGAGGGTATCTATGTAGGCTACCGCTGGTTTGACACAGTCGGAAAGAAGCCTTTGTTCCCGTTCGGTTACGGCCTTTCATACGCAGATCTTTCGATCTCGGATGCAAAGGTATCTGTAAGCGGCAGCAATGTAGCGGTGAAAGCAACTGTCAAGAACGGCGGCGATCATCCGGGAAAGGAGACACTTCAGGTATATGTGACTAAGCCTGAAAAGGAACTGAGAAATCCATGGCAGGAGCTCGCGGGATTTGCCAAGACGAGTGAATTGAAACCTGGAGACAGCGAAGAGATCACGGCCTGCTTTGACGCAGCAAGTATCGCTTCGTTCGATGAAACCAAACAAGCATATGTGCTTGAGGCCGGTGAGTATGTCGTGCGCGTGGGATCGGATAGTGAGAATACAGTTCCGGCAGCAGTGCTTACGCTTTCTGATGATGTCTGCGTAAGAAAGGTCAGATCTGTTGCCGGCGATCCGGGCTTTGAAGAAAAGACTTACGTAAGAGCAGCCAGGGAGGAAGATCTCAGCAAGGTGCCAAGACTGGCGCTTGATCCGGCGACTATCGCCTGCGAAGAGATATCTTACGAGGAACAGTCTAAGGATATCGCTCCTGTCATAAAGGCAATGAGCGACGAAGAACTGGCCTATATGATCATCGGCAACTTCTCGAAAAAAGGCGGTCTGCTCTCAGTTATAGGAGAACAGTCTTCTAATGTTGCCGGTGCGGCGGGCGAGATAACTTCGAGGTTCGCGGACAGAGGGATAAAGACCATGGTAATGGCCGACGGCCCGGCAGGACTCAGGCTTTCAAAGGACTACTTCACAGACGCTGAAGGAGTGCATCCTATCGGCGGAGGGTCGATCCCTCAGAGCATACTGGATGTGCTGAGTGCACCGCTTCGCAAAGTGGTGATCTTGCTGGCTTCCGGCAAAAGGCCTAAAAAGGATACAGAGATAAAGCATCAGTACTGCACAGCGCTTCCGATCGGGACAGCTATCGCGCAGTCGTGGAATGTTGATCTCGCTGAGGCATGTGGAGATATCATCGGCGATGAAATGGGAAGATTCGGCGTACACCTCTGGCTTGCTCCTGCTCTGAACATACACAGAAGCATCCTCTGCGGACGCAATTTTGAGTACTACAGCGAGGATCCGCTTATCAGCGGCAAGATAGCAGCTGCTGTCACACGCGGCGTTCAGGCTCACTCCGGGAAGGGCGTTACGATCAAGCATTTCGTAGCCAACAACTGCGAGTACAACCGCTACTTCAACAACAGCGTTGTAAGCGAAAGAGCTCTTAGAGAGATCTATCTCAAAGGCTTCAGAATCTGCATCGAAGAGGCGAAGCCTCTTGCGTTGATGACATCGTACAACCTTATAAATGGTATCCATAGCTCTGAAAGCAGGCCTCTTACTGAAGGTTTCCTGAGAGCCGAATGCGGCTATGAAGGCATAGTCATGACAGACTGGGTACTGGACTTAAAGAACCACGGAAGGATGTTCGAAAAGGCGGATGCCGGGCGTGTTGCGGCTGCAGGCGGAGATCTGTTCATGCCGGGTTGTCAGGATGACTACGACAGCGTGATGCACGCTCTTAAGAGCGGATCACTCACAAGAGAACAGATGGAGATAAACGCGGAGAGAGTGCGCGCGATGTCGGCAAAGCTCAACGCGTAGAATCGAGGAGGAGGCGACGATGTCAAAAGCCGGAGTTCTGATTTGGAGAAAAATATTTGAAACAGGGGACAAAAACAGGATAGCCAAGCAGCATCCTGATCTGACCGGGCTTTCATTTACCAGGGACATCCCTTATCTGAGCGATGGGGACAGAGGGCATCTGTTCGACATCTACAGGATGAAGGACGCGGCAAAGGACTCTCCTGTGATGATCAATATCCACGGAGGAGGACTCTTCGCGTCGTACAAAGAAGTCAACGCGCACTTCAATTACGAGATCGCGAAGATGGGATACACTGTGGTGAGCATCAGTTATCGCAGGATCCCTGAGACTACGATGTGGCATCAGATCGATGATGTCATGAATGCTCTCAGGTATATAGATCAGCATTCCGAAGAGCTCGGGCTCAATCGCGAGAAGATGTATATCTCGGGCGACTCAGCCGGCGCGCTGCTTACACTGTTTGCGCTGTCGATCAACTCGAGTGAGACGCTGCAGAAGTATTTTGGCATAGAAGGGACCGGTCTCAGGTTCATGGCGGCATCGTTCATATCGATCATGCTCGAAACGCAGAGAAAAGATCTGATGAGCGCCATCAACAGCATGGTTACTTCAGCCGAAGATGACGGCAAAGCGTATGAGAGATTCATTCTCGATCCATCACGGCTTCTGGATAAGGCTGAGCTTCCGCCTATCCAGATGTTCACAAGCGAAGAAGACCTGATCCAAAAGGATTCGCTCAAACTCGACAAGCTCCTGAGACAGATGGGTTTTGCTCACGAGATGCACAACTACGCCAGGGGCAAGGAGAACAAACTGGTGCACGTATTCGCTGTCTGCCAACCATACTATCCGGAGAGCAAAGAAGTGTTCTCGCTCATGGATGAGTTCTTTGGTCGAAACGCATAGACCACTGGAGGTAATCGATGTATAAGAAGTATTTCGCCTGGAGCTTTGACGACGGGCTTGAACAAGATAAGAAGATAATAGAGATATTGAAGAGGTATGACATGGGCGCGGCCTTCAACCTCAATTCGGGGATGTATGGCGACAAGACATACGAGGGCCGTATAGGCAATCTCGGATTTACCGAGAAGCCGGCTGACAAGTTCAATGTCAATGCCAGGCATGTTGTGCCTTACGTGCCTCACTTCCGCATCCCTGAAGACGAGGTGAAGGATGTCTATGAAGGCTACGAGATCGCTTCACACGGGCTCTGTCACAGAAACCTGAAAAGGCTGAAGGGAGATGATCTTCGCGAGGAACTCGCGACGGATATCCATAATCTTCGCGACACATTCGGACAGGAGATCAAGGGCTTTGTCGCGCCATACGGTATGTATAACAGCCAGGCCACCCCAATACTGAAGTCTGAGGGCATCGAGTATGTGAGGATGACCAAGACAGATACATCGTTCAGGTTCCCGGCGGATCCATACAATCTGCCGATGACATGCTGGCATATATCTTCTAAAACTTTCGATACTCTAAACGATTTCTTCAGCGCCGAGCCTATCGAAGAGGATCTTTTCTTCCTGATGTTCGCGCACGGATATGAGTTCGACTTCGGAACAAAGGAGAGCAACTGGGAAAAATTCGAGAGGATATGCGAGGCAGTGGCAAAGCACGACGATATAGTCAAATGCTCGGTGAACGATGCTCTCAAGATGCACAAGGACGGATACAGGACGAAGTAGAAACGGAGGGATACGATGAGCTCATGGAACGCGGCCTGGCATCAGGCTCTTACGGTATCGCCATTTGGCGGCATTCTTACAGGGAAGAATAAGACGGCAGTATTTTCTGTCCACGTACCATCAGCGGCGAGTGGCATCAGGATGAGATTCAACAATATCTTTGGATCGGAAGAGTATAGATTCGGCTCGGTGACGGTAGTCTGCGAGGGCAAAATACTGCCTGTGACTGTCGGAGGAAAAAGAGAGTTTGGTATTCCTGTTGGAAGTCGCATATTTAGTGATCCGGTAAACGCTGACATACCTGCTGGCTCAGATGTTGAGATAAGGATCTGGTATCTAAGCCGCGTGATCGATTTCAATCAGATCGAAGAAGACGCAAGGTCATTTCGAGGTGATGCTACACAGAACAGACCAAACGGAAAAAATGCGGGAACGAATTCGTTGCTAAAAAAGAACAATGTTTTCAGCCCTGTCCCGTCGATAGACCTCATTGAAATGCTTACAGAAGAAAAGCAGGAAACTATAGTGGCGTTCGGTGACAGCATCACGGCCCTGAGCCAGTGGACCAAGCCTCTTGGAGAAAGACTCGAGAAAAAGTATGGCGGGAAATATGTACTTCTGAATTCCGGTATATCAGGTAATTGTCTGCTTTACGAGCCTAAGTACCCTTTCGGCGAGGTGTTTGGAGAGAAAGGGGTCGAGCGCTTCTCCAGAGATGTGCTTGAACTCGATAATGTCAGGACGGTCATTTTCGCACTTGGTGTCAACGATGTTTCGTACTTTAACGACAAAACTAAGGACGTAATCAATGTTTCAAACTTCATATCCACGTTAGAGAAGATCACAAATGAACTGCATAGCCGTGGCATAAGAGTAGTGATGCCAACGATAACACCGAGATTCAAGGTGGCCAGGATAATGGGCGTATATACACAGGAAATGGAAGACATGCGCCTCGAGCTTAACAAATGGATCCGCATTACCGATATCTTCGACTATGTGGTAGACCAGGAAGCTGTCGTAAGAGATGAAGATGAGAACGGATACTTCTTTAAGGAAGGTCTGCATCAGGGCGATCATCTGCATCCTAACGCAAAGGGCGGCAAGTTGATGGCTGAGGCCTATGATCTTGCCAAATTGATAGGTTAAAAAGGAATGCCGAATACAGGGGCGTTCAAACAAAAAGGATAATTATGAAAAAGAAAACGGTAATACGAATCATCGTTATAATCCTTGCGCTCATAGTGGCGCTGTTCTGCGCACTCAAGTTATATGTCTCTCATGAAGAGGATAAGAGAGCTGCAGCTCCGGGAAATGCCGACAAGTATGATGTCGCAAATCTTGAGAAGCACGAAAACCCGGCACTCGCCGGGAAAAAGATCGTTTTCCTGGGAAGCAGCGTTACTTACGGAGCAGCTGCAGAAACGCAGTCATTTGTCGAACTCTTCGAGCATATGGACGGAGTGGTTGCGATCAAGGAAGCGAAGAGTGGCACGACTCTCGTGGACAAGACTTCGTGGCTCGCAAAGATAGCATTTGGAAATGGCGAAAGCTATATTACCAGACTGAAGAAACTGGATCCGGAGATGGATATCGATTGCGTGGTCTGCCAGCTGTCGACTAATGATGCTACGATGAAACTACCTCTGGGCGAAGTCAGTCAGGGCCGTGAACTCGGAGACTTCGATACGGATACCATAACAGGTGCTATGGAGTATATAATTCGGTATTCTCAGGACACCTGGAATTGCCCGGTCGTTTTTTACACAGGCTCATGGTATGACAGCGAAGAATATGGCACGATGGTTGACAGGCTAAGCGACCTTAAAGACAAGTGGGGTATTGGCGTGATCGATCTGTACAGCGACAAAGAGTTCAACGATATCGATGGCGAGGAGTATGACTTCTATATGTTCGACCCTATACATCCTACAAAAGCGGGGTACATCGAGTGGTGGATGCCAAAGATGGAAAGAGAGCTTGAAGAACTCTTAAAGAAGTGTGAAAGCGAAAAGTTTTGACTGCGGCGGGCTGAATAGCTATATTATTACGGTATCAACAATACATAGGGTATGCGGGTCTACTTAACGGCATTTTGCAGAGGAAAAGGAGGACATCGTAACTATGGGAATCAAGAAAAACGGTATCAAAATGGGTATCACGCCTGAACAGTACAAGGCGCTACGCAAGTCGCAGCAGGGTGAGGCCGACGCAGTGCTCATGTACAAGAGACTGGCTGCTGTAGTCACAGACGAAGAAGACAGGAAGGCTTTCCTCAGACTGGCATTAGACGAAGCCAGGCACGAGAGCGTATTCCTGGGGTACACCCGCAAACTGGTGATCCCAAATCCGGCAAAGGCGATCGCTGTGCCGCTTATGTACAAGACTATCGGTAAGGAAAAGACTTATCCGATCATTGCCAAGGGCGAGTACGACGCAGCCGAGAAATATAAACACATCGTGAATGACTTCCCTGAAGTCGAGGAAGTGATGAACGATGAAGTGCACCACGGAGACGCAGTGCTGGGGCTGCTCAAAAAATAGAATCGGAATTATGAAGAAAACAAAGACCGCTGCCATTTCCGGCAGCGGTCTTCGTACTCGCACTACATAGTTGGAGAGAAAATGCAGTTTATTTTTCAGGCTGCGGTGGTACGAACGCGAGGCCTGCTTCGAGATCTTCATCCGAAGGGATGTAGTCTGTCATTGTACCGTCGTTGAACTGTTCGTACGCAACGAGGTCGAAGTAACCTGTGCCTGTAAGTCCGAATACGATGTTCTTTTCTTCGCCTGTCTCTTTGCACTTAAGAGCCTCGTCGATGGCTGCCTTGATGGCGTGGCTGCTCTCAGGAGCAGGAAGTATACCCTCGACTCTGGCGAACATCTCAGCTGCTTCGAAGACTTCTGTCTGCTCGTATGAAACGGCTTCCATAAGACCCTGATCGTACAGCTCGGAAAGTGTAGGGCTCATTCCATGGAATCTGAGTCCGCCGGCGTGGATAGGCGATGGCATGAATCCATTGCCGAGTGTGTACATCTTGGCGAGCGGGCATACCTTGCCGGTGTCGCAGAAATCGTAGAGGTATTTGCCTCTTGTGAAGCTTGGGCACGAAGCCGGCTCTACCGCGACGATCCTGTAATCCTTTTCGCCTCTGAGCTTTTCACCCATGAATGGAGCGATCAGTCCGCCGAGATTGGATCCGCCTCCCGCACATCCGATGATGATGTCAGGCTTGACCCCGATCTTCTCGAAAGCCTTGTGTGTCTCGAGACCAATCACGCTCTGGTGGAGCAATACCTGATTGAGAACGCTTCCGAGTACGTATCTGTATCCTTCTCTTGTAACAGCGGCTTCGACGGCCTCTGAGATGGCGCATCCGAGGCTGCCTCCTGTGCCCGGGAATTCCTCGAGCAGCTTGCGGCCGACCTGTGTGGTATCCGAAGGGGAAGCTGTGACTTCAGCGCCGTATGTTCTCATCACTTCGCGGCGGAACGGTTTCTGCTCATATGACGTCTTTACCATGTACACCTTACAATCGAGTTCGAAATAAGAGCAAGCCATCGAGAGAGCTGTACCCCACTGACCGGCACCCGTCTCTGTAGTAACGCCCTTGAGGCCCTGCTTCTTGGCGTAATATGCCTGAGCCGCTGCGGAATTGAGTTTGTGGCTGCCGCTTGTATTGTTGCCTTCGTACTTGTAGTAGATCTTGGCAGGTGTATCGAGCTTCTCTTCAAGACAATATGCTCTTACCAGCGGAGATGGCCTGTACATGCGGTAGAAACTCCTGATATCTTCCGGGATATCGATGTATGGAGTGGTATCGTCCAGTTCCTGTTCTACGAGATCGCTGCAGAATACAGCGCCGAGTTCTTCTGCTGTCATTGGCTTGAGTGTTCCGGGATTGACGAGTGGGGCAGGCTTTTTCTTCATATCTGCCCTCAGGTTATACCACTGCTTTGGCATCTCTTCTTCTGTCAGATATGTCTTGTAAGGGATCGATGTAACGTCTTTAGCCATTTTTCTGTTCCTCCTTTGAAAGATAAAAAACTCCTGTCCCAGAAATACTGCTGGGACAAGAGTATAAATCTCCTGCGGTGCCACCCGGCTTGACAGAGTCGCCTCTGCCCACTCACTGCGTACCAACATACGCATCATTTGTTAACGAAGTTTTCTCTCCGTCTCCCATACTCTGAACCGGAATCGTTCTTTTCAGGTTGCCCTCATGAGTCCATTCGGATCCGCCTCCGCATGCCGCGCTCTCACCATCCGCAGCTCGCTCATATGTAAGCATCGGAACCTACTCACTCTCATTCATAGGTTTGTTAGGTATTTAATTTAGTCGTAATTTAGCACTATCTGAAGGACGTGTCAATAAGCAAAACGGGATTTTTTGTGATTTTTCATATTTTATGCGTAGGCTACGAGTGGTATACTTATTGCAATCGAACAAAAATTAAAGTAGTAGGGAATAATTATGATAGTAATACTCAAGCATAATGTAACGGATGAAAAGCGTGATCAACTGATCAATTGGTTCAAGTCTCAGGGCCTGGGTGTAGATGTATCGAAAGGTGAATACCAGACTATACTCGGTCTTATTGGCGATGTGCTAAGTCTCGATACGGACATGATCGAGAGTTTGGATATAGTGCAGGCGACCCGAAGGGTCACTGAGCCATATAAGCGCTGCAACAGAAAATTCCAGCCGGATGATACGGTATTGTCTGTTGGCGGAGCAACTATTGGCGGTGGTAATTTTGCTTTTATCGCGGGGCCGTCCTCAATCGAAAGCGAAGAGCAACTCCTGCAGGTGGCAGGGTCTGTGAAGGAATCGGGGGCCAACATACTTACAGGAGGGTCGATCAGTTCCAAGACAGCGAGTCATAATCTGCGAAAAAAGAATCTCGCTGAACTCGAACATCTTAAGGCTGCAAAACAGAACGTAGGCATGCCTGCCGGTAAGGAACTCATCTCAGTAGAGGATATACCGAATTATGAGGATATGGATATCCTTATAATCGGCGAGCGCAATATGGCCAACTATCCACTTCTCGCGGCAGCTGCGGAATCAGGCAAGACTATCATTCTCAAGAGATCTGTTTCCGCTACTCTTGAGGAACTTCTGATGTCCGCCGAATACATTATGGCCGGCGGGAATAAAGATATCATACTTTGCGAGAGAGGGCTTCGCACATTTACAAATGAGACTAAAGCCACTTTCGATATATCCGCGATCCCGTTGCTCAAGGAAATGTCGCATCTTCCTGTCATCGCGGATGTCAGCCGAAGCACAGGACTTAGCCGTCTTGTAAGACCGCTGTCGCTCGCGGCATGCGCTGCGGGAGCAGACGGTCTGATGATAGATGTACATAATGATCCGGCTAATGCCAGAAGAAACGGCGGTCAGGCAATCTCGGCGGAAGCCTTCGGATCTTTAGCGCAGGAAGTACTTAAACTGAGAAAGGCTATGGAATAATGATCGTAGGTGTTGTAGGACTCGGATTGATAGGAGGCTCGATAGCTAAAGGTTATCACGCTGCGGGGCATACCGTATACGCGTGGAACCGGACAGCCAGCACTTTGGGTTTCGCCCTTATAAGCGGTGACGTAGATGCAGAGCTCAATGAGAAAAATGTATCTGAGTGTGATCTTATCTTTGTAAGCCTTTATCCTGAGGCGTCGATAGAATGGGTGCGCAAAATGGCTCCGTATTTTGGTGAAAAGCCATTGGTGATGGATGCCTGCGGTACTAAGCGCAATGTGTGCGAAGCCTGTTTCAAACTGGCGGATGAATACGGATTCACATTTGTCGGCGGCCATCCGATGGGAGGTACCAAGGACAAGGGTTATAAATATTCCAAAGAGGATATGTTCATAGGGTGCCCTATGGTGATAGTTCCTCCGAGATATGACGATATAGAGCTTTACGCGAGGATCAAAGAGCTCCTTGCTCCGCTTGGGTTCGGACGCTACTCTATCACTACTGCAGACGATCACGACAGCATGATAGCTTTTACCTCGCAGCTTTCACACGTCATAGCCAGCTCGTACATCAAGAGCCCTTCGGCAGAGAGGCAAGGCGGATTCGCCGGTGGTACATACAGAGATATGACGCGCGTGGCGTATCTCAACGCTCCGATGTGGTCCGAGATTTTCATCAGCAACAAGGACCGTCTTCTGGCTGAGATCGACTCGCTGATCGACAATATGAGCAAGTACCGCGAAGCCATCAGCGAAGAGGATGTGGATACATTGAGAGAGCTTCTTGAGGAAGGATCGCGCAGAAAAGAGAAATTGGGTTGATCCGGTATGCAGAAATGTTCAAATTGCTTGACTTAAGGCCTATATAGTGCTAAATTTCAAGCATTAAAAGTAATAGTTGCATCCGCAAACGGAGGCTATTTTGGTAAAAACGATTACAGTTAACACATTTGGGTTTAAGGGCTATTACGAGGGCTATTTTAAGGCCTTCTGATTTTGCTGTCCTTAGATCATAAGATTAGGTTATCAGACCGGCTGTGTTCTAAAGGACGCGGCCGGTTTTTAAAAGTCAAAAAGAGGTGAACTATGGAACTGAATGAAGCAAGAGAAACTATAAACAGGATAGACTCGGAGATGGCGAAGCTGTTCGAAAAGAGAATGGACGCGGTCAGAGATGTCGCTGAGTATAAGCGTGCCCGCGGCATTCCTGTTGAGGACAAAGAGCGGGAACAGAGCCTTATCGAAAATATGTCCGGAAACATCAAGAGCGAGGACGTCAAACCGTTTTATGTCAGTTTCCTGCAGAACACCATGGACATAAGCAAGAACTGGCAGCATAGCCTTATAAACGGCATCAGGATCGCTTGCTCAGAAGGAAAGTACTCTGAAGATAAGCAGGCGGCTGAGAAGATATTCCCGCAAGAGGATATCGTAACATATGAAAACTATGCCGACGCGTATAAAGCTGTTGAAGAGGGAGAGTGCGAGATAGCTGTACTTCCTCTCGAGAACAGCGACAGAGGTGACGTAGGAAAGGTGTATGACCTGCTGTTCGAAGGAAGTCTCCATGTAAACAGCGTAAGGGCTGTGGAGACCGAGGGCAGCACCACCAGATACGTTGTGCTCTCCAGAGCTGCCAGCGTACCGGATACCACCAAGGAGACAGAGTTCCTGATGGTGATGTTCACAGTAAAGGACGAAGTCGGAGGCCTGGCAAAGGCGATCAACGTGATAAGCGCTTACGGCTACAATATGCACGGCTTAAGATCCAGACCGATCAAAGACGTTCCTTGGCATTATTATTTCTACGTTGAGCTCGAGGGTAAGAGCAGTGCGGACAGCGAGGAGAGGATAGTCAGAGGTCTCAGCGCGGCATGTCTTTCGGTCAAGATAGCCGGTCGCCTGACTGATGATACCTTCAGCACAGGGAGGTAAGCATATGGTACTGACTGTATCGCCTGGCAGCAAAGAATATGATGTGACGGTCGAAGCGGGTTGTCTTAGCAAGGCATCGGAACTCTTCGATCTGGGCAGGAAATGCCTGGTCGTAACAGATGACGGGGTGCCGGGCGAGTACGCATATAAGATAGCTTCGCAGTGTAAAGAGGCGGTGCTTGTGACTCTGCCTCAGGGCGAGGATTCCAAGAGCATGGCCAATCTGGAAAAGCTTCTGACTGAAATGCTTGAACACGGCTTTACAAGAAATGATTGCGTGGTAGCGGTCGGAGGCGGTATGCCGGGAGACCTTGCGGGATTCGCCGCAGCGACATACATGCGAGGGATAGACTTCTACAACATCCCTACGACACTCCTCTCTCAGGCTGACAGCTCGATCGGAGGCAAGACAGCGGTCGACCTCGGCGGAGTAAAGAACGTCGTTGGAGCGTTCTACCAGCCTTGCGGAGTACTCATCGATACAGATACGCTGAGGACCTTAAGTGGCAGACAAAAAACCGCGGGCCTTGCTGAGATAATCAAGTCGGGCCTTATAGCGGATGCAGGACTTTTCGGATATATAGAGGAGAACATCTCGGACGAACTCGACAGGGAGCGCATCATCGAAGCGGCTCTTCGGGTGAAGAAAAGAGTCGTCGAAGAAGACGAGTGTGAAAGCGGGCTCAGAAGGATACTCAACTTCGGCCATACGATAGGTCACGGTATTGAGAGTGTAACAGGCATGCTGCACGGAGAATGCGTGGCTGCCGGTATGGTGCCTATGTGTTCGAAAGAAGTTAGAGACAGGCTTATACCTGTGCTTGAAAGAGCCGGGCTTCCTGCCGGGGCTGAGTGCGATCCTGAAGCGGTGCTTGAGGCCGTGACGCACGACAAAAAGGCCGCGGATGGAGTGATCAAGACAGTATATGTCCCTGAGCCGGGCAAGGCTGAGATCATAGAAATGGGGCCTGATGAACTCAGGAGCAAGATAAACAGTATTTGTCATATATAGGGGTTTAGATATGAAAAATACATTTGGCACAAGTGTAGCGGTAACCATATTTGGAGAGAGCCACGGCGCGGCTGTGGGCGCAGTGATAGACGGGCTGGCTCCGGGGATCACTATAGATGAGGGCTTTATCAGGGCGCGTCTAGAACTGAGAAAGCCATACGGGAGTATTTCGACACCTCGTCATGAGGCTGATGATTTTCAGATAGTCAGTGGCATGTTTAATGGCATGACCACAGGTACTCCACTTTGCATAATGATCCCTAACACCTCGCAAAAGAGCAAGGACTATGAGGCGGGCAGAGCGCTCGCAAGGCCGGGACACGCGGACTACACCGCTTACGTCAAGTACCACGGGTATGAAGACTACAGAGGCGGCGGACATTTCTCCGGCAGGATCACGGCTGCTCTGGTTGCGGCCGGGGCGATATGTCTTTCGGCTCTTTCCGCGAAGGGCATAGAGATAGGTACTCATATAGCTCGCCTCGGGGGCATAAGTGACCGCGACTTCAGCGCTGATGAAATCGGACTCGAATCCGAGATCAGAGCGCTTAATGACAAGCGCTTTGCTGTGCTCGATGAAGATAAGGCGGAAGCCATGCAGGACGCGATCAAATCGGCTGCAGCTGACGGAGACAGCGTAGGCGGCGTGCTCGAGACAGCGGTGACAGGATTGCCGGCAGGAGTCGGCGAGCCGTGGTTTGACACTCTTGAGGGAGTGCTTTCTCACGCTTTGTTCTCGATCCCGGGGATAAAGGGCGTACAGTTTGGCGGAGGCTTCGGCCTTGTTGATGCCAGAGGCAGTGAATACAATGACGAGCTTCGCATGGATGGAAACAGAGTCATAGCTAAGTCGAACAACAACGGCGGGATCAACGGAGGAATATCCAATGGTATGCCAATCAGATTCAGCTGCGCGGTAAAGCCTACACCTTCGATCCATCTAAATCAGGAGACTGTGGACTTTGTCAAAGGCGCGGATGCAGAGATAGAAACAGGCGGGAGGCACGATCCCGCGATCATTCATAGAGCGAGGGCTGTAGTGGACTCTGTCACGGCTTTGGCGCTCACAGACCAGCTGGCGCTCAGATACGGGACGGATTGGCTGGCAGAGTAAAGGATAAAATACGGATATGAAATGCGGACTGATCGGTGAGAAGCTGGGCCACAGTTTCTCGAAGGAGATCCATCAGAAACTGGGCGATTATGAATATGACCTTATTGAACTGGCACACGATGAGCTGGAAGGTTTTATATTGTCCCGCGATTTCGGTGGCCTCAATGTGACTATTCCTTACAAGCAGGCCGTGATGGGGTATCTCGACGAGATCAGCGATCTGGCCCGCGAGGCCGGAGCGGTCAACACCATTGTAAACAAGGGAGGCAAACTTTACGGATATAATACGGATTGTGGCGGTATGAAAATGCTCATCGAAAAGATGGGCATCGATCTCAAAGGGAAAAAGGCTTTCATCGCGGGATCAGGCGGAACAAGCCGTACGGCAGAGGCTGTTTGCAAGAGCCTTGGCGCGTCAGAGATCGTTCGCGCGAGCAGAAGCGGCAGAAATGGCGCCGTGACATATGACGAGGCATACAGTATATGCAGCGAAGCAGCTCTTCTGATCAATACGACACCTGCCGGGATGTATCCCGATACAGATAGCATGGCGTTTGATATAGACCGATTCAGCGATCCTGAGGGTTTGCTCGATGTGGTATACAACCCACTTAACACCCGCCTCATACAGGAGGCAAGGTTAAGAGGCATACGTGCCGAGAACGGTCTGTATATGCTGGTTGGGCAGGCTGTGCTTGCGTCAGAGCTCTTCACGGGAAAGAAAGTGGAAGAAGCGGTGATCGAGGATATATATCAGGAGCTGCTCGGTGAGAAGCGCAACATAGTTCTGACAGGGATGCCGGGAAGCGGAAAGTCCACTCTCGGTAAAATGCTCGCGGAAAGGCTTGGCAGAGAAATGGTCGAAACAGATGAGATCATTTCAGAAGAAGCCGGCACATCCATAAGAGAGATCTTTGATGAGCACGGTGAGCAATATTTCCGCGATCTCGAAAGCGAAGTGATAAAGCGCTTCTCGGTGAAAAGCGGGATCGTCATTTCGACCGGAGGCGGGGCGGTGCTCCGCAAGGAAAATGTCGACGCGCTTCGAATGAACGGAGTGATAGTTTTTATCGACAGGCCCCTTGATCAATTGAAGGCGACCGACAGCAGACCGCTTTCCGATGACAGAAGCAAACTTGAAAAGCTCTATGAGGAGCGTTATGAGATATACAAGGATACCGCGGATATCTTAGTTGAGACCGGCGGTTCAAAAGAGAAGTCGGCAGAGAAATTGTGGGAGGCACTGATATGAAGGTAACGATAAGCCCACACGGCCGAGTTACCGGAACGGTAAAAGCGCCGCCGTCTAAGAGCATGGCCCACAGGGCGCTCATCTGCGCGGGCCTGTCTAAAGGCAAAAGTGTGATAAATAATATAGCCGCATCTGAAGATATACTCGCGACCATGGATTGTCTCCGCGCGCTCGGCGCCGGGATAAGCTACGACCACGAGAATATGCGGGCCGAGGTAGGCGGCGCCGACCCTGCAGCGAGGGGTGAAGCCTCGCTCTGCTGCAGGGAAAGCGGAAGCACACTGCGGTTTATGCTTCCGCTCTGCGCGCTCTCAGACCGGTCTGCCATACTGACAGGAAGCGGCAGACTCATGGAAAGGCCCCTCACGATATACGAGGATATATTCAAAGCTGGGGGAATTGCCTTCGATAGATCGGACTCGTCGATCAGCGTAAAGGGCAGCCTTAAAGGCGGAGAGTTCGTTATGCCCGGTGATGTAAGCAGCCAGTTCGTAAGCGGGCTGTTGTTCGCTCTTCCGCTCTGCGAAGAGGACAGCCTGATCAGGCTCACAGGAAAGATCGAAAGCCGGCCATACATAGATATGACCATAAAGACGCTGAGAGAGTTCGGCATCGAGGTCGAATGGAAGAACGAAACGGATCTGGAGGTCGCTGGATCTCAGAGATGTAAGGCGATAGACACAACAGTCGAAGGAGACTGGTCGAATGCAGCTAATTTGTTGGCCCTCGGCGCCGAAGTGACCGGGGTAAGCGGCGACAGCCTCCAGGGCGATCGGGTATGCCGCGAATACTTCAGCCGGCTGGAGGCTGGCCGGGCAGAACTTGACATAGCAGACTGCCCGGACCTCGGGCCTGTGCTGATGGCATACGCGGCTCTTAACCACGGAGCTATCCTCCGGGGGACAAGGAGACTCAAGTTCAAAGAATCAGACAGAGGAGCTGCCATGCAGGAAGAACTCGCAAAGTGCGGCGTGGAAGTAAGGGTATCTGAGGATTCGATCACAGTAGGAAACGGGGCGAAAGCACCGGCCGAAACTTTTAGAGGGCACAACGATCACCGCATAGTAATGGCGCTGGCGGCGATCTGCTCAAGGGTTGGCGGAAGCATAGACGGAGCTGAAGCTGTCAGCAAGAGTTTCCCGGATTATTTTGACAAACTGGAAGGTCTCGGCATAGAGATCAGAAAGGAGATATAACCATATGAATATGGATTTCATACGCAAACTTCCTCTTCCATCCGAGGTCAAGCAGATGTTCCCGCTGACCACGGCTGAGAAAAAAATAGTAAAGAGCAAGACGCAAGAGCTTCAGGATATATTCTCGCATAAGAGCGACAAACTCGTCCTGATCATAGGGCCTTGCTCTGCCGACAATGAAGACAGCGTGCTGGATTATATCTCCAGACTTGCCGAGGTACAGCAAAAAGTCAGCGACAAGATAATGATAGTTCCTCGCGTATATACCAATAAGCCCAGGACTACCGGCCAGGGATACAAGGGGTTCGTTCACCAGCCTGATCCTGACGAAAGCCCTGATCTTTTCAAAGGAATCATGTTTACACGTGAGATGCATATGAGAGCCATGAAGGTTGCCGGCTCAGTTTGTGCGGACGAGCTTCTGTACCCTGAAAACTACAAATACATAGACGATCTTCTCGGCTATGTAGCGATAGGAGCGAGGAGCGTAGAGGATCAGCAGCACAGGATGACAGCAAGCGGCGCGGATTGTCCTGTAGGAATGAAAAATCCTACGAGCGGAGATCTTTCGGTAATGATGAACGCAATCACTGCTGCCCAGAGTGAGCATGACTTCATCTACAGAGGCTGGGAAGGCCACTCGCACGGCAATCCATACACTCACGCTATCCTGAGAGGGTATGTCAACACACAGGGCGTCTCGTATCCAAACTATCATTATGAGACGCTCGTACACCTCGCAGAGCTTTACGCAAAGAGCAGCCTGGTCAACCCGGGAGTGATCATCGACTGCAATCACGCAAACAGCGGTAAGGATCCGTTCCAGCAGCCAAGGATCATGAAGGATGTCCTGCTTTCATGCAAATATAACGAGGATGTCAACAACCTGGTAAGAGGCTTCATGGTCGAGAGTTACATAGAAGACGGCAACCAGCCGGTAGGCGGCGGCGTATACGGCAAGAGCATTACCGACGCGTGCCTCGGATGGGAAAAGACAGAGAAGATGATTTATGAAATAGCGGAGATGGTAAGATGATCATAGGATATCAGGGAGTCAGCGGAGCCTTCAGCGAGACAGCCGTAAGGAATCTCTTCGGAGATAAGGAGTATGAGGACAGAGGATACAGTGATTTCATTTCGCTTCTCGGAGATGTCGAGAGCGGAGTCGTCGACTATGCTGTGATCCCGGTCGAGAATACAACGACAGGCATAATCGCCAGGACATATGATCATCTGCAGAACTATAAGATACACGCGGTGGGCGAGACGGTCGTACCGATCAGGGAATGCCTGATCGCAAACCCGGGGTCAAAGATCGAGGATATAAGAGAGGTCTACAGCCATCCGGAGGCTCTTTCGCAGTGCCAGGAGCTGTTCACCAAATATCCTGATATGACTCCTCACGCTCATGAAGATACCGCGCTAAGCGTCAGCTACATACGTGACACGGGAGATCCGACAAAAGCGGCCCTCGCGAGCGAACTCGCTGCTGAGACTTACGGCATGGAGATACTGCTTCCCAATGTTCAGGACAACAACGTGAACATGACCAGATTCCTCTGTGTTACGGCGAGAGATGAGCAGCCACGGGACGCAAACAAGGTCAGCCTCAGGATGGTGACATCGCACACCCCGGGAGCTCTCTTCAACGCGCTTGGGATATTCGCGTCATTGAATATCAACGTGCTCAAGCTCGAGAGTCGGCCGATATTCGGGAGAGTATTCGAGTACTGCTTCTATCTGGACTTCGCTGGAAACCTCGAAGATCCGGATGTGGCCGAAGCTCTGAGAAGACTTGAATACGATACCACAGAGCTAGATATATTCGGCAATTATAGAGCTGCTGAGGAATACATGTGATCTGAGTGGCGAGAACCGGAGGAAAATGAACACAGTTAAAGTCAGGAATTTAATAATAGGCGAAGGGATACCAAAGATCTGTGTCCCTGTATTTGAAAGGACCGCGGATGAGATCCTGAAAGAAGCTGAGCATGTAGCAGGCCTTTTGCCGGATATCGTCGAATTTCGCGCGGATCGATTTGAATATTGCTGTGAGCATGACAGTGTTAGGGACGTTCTGGCTGGGATCAGGGAGAGCCTTAGTGAGGTGCCGCTTCTCTTTACCCTCAGGACAAAAGAAGAAGGGGGCGAAGCGGAAGTCGGAAGGAACGTCTATGCCGATATCATCGTAAGAGCATGCCAAAGCGGGCTCATTGATATGGTCGATGTTGAAGTGTTGAGGCATGATGATCCTGAAAGCATTATCGAAGCGGCACATTCAAACGGCGTTAAAGTGGTTGCGTCTCATCACGATTTTGAAAAAACACCTTCAAAGGACGAGATCCTGAATGACCTCATGGAGATGCAGAAGACGTCCGCGGATATTCTCAAGATAGCTGTGATGCCACAGGGCATCGGTGATGTGAAGGTGCTGATGGAAGCTGCTGAGGAGATGGTAAACGAACATGCGGATCGGCCTGTTGTTGCTATTTCCATGTCGGAGAAGGGGACGATCAGCAGAGTCGCAGCTGAAGCTTTCGGCTCGGCAATGACATTTGGTGCAGCCTCTAAAGCGTCGGCTCCGGGGCAGATAGGAGTGGAAGAATTGAGGGATGCCCTCGAAGACTTCCATGAATCGCTCGAACCATCAGACGAATGATCGCCTGAGATAATAGTTAATAAGCATAGATAAGAAATATCGAAAAAGAGATCAAGAAGGGAAAAAATCATGAATTTTGTGTTTGTTTCACCGAATTTTCCTGAATCATACAGGCTCTTTGCTGCCAGACTGAAAGACAACGGTATCAATGTGCTGGGCGTCGGAGACTGTCCTTATGAGGCTTTGAGCGAAGAACTCAGGAGTGCACTTACCGAATATTACAAGGTCGATAATATGGAAGATTACGACAGCATGTATCGCGCTGTCGCTTATTTTGCCTTCAGATACGGAAAGATAGACTGGATCGAATCCAACAATGAATATTGGCTCGAGCAGGACGCCAGGCTGAGAGAGGACTTCAATGTCACAACGGGAGTGCGCCCGGCAGAATTGGCTCTCTGGAAGAGCAAGTCGGCAATGAAACCTGTATACCGGGATGCGGGCATTCCTACCGCCAGGAATCACAAGGTGACTGACATAGAAGCTGCCGAGGGGTTTATCGAGGAGATCGGAGGATATCCTGTATTTTGCAAGCCGGACAACGGAGTCGGTGCAGCTGATACTTACAAGGTGGACGATCATGAGCAGCTTGAGGCGTTCTTCAGAAGTAAGCCCAATGAGCCATATGTTATGGAAGAGTTTATCGTGGGTGATGTCTATACATATGACGCGATCTGCGATTCCGAGGGAAACCCTCTGTTCGAGTCGTCTCTCAGATGTCCTAATATCGCCGATACGGTCAACAGCGATCAGGAGACTCTGGTCCTGATACTTCCGGATGTGCATCCGCAGATCAGAGAATACGGCCGCAAAGCCCTTAAGGCTTTTGGAGTAAAGAGTAGATTCGTGCATTTTGAATTCTTCAGGCTCAAGGAACCGAGGAAAGGACTCGGGGATGTGGGGGATCATCTCGGACTTGAAGTCAATATGAGACCGGCCGGAGGCATGCTCCCGGATATGATGAACTACGCCCATTCGTGTGATGTGTTCCGTATCTATGCGGATATGGTGGCTTTCAATGAAAGACGTGATCAGCAAACCGGAAATGATCGCTGCTGCGTATTCGCCGGAAGAAAGGACAAATTTGTCCATGAGCACTCTCACGAAGAGATAATGGGCAAGTATGGAAACGATATTATATCGGCATTCAGGATGCCCGATGTCTTTGCTGATGCTATGGGCAACCAAATATATATGGCGCTGTTTGACGATACTGAAAGCGCGCTGGAGTTTGGCCGGTTTATTCTGGAATATAATTTTGAATATGTGATGACACATTGAAAAAGCGTGATATAATAGACGCCGAAATGATCCTCTCGGATCATTTCTTCGGGCGCCAATTGGCGCTCTCAGGAGCTGAAGCTCCCAAAAGAATAAGTGCTGAATAGGAGAGTTAAAAAATGAGAAGACCGGGGGACAGAAGGGATGCTAAGCTTTTGAGAGATATAGACTCGATGCATTTTATTATGCCGCTTATGTATCCTAACCGCTGCGATAACGAAGCGTTCATATCTGAGACTATCGATCTTACAAACGTAATGAAGTATCTCGAGAAAAAGAACGCCGAGGGTCCTGACTATAAATACAATTTCTTCCAGGTGATGGTCACGGCTGTACTCAAGACTATCACGCTGAGACCTCAGCTCAACAGATTCATTGCCAACTATAATCTGTATGAGAGAAACGAAGTCTCTGCCGCATTTACGATCAAGAAGATCTTTACAGACGAGGGTGACGAGGCTCTGGCTTTCATTCACTCGAAGCCATCTGATACGCTTGAAAGCATCCATAATGAGATCTACAGACAGGTCTCATATGTACGCCATGAGGGCAAAGATCAGTCGACTATGAGCATGGATACCCTTCAGAAGATATTCGGATTCCCGCCTCTCAAGAAGGCGCTTGGCGTAGGCGCAAGATTCCTCGACAAGAGAGGCCTTATGCCTGCTTCCGTCATAGCTACGGATCCGTTCCAGTCATCTGTCGTACTTGCAAATCTTGGCTCGATCAAACTTCGCTCGGGTTATCATCATCTTACTAATTGGGGAACTACCTCAGTGTTCGTTATCATAGGAGAGATGAAGAACCGCCCATTCTATAACGAGGATGGCAGCGAAGAGATGCGCATGAGCGTAGACATCGGACTTACAGTAGATGAGAGGATCTCGGATGGGTATTATTGCTCCCGTTCGATCAAACTTCTGAGGCATCTGCTTGACGAACCTGAACTTCTCGAACTCCCGCTTGGCGAAAAGGTAGATTATTAGGGAGCGGCTTTCATTCATAATGGACGTCAAAGCTATAGTTTATAAAATAATCAGATTCTTCACATGGCTCTTTTATCCGCATATCAAAGTGGTGGGCAGGGAAAACCTGCCGGATGAGCCATGTATTGTTGTGGGTAATCACGCAAAGATGAACGGCCCGATAGGCTGTGAGTTATACTTCCCGGGTAAATACTATATATGGACTGCGGGAGAAATGATGAATGTCAAAGATGTGCCTGCTTACGCTTACAAAGATTTCTGGGGAGGAAAACCCGCCTGGTGTAAGTGGTTCTTCAAATTGCTCTCATATTTCATCGCTCCGCTTGCGGTGTGTATATTCAACAACGCTCATTGTATAGGCGTCTATCACGATATGAGGGTCATGTCTACATTTAGGGAAACCATCAGAAGGCTCCAGGAAGGAACGAACATTATCATCTTTCCTGAACACTACACACCTCACAACAACGTAGTCTGGGAATTCCAGGATCGTTTCATTGATGTCGCAAAGATGTACTATAAGCGCACCGGAAAGGATCTTAGCTTTGTGCCGCTTTACACCGCGCCTAATCTCAGGAGTATGTTTATCGGAAAGCCGGTAAAATTCAATCACGAGGCCGATTTCGATGAGGAGAGAAAGAGAATAATCAACGCGATGATGGACGGCGTGACAGCTCTCGCCGAAGCGCAGCCTGTTCATACCGTAGTGCCTTATCCGAATATCCCTAAAAAAGACTACCCGATCAATAAAGATACGATGTTCGTAAAGAAGGATCCTACGCCAAGGCCTAAACACTTTACCTTTGGCCCGCCTGTGGTCGATTATCGCCAATTCAGATTCTCAAAGCTCAGAGATTCCGAATTCAAACATCTCAGACTGCTTGAAGGATGGATCGTTTACTTCATCTTCTATTTTCTGACTGAGAATCTGATACCGGAGTCAAGGTTGCATCTGATACATTGCGCACTCGATGATGTGATACCATTCAATGAATACTTCTTCATATTCTATTGCTTCTGGTATGTGCTCATCGTTATATCACTTCTGTACTTCGCGCTTTATGACATAGATAGCTTCTGTAAACTGCAAAAGTTCATCATAATCACGCAAGTTATAGCGATGATCGTATACATCGCGTACCCAAGCGTACAGGATCTGAGACCGGAAGTGATGCCTAGGGACAATTTCTTCTGCCATGTGGGCGAACTGATATACTGGTTCGATACACCGACAGGAGTCTTCCCTTCACTTCATGTGGCATACTCGCTCGGTATAGCTTCCGTATGGCTCAAGGACAAAAAAGTGCCGGATTGGTGGAAGGTCTTTGTAGTTATAAGCTGTTTCATGATAAGCATATCGGTTATGTTTGTAAAACAGCATTCAGCACTTGACGTATTATCGGCTCTTCTGGTAAGTGCCATAGCCGAGTACATGATCTTCGGGAGATTGCATGCCGCAAGGCGAAGATATTTAAGATGGCGTGCCCGCAAATTAGCTCTCAGGATAAAGTAAAGGGAAGGCGGACGTGAGATGAAAAAGAAAATAACGGAAAAAGCGTGGTACCCGTACACAGTCGCTGCTTGTATAGCGGTGGCATTGTATGTGTTACTTGCTCATATGGGCACTATCACAGAAGGGATCGGGACTTTCCTTGGCTATTTCAAGACTGTCTTTATAGCACTGATACTCGCCTACATAGTGAATCCGCTCGCGAAATTCCTTAACAAGAAAGTGTTCTTCAAAGTAAAGAATGAGAAGATCGAGTGGACGCTTTCGGTTCTGGTTGCCGTGCTCATAATCGTATTGCTGATCGGATTCCTGCTCGGTACTCTGATCCCTCAACTGGTGGACAGTGTTACGATGCTGCTTAATAATCTGGATAGTTATGAGGATTCGCTGAAAGTTCTGATCGACAAGTGGGGCCTGTCTAATACGCTGGATGTTGATAAGCTGTTCAGCAATTCAAATGGTATTGTTAAGAACGTACAGGCTTATCTTACACAGAACGCCAATAACATCCTCAACGCCGGTGCTCAGGCCGGAAAAAATATCGCGGCATGGGTGATAGCTTTTATCCTTTCCGTCTATATACTCCTGAACAAGAAAGTGTTAAAGAGCGGTGTGCTCAGACTGATGCACGCGGTCTTTCCTAAGAAACAGCTTGATAAAGTGCTCAAGTTCGCGGCGCGCAGTGACACCATACTTGTACGTTATATCGTGTTTTCGATGATCGACGCCGCCATCATCGGAGTGATCAACGCACTCTTCATGCTGTTCACCGGCATGCAATACGCGGGGCTCATCTCGATGATAATCGCGGTCACCAATTTGGTCCCGACATTTGGACCGATCATCGGCGGAGCGATCGGGGCTCTTATACTTCTGCTCGTAAAGCCGCTCCACGCGCTGATATTCATAATATTCACGTTTGTGCTCCAGTTCTTTGACGCATATCTGATAAAGCCAAAACTTTTCGGCAACTCACTCGGAGTATCCGGACTTCTAATACTGATAGCTGTGATAGTGTTCGGAAGCATGTTCGGCATCGTAGGAATGCTGCTGGCTATCCCGATCGCGGCAATACTTGACTTTGTATATCATGAGGCGCTGCTTCCGGCTCTTGAGAGGCGAGCTGAAGCTCGCGAGAGTAAAGCCTGATAGAATGTTTTGAGACTTCACTGAAACAGATCTAAAGGAACAAGATGACAGATATCTTCATCGACTCTTTAATAGACACAATAAAAGATACGGCGTCGCTGGTGCCGTTTCTTTTCGTTACATACTTGGCGATGGAATGGCTCGAGCGTAAGACAGAAGAGCAGTCGGTGAGGCTTCTTTCGGGTGTTGGTAAATTCGGCCATTTGATCGGAGCCGGGCTTGGGCTGGTGCCGCAGTGCGGTTTGTCGGCCGGCGCGGCGAGCCTGTACTCCGGGGGCGTGATCACAGCAGGCACGCTCATCGCGGTATTCCTCAGTACATCCGATGAGATGCTGCCTATCTTTATTTCGGCAGCAGTAGCGCCGGCCACGATCGGAAAGATATTGCTGGCTAAGTTCCTGATCGCTCTGGTCAGCGGCTTCGCGGTCGATATGATCCGTGGGCTGATCCGCAGCGTTGCCAATTATTTTCACGAGGAAAAGCACATCCATGATCTATGTGAACAGGATCACTGCGGTTGTGAAGATGAAGAGGGCGGCATATTCCGCTCGGCGCTTATACATACGCTCAAGATCACGGTTTTCATTTTCATAGTATCATTGGTGCTTAGTCTGATCGTTGGCATGGTAGGCCACGAGGAGCTTGCCGGCCTCATGGTAGGGGCTCCGGTCGCCGGAAATCTTATTTGCGGCCTGATAGGTCTCATACCTAACTGCGCGGCTTCTGTAGCGATCACCCAAATGTATCTCGAAGGAATTTTGACGGCAGGTCAGCTAATGTCGGGTCTTCTTGTAGGTGCGGGAGTCGGCATACTCGTTATGGTCCGCACCAACCGTCATCAGAAGGAGAACGCGGCGGTGATCTGTACGCTTTGGGGGCTCGGTGTCTCGTGGGGAATACTGATCGATCTTATCGGACTGACGTTCTAGTCGCAAAATGCCTCATCTATTGATGAATGGCTATAATTTATATATAATCAATACTTGGATGCGTTCCAATACAGTAGAAAACAAGGTAGCGAAATGGCAGAAAAGAACACAACAGTAACAGAAGAAGTAAAAGATTATGCCGCTATGAAGAAAGCCGAGCTCCTTGAGCTGGCAAAAGACATGGGAGCCAAGGTAAATACAAAGACCAGAAAGGCTGACATCATAGCAGCCATCGAGGCAATAGAAAAAGAGTCTGACATAGAGGTTGCTGCGTCAGCACCGGAAAAAGAGCCTGAGGTAGAGACGGCCGAGACATCTGAGCCTGAAGCAGAAGCCACTGAGGCAGAAGAGTCCGAAGCTCCTGAAACAGAGACTGAAGAGTCAGAAGTTCCTGAAGAAGAGACAGAAGAGCCTAAGGCGCTCTCCTCTACAGAAAGAAAGAGGAAAGAAAAGGCCGAAAGGCGTGAGGCCAAGGCTGCCCGCAAGGAAGCCAACCGGGTAGAGGAGAAAAAGAAAAGACCTAGCAATCTTTTGCTTGCTATCCTTATCTTCGGCGTACTCATCGGAATGTTCGCGTTTGTAGGAGGATACAATTACTTCAGCAAGCCTGCTTCCATAGAGAAGTACATGGAAGATAGTGGCTATAATGATATGTATACTAACGTGCCATATGATGAGCATTCTACGATCACCGTTCGTGCCGATGGCAACGACCTCAAAATGCTCATAAAGGTCAACGAAGATATCGAAGATGAACACCTCGATGAATACAAAGGTGAAGAAGCAACAGACAATCTCAAGACGATGGGCGCAAGCTTCCTGACATCTTTGAAACCTGAGACAAGAGGCTTCGGCGGATCTGTAAAAGTCGGAGTAAAGAAGGGCGACGAGACTATCAACTACGTCAAGATGAGCTACCGCGAAGCGAAGAAGTTCCTTGAAGACCAAGAAGAAAAGGCTGAGGAAGACGCTGAGGCGGCCGAGGACGCTGCTGATGATGCGGAAGACGAAGCCGAAGACGCGGCTGAGGAATCAGACGATTAGGTAGGGGTATTCTCGCACGGTTTGATAAAAATGAAAAAGACGCTGAATGGTGAATGCCACTCAGCGTTTTAATTTGCGATATATGATTTGAATTATCAGCGGTGTTACTGGACTGTGAATCTGTATCCGAGACCGCGCACTGTGATAAGGTATCTCGGATTTGAAGGATCATCTTCGATCTTCTGTCTGAGTCTGTTGACATATACCATGATGGCGTTTTCGTCGATGATAGTCTCGCCCCAGATCACGCTGTAGATCATGTCCTTTGAGAAGATGTGGTCTACGTTATCGATGAACAACTTGATCATTGAATTCTCTTTTGCGGACAGAGGGATCTCAACATCATTCTTGTAGAACCGCAAAGTCGAAGTATTGTATGTGAAAGGACCCGCTTCTATGATGTTGCTCCTGCTCTGAGGAGAACTTTCGCGGCTGCGTCTGATGAGAGCCTTGGCCTTTGCCACCAGAGTGACAGGATTGAAAGGCTTGATGATGTAGTCGTCAGCGCCGATCTCAAGACCGTAGAGAGCGTCTTTGTCTTCTTTGCGGCCACTAACTACCATGACCGGTGTAGTAAGACCTTTGGCTCTGATGCGCTGTATCACTTCAAATCCGTTTATGCCTCTCATATTTATATCAAGAAGTATGAGATCATACTGATTGACTTCTAAGAGCTCGAGAGCGGCCTCACCGCTGATGGCGAGATCGTTTTCTAACCCATTGGACTTGAGAGCCTTATGAAGCATGGTCAGGATGGTTTTGTCGTCATCTACTACCAGGACTTTATCAGCCATATGTTCCTCCTAATAACTGCAAGTGATCCTTGAGGACTCACACATACACAAGTATTCTAACATAAATCCACAACAAAATGTGTCATATCCTTGATATATCTACACTATTTTGTGTCGCGCAGGCTTTTTCGTGGTAAAATGTGTGTTGTCAGCGCCGGCGAGCGCTGGATCGGAGGTAACGGATTGGGAAAGAAATTTTCCGGACGCGAAGCTTTAATACTTGCAGTTATTGCTGCTATAGCTCTTATATTCATAGGCGGCTATAACGCCTGGCGATCCTTCCAGAAGTTTGATGAAAGCATTCTCACCGAGAAGGACAGCCAGCTTTATAGTTTGGTGCGCTCCGATGATATCAACATCGAGAACACTATCAGCTCCTTTGTAAGAGAGGCTGAGACATTTCTAAGCAGAAACAGTGTTAACGCAGCTCTTGATAAGTGGAGCAAAGACGGCAAGAAGAACGATCTTAAAAAGGCGATAGAAGATAATTCCCTGAAGGCCAATCCTATTTATGCGGATATTCTCGTGATCCGCAATGAAAAGGTCTCGATGTCGGCAACCGGCAACTCCGACTATACTTTCCTTACCGGAAGAGACTACACAGGGCTCAGGGTGTGCAAAGACGGCGACGGCAATTATTACCTCGCTTATGAGAGGGATGCCACAAAAAACACCAGGTTCGACGCGCTTATCGATCTTGCGACTTTTTATGGCACAGCCATCAGTACCAATCCGGAGAGGCAGGTCGTATTACTTGATGCCGGAGGAAGCGTGCTTCTTACGACAGATGGCGGTGTGACTCTTTCGATGGATGCGGGCGCTGAGGCTGAAGGGGATCTCGCAGAGACCAAAGACTTTATCGTGCAATGCCAAAGTGAAAACAGATCCGAAGGCAGGATGCTCGAACTGACTGGAAGAGATGGGAGCAAATACGTAGCCAGGATGGTCGTGCTCCCTAGCGAGAGCACTGTCAATGGAGAGTTTGCCATCGGCATGATCACTAACTATGAGGATGCAGTCACACCTTCGAGATTTGCTGCCAGACAGATACTCCTGTATGGCGGGCTTGCGATGCTCGGCGTGCTTGCGCTCATTCTTATGATCTTGTACATGAGCCGCGCCAACAGATCCAGTTCTGAAGAGCTTCGCGCTCTTCGAAAGAAGAACGAAGCGATGGAAGAGATCAACCAGAAAATGCAGGCCCTGACTCATCACCAGAGACTCGAGACGATCGGAACTATGACAGCAAGCATAGCCCACGACTTCAACAATCTGCTGACGCCAATCATGGGCTACAGCATCATGACTATGGAGATGCTGCCTCCTGACGCGACCGATCTCCAAGAGAATCTTATGGAGGTCTATAACGCTTCGGTAAAGGCCAAAGATATCGTGACCAGGTTGGCTGAACTGACCAAAAAGGGAAGCGAAGCCAGCTACAAGGATATCGAGATAGATGAGGTCATACAGAGCGCTCTTAAGGTAACGCTTCCTGCAAAGCCTAAGGAAGTAGAGGTCAAGGCCAACTTTGGCGCGGAGGGAGTGCTCGTCAAAGCTGACCGCACTCAAATCTCACAGCTGGTCATGAACATAGTGCTGAATGCCTACGATGCCATGAGAGACAACGGCGGTACTTTGATGGTCTCCACAAAACAGGCCGGCGACGAAGTTATAATGCGGTTTAAAGACAGCGGCTGCGGCATGGATGCCGAGACAGTCTCGCGCATATTCGATCCGTTCTATACCACAAAGGAATCGGGCAAAGGCACAGGGCTCGGACTTGCCATAGTGGCGCAGATAGTTGAGACCCACGGCGGCAGGATATACGTTGAATCACATCCGGGCGAGGGCACCGAATTCAGGATATATATACCGACAGCCGGGAGCGGCATGGACGGCCTTAGCTGGGGCTCAGATCCTGAGAGCAGATACGATACAAAACGCTATACCGCGAAGGTATTCCGCCAGGAACTCGCCAAGGCTGAAGCGGCCAAACGCGAACTTGACGCAGGTGAAATCAGCGACGAAGAATAGGGCAGGAATTATTCATATCGGAATCAAATCAAAACTACCAACAGGCACCGGCAAAAAGGCGCCTGTTTTTTCATTTTTCTACAACAAAAGCACTGCTCTTGTGATATTATATATACGGCTTTTTTCGGCGCTTGCCGAAATTGTAGTAACAGATGAAAGGAATACAAGATCATGATAATTCTGGTAGTTAACACGGGAAGTTCCTCCCTCAAATATCAGCTGATCAACATGGACGATGAGTCCGTACTCGCAAAGGGACTTTGTGAGAGAATCGGCATCGACGGTCACATGAATTATAAGACCGAAGAGGGTACCGTATTTGACAAAGATGTAGCTCTTCCTGATCACGGTGTAGCAATGCAGCTCGTAATAGACGCTCTTACAGATAAGGAGCACGGAGTGATCTCATCCATGGACGAGATCGGAGCTGTAGGTCACAGGATCGTACAGGGAGGCTATCTTTTTGATAAGTCCGAACTCATCACAGATGAGGTTGAGACAGGCATCGAAGAGCTCTGCACACTCGGACCTCTCCACAACCCACCTGCACTGGTTGGTATCCGCGCTTGCAAGAAAGTGCTGCCTAACACTCCTGGCGCTGTAGTTTTCGATACTACATTCCACAGGACAATGCCTGATGAGTGCAAGTACTATGCTATTCCTTGGGAATATGCAGAGAAATATCATGTTCAGAGATACGGAGCTCACGGCACAAGCCACCGCTATGTATCTGAGCGCTGCGCTGAACTGATGGGCAAAGACCCTAAGGACCTCAACATCGTAACATGCCACCTCGGCAACGGATCTTCCATCACAGCTGTAAAGGGCGGCAAGTGCTACGACACATCGATGGGTCTCACTCCTCTTGAAGGTCTCGTAATGGGAACACGCTGCGGTTCGATCGACCCTACAGTCGTCAGCTTCATTTATGAGCAGACAGGAATGCCTGTAAAAGAGATCACAGACATGATGACAAAGAAGTCCGGTCTTCTCGCTATCTCCGAGATCTCCGGTGACTGCAGAGACATTTGTGCCGCAGAGGCAGAAGGCAACCACAAAGCTCACGTTGCAAGAGAAATGCTCCTGAGATCCGTTAAGAGATTCATTGGAGCTTACTTCGCAGAGCTCGGCCATGTAGACGCTATGGTCTTCACAGCCGGCATCGGCGAGAACGACATCGAGCTCAGAGAAAAGGTCTGCGATAACCTCGATATCATGGGAGTCGTTATCGACAAAGAGAAAAACGACTGCCGCGGCAAAGAAGTCGAGATCACAGGCGAAGGATCCAAGATCCGCGTATTCGTAATCCCAACTAACGAAGAGCTTATGATCGCCAAGGATACACAGGCTCTTGTAGAGGCCGCTAAATAACGGGAATAATTATTTCACCATATATTCCAAAAAAGTACTTTTTACTAACTATCACTAATTCAAACCTTTTGTAAGGAGAGATGAAAAACATGAAAAGACAATTCAAATCAATGGACGGCAACAACGCTGCTGCTCATGTCTCCTATGCGTTTACGGAAGTTTCGGGCATCTACCCAATCACACCGTCTTCGCCAATGGCTGACTATGTAGACCAGTGGGCTGCTGCCGGACGCAAGAACATCTTCGGTTCGACTGTTGAGGTAGTCGAGATGGAGTCTGAAGCTGGTGCTGCCGGTGCTGTACACGGCTCACTCGGAGCTGGCGCGCTGACAACAACTTACACAGCTTCCCAGGGTCTCCTCCTGATGATCCCTAACATGTACAAGATCGCCGGAGAACTTCTTCCTGCAGTATTCCATGTATCAGCCCGTACGGTTTCGACTCACGCGCTGAACATTTTCGGAGATCACTCAGACGTATACGCTTGCCGTCAGACAGGTTTCGCTATGCTCGCTGAGGGAAGCGTTCAGGAAGTTATGGACCTTGGTCCTGTAGCACACCTTGCTGCTATCGAGGGCAGAGTTCCTTTCCTCAACTTCTTCGATGGATTCAGAACATCGCACGAGATCCAGAAGGTAGCCGTATGGGATTACGAGGATCTCAAGGAAATGTGCAACATGGATGCTGTTAAGGCATTCCGTGACAAGTCTCTCAACCCGGATCACCCTCATCTGAGAGGATCCCACGAGAACGGAGACATCTTCTTCCAGCACAGAGAAGCTTGCAACAAGTACTATGACGCTATCCCTGAGGTAGTTGAGAAGTACATGGGCATGATCAACGAGAAGATCGGAACAGACTATCAGCTGTTCAACTACTACGGAGCTCCTGATGCTGACAGAGTCATCATCGCTATGGGTTCCATCTGCGACGTTGCAGAGGAAGTTATCGATTATCTGAACGCTATGGGCGAGAAGGTTGGTCTCATCAAGGTAAGACTTTACAGACCTTTCGCAGCTGACAGACTGATCGCAGCTCTTCCTAAGACAGCTAAGGCAGTTGCTGTTCTCGACAGAACAAAAGAGCCTGGCGCTTTCGCAGAGCCACTCCACCTCGACGTTATGTCGGCATTCTCAGAGAATGGCGTTGACGTCAAGCTGATCGGCGGACGTTACGGACTCGGTTCGAAGGATACTCCACCTGCATCCGTATTCGCTGTATACGAAGAGCTCAAGAAGGATGATCCTAAGAAGAGATTCACTATCGGCATCGTAGATGACGTTACAAACCTCTCACTCGAGGAAAAGCCAGCTCCTATCACAGCAGCTGAAGGAACTAAAGAATGCAAGTTCTGGGGCCTCGGCGGTGACGGGACAGTTGGAGCTAACAAGAACTCCATCAAGATCATCGGAGACCACACAGACAAGTACGTTCAGGCTTACTTCCAGTATGACTCCAAGAAGACAGGCGGAGTTACTATCTCCCACCTGAGATTCGGTGACAACCCTATCAAGAGCGCATACTACATCAACAAGGCTGACTTCGTAGCATGCCACAACCCTTCATACATCGAGAAGGGATTCAAGATCGTTCAGGACGTTAAACCGGGCGGCACCTTCCTGATCAACTGCCAGTGGAAGCCTGAGGAAGTTGGACAGCACCTCGATGCAGCAGCTAAGAAGTACATCGCTGAAAACAACATCCAGCTCTACATCATCGACGCTATCGACCTCTGCGCTAAGATCGGTATGGGCAAGAGAACAAATACAACTCTCCAGTCCGCGTTCTTCGCACTCGCAGACGTTATGCCAAAGGCTGATGCTATCCAGTACATGAAGGATGCTGCTACAAAGTCCTACCTCAAGAAGGGCCAGGATATCGTAGACATGAACCACAAAGCTATCGATGCCGGTGCTGACGCTATCGTCAAGATCGACGTTCCTGCTGAGTGGGCTAACCCTGAAGCAGACGCTGCTAAGGCTCCTATCGAAGGACCTGAAGCACTCGTTACACAGGTCAAGAACATTCTTAACCCTGTTGACACAATGGACGGCGACAGCCTGCCTGTATCCGCATTCCTGCCACACGTTGACGGTGAATGGGAACTCGGAGCTTCCGCTTACGAGAAGAGAGGCGTTGCAGTTAACGTTCCTGAGTGGGATGGCACAAAGTGCGCACAGTGCAACAGATGCGCATTCGTATGCCCACACGCTACTATCAGACCATATCTGCTCGACGAAGCTGAGATGGCAGCTGCTCCGGAAGGATTCAAGGCTGTTGATCACAAGCTCAGCAAGGGCGCATATAAGTATGGCCTCGCTGTATCCCCACTCGATTGTATGGGATGCGGAGTATGCGTAACAGTATGCCCAACAAAGTCACTGACAATGAAGCCGCTTGAGGAGCAGCTCCCAGAGCAGAAGAACTTCGACTATGCAGTTAAGAGCGTATCCGTCAAGAAGGAATTCGCAGACAACAGCAACGTTATCAAGTCGCAGTTCAAGACTCCTCTTCTCGAGTTCTCAGGCT
Source organism: Anaerovoracaceae bacterium (assembly GCA_045545495.1). Classification (GTDB taxonomy): domain Bacteria; phylum Bacillota; class Clostridia; order Peptostreptococcales; family Anaerovoracaceae; genus Crickella. Next base: position 23,142 of record JAZQBC010000012.1, on the reverse strand, counting down.
CCTGCGCAGGATGTGCTGAGACTTCATATGCAAGGCTGATCACTCAGCTCTGCGGAGATCACACATACATCTCCAACGCTACAGGATGCTCCTCCATCTGGGGTGGCCCTGGAGCTACAGCACCTTACACAACAGACGCTTGCGGCCACGGTCCTGCTTGGAACAACTCCCTCTTCGAGGATAACGCTGAGCACGGTCTCGGAATGAGAATGGCTGTTAAGACAAGAAGAGCTCAGATCAAGGCTGAGGTAGAGGCAATCGCTGCTGACGCTCCAGCTGAGGTCAAGGCTGCTGCTGATGCTTGGATCGAAGTATTCAACGATCCTGAACAGTCCAGAGCAAAGGGCGACGAGCTCTGCGCTGCACTCGAAAAGGCTGGCCTCGGCGCTGAGATCATCGAGCGCAAAGACCTCCTCGGCGAGAAGACAGTTTGGATCTTCGGTGGTGACGGATGGGCTTACGATATCGGTTACGGCGGACTCGACCACGTACTTGCAAGCGGCGAGAACGTAAACGTAATGGTATTCGATACAGAGGTTTACTCCAACACTGGTGGACAGGCTTCCAAGGCTTCCAACATCGGACAGGTTGCTCAGTTCGCTGCTGCCGGTAAGGCTATCGAGAAGAAGTCCCTGTCCCAGATCGCTATGGCTTACGGCTATGTATACGTAGCTCAGGTAGCTATGGGCGCTGACATGAACCAGACTCTTAAGGCAATGAACGAAGCTATCGCTTATGACGGACCATCCCTGATCATCGGATACTCCCCATGCGAGATGCACTCCATCAAGGGCGGCATGCTCAACTGCCAGCTCGAGATGAAGAAGGCCGTAGAGTGTGGTTACTGGAACCTCTTCAGATTCAACCCTGCTGCTAAGGCAGAAGGCAAGAATCCGTTCACTCTCGACAGCAAGGTACCTGCAGGCGGATATCAGGAGTTCCTGATGAACGAGGCAAGATACAACAGACTGACCAGAGAGAATCCGGAAAGAGCAGAGAAGCTCTTCGCGGAGAACGAGGCAGCTGCAATGGCACGTTACGACAAGCTCGTAAGATTCGTAGACTTCTACAAGCCTGCTGAATAAGAGGATTTGTCCTGGCGATTGACGAGCGAAAGCGAAGTCAGAGCAGTTGCGTACGAGCCGTATAAACGTTGCGTAATGCAAAATCATAGAGCCGGTCTTCGGACCGGCTCTTGGGTAATCAAAGTTTTCTGGGGTTTCTCCAAAGTTTCTTGGGGTTGAATCCTGGGGGCTGGTAGGATTATTCCAAACTTTCCCGGGGGCTGAAAACCCTGACAAAAAATATGAATAACGAGGGAATCAGATGCAAAAATCCGATTTCCTCGTTTTCAATTACCTGCTTTTCTTCCTGTAAGGACCTGTGGTCTGCATATGCGGATCGCCCTCCTCTTAAATTGCTTCTTTTCTTTATCATATCTTTTGCGTATTATAAGTGCAAAGTTATATGTATTATAAATGCTATCCGGCAAAGTGTATGATTAGTTGATTAATTGGGATTACAAGAAAAATACATATTATATAGTTGCTCAAAGAAGTAGGAAAAAGACGGAGGGCAGAGATGGATTATAATTTTCCTGTAACAAGAACCTCGACACCTAAGGAAAAGCCGACCGATTGCAAGTCGCTCGGTTTTGGCAAATACTTTACTGACCATATGCTCATCATGGACTATGATGAAGGACAGGGCTGGCACGATGGAAGGATAGTTCCTTACGGACCGATCAGCTTTGATCCGGGCGCTACCACGCTCCACTATGGACAGATGATGTTCGAAGGTCTCAAGGCCTATCGCAATCCTGAAGGTGGGATCAATCTCTTCCGCCCGGATATGAACGCAAAGCGCCTCAACCATACCAATGAACGTATGTGTATTCCTCCTATGGATGAAGAGCTTTTCCTCGCCGCTGTAAAAGCCATAGTCAAAGTTGATGAGGACTGGACACCTACAGACCCTGGAACTTCGCTTTATGTAAGGCCGTTTATCGTATCGCCAGAGGTAAGCTTTTCGGTACTTCCTGCAAAGAAGTATTGGTTCATAATAGTGCTTTGCGCTGTAGGCGCTTACTACGAGGGCAATGAAAGCAAGCTTCATGGAAGCCGCATACTTGTAGAGGAGCATTACATCCGCGCTGCAGTCGGCGGTACAGGCGATGCTAAGACAGCAGGCAACTACGCATGCGGAATGATCGCTTCCACAAAGGCCAAGGAACAGGGCTGCGAAGAAGTACTCTGGCTCGACTCTTATGAGCATAAGTATGTAGAGGAAGTGGGAACTTCCAACGCGTTCTTCGTTATAGGGGATAAAGTAGTCACTCCTATGCTTACCGGATCGATCCTTCCGGGCGTGACCCGTGACAGCGCTATAAAGCTTTTGCGCAAATGGGGATACGAAGTTGAAGAGCGCAGGATAGCGCTTACAGAAGTATTTGATGCTATAAAGGACGGATCGCTCAAAGAAGCATGGGCAACAGGCACAGCATGCGTTATCTCGCCGATCGGAGTCCTCAATTATAAGGGCGAAGATTATGTGATCAACAATGAGGTCGTTGGCGATATCAGCCAGCGCCTGTATGACAGCCTGTATGGAATGCAGACAGGAAAGCTTCCTGATGAAATGGGCGACTGGATAGTCAGAATCTAAGAGGAGCATATGGAACTCAGGACCCTGAGATATTTCGTAACTGTTGCGGAGGAACTCAATATAACAAGGGCGGCTGAAAAGCTGCATATGAGTCAGCCACCGCTCAGCGCACAGATCAAGAATCTTGAAGCAGAACTCGATTCGATACTGTTCATACGCGGCAAGAGGCATCTTAAGCTGACCGAATCCGGGCAGCTCCTTTACCGTAGGGCAAAGGATATACTGAGCCTTGCCGAAAGGACTGAGGCCGAGATCCTTTCCATGGGAGAGGGAATGCGCGGCACGATCGCCTTTGGGCTTGTCGAGGGTATGGCCCCGGATATAGCTGCGGAGTGGTTCGCGGGCTTTAGAGAGCTGCATCCGAACGTGAGGTTCAGGATACTTGATGGCAGCACAGATGATCTGCTCGAAAAGCTCAGAAGCGGTATCATCAGTCTTGCTGTGATCACAGCTCCGTGCGACCACTCACTTCTTCACAGCTTTCAGGTCGGAGAAGAAAAGATGGCGGCTCTTATGAGCAAGTCCCATCCACTGGCCGGCGTGACCGGGAGAAAAGTGAGAGTGACCGATCTCGTTGGGGAAAACCTGATAGTGCCAAGTAGAAAAGCACTGATCGATATGATCTACAAGTGGTTCCGCGAAGTGGATGCCGAGCCTAAGATAGTATGCGAAATGGACAGCTACCTCGACGCTGCCGCGCTTGCGGGCAGGCAGGTAGGTATCAGTATATACCCGCGTACAGCATACATTCCAAATGACTCGCTTGTCTTTAAAGAGATAGCGGGCAGGGGGAAGAATGTGGAGTATCTCTTCGTGTGGCGTAAGGGACATACTCTGCCTGTTATAGAAGAGAACTTTATAGACTTCGTAAAGGGCATAGTATCCTCTGAGAAAGACCGGGAAGACTGATCGATAGCTGCTCAAATGGGCTCATAGTAAGAGATTTAGCGCTCACATTTATGCGGGCGCTTTTTCATATGCAAAATATATGATAGCCACAACGATATATATATTTCATATATAGACAGAAAAAGGATAAATTTATAATGTGTTGGTTTGGACCGGGCAGGAAAGAACCGTTTTCTGCCTCTTCGAATGCTGTAAAGGAGGTGCGCATGGCTAAGTATATTTTCGTGACAGGAGGAGTAGTATCGGGTCTTGGCAAAGGAATCACAGCGGCTTCTCTCGGCAGGCTTCTAAAGGCAAGAGGCCTCAAAGTAGCGGCGCAAAAGCTGGATCCGTATATCAATGTGGATCCGGGTACGATGAGCCCTTTTCAGCATGGCGAGGTCTACGTGACAGATGACGGCGCCGAGACGGATCTCGATCTCGGGCATTACGAAAGGTTCATCGACGAAGACCTCAACAGATATTCCAATCTGACTACAGGAAAGGTCTACTGGAATGTCCTGAACAAAGAGCGCCGGGGAGAGTATCTCGGATCGACTGTTCAGGTGATCCCTCATATAACAGACGAAATCAAGGAATTCATTTACAGCGTTGGACGGGAAGGCGGAAGTGATGTGATCATCACTGAAATCGGCGGCACTGTCGGAGATATAGAAAGCCAGCCCTTCCTTGAAGCAGCCAGACAGGTATGTATAGAGCAGGGAAAAGAGAATTGCCTGTTCATACATGTCACGCTGGTGCCATATATAACCGGGTCGGGTGAACACAAATCCAAGCCAACTCAGCACTCTGTCAGAGAACTGCAGAATATGGGAATATCGCCCGACATCATAATCATGAGGTCTGATCGTCACATAGACGAAGACATATACGATAAGATATCACTCTTCTGTAATGTTAAAAGGGACTGCGTCATAGAGAACATCACTTTGCCAATTCTTTATGAAGCACCTCTCATGTTGGAAAAAGCACGGTTCTCGTGGATCGTATGCCGCGAGCTCGGCATAGACGCAGGCCCTTGCGACATAGAAGAATGGAAAGCTATGGTCGAGAGGATCAGAGCTGGAGGAAAGCGCGTCACCATCGCTATGGTGGGAAAGTATATGAAGCTGCACGACGCTTATTTGTCTGTTGCTGAAGCGCTTCGCCATGGTGGCTTTGAGACCGGTAACACCATAGAGATCAAGTGGATAGAAGCGGAGGATATTACAGAGGAGACCGAGGAGGAGATACTGTCTGATGCAGACGGCATACTTGTCCCGGGTGGATTTGGGGACCGTGGCATAGAAGGCATGATAAGAGCTGCCGGATACGCAAGGAGAAACAACATCCCGTATCTTGGCATATGCCTCGGCATGCAGATAGCTGTAATAGAATTCGCCAGAGCTGTGCTTGGATATTCCGATGCCAATTCAGGTGAATTCGATGATAACAGCTCTCACAAAGTTATAGATCTTATGCCGGATCAGCATGGGGATATACCTAAGGGTGGAACGATGCGCCTTGGGGCATATCCGTGCAGTATAGCATCCGGCTCGCTGCTTGAGCAGATATATGATGCGGATGAGATCAGCGAGAGACACAGACACCGCTATGAGTTCAATAATGAGTTCAGAGAGGAGATCTCAGAAGCCGGGCTTAAGATCGCGGGCACATCGCCTGATGGACGCCTGGTCGAATCTGTAGTTTTGCCGGAGAATGACTTCTTCGTTGGAGTCCAGTATCATCCGGAATTCAAGAGCAGACCTAACAGAGCGCATCCTCTTTTCAGAGAATTCGTTAGAGCAGCAGGCAGCAAAGGAGAATGATATGTGTGGAATAGTCGGATTCACGGGAATACAACAGGCAGCACCGGTGTTGCTCGACGGTCTTTCCAAGTTAGAATACAGAGGATATGATTCGGCCGGTCTTGCAGTCAGAGAAGGCAAGTCACTTGCTGAGGTAGTCAAGGCTACAGGAAAGCTGCGCAATCTCGCAGAAAAGATAGATAACGGTAACGCGCTTCCGGGAACATGCGGTATAGGGCACACTAGATGGGCGACTCATGGAGAACCGAGTCAGTCAAACGCACACCCTCATGTTAGCGGAAATGCGACAGGATCAGCTTCGGGACCGGTAGAGTCAGAGGTAGTTGGGGTCCACAATGGGATCATCGAGAACTACGAAGAACTCAAAGCCAAACTTCTTGGTAATGGGTATACCTTCTATAGTTCTACCGATACAGAGGTAGTCGTCAAACTTGTCGATTACTATTACAAGAAATATAAGATCGGGCCGATAGATGCTATCAACAGAATGATGGTGCGAGTAAGGGGCTCATACGCTCTCGCATTTATGTTCAAGGACTATCCGGGAGAGATATATGCCGCCAGAAAAGACAGCCCTATGGTGATAGGCGTTTCTGACGGGGAGACTTTCCTGGCATCCGATGTACCCGCGGTACTTAAATACACAAGGGATATCTATTACATAGATAATCTGCAATCTGTGAGGCTGCTACCGGGTGAAGCGCATTTCTTCGACCTGAATGGAGATGAAGTAAAAGTTGAAAGCACGCATATCACTTGGGATGCAGCCGCAGCAGAGAAGGGCGGATATGAGCACTTCATGATCAAGGAGATCCATGAGCAGCCGGCTGCCGTGAGAGATACTTTCGCGGGAGTGATAAAGGACGGAAAGATAGACCTTTCCGCGGCAGGTCTCAGCAAAGACATGCTCAAAGATGTTTCGGAAGTGTGGATCGCTGCGTGTGGCTCGGCGTGGCACGCAGGAGTCGCGGGTCAGTACGTGATAGAAGATCTGGCTGAGATACCTGTCAGGGCCGAACTTGCGTCTGAATTCAGATACAGAAAGATACTGCCGGATAAAAACGCGCTTGTAGTTATAATATCCCAGTCGGGAGAGACTGCCGATACGCTGGCGGCTTTGAGGGCAGCGAAGGAACGCGGGATACGCACACTGGCGATAGTCAATGTGGTAGGTTCGACTATAGCAAGAGAGGCAGACAATGTGCTGTACACACTTGCCGGACCTGAGATCGCTGTCGCTACGACCAAGGCATACAGTGCCCAGCTTGCCATAATGTATGTGCTGGCGATAGCCTTGGCAGAAGCCAAGGGCAGACTGAGTGACAACGACTGCAACTATTACATACAGGAACTGCTCAAGCTTCCGGACAAAATAGAGCGAACTCTTGAAAACAAAGAACGCATACAGTGGTTTGCTTCTAAATATTCAAACGCGCGAGATGTCTTCTTTATCGGCAGAGGTCTTGATTATGCCATAAGTCTGGAAGGCAGTCTGAAAATGAAGGAGATCAGTTACATTCACAGCGAAGCATATGCCGCGGGCGAACTGAAACATGGAACGATCAGCCTTATAGAAAAGGGGCTGTTGGTGATAGGTGTCCTAACGCAGGAAGGACTGCTTGAAAAGACCATCAGCAATATGGAAGAGTGCAGAGCACGCGGAGCATATTTGATGGGAGTGACAAGCAACGGCAATTACAATGTTGAGGACTACGTGAATTTTGCTATATACGTACCAAAGACAGACGAGCATTTTGCTGGCAGCTTGGCTGTCATACCGCTCCAGCTTCTCGGCTATTATACAAGCGTCGCTAGGGGACTTGATGTGGATAAACCGAGAAATCTGGCAAAATCTGTTACGGTAGAGTAAAATTATTAGAGTTATTTTTTACAAGAACCAGGAGGGGGAAAAATGGAATATACAAAAATGCAGGCATGTGGGAATGATTACAGCTATATCAATTGCTTTAAGGAGTATGTGCGCGACCCGCAGAAGCTGGCTCTTATGTTGGCCGAGAGTGGCGATGGTATCGGGAGTGACGGCCTGATCCTCATAGAGCCATCTCGCAGAGCTGATGCATTTATGCGTATGTTCAACAGGCAAGGCGATAGAGGCAAGATGTTCGGAAATGGTGTCATATGCGTTGTCAAATACATATATGAACATCAGATCATACCTGCACATAGAAGACGCGCTCGTATCGATACAGACGCCGGTATCAGAGAAGCAACATTTGAGGTGGAGGATGGAAAAGTCAGCCGCGTAACGGTAGATATGGGTTGTGCGGTCGAAAAGGGTTCGTCTTTAGCAGTCGTCAGATCAACCGGTGAAAAGATAGATTATGATAAGGTCGATATCGGTAGTTCGCATGCGGTTGTATTCCTCGACGAAGGTCAGGAGCTGCCGCTTGCGAAGGCGGCCGAGACGATCGAAAACAGCACGACGTTCCTTGGAGGAGTAGCTGTTGAGACAGTCAAGGTCATAAATCCGCGTGAGATAAGTATGCTCGCATGGGAGACCGGAGATGGAGAGACTCCTGCCTGCGCTACCGGAGCAGCAGCGTCTGTTGCCGTCGGAATTGCAAAAGGCATACTTGAACTGCCTGTACTCGTGCATCTTGCGGGAGGCGATCTTACGATCAATATTGATCCGGAAACAGGACACTGCTTCATTACAGGTTCCGCAGAAGAGGAAATGACAGGCGAGATCGACGTATAATTGATAAAACTCGGAGGTACGAATGGAAACTTATAAGCCGGCAAAAGAAGGTAAGGTCAGGAGTGTTTATGATCTTGGGGATCATATGATAATAGTGGCTACAGACAGGATATCCGCTTTCGATGTCATCCTTGACAGCGAGGTGCCTGACAAAGGACGCATACTGAACAAGATCTCGGAATTCTGGTTCGACTTTACGAAGGATATCGTACCTAATCACATGATATCGACAGACACTGCCGATATGCCGGAATTCTTCCGTACGGATTATTTTAAGGGACGCACTATGAAGTGCCAAAAACTCGAAATGCTTCCGCTCGAATGCATAGTAAGAGGGTATCTTTCCGGACACGGCTACGCGAGCTATAAAGAGACCGGCGAGGTGTCGGGCATAGAGCTTCCGCAGGGACTCAGAGAATCGGACAAACTTCCTGAGCCTATATTCACGCCTTCAACAAAAGCGGAGCAGGGCCTTCATGATGAACAGATAAGCTTTGAGGAAAGTGTAGAGATCCTCGAGAGATCATATCCGGGCAAGGGTAAGTTTTATGCTGAAAAAATAAAAGACATAAGCATAGAGATCTATTCAAAGTGCGCAGAGTACGCTCTCAGTAAGGGAATAATCATCGCCGACACAAAGTTTGAGTTCGGCCTGGACGAAGACGGAAATGTAGTGCTTGGCGATGAGATCCTTACGCCGGACAGCTCCAGATTCTGGCAACTCGAAGGCTATGCTCCGGGTAGGACAGAGCCGTCCTATGACAAGCAGTATGTAAGAAACTGGCTCAAGGCTAATCCGGATAAAGGATACAAACTTACCGATGAGGTCATAGAAAAAACCCGAGAGAAGTACGTCGAAGCTTATCAGAAACTGACAGGGAAGGAATTCTCAGTCTAAACATCAGAGGAAAAAAGCAAACAAATAACGGGAGAATAACAGCATGTCGAATTGCGCGATAGTAGGAGTCAATTGGGGAGATGAAGGAAAGGGCCGCATGGTTGACCTTCTCACTGAGAGTTATGACGTCGTGGTCAGATTCCAGGGAGGCGGTAATGCGGGCCATACAGTGGAGAACGAAATGGGCAAGTTTGCTCTTCATCTGCTTCCGTCCGGTATTTTCCGTAAAGGGGTAATGAACATTCTGGGAAACGGCGTTGCGCTCGATCCGGAAAACCTCATGACAGAGATAGAGGATGTAAGAAGCAAAGGGGTGTCGATCACGCCGGACAATCTCATGATAAGTGACCGCGCTTCGCTGCTGCTGCCTTGGCACAGAGACCTTGATGAACTCGAGGAACTCAGGCTCAAGGATAAAAAATACGGTTCGACTAAACAGGGGATAGCTCCGTTCTATTCGGATAAGTATCAGAAAAAGACTGTTATGGCAGGCGAACTCTTCTATCCTGACAAACTCAGGACCCATCTCAAGGACATCATGGAGTGGAAGAATCTCACACTTGAAAAGGTATACGGACATGCTCCATATACTATGGAGCAGCTGGAAAAATGGCTTGAAGAATCATGTGAAAAGATAAAGCCGTTCGTCAGCGATACAGGAGCCTATCTCAAGTACGCAAGTAAGAGCGGAAAGCAGATCCTCTTTGAGGCGCAGCTCGGATCTCTAAGAGACCTTGATTACGGCATATATCCATACACGACTTCCTCGAATACCATGGCTGCATTCGCTCCCGTGGGCTCGGGTCTTCCTACAGCCAAGATCGAAGATGTTATCGGAGTCTGCAAGGCATACTCGACTTGTGTAGGCGAAGGGCCTTTCGTCTGTGAGATGTTTGGTGATGAAGCCGAAGAACTGAGAAAAGCGGGCAACGAGTATGGTGCCAAGACAGGCAGACCGAGAAGAGTCGGGCCTATCGATCTTGTGGCTTCAAGATATGGCGTTGAGGTCCAGGCGGCTACTGAAGTGGCGCTTACCAAGCTCGATGTGCTCAGCGGCATGGACAAGATCCCTGTTTGTTCAAAATACAAAGTGAACGGGGAAGAGACCGACAGGTTCCCGTTCCCGCTGGCCCTGGAAGACGCAGAGCCTGTAATAGAGTACGTAAAAGGCTGGAAGGAGGACATCTCCGGAGTCAGGGAATTCAGTGACCTGCCTGAAGAAGCGCAAGAATACGTTAGGATGATAGAGAAAGCTATCGAGTGCCCGATCACTTACGTGTCAGTCGGACCTGAGAGAGACAGCATCATCATCAGAAAGTGAGAACAGATAATGAGAGACAGATATGAATCCCCTTTTTCATCCAGATACGCGTCGGACTATATGCTTAAATTATTTTCGAGCGACACAAGATACACTACATGGCGCAGGCTGTGGGTGGCTCTTGCCGAAGCGGAGATGAAACAGGGGCTCGGTATCACTGAAGCACAGGTAGAGGAACTCAAGGCCCATATAGACGACATAGATTACGATCTTGTAGCTAAGAGGGAAAAGGAAGTAAGGCACGATGTGATGGCCCATGTATATGCTTATGGCAAGGCCGCTCCGTCGGCAGCGGGCATTATACATCTTGGTGCGACCAGCTGCTATGTTACAGACAACGCCGATCTCGTTATCTACAGAGACGCTTTGAATTATATCAAAGAAGAATTAAGGTCGCTGATGGCCAATCTCGCAGAATGCGCTCTTAAGTATAAGGATATTCCGACTCTGGGCTACACTCACTACCAGCCGGCTCAGCCTGTTACAGTAGGAAAGAGAGTTTCGCTCTGGCTTCAAGATCTGGAAACAGATTTCCATGAACTCGAGTTTGCGCTGAGCAACATCAGATTCCTCGGATGCCGCGGCACTACCGGAACAGAAGCCAGCTTTATGGATCTGTTCGAAGGCGATACCGACAAGATCGACGGCATGAATCAGATGATAGCCGAGACTTTTGGGTTCACTGAGATATTCCCTGTGTCCGGGCAGACATATCCGAGAAAGACAGACGTCAGGATCATGAATTGCCTTTCGTCCATAGCGCAGTCTTGCTATAGGATGGCACAGGACATCAGACTCCTTCAGCATGACAGACAGCTCGAAGAGCCGTTTGAGAAGAATCAGATAGGATCATCCGCCATGGCATATAAGCGCAATCCTATGAGATGTGAGAGGATATGCTCGCTCGCCAGATACCTGATGACTGATACAATGAATGCGGTGATGACAGCACAGTCACAATGGCTCGAGAGGACTTTAGACGATTCGGCTAACAGAAGGATATCGATCCCTGAAGGATTCCTCTGTTGCGATGCCATTCTCAGGATCGCGAAGAATGTAACTCAGGGCATCGTCGTAAATGAAAAAGTGGTCGACAAGACTCTCAGAGATTATCTGCCGTTCATCGCCACTGAGAACATAATGATGGAGGCAGTAAAGAAGGGTGGCAACAGACAGGATATCCACGAGATCATAAGGACATGTTCGATGGAAGCAACAGCCGCCATGAAAGAGGGCCGTGATGGTGAGCTTTTGAAGAAGCTCGCAGATGAGCCTTCGCTGGGCTTGTCTTATGAAGAGCTTGAAGAACTGATGGATCCACGCCAGTACACCGGCAGATGTGCCGATCAGGTCGAAAAGTATGTTGATAGCCTGAAGCCGATCATAGAGGGCGCTGCATCGGGTTCGGAAGAGCTTAACATCTAATCGTTTTTTTCAGACCGGTCTCAGGACCGGTTTTTTGATGCTTAACTAGCGAAAGAGCGGTTGAAAGGGCAGGAACTTACGGATATAATTTATTTTGGTTTATAATGAATAAGGAGGTACCATATATGCCACTCGTAACAACAACTGAAATGTTCAAAAAAGCTTATGACGGCGGATACGCCATCGGAGCATTCAACGTTAATAACATGGAGATCGTGCAGGGCATCACTGAGGCGTGTCAGGAAACACATTCGCCCGTAATCCTTCAGGTATCCAAAGGCGCCAGAGCTTATGCCAATCACACATATCTCATCAAACTTGTTGAGGCTGCTGTTATAGAGAATCCGGAGATCCCTATCGCTCTCCATCTCGATCACGGCGATTCCTTTGAACTCTGCAAGAGCTGCATCGACGGAGGATTCACATCTGTCATGATCGATATGAGCTCAAGGCCATTTGAGGAGAATATCGAAGAGACCAAGAAAGTCGTAGAATACGCTCACGCTCACGGAGTAGTAGTCGAGGCAGAGCTCGGCACACTCGAAGGTGTTGAGGATGAAGTAGTAGTCGAAGCCGGACAGGCAAGCTATACACGCCCTGAAGAAGTAGAAGAATTCGTGACACGTACAGGCTGCGATTCGCTTGCGATCGCTATCGGAACTTCGCACGGAGCATATAAGTTCAGACCGGAGCAGTGCACACGCAACGAGAAGGGTATTCTTGTACCGCCTCCACTGAGATTTGATGTACTTGAGGAAGTTTCCAAGAGACTCCCTGGATTCCCTATCGTACTCCACGGCTCGTCCTCAGTTCCACAGGATTTCGTAGCTATGGTAAATCAGTACGGCGGCAACATGCCTGATGCTATCGGTATCCCTGAAGATCAGCTTAGAAAGGCTGCAGCGATGTCGGTCTGCAAGATCAATATCGACTCGGATATCCGCCTTGCTATGACTGCTAATATCCGCAAGCACTTCGCTGAGAATCCTGAGCACTTCGATCCTCGTCAGTATCTCAAACCTGCAAGACAGGCAGTAAAGGATATGGTCGCTCATAAGATCATCAACGTGCTCGGATCCAACGACAAGATATAAGATAATCAAACAAACCGAATAAACAATGCGGCTGAGGGGATGGCTGGTCGCGGTGATGCGATAGCGATGCACTTCAGGCGCATTTATTCGGTCGAAAATAATTACAAGGAGATATATTCAATTGTCTCATACTATTGAATTAAGAAAAGTTTCGAAATACTATGCCGGCGAAGATTCCGTCAGCATGGGTTTTTCACGTATAGATCTCGACCTCGATATAGGTGAGTTCGTAGCCATCACGGGAGAAAGCGGAAGCGGCAAGTCTACGCTCCTCAACGTTATCAGCGGACTCGACACCTACGAAGAGGGCGAGATGTTTGTTTGTGGTCAGGACACGACTGCATTCACCACTGAAGATTACGAGGATTACCGAAAGACTTACATCGGAAACATCTTCCAGGATTTCAACCTGATAAACAGCTATACGGTCTATCAGAATATTGAGCTCGTTATGCTGCTTGCCGGCAAGAAAAAGAATGAATGCAGGGCTCGCGTGCTGACTCTGATCAAGCTGGTAGGTCTTAGCAAGTATCGTAATACTAAAGTATCGAAACTCTCGGGAGGTCAGAAGCAGAGAGTAGCGATCGCTCGCGCTCTTGCCAAGGACGCGCCTATCATCGTTGCTGATGAGCCTACAGGTAATCTCGATTCCAAGTCGGCGGAAAGCGTGATGGAGACACTCGCGAAGGTCTCTGGCGATAAGCTTGTAGTTATCGTTACTCATAATTACGAGCAGGCAGAGCCTTATGTGACCCGCAAGATCACCATGCATGACGGCAAGATCATCGAGGACAAGAGGCTGATGGAGCCAGAAGAAGGATCAGCAAAACCTGATGTCAATGCTGATGCCTACGCTGCTCTGGCAGAGCACTACGCGGCAGAAATGACAGCCGGTGAGACTGTCGCCGACGCAGATGCAGAGGCAAACACAAATGCTGAAGATGGTGGCGAGGCTGCAGATGATTTCGACACAAAGCGCATTGGCCGAGTGAAGAGAATAGGCAACCGCAGCACAAGAGCTAACGCGGGGAAGCCAAAGGGGATGCTCAGAGGCTCAGAGTTCAGGCTCGGAGTACGCAATACTTTTAACCTCCCGGCTAAGTTTATATTGCTCTTTATCGTCTATTTCTTCGTGTCGACTGCTGTGCTTGGCCAATATGCGACAACCAAAAACAGCGTTTATGAAAGCAGCTTGCTTGGCAGCAATCCATTTTTTGTTAACGCGACAGCTGACAGAGTCGTTGTAAAGAAAAAAGACGAATCGAGATTTACTGATAAGGATTTTGTCAGGATCGAAAAGACCGAGAACATAAGAGAGATAGCAAAGAACGATTATGCGCTCGATAACGGTATAAGTTTTGAGCTTAATGACTATCTTGTCGAAGGTCCTGTTATGCCAAACAAACGCATTAAACAGAGAGACCTCACATACGGGCATATGCCTAAAGATGATTATGAAATCATTCTAAGGGTGGATATGAGCAATGATGTCATGCTTGGTCTGATGAATGACAGCATTGATGATTACATCGATAAAACTGTACTGTTCAAGGACATGAGCCGGGCACAATACTACTCATTTGATCAGCCTATAAAAGTTGCCGGCATAATAGTTGAGGAAGATATTACTGAAAGTGGTGAATTCGGATCCTATGGATATTCAACAATTTATGTCAGCGACGCTGTAAGCGATCAGATGATGATAACTATGATGTCATTTTTATCAAAATCTGAGCTGAACTTTGATAATAACAAAGTAAAGGTTGAGAATGAAAGATCGGTCTACTTCAGTTCTGATATTCCTAAGGGCAAGGCGTATATTCTGGAGGATCAGTCATATTACTATCCTGATGACGAGGCTACCGGCAAAAAAGTCGGAGTCAAAGTGAAAAATCGATTCTTTGAGTCCGAGGGTGAGTACGAAATAGATAAGGTAGTTACTGAGGATAATTGCAAGAAGCTTTTAGGGATTTCATCTGATGATTATGACACATTCTACGACTGTATTTTCATCAGCAAAGAGGATTTCAACGAGCTCTTTGATAAGGGCTGCTATCAAATAAGTGCGTTTATTGAGAATGAACAGAAGTCAGATGAAACGCTTGAAGAAATCAGGGGTAAGGGCTTTACTGCACTTGCTCTTAAAGATTCGCTGAGCGACAGTACGGACGGATATGACATGGTCATAAACGGATTGACTTACGTAAGGCTCGTTGTAGAGCTGATAATTCTGTTCTTTATTGCCTACGCTGTTATAAGACTCATAATGAGATCGCGAAATTCCTATTACTCTACGCTTAGGATGCTTGGCGCGACAAAAAAGAACACATCCAATATATTGAGAGTAGAACTGATACTGATGATGATCATTGCTTACGGAGTGGATGTCATATTTGCTGCTCTGATCGTAAATGAAGTGATCAAGATCAAAGCGATCAATAAACTGCTGCTCTACCTTACACCGGTGGATTATGCTGCTCTCGCCGCGCTGCTTCTGCTGATGAGTCTGCTCATTGCGAACAGATACTCCAGAAACATATTCAAAAGAAGTGCCATGAAGGCCTTCAGAGAGGAGGCGTAGCGGATGATCAAGATCGATGGTGTAAACAAATATTACAATAAGGGCAAAGCCAATCAGATACATGTCATCAACAACACCACAATGACGCTTCCTGATAGAGGCATAGTTTGTATCCTTGGTCCGTCAGGTTGTGGCAAGACTACATTGCTGAACGCCATAGGCGGATTGGACAAGGTCAATTCCGGCAAGATTTACATTGATGGCAAACCTATAACAAGGTTTTCTTCGGGGCGCATCGATACTATTCGTAACGCAAGTATTGGTTATATCTTCCAGAATTTCAACTTGCTCGATGACGAGACCGTATTTGAGAACGTAGCGATCGCTCTTCGTATGGTAGGCGTCAAAGATAATGCTGCCGTCGAGAGCAGAGTAAGGTATTGTCTGGATAAAGTAGGTATCGATCAGTACCGTAACAAACAGGCGGGGTCCCTTTCCGGCGGCCAGCGCCAGAGGGTCGCGATCGCCAGAGCGATAGTCAAAAACCCTGATATCATAATTGCCGACGAGCCGACAGGTAACCTCGACTCAGCCAATACCCTTGAGATAATGAATATCATAAAGACTATCTCAAAGGATAGGCTGGTAATACTGGTAACTCACGAGAGAAGCATTGCTGACTTCTACTCAGACCATGTTGCTGAGATGAAAGACGGCAAGATAGTAAAGGCTTACTCCAGTGATGCTTCAAGACATCTCGACTACCAGCTTGAGAATAAGATATACCTCAAAGACATGGCAGTCAGCAAGGAGTTCCGTGAGGATGATCTCGATGTCAAAATCTACGCTGACGAGAATAGACAGGAAGACATAAAGATCGTAATCCGCGGTAATAATCTGTACATTGATACCGGTGGCAGGCTTAATGTCGTTGATGAATCCTCAAATGTTGAGATGGTCGATGAACATTACACCGCGATGGATGAGACATATTTTGATAATACGGACTTCGATTATACTGCTCATCTTCCAAATGGCTTCGAACCGAAATACACATCCATTTATCGACTCAAGGAAATGATCAGCAATGGATGGACTACGATCAAGGGCTACAGGAAAGTAAAAAAATTCCTGATGATAGGGTTTGTGTTTGCGGCCATGTTCACTTTTCTTGCTGTGAGCAATGTCCTGGGCCTGCTTGAAGTGAGGCCTGTAGACTTTAGATACACTAATGGCCACTACCTTACGGTCTCAAATGCAAAGAAGAGCGAGGGGCTTATTAATGTGGTGTCTGAACTTAAAAATGCGAGATATGTTGTGCCGGGCGATACCAGGATCAGTGTAACTTTGCCTATGGATGATTTCCTACAAACGAGCAATGCGCAGGAAGAACTCGTTGTCTCACTCGTGCAGACAAATTCACTGAAGCCTGAAAGGATCATTTACGGCAGGATGCCGAAAAATCCCGGAGAGGTGGTTCTTGATAAGACTGTAATAGATGATTTTCTCAGAGATGACCTCGGAAAGTCGATAGGACTGAATTCCGTGAGGAAGTTCATCGGCCGCAAGATAACCGTGCCGAATCTTAATGATTACAAGATCGTTGGCATAGTTGATACACAGTCTCCGACTCTGTTTGTAGACGAGAGTCAGATGTTCTATATGCTCACCAACGGTAACGAAGTGGAAACCGATTATGAAGTAATGGATACAGACGGTGGGGATGTAGCCAATGATATCGTCAAAATGGGAAAAGTAATGGATCTGGCTTTGACTACAAACGACATCAAAATCAAAAAAGGAAATAAGCCGGAAAATGTTAACGAGACGATCATAAATGCAGAGCATGAGGATGATGTCAAGATCGGTGACACCATTAAGGTTGAAATGGCGGGCGAGAAGCTGAAGGTAGTAGGTTTTTACACAAGCGATAACGCGGGTGATGATACTTACTATGTCACTGCCGAGACTATCAGAAGAGATTATATCAGCAAAAAAGACCATTTTAGCGTATACGCAAAAAATCCGAAGTTACTTAAGGCTTTGCTGGATGAAGAGGGGATACCAGCAGTTATCAACGATGAGCGAGACAAAGCGGCATATATACATGCCCGAAAGGATCAACTCACTTCGGCCCTCATAGTTGCCGGCGTCATCATGTTTGTATCGCTTATTGAGATGTTCCTGATGCTTAGATCCAGTTTCCTTTCAAGGATCAAAGAGGTGGGTACGCTAAGAGCTATTGGTCTCAAGAAAAGAGATATTTACAAGATGTTTACGGGTGAGATACTCGTGATGACTTTCATTACGGCGATACCGGGAATAGCGATCATGTACTTCGTCTTGGGTCAAGTGGTCAAGCTCACATATTATCTCGAGGGTTTGTATATGATCACACCAAAGATCGCGCTTATCACGTTTGGTATCGTGACCATTTTCAATCTGGTGGCGGGTCTCATACCGGTATTTGTAACGCTCAGAAAAACACCTGCACAGATACTTGCCAGAACCGACATCTAAGCGTTGATGTCAAATAAAACAAACGCATATCGCTATATGAAAAAAGCAAGGCGCTTCGGCACCTTGCTTTTTGGTCCTTTAACCGTATCCGTAGAAACTATTTCTGTACCTTGAAACTCGATTTGAGCCCGACTATGGAATTGAATACCTTTTCGTCGTCGGTCGTCAGCTTTTCATCTGCAATGTAGTAACCCTTGCGGAAGAACTGGAACCTCTCGCCCGGCTTAATGTCAGCTGCCGAAGGCTCTGCATAGCCCCATGTTTCCTGGAGAGAATCAGGGTCGAATTCCAATTCTCCGGTCTCTTCGTTCTCCTTCATAAGGTAGCCATACTCTCTGATCCTTATCTTTACGGCTGTTGAAGCTTCGACGAAGTGGATGGTGCCTTTGACCTTGCGGCCTTCAAAACCGGATCCGCTGTGAGTCTCAGGATCATATGTGCAGTGGAGGCAGACGATATTGCCTTCGGAGTCTTTCTCGACTTCGTTGCATCTGATGAAGTACGCTCCTTTGAATCTGACTTCGTTGCCCGGGAACAGCCTGAAGTATTTCTTTACAGGAACTTCCATGAAGTCGTCACCGTCAACCCAAAGCTCACGCCCAAATGGGATCTCGCGAGTCCCCATCTCAGGAACTTTGCTGTTGTTTTCGACGGTACACATTTCGATCTTGTCTTCAGGGTAGTTGTCAATGACTACCTTGATCGGATTCTTTACCACATTGATAGCCGGAACCTTGAGCTGGAGATCTTCTCTTACACACTGCTCGAGCTGAGCGATGTCGATAGTAGAGTCAGCTTTGGATACTCCGATATCGTCGCAGAATTTCCTGATCGCTTCAGGAGTATAACCTCTGCGCCTTACCGCGGCTAATGTGCTGAGTCTTGGATCGTCCCATCCGTCAACTTTGCCTTCTTCGACCAGGGCGCGTATGAAGCGCTTGCTCATCACCATGGTAGTGATGTTGAGGCGGGCGAATTCTATCTGGCGAGGAGGATCCGGCCACCAGCCGACTTCTCTTACGACCCAGTCGTAGAGTGGTCTGTGGTCTTCAAACTCGAGAGTGCATATTGAGTGAGTGATGCCCTCGATAGCGTCTTCGATTGGATGGGCAAAGTCATACATAGGGTAGATGCACCACTTATCTCCGGTATTGTGGTGAGCCTGGTGGACCACTCTGTAGATGATAGGGTCTCTCATATTGATATTAGGGCTCGCCATATCTATCTTTGCGCGGAGACATGCCTCGCCATCAGCGAAATCTCCGGCTTTCATCTTTTCAAAGAGCTCGAGATTCTCCTCGATGGAACGATTTCTGTACGGACTTTCTTTGCCCGGCTGTGTGAGTGTACCTCTGTATTCTCTTATCTCATCAGGAGAGAGATTGCAGACGAAGGCTTTACCCTGCTTGATAAGTTCAACGGCTGCTTCATACATAGTGTCGAAGTAGTCGGATGCCCAGAGCTTTTCATCCCATTGGAAGCCCAGCCAGTTGACGTCAGCCTCTATGGACTTGACGAATTCGAGATCTTCCTTTGCCGGGTTGGTATCATCATATCTGAGATTGCAGCGACCGCCGTATTTGAGAGCGGTACCGAAATTCAGACAGAGAGACTTGGCGTGACCGATGTGAAGGTAGCCGTTTGGCTCCGGTGGGAATCTCGTCACTATCTCACTGTGCTTGCCGCTTGCGAGGTCTTCATCGATTATGTCGTGGATGAAGTTGCTCGCCATACCCTTGTATTCTTCTGCTGTTGCAAATGCCATTTGTGATCCTCCGATCCTGTTCAAAAATCAAAATTAGTATATCACAATTCTTTAAGAATTCGGGAATTATATGTACTCGTGGTATAGAATACGGCCATAAACTTCGGAAGGAGAAGCAGCATAAGCGGATTGATAGAATCAATATTGAATTTCAGCGCTGAGCATCCTGAGCTCGCGACGGAAATGACCACCGTTTTCCGGTGGATCTTTGTGGTGCTTGCTGCATACATTCTCCTAATAAACATCGTGTCGTTGTTATCGACCAGAGCGACCCCTGAGATATGGGGTTACTACATGGTAGAGGGCGGCGGCAACTATCCTTTGACCCACTGGGAAAACGTTATAGGCCGTTCCAGCTCGACAGACCTCAATGTACCTATCCATACTGTCTCTAACAATCACGCCCTTCTTGTAAGGCGCGGTGAAGACAAGTGGATGATAAAGGATCTGGAATCAGAAAACGGAACTACAGTAAATGGTCACAAACTGGATCCTGCAAAGCGTTATATCATAGGCCCGGGAGATATTATCGAGATGGGCGGGGTGCGCTCCACGGTTACTCCGACGAGTCTTGAGGAATCCAGAAATAACAAATACATGAGGCGTCTCGACAAAGAACCGGTCGCGCCTTGGAAGATACTTATCGCCATCACTGCATTCCAGGCACTTACTATCGTACAGCTGATCCTGGGCATGGGCACAGAAATAACGGCTTCAGCGCTTATCTCCATAGTAGTACTCTCCGCAGTGATGTGGGCATATGTGATGACAATGGGCGCAATGGGAAGCCGTGGCTTTGAGATGGAGATGATAGCATTCTTCATGTCGACAGTTAATCTGGCGGTCACTGCTTCGTATGATCCGGGATCTGTTACGAAAGAACTGATCGCGATGCTTCTCGGTATCGCGCTGATGATATTCATCATGTTTTACCTCAGAGATCTCGAACGGACCAGACGCGCAAAACCGGTCCTCATAGGGCTCTCAGTCGTAGCGCTTCTCATAAACCTGATCTTCGGTAATGCTGAATTCGGAGCCACCAACTGGATACAGGTGGGAGGCATGTCTGTTCAGCCATCTGAGCTTGTAAAGGTAGCCTTCATCTGCGTGGGCGCCGGAGCGCTCGAAGAACTGTATAACAAGCGGAATACGTATATGTACGCAGGTTTTTCGCTCTTCTGCCTTGCCTGTCTGGCGCTGATGAACGACTTCGGAACAGCTCTGATTTTCTTTGCGACATACCTTGTAGTTTCGTTCCTGAGGTCCGGTGACTTCTCGAGGATGATTCTTACAGGAGTAGCAGCGGGAGCGTTCGGCCTGATGGCACTTAAGTTCAGACCGCACATTGCGTCACGATTCTCTGCTTGGGGACATGTGTGGGATCCTGAGATAATGGATGCTGCCGGATATTCACAGACCAGGACCATGTCATATGGAGCAGGCGGCGGACTGCTTGGCCTGGGAGCGGGCAACGGCTCTCTGAAAGGTGTATTTGCCGCCAATACAGACCTCATATTCGGCTATGTGATGGAAGAGTGGGGGCTCATCATTGCCATCCTGCTTGTGCTCTGCATAGCCACACTCTCTGTGTTTGCCGTCATGAGCATAGTAGCAGGGCGTTCAACTTTCTATACGATACTCGCATGCGGAGCTGCGACTATGTTCCTCGTGCAGACGATACTCAATATATTTGGCGCGGTCGATCTTTTCCCGATGACGGGAGTCACTTTCCCGTTTGTATCGACGGGAGGTACCAGTCTGCTGGCCTCATGGGCTATGCTTGCGTATTTTAAGGCGACCGATATGAGGCGTGACGCCAGCATCGCTGTCAGGAAGGAGGAATAGACATGCGTAAACAGGAAAGACGCGCGTGGATATGCCTCGCGATAGTGATGGTGCTTTTAGTAGGGCTCGGTGTCTTCACTTATAGATTCGTCAGACACGGAAGTGAGTGGGCTACCTTCTATGGCAATACTCAAATATATACTGATGGACAGATAAACCGCGGTACGATAACCGACAGATTCGGCACAGAGCTTCTCCGCTGCACGGAAGACGGCTTTGTGTATAACGATGATTACGAGACCAGAGTAGCGACCGTCCATGCCGTGGGAGATCCTAAAGGCAATGTCTCGACCGGCGCGATATCCAGATTCAAGAGCCAACTCATTGGCTACGATATACTTAACGGCACTTATGATTCTTCTGCCGGCGGTAAAACTATAGCTCTTACTATAAACGCCGATGCCAACAGGGCAGCTTATGAAGCGCTCGGCAGCCACACCGGTACTGTAGGAGTGTATAACTGGAAGACAGGAGAGATCGTCTGCATGGTCAGCACACCGACATTTGACCCGGCCGATGAGCCTGAAAATGCGGATGAGATGAATGAAGAGGGGTCATATTTCTTCAACAATTTCCTAAGCGGAACAATGATCCCGGGATCAACATTCAAACTGGTCACTTCAGCAGCTGTCATAGATAACATGCCGGACAGGGATTCTTTTACTTTTGACTGCGACGGAGTCAACCAGCTCGGAGATGGAGACGATACAAAACTCTACGATGTCTACGCGCACGGCACTGTTGATTTCAGAGAAGCGCTGGCCGAGTCATGTAACGGCGCGTTCGGTGCTCTTACCAGAGAAGTGGGAGCAAAGACGATGGAAAAGTACGCTGAGAAGGCCGGGCTTACAGAGCCTGTTGACGTTGACGGTATTGAGACGGCAGCGGGATCATTCGACTTCCCTGAGGACAATGATGTCAGACTCTCATGGGCCGGGATCGGGCAGGCAGACGACCTTGTCAATCCATGTGCCATGATGGTCTACATGGGCGCCATTGCGAACGGAGGGGAGCCTGTGCAGCCTACACTCATTAAGAGTGCGAGCTTCCTCAAAGAGATCACCGGCGGAAAAAGCATGGGCAGATATATAGATGAAGACACAGCTTCAGAGCTCAGAGACATGATGAAAAACAATGTCGTTGAAAACTACGGGGAGGGAAACTTCCCGGGGCTCAACATCTATGCCAAGTCAGGTACTGCCGAAAGCGGTGGCGTTAATTCTGACGCTTGGTTTGTAGGATTCACCGATGATGAAGATGCTCCTTATGCATTTGTCGTATGGGTAAAGGACGGCGGCTTTGGCTCATCAGCCGCGGCGCCTATAGCAAATACAGTACTAAGCACTCTGGAATATACAGATGAGGAATAGTACAATGCCGCGGATGTGCTTCGATAAGACAAAACAAGAGCAGAGAATCGAAAATTAATTCAAATTTCAGTTGCATTCTTATTCCTAAATCTTTATTATAGATGGGAAAAGTGAATAACACCTGACCGATAGAGGTCGCGGTGATTATGAGTAACAGCCCTTTTAAGCGCGGGTACGCGGGGCTGCGAAAGGATGATCCGCCGAAGGTCGCCGGAAAACCCGGTATGGCGTCCTGGGGCGATGCAATAAGATGCATCGTACTGTCACAAGTCGGATCGTAGCC
>JAZQBC010000011.1:0-43556 GCA_045545495.1 Anaerovoracaceae bacterium | reverse complement strand
AGCCTGTGTCATGATGTTGGAAGCCGGTGTGTAGTAGATAGGCAGGAAGAGAAGATCTACGTTCTTGTTCTTCATGCTGTTGAGCTGAGCTGAGAAGTCAGCGTTGTCGTCAGAAGCGAACGCTTCGGATGCTGCTATGCTCATTCCCTTAGCCTCAAGTGATTTCTTGAATGCGTCGAAGATTCCTGTCGAGTAGTTATCAGCGTTGTTGTAGATAGCTCCTACTACAGCGTCAGGGAAATTCTTTGCGATGTATTCAGCTGCGATCTCACCCTGCTGTGGGTCCTGGAAGCAAAGCTGATATACGTTGTCGTTTCCTTCTACTACTGATGTAGCTGAAGCGGATGGAGTCAGAGCGAATGTTCTGTCCTCATACGCCTTAGCTGCTACTGCTGTACAAGGAGCAGATGTTACTGTTCCTACAAGTACCTGCATTCCATCATCGAGCAGCTTGTTGTAAGCGTTTACTGACTTTTCAGGGTCATGCTCGTCGTCCTGCATATCGAATACGATCTGGAGTCCATCAGGATTAGCTTCGTTGATCTCATTTACAGCGATCTCAGCTCCATGCTGAACGGCTAATCCGTAAAGAGCCGCAGGGCCTGTGAGAGGACCAACACCACCGAGGTGGAGTGTGTTCTCATCTGATGATGAGCTGCTTCCGCCGCCGCCACCGCAAGCTGCGAGTGCGAATACCATCATGCACGACAGAGCAAGGATCGCAAATCTCTTGAATGTGTTCTTCATTTTTCTTTCCTTTCCTTCATAAACAATTGCTACTGACTGAGTGATAGTTGGTAAGTGACTTGTTTGCTCGGACCCGGGCAATAAGCAAGCCCGCATCGCTGCGGGCTCCCAAGTCGAAGTATCAGTTGACCTCATGTACTTGCCTCAGCCCTACAGCACAAATTCGTCCTCTACCAGTCTAATGACCGAAAGGACGCCGATAATGCTGATTACGCTAAGGTCTTTTGAACGATACATAATGTCTCCCTTTAAAGTGTACAGGTTTTTTGTACAGCGCAATAATAACATTGTGAAGATTGTGTGTCAACACTTTTTGTGTGTTAACTCAAAATTACATTGCTAATTTGTGCACGAATTACAAAACATAGCTCGATCAGGGCGGATATTTACCCGCAATGCAAAGCGCCGGTGCCGAACCGGCCCCCAAAGTGCTGATCGTCTTTGGAGCCCGGTCTGGCACCGGCGCGTAGTATATCGCATTTGTTTTTTACTGTGGTGTGCCGTCGGAATTGAAGAGCGGCAGATACTCGAGGAATGTGATGTCCTCTCTGTCGGCTGCTTCGCCTTCAGCAAGAACCGCGAACTTGCCCACGAGGTTGCCGTCAACGGATTCTACCAGCTGCTCCAGAGCGGCTACTGATTCGCCTGTACTGATGACATCATCCACAATGAGTATTTTCTTTCCTCTGAGCTCATCACACTCGTCTTTGCCGAGGCAGAGCATCTGGACGTGGCTTGTCGTGATGGACTTTACATGGACAGTGACGATATCTCTCATATAAAGCTTGGCTCCTTTGCGGGCTACGATGTATGGTTTGCCCGACTGTCTGGCCATCTCATAAGTGAGAGGAATACCCTTTGTCTCTGCTGTGAGCAGCACATCGAAATCAGGAGCAAGCTTGAGGAGTTCTCTTGCTGTTGCTTCTGTGATCTCTACATCGTTGAACATAATAAAGCCTGCGATATAAAGGTCGTCTGTGATCTTGCAAAGCGGAAGGTCTCTTTCCAGTCCCGCTATCGTCATCCTATAATCCATAGTATTGTCCTTTCAGCTAAGCAGTAATAACATGTCGTGAACACACAGATTTTATCACATTCTGCATATTTCGGTCTACATCAACAGCGCGCGGCTCCCGGCTCTACACATAAACTACCACGGGACCATTTTAGCTACAACAACATATCTCGCTTCCTGGTATTCGAACGCGCAGGTTGAAAGCTCAACGATCCTATCCTCCGGCGTCACCTCGACACTGGTCACATACTCAGAAAGGCCTTGCAGCATGTTCAAATAATCCGCGCATTCTGCCTTGTCGCTTATATTATTGGTATATAGTTTGCTGTCTGAAGGCTGATGCAGGAACGCCCATATCTCGAGGTGGTACTTGCCTTCCGGTGTGATCAGTTCCATCCTCGGATGTTCACGCACATAGTCCGGATCCTTTAGCCTGTCCAGGCGGGCAAACATCGATCCGTCACGCATATGATGCCCATATACTATAGTATTGAACTGTTCAAACGGCGCATCCGTTTCAGCATCGGCAAACAGAGTTCCGCAGCCGCCGACGCTCTCGTCAAACAGCGTATAGAGATATTTATCGTTGTCGCTTCCCTTCACTATCGGGTAGTTGATAGGTGAGTCCTCATAATAGATCCACCCGACAATATCAGGGTTTATCTTTCTCAGCGCGTCAAAATTTATATCGAGCGAAGAGTTGCCGCCTTGGGCCTCGTCTGAGATGCTTTCGTACGTTTTCTGCTGTTGGCTGTAACCGCGGACGATAGTAAACACCTTATATCCTGATACCAACATTATCAACGCAAGACAAACGATTATGACATTCTCCGCGCCGCGGCGGACTTTCGTTCCTTTTGAACGCTTTTTTCCTTCTCTTGCCATCTGTCTCCCCGACTCTGTCTACTGTGTCATACAGCACACGCTAAACTTATGGTCTCTCTATCCCGTCAAAGCCTTCCATAAACTTATAGATCTCAGCAAGAGCCATGTCAGTTCCGCCCTCATCACTCGATTCGACATTGAGAGGCATTACCGGGTCATGAAGTGACATCCTGAGAAGGAACCAGCCTGCTTTTCCGTCCTTCTTGAAGTCGACTCTCACGCCTTCGTAATTCGGCTTTACGATCTCGAGCCCTTTGCTATGCTCTGCCCATTCCTCAAAGGCTTCGAGAACGCTCATACCATATGTCTTGAAATCTTCAGCTTTTATCTTGAACCTGACTTCGATCGACTCAGCCGGTTTCTTAAGGCCCTTCATGAGCGACATGATATCTTTCTTCTGAGCCTTTAGCTTAGCAGCGCTGATAACGATCTGAACAGCCAGATAGGCGCCGTCGTCAAGATAATAGTTGTCTGAATAAGCGGCATGGCCCGAAGTCTCGATCGCGAGGAAAGCATTCTTGTCTTCGGCGCTCAGCTCGATGGCCTTGTTTATGACATTCCTGTATCCTCTTTTATATCTGTAATGTTTGAGTCCGAGTTTTTTCTCAAGGAACTCATGAAGCTCATTTGAAGTTATACTGTCCGTCACAACAGTCCCGCCCGGATATTCGTCAGCCTTAAGAGCGGCGGCAAGAGCAACTATCTCGTTACGCGCGATAGACTCTCCGCCAGGCGCTACGGCTGCGGATCTGTCACCGTCAGTATCGAATATGATGCCAAGATCCGAGTTGCTTTTTTTGACGGCTTCACAAATGCATGCCATTGCTTCTTTATTCTCAGGATTGGCAGGATGATTCGGGAACATTCCGTCGGGTTCCAGATAAAGGCTGCCGCTGATGTCAGCTCCGAGCGGCTTAAGCACCTGATTCGCGAAAAAGCCCGCCGCGCCGTTTCCGGCATCGACCACGATATGCATGCCCTCAAGGCAGCCCGGTATATCTTTAAGTTCACTCTTTATCAGGTTGCGAAGATGCGCGGCATAGGCAGGCATCAGCTGTATCTCTTTTTTCTCGTACGAGCCGCCCTTGAATCCGTACACTCCGGCCAGCTTGAGGATCTCTGCGATATCCTGCTTTTCAAATCCGCCCTTTGCGGAAAAGAATTTGAATCCGTTCCTCTCATACGGCAGGTGGCTGGCTGTGATCATGATGGATCCGTCCATGTCGAATTCAGGCATAACAGTTGACATGAACATGGCAGGCGTAGTGGCCATACCGGCGTCATAGCCGGCCGCCCCGCAGTCGCCAAGCGCCTCGAGCACGCCTTCCTTGAGTTCGTCTCCTGATATCCTCGAGTCGCGTCCCACCGCTATCTTCAGCTGTTCCGCTTTCTTTCCCAGCTTGCGCGCTAAAAGAT
Organism: Anaerovoracaceae bacterium; assembly: GCA_045545495.1. Classification (GTDB taxonomy): domain Bacteria; phylum Bacillota; class Clostridia; order Peptostreptococcales; family Anaerovoracaceae; genus Crickella. The sequence continues at coordinate 39,493 of JAZQBC010000011.1, read as the reverse complement.
CACAAAATGCCAAAGTGATGCGGCCGGCGATCTCTTTGTTCAGATTGACCTCAGGCCCATCCGCAGTCTGCACCGCTACTCCTCTTATATCGCTTCCGTTCTGAAGTTTTGAAAAATCTCTCATTTACAGTTCCTGCATCCCTTCTGTTATTCCGAGGTCTTGCTAACCGACAGTTCTCATGTCCGCGCGGATGATATATGCTTCTCCGGCAGCAGTAGCGAATACTTCTAACGCATGATCGTCTTCCTCAAAAATGAGCAGATCGCCTTCGCTAAGTTCCGCTGCTTTTTTTACATCGCTATACACGCTGATGTTGCCGCCCCTTGAAAGATAGATCGCAGTGACTTCATTTTTCTTTACAGCTTCCATAAACAAAGTCTCACCATCCTCGAGAAACTCCGTGTCAAGCGAGCCTTCAACGCGGCCTTTCCTTACCATAAGATTAAAGTCGGTGACCTTACCCTCGCTCTCAGTGAGGCTGGCGCCTTCGAATTCGGCTACATCGCCTTCTCCGATGCTATACCAGTCTCCGCCGTCATGTCTCATCTTCAGCGACCCCTTTCTGGTAGTAAGGAATCTGTGATAATCCGGAAGCGGCGTAAATGTGCTCTTTTCGTCATTTACCTCTGCGCTGGAAAGCCTCCAGTCGAAATCTCTATCTGCATAGACAGCGCCCGCAGGTGATATAGCGAGCTGGCTGGTTGTGCCGCCCGACCATTCTGTAGTTATAACTTCTTCTTTTCTAATGATCTTCATAATAAATACTGTATATTCTGCCTCCACAGAATGAATATTGTGAGGAACCTCAGCTCCTGAGAACGTCGGTCGGGGATTGTACCCACCACCGACGGTCGAACATGGAACCCGCCGCCTATAGAGGCGGGGGACATCCGGCGTCTGTTATAGATGATTAAATGAATCATCATATTCTTTCAGTGCCTATTATAACATGACAGCCTTTATAATCGCGGATTAACAATCAAACAATCCTTTGCAACGCCATTTCACCGCTTTTATCACAACTATACTCCGACGAAAGCTCTAGGTATTAGTTCTTGTTATTCCTTCCTGTTAGTTTTTAGGCGATGAAGCAATAACATTGTTATTCATTGGTACGCGTTAATGCCACTTGAAGGAATAACACTATGATCTCACAAGCGTTAGTTGTGTCCGTTCGTCATCGTAAAATATGTCAAAATCATGTAAATATGCATATTTTTCCATGGCCGCCAATAATTATGAAGAGTTTTATGCTATCAGCCTTCATTTTGTTTCCACAATCAAAATGTCAGCATTCTATGTGTCGTTCATGTTATTCATCCATGACGATTATCAGGTGGTGAAGCAATAACATTGTTATTCATTGGTACGCGTTAATGCCACTTGAAGGAATAACAATTACAGTTCCGAGCAGTCTCATCTTTATGCATAAATAGCTATTCGTAATAATTCGACGATCTCTCGCCGCAGCTTAATAATAACTATTGAAGGTCATCTTCGTGTTGCCGACATTGCCACAATAAAAGAGCGGCCACAAATACCCGCCGAGGGGTCCCTTGTAGCCGCTCTTATTTACTTTTATGCTACCCTTGTGATTCGATAAGCCGTTCGATCGATGCCTCGTTCTTGGCCTTCTTTTCGTTGATAGCCTCTTCGAGCATCATGTCTTTGACCTTCATGAGCCTCGTCTGATTACCACGCTCGTTTTCGTCCAGCTTCATCTGGATATAGCGGATAGTCAGCTGAAGACGAGGGATCATAACGTATTCAAGAGCGTTTACCCTACGTCTGGTCTTTTCGAGCTCAGCAGCGAGAAGTGAAGTCTCTTTTTCCTTTGCTGCCAGATCGAGCAGTTTCGGGAAGAGGTCTGACATTCTCTGGATCGCGGTATCGAGTTCTCCTGTGGTACGGGCAAAACCATACGGGAAGATGTCTCCTTCGTTGTTCGCTGTCGTATTGAAGTCGAACACAGGAACATCTACACTCATGATGTTTTTGCTGCCCACAGTGAGATCAACTCCCTGTTTAGGGAACATCAGCGATTCCTGCATTACCTCGCGGCTCATGATAGAGCTCGCGATAGTGAAGTTCTTATAAACTCCGTCCAGATCTCTTTCGACTTCTTCACGAAGCCTTCCGTTTTCTCTGGCGAGTTCCAGGAACTCCTTCATCAGCTCATCGCGCTTGTCCTTAAGAAGCTTATGGCCGCGGACCGCAGTCTTCAGTCTCCGCTTCAGGGATGTCAACATCATTCGGGTAGGGTTGACATTCATTCGTTCCATAAGGCGCCTCCCTAACCAAGATATTTATCGATGAACTCGTCCTTGATCCTCTTCAGCTCAGTTCTCGGCAGCAGCTTCAGAAGCTCCCAACCGATGTTCAGTGTATCTTCAATTCCGCGGTCTGTCTCGAATCCCTGCGATACATACTGCTTTTCGAACTCTTCACTGAACTTCGCGTATTTAAGGTCGGTCTCTGTCAGAGCAGCTTCACCCAAGATCGTCATGAGTTCCAGAGCTTCCTTACCTCTTGAGTAAGCGGCAAAGAGCTGGTTCATGGTATCAGCGTGATCCTCTCTTGTCTTGCCTTTTCCGATACCCTTATCTTTAAGACGGGACAGGGATGGCAGTACGTCGATAGGTGGCTGGATACCCTTACGGTCGAGCTCTCTGGACAGGATGATCTGTCCTTCTGTGATGTATCCTGTAAGGTCCGGGATAGGATGCGTGATGTCGTCTTCAGGCATCGTCAGGATAGGGATCATTGTGATCGATCCAGGCATTCCTTTCTTTCTTCCGGCTCTTTCATACATTGTCGCAAGGTCTGTGTACAGGTAGCCAGGATAACCTCTTCTGCCAGGTACTTCCTTACGAGCCGCGGATACCTCACGAAGAGCCTCCGCATAGTTTGTAATGTCTGTCAGGATGACCAGTACGTGCATGCCGAGATCGAACGCGAGATACTCAGCTGCGGTAAGAGCCATACGCGGTGTAGCGATACGCTCTACAGCAGGGTCATTCGCCAGGTTCATGAACATTACCGTACGGTCGATAGCGCCTGTTCTACGGAAGTCAGAAGCGAAGTAGTCAGCTTCCTCGTATGTGATACCGATAGCGGCGAATACTACGGCGAAGTTTCCGGCTCCGTCTCCGAGTACCTTAGCCTGTCTCGCGATCTGAGCAGCGAGGTTGGCGTGTGGAAGACCACTTCCCGAGAAGATCGGGAGCTTCTGGCCTCTTACCAGTGTATTCAGTCCGTCGATAGCGGATACTCCGGTCTGGATGAACTCAGCAGGATAGTCTCTTGCTGCAGGGTTCATCGGAAGTCCGTTGATATCCAGTCTCTTTTCCGGAATGATGTCAGGGCCTCCGTCTGTAGGACGACCCATTCCGTCAAATACTCTTCCGAGGATCTCAGGGGAAACGGCAAGCTCTGTTCCGTGTGCGAGGAAACGCACAGCGCTCTCCTTCAGGTTGATACCGGCGGAGCTCTCAAAGAGCTGTACAGTCGCGTCCGAACCATTGATCTCCAGTACTTTACAAAGTCTCTTCTCACCACTTGGAAGAATGATCTCGCCGAGCTCGTCGTAGGTGACATTCTCTACGTCCTGCACCATCATAAGAGGGCCGGCAACTTCCGATATGGTCCTATATTCCTTAATCATCGTCTTCTGCCTCCTTCTTCAGCAGCTCATCGATCTCAGCACGCATCTGATCTATGATCTGAACAAATGTGTCATCGATCTTATCTTCTTCCACATACTTGAATCTTCCGATAGTCTCTCTGACAGGCAGCTCTGACAGCTTGTTGAAAGACGCGCCCTTAGCGATAGCCTCGAGCGAGAGGTCGTAGTATGAAAGGATGAGCTTCATCATTCTGTACTGTTTGTTAGGCGAAGCGTATGTATCTACGTCGTGGAAAGCGTTCTGGTGGAGGTAGTCCTCCCGGATCGATTTACTGGCTTCAAGTTTGAGACGGTCCTCGAAGGACAGTGCGTCAACACCTACCAGCTGAACGATCTCGTTCAGATTGGCCTCTTCCTGAAGCAGCGTGATCATTTTCTGGCGAAGCGCCGGGAATTCCTTAGCGACATTCTCCTCAAACCACGGCATCAGCCTTTCTACATACAGCGAGTAACTGTTGAGCCAGTTGATAGCCGGGAAGTGTCTCGCTCTCGCCAGGCTGGCATCCAGTGACCAGAATACCTTTACGATACGAAGTGTAGCCTGGGATACAGGCTCGGATATATCGCCTCCCGGAGGAGATACGGCTCCGATAGCTGAAAGCGCTCCGAGGCGTCCTTCCTTACCGAGTGTTACGACGCGGCCGGCTCTTTCGTAGAACTGAGCCAGACGGGATGCCAGGTAAGCAGGGTAACCTTCTTCACCAGGCATTTCCTCAAGACGGCCCGACATCTCACGGAGGGCCTCAGCCCAACGTGATGTGGAGTCAGCCATCAGCGCTACTGAATATCCCATGTCACGGAAGTACTCAGCGATCGTGATTCCTGTATAGATGGAAGCTTCACGAGCCGCTACCGGCATGTCCGATGTGTTTGCGATAAGCACTGTACGCTTCATCAGGGATTCTCCTGAGCGAGGGTCTTTCAGTTCAGGGAACTCCATGAGTACGTCTGTCATCTCGTTACCGCGCTCACCGCAGCCGATGTATACTACTACGTCTGCATCTGCCCACTTAGCGAGCTGGTGCTGTACTACTGTTTTTCCGGAACCGAATGGGCCAGGAACAGCAGCTACACCGCCCTTAGCGATCGGGAACAGTGTATCGATTACTCTCTGTCCCGTAACGAGAGGCATATCCGGTACCATCTTTTCTTTATATGGTCTTCCTACACGTACAGGCCATTTCTGCATCAGTGTGATGTCCTTGACGCCATCTTCTGTCTGCACTGTAGCTACAGTCTCTTCTACTGTGTAATCGCCCGCTTTGATCGAAACGATAGTGCCCTTTACGCCGTAAGGGATCATGATCTTCTGCTGGATGACTACGGTCTCCTGTACGACACCGATGACATCTCCGGCTTCGACCTCTTCACCGACAGCGGCGGTAGGCTCGAAAGTCCATTTCTTCTCGCGGTCGAGAGCAGGCACCTGGATACCTCTTTCGATATTGGCACCCTGCTGTTCGTACATCTTAGCAAGCGGACGCTGGATACCATCGTAGATACTCTCGATGAGGCCAGGCCCCAGCTCTACAGAAAGCTGAGCTCCTGTAGATACTACCGGCGCTCCCGGACCTATACCGGCTGTCTCCTCATATACCTGGATGGAGGCCTGATCGCCTCTCATCTCGATGATCTCGCCAACCAGTCCGAGGTCTCCGACTCGTACTACGTCGTACATGTCGGCTGTTTCCATGCCGGATGCTACTACCAGCGGCCCCGATACTTTAACGACTTTTCCCTGACTCATTATTCTTCACCTCCGAATAGTATGTCTGCCCCTACTGCACGCTCAACGGCCTTGCGGACGTTCATGAGACCGTTACCGGACGCTCCTTCTTTGCTCGGGATCAATATGATCGCCGGGAGCCTTGAATCGCTGTAACGCTCGATCTCCGAAGCAGCCTCATCCGCAAGGTCCTCTGTTACATAGAGGATCGCATACTCATTTTCTGCAAGCCGCCTTATAAGCTTTTTGGCCTCCGCTCCGTCTTCGCAAGGGAATACGTCGAGTCCCACTGCTTTGAAGCTCAGTACGGATACGGGGTCTCCTATTACTCCTATTTTATACATATGATTTCTCCACTAGTCGAAATACGTGTTACCCAGGAACTTCTCCATATACTCAGGATCCTCCCCGATCAAGATACCGTTGAGGATGATACGGACGTTGTCGATTTCTTGTTCCTTTGCGTACCAATAGCCCGCGACAGGTTCGATACCGATGAGGTAATCCTTCGCCTTTTTGTTTTCATCCATCAGCACATTATCAAGCAATGTCTCTATTCTCAGGAAATGCCCTGTCTCTTCGAGAGCGCGTGCGCCCTCTTTAAGCGCGTTGGTAAGTCCCGGATGGATCAGCCTCTCAGCGAATTGCTGGAGAGTCTCATCATAGCCGGCCACGAACACATCCTCTTTGATGAAGCCTTCCTCTATGAAGACCTTCTTGAAGAAAGTCCATGGGCGCTTCATCGCCTTAAGTCTGATAAATGCCTTAAGGTTGAGGATATCTATCGCCAGGCGTGAGAAGTCGACCAGGAACTGCGACTCTGTCTCTCTGGCTGTAAGGACTATGTCCTTGTAGCAGGCTTTGTCGAGGATCAGATCGATCTCCTGAGGATCTCCTGATCTGCCGTAGATATCCATTGCCTCCTGCACGGCGTCTCTCATGATAGGTCTCATCTTGGAGTAGTTTCTGTCGCGTACCATCGCGACCATCACCTTCCAGTCAAAGTCGCCTACTGAGATCAGCTGTTTTTCGGTCGGCGTGTCCCCAAGGATCTCAGCCTTGAGGCAGACCTTGATATTGTGATAATCGAACGGGAAGAGGAAGCAAGCCATCTCTCTTCTGCCCGGAAGATTTTTGTAGATCATTTCATAGAGCTTAGTCTGCTCGTGACGAATGAAATGCTCGATATCGTCAATCTCCGTGTCCTTTGGGTCATCGTATCCGAACTCCATCAGCAGCGTTCTGGCGGAAGCGATATCCGCGCAGTTCGCCAGACGTATCAGATCCGCTCGGTGCATCAGTTTCTGGACCTGGCATCCGATAAACGCATCTGAAAAGACAAATTCATCTTGTGTTCTGATTGTCAGATCTCCCATTTTATTTCTCCTGTGTCCCGAAAAGAACCTCAGCTACCTCCGCGCCTATATCGCCGCGGATATCTTCTGCTATAGCTTCGATGGACGCGTTATACGATGTAGTCCCTGCCCTGCAGATCAGGCCGCCCTTGATATTCGCAGGCTCTGCCGCGATCTCGAAGGCGCTTCCCGGGATCTCCTTTGAAAGCTTTTCCGACAGCTTTGCCGAGAGTTCCTGATCTTTCTCAGAAAGACTGATCGTTCCTTTGGAGAGGCCCTGTGCCTTGACTACGGATACAAGGAAGTCGATGTACTTATCCCTGTCACCGGACACTACCTTTTCGATAGCGTCATTGAAGCATTCATCTATCAATTCCTGCTTCTTTGCAAGCATCACGTTCCTTCCGTCAATGGATGCGACCGCTTTTCTTCGAACGACCTGCTTTTCACGGGCATCGACGCCGCTTTTCTTCGCTTTATCGATAAGCGCTTCAGCCTTCTTGTTGGCCTCATCGATTACGTCCCACGCTTTTTTCTTGGCAGCGTCTACGTTTTCTTTGGCGACTGCCTTAGCGTCGTTTTCTATTTTAGAAGCGATTTTCTCGATACTCATATTCTCACATCCTTATCTTCTGATCTGTCGCAAACTCATTAAAGTCCTGCGTTGAACAGGATGAGGATAGAAATCAGAAGACCAAAGATAGCGTATGTCTCTACCATCGCGGCATAGATGATTCCCTTAGCCATCTGATCCGGGCGCTTGCCTGTCAGCATGATACCTGCAGCAGCAGCCTTGCCCTGTCCGATACCTGACCAAACACCGATCAGACCTACAGGGATACCGGAAGCCAGTACCCACCAGCCCTGTGTGAGTGTCAGATCCATGTCGCCGCCGAAGAATCCCACTCTTACGAAGATGAGGAATGTCATCAGCAGACCGTAGATGCCCTGTGTGCCAGGAAGAGCCTGGAGCAGCAGTGTTCTACCGAACAGTTTTGGGTCTTCTGCCAGAACTCCGGCAGCAGCTTGTCCGGCGATACCAACGCCGAGACCGGAACCGACGCCTGCAAGTGATGCGATCGCTGCGCCGATAAGCGCTAATGAGTTACCATTAATCCATTCCATTCTAGTTACCTCCATTAAATAAGTTATTTATGATCATCAATTTTTACATAAGTTGTATTCCGCAGGAACGGTTTGAACGGCTCTCCGCCATCCTCGTAGAATTTTCCGAAGAACTCTACGTACTGGAGCCTGCTGGAATGGACGAAAGCGCCCAGAACATTGATCGCCATACTGAATATATGACCGAAAAGTCCGATGATGATCAATGCGACCGCACCTTTGAATCCCGTACCGATCATTGAACCCAGCAGATTGACTACGCTGGCGATAACGCCGGTCGCGAGACCGAGTGCGAGCAGTCTCGCGTATGACAGGATATCTGAGATCCAGCCCGTGATTCCGTATACTGAGGACAAGCCTCCTGTGATCTTGCCGAAGATGCTCTCGCTGTGGCGTCCGCCTGTAAGAAGCAGAACTACGAGGCCCGCGATAGTCAGGTACATACCCGGCTTAGTGAGCGCCTGTGAGATCGCTCCGCCGCCGAGCCAGCAGCCCGCTCCGATGATGACCATGAACCATGGCACCTGATCGAGTATGGCGTCTGCTACCTGCCCGCGTTTTATCTTCATGTACATGTCTATGCCCATTCCGACGAACAGATGCACACAACCAAACAGAAGCGAGAATATCAGCAGTTTGGTCGGATCATCCATCGGGTTGAACCAAAGCGGCTTGATCGTTATAGTCTTGCCGAATACGGTGCTGGCCCATACCTGGAATAAGTCTCCGAAGTAGCCTCCGAACATGACGCCCCAGAATATGGTGAAGAGTCCGCAAGTGAAGAACATCTTGAACATCTTCCTCATTGTGCCTTCAAGCGGATACTTCTTGAGGATGATCCAGCACGCGATAGTCAATACCGCGCCGTATCCCGCGTCACTGAGCATGATACCGAAGAAGAAGGCGTAGAAGATCGAGAATATGTTAGTCGGATCAAAGCCTTCATAAGTCGGCAGCGCGTACATCTCTGTGATCGCCTCGAATGGAGATGCGAATTTGCTTGTCTCGAGCAAGACAGGTGGCTCTTCGCCTTCTGCCGGATCCGAGAATTCGAAGCTACACCCCTCATCAGTCAGCACCTTGGCCACGTTATCTACGACAGGCTCAGGCACCCAGCCTTCCATGTAGAAGGCTCTTTTTGTCTTGATGAGGCTTGACTTGATCTTCTCGCGATCAGCCTCCATGTCGATCTCGTCTTTGAGGCATTTCAGTTCAAAGAGTTCATCGGCGTGAGACGCGAGGTCTTTTCGGATCTTGTCCGCTTCGACTTCCATCTTAGCGATCTCTTTTTGAATCCTCTCTTTATTTTCTTTAGCTGTGCCTTTGAGATCTCCAAACGGCATCAGCGTGAATCCCCACTGCTTAAGGAACGAAATGATATTGAACTCAACGTCCCTCTTTGTGGATATAATGGCCAGATAGATCATCTCTGTATCCCGGCCGATTTCCCAGATATGTGTGTACTCGTTATCTTCGAGCACCGCGGCCTTGAGTTCTTCAAGATCGCAGGTGGCAGGAACGAAACCGAGGTCAATATCCGTGCACTTTGTATGCAGTATCTCCAGAGGCACATCGTATGGCTGCCATGGCTCCAGCATGGAAAGATCGGTGTTGCCCTTGTTGATCCTCTCCTGCATCTGATGGAGCTTGTCGTTCTGCTCTATGATGCGATCGACTTTTTTGGTAATGCTCTTGCGCTTCCTGACGATCTTGTTGAAATCTGTCAACCCGATCTCTTTTCGTGTGCTGAAAAGAGGAGCTTTCGTTTCAGTATTATCCTCGATCGCCTTGATCGCGATAGCGACTCTGTTTGATTCGGCGTCAAGTTCGACCGCCAGATCATCGCTGCCGTCGCGTTCCGCTATAGAGCCGATCTTCTCATCCTGCAGTTTGACTGCCTGATCATTGATCTGGACACAGCCGAGATGGAGAAGCCGGGAGATGAGTTTTTCCTTAGCAGTGTCCAGGCCTATTACGGAGACCTTTTTCATATTAATTATTGACACTGTTACTCACGATCCTTTCCGCGATCAGATCGATCGCTTTCTGCCGGTTTGCGCCGGCCTCCTCCAACATGCGAAGTGCGGAAGCTTCTATTTCTTGCATATATTCTTCATACTGCTTATCCGCTTCCGCCCGGCCTTCTTCTGTGTAATTCTTGGCCACAGAATCGGCTTCGCTGCGCGCTCTGTTCAAGATCTCTCTGGCTTCTGTCTTTGCGTCTTCCATGATCTTGGCAGACTCGGTCTTTGAGTCTTTGATGATCTGGTCTGCATTGGACTCGCTCTGATAGATCTTTTCCAGTTCCTCTACAAACATTCCATCACCTCCTGAATCCGGTAATTATTACATTTGTACGTGTGCGACCGATCGCACACCTGCAAAAAGAATGCTTGGGCCCTCTAAGAGGCCCGAGACTTGTTCACCCGAAAAGGGTACAATTCCATAAATATTGTAGCGTAATCTTTGTTAATTTTCAATCACGTTAGGAAAACTGCAACATCAAAATGAATTTCCTGTTGTGGTCTATTAACAAAAATAGGGCCACAACACATTATCAAGTGTTATGGTCCCGTTTAATGTCTATCGATTATTGATCTATGGAGCGAAGTGAAGCTAGTCGAAAATAAAAATGCCCGCTGCGAGGAAGGTGGTGACCACCATAGCGGCGATTACCAAAATAGCCATTATCCTGGCTCCCATGTTGAGCTTGCTCCTCTGTTCTTCATAGCGCTGCATATCGCGGGAAGCAGTTTCCCTGTTGCCTTTGTTCTGTGTGTTTGCTTTACTGTATCTGTTTGCCATTGACGGTCTTTCCCTTCTAAGTCTATTTTGAGTCCCGGGGCGCAGGCCCTACTTGTGATAAGTCTCGCCGGCATTTATTTTGAATGCCCTGTATATCTGTTCGAGCAGAACTACTCTTGCCAGCTGATGCGGAAGTGTTATCCTTCCGAAACTGAATCTGAGATCCGCGCGTTTGGTCACTTCTTCCGAAAGCCCGAGGCTCCCGCCAATTATAAAGTCGATCGTGCTGTGTGTAAAGGCTGTGTCTCTGATCTTGGCAGCGAGGTCTTCGGAAGAAAGCTCTTTTCCCTTTATATCCATGGCGATCACATAGTCGCCCTTTGCGATCTTTCCCAGGATCGCTTTTCCTTCGGCTTCTTTGACACCCCGTTCATCGGCCGCGGAGGGATTTGAAGGAAGCCTTTCTTCCCTGAGCTCGTCTACAGAGATATTGCAATACGCGCCGAGCCTTTTAGTGTACTCAGCCGACGCGGCCTCCCAGTATTTCTCTTTGAATTTTCCTACGCAAATGATTCTTATATTAAGCATTATATTCTCCGATATCCAATTAGAGGCGAGGCGCCCGGTGTCCGCTACAGTTGCGGCATGTATGTGAGTCCTTCCTTCATCGCTACTTCGAGCATATAGTCTTCTCCGGGTTTGAAGCCGTCGGCACCGAGCCTATCCTCTACTGTCTGCCTGGCGAAGAGCGGCGCATTGTTGTGGAAGCTGAGGTGTGCCAGCATAATGCGGAGCGGATCCGCATAGCCGCCTATCCGGTTTTTTCTTTCATTTATTATGCGCGACAGTACGTCTGCCGCATAGTCATTTGAAAGGTGACCCTTATCTCCCTTGATCCTTACCTTGACCGGATAAGGATACTCACCGAACATCAGCATATCCACATCGTGATTGGCTTCAAAGACCAGCATGTCTGAATCGCTTATGGCATCGTAGGTCTCTTCTTTGACGATGCCCGTGTCGGTGATCACGGCCAGCTTTTCACCATCAGCCTCGACGATATAGCCAATTGGCTCGAGGGCATCGTGGCTGAGTTCGAAGGCCGTGATCGTGATGCCGCCGCCCGGAGCGTCGTCAGCCGGCTTTGGATCGATATCTGCCGGCTCCAAATCGTCACGCGATCCTTGTATGGTGAAGGATTCTCCTGAGGAAATGAACATCAGACGTTCCTCCGGAACGTAACTGAAGGCGGCGGCGGACTCTATGGTGCCGCGGCTCGCGTAAAACATTGCGTTAGAGCATTTACGCGAGACTGCTCGCACGCTCTTGACGTGGTCGACATGCTCGTGCGTGACGAGCACCGCCGCGACATCCGCCGGCTCGATGTCCTCTGATTCGAGCGCCGCCATTATCATCTTGCACGACAGACCGACATCGAGTATGATGGCGCGGCCCGCGGCTTTTATTAAATATGAATTTCCGGAGCTGCTGCTCCCTATTGAAATGATCTGCATCTATTCTTTATTTTCCTTTGGCTTTGGCGGTATCTTGCGGGCAGAATTTTTTACATAACCTCTATCACGCCTGCACACAGATCCCAGACTGCAATAACTGCAGGCCAGCCTATTATCATTACGAAGCGGTTTGATCTCTATCTTTCCTCCGAGTATACCGGAAGCCGTCTCCTCTATACGAGAGATCACTTCCGATCTGATCTCTTCATACTCTTCACGGCTGATACTGTTCTTCGCGCTATGGAGCACTCCCGGCGGCATCGCGTCGAGAACACCCTCTTCATTCATATAAGCGCCTTTTAACTTGAACTCATCTTCCGCTTCTCTTTCAATTATCTTATTTGCCGAATTCTCTGTCTTGTCGTTGATCGACTCCATCGGATCCTTGATGTTGAAATAGAACATCCCCGCCGGCTCCATATCACCGGTCGTCGCGGATATGAGGTATATCATAAGCTGCATCTTGACGCCGTTTCTCATCTTCCAGGTGTCAAGTTTATCAGAGCCTGTCTTGTAGTCGATTATCCTCACTCGCTCTTCGCCATCCACATCGATGAAATCGGCGCGGTCGATAGTTCCCTCTACCAACACGTCCTCGCCAGCTACCTCGAGCTTGATCGGTTCAAAGCTTCCGTGCCTTCCGAATCTCTCCTCGAAAAGAGCTCCCTTTACAGACTCAGACGCAAGCTGTGAAGCCATAGCTTTTGCAGCCGCGGCGCATATCTCACGTATACGGCTCATTCTGTATTCTTCGCTGCCGGTGGATATGAACAGCCCTCCTCTGTAACTCTTGGAGATCTCATCAAGCGCAGCGCTTACTATTCTCTCAAGCTCTTCTGTGTCGCTGTCTCTAAGCTTTTCGAGCACATCCCTGTCGTCCATCAGCTGGCGCGCCACCGCCATCAGGCATTCATGATATACATCGCCGACAGATCTGGCATCGCTCTCAAAGTTTCTTTCTTCCCTCGGTCTGAGCCCTTTCTCAATGAAGTATCTGAACGGGCAATCCTTATAGCTGCCTATAGAAGACGCGCTCATCACAAGCCCGCCGCTTTCACGGCCAAACAATCTCTTCGCCGTGTCTCCTTTGAGAGGGGCCGGGTCATTTTCATATTCAGCCGCGTCAAGCATGATATCGAGTTCTTCTTTCCGATTTACCGAGTACCACTTCAGCATAGCTCTCGTCAGAGCATCCGGCTCCGCTCCCGGATCAAGACTCTTTATCCTGTTTATAAGCTGCCTCATGCCGTTTCCCGGCGTGTTTATCACTTCAAATGAGTCCGAACTGATGATATCCTTCAGCACCAGTCCGTCCTGTTCGATCCGAGGGAACAGTTCCTTGAGCGAGCCGATAACAGGAGATGGTCTGGCGTCATTCCCGCCCGCGTCAGTCATCGAATAGCTTATGTAAAGCTTCTCAGTCGGCCTTGCCATCATCCTCTGCATCGCGGCGTTTTCCTCTTCCATTTTGAGGTCATCAAGCCTGCCGAGAGCAAAGCCTTTATTCCTGAAGTATTCCTTTTCGTCAACGGAGAACAGTCCTTCGGTCGCGGGGTCGAGAGGAAGCACCCCTTCGTTGGCCCCGAGTATCACGACTGCCTTCATTTGCCTCGGACGCGTCCTTATCATGGTGCCCACCGAGAGGCCGTCGATAGTTGGAGGGATCACTCCCACCTCGACATCAGAAAGCCCTGCCGAGTAAATGTCCGAGAATTCTCTGAGGTCAAGCTTTTGGTCCCCCATGATCTCGTCCATCTGCCCCAGTATCTCCATAGCCTTATCGTAGCTCTGTATCATCTTTTGAGCTTCGTCGATGAGTCCTGCTTCTTCCTGCCTGAGCGCTGCCTTTTCAACGCGTGATGAAAGCTGCCACTCGTCTTCCAGATGATCCGTGAACGCCTTGGTGAAAGCGGACACGCTCGCCGATGACTTGGCCAGTTCCTCCAGCCTGGACGTCTTCCCGGAGATGGTCTCTCTCATCTTATCCAACTTGGCAAGAACTTCCTCACCAAGATCATCGTTTCCGTATTTAAATGGCTTATCCCACATCGAGCCTTTGATGTGATAGCCTCTCGCGTAATTTTCAAGCTCTTCTATATCAGACTCTCCAAGACCGCTTAGACCGGTCTTTAGCATAGCGAAAAGGAACGGGGTCGACTTTTTGTTTACAAGAAAGCCGAGCAGATTGACTATGAAACCTACCGCGGCGCTGTCTGTTATATCTCTGGATGTGTCCGCGAATACCGGAAGTCCGTACTCCGCAAAGATACGGCGGATGATCGGCTGCATCACCCCTTCGTCGTTGGCTATCACCTGGATATCTCTCATCATGTAGCCCTCATCGCGAAGCAAATGCCAGATGTACGCGGCGGCGGACTCTGCCTCGTAATACGGATTCGCGGCAGAGACGATCGTAAGATCGTCAGGGACGAAGTCCCTGTTCGCCGCCTTCTCCGCTTCCCCAAGCACGTCCTTCCACAGATACCTGTCGATCCTGCCTATAGTCTCCGATCTTTTGATGACATACGGATCGACCTCTCCGCCTCTCTTCAAATCAGCTATCTCTTCACAGCTGCAATCGATGCCCCTGTCTCCCGCAAGCCTCCTGAGGCCCGCGATGAGCTTATCATCAAGCCCGAAGTCACTTCTGTTTATAATGAAATTCACCGATTCCGCCACTCCGGCGAGCTCCATCATAGCATCAGCGAATTTCGGAGTTATACTGTCATAGCCGTAGATCCATATGGACTTTCCGCGCACCAGCTTCGAATCTTTGATCGCGTCTATATACATCGCGATGTAGTCCTCGGAATCCGTGAAGCGATCCTTTATCGCGTCCTCATAGGCCTCAATGACGCCCTTCAGTTCTCTCAGCTTGGCACCGAGCACAGGCTCGTCTCCGCTCTCGCCGAGCATCTCATCTATCTCGTCGAGCGTGCAATCCTGCTGCTTGAATTCAGAGATGAAATCATTGAGCATCGTAGTGAATGATATCTTGCCTGCCGCTCTGGCAAACAGCTCAAAGTCATCCGCATGCTCACGAATTATCATCGACAGCAGCATGAACCTGCCGTACTTATCGAGCATGTTGACAGACTCGATACCCTGCTCCTGCAGCACACGAAGTCCGAGACGGTTCATCGAAAGGATCTCAACATCAAAGAGGCAATCCGTCTCCAGATACCTGAGAGCCTGCTCCTCCGCAACCAGCGTGTACTGATTCGGCACCAAAATAAACGCTTCACCCCCGCACTCCTTTATAGAGTCGTAGATGAAACGTTCCTTGTCTATATTCTCTCTGCCTGCAAATAATCTCAGCATGTAAATTTATGCGGCTTCTCCATTCACAATCCTATTTATTCAGCGCATCACCCAAACACGATCTCAGAGTTATGTGGTTTTTGGCCTTTTCGCCCCGTTTCCACATAACTTTCAGTTCCCATTCGCTTCAAAGCAGACTCGGAGTTATGTGGTATTCGGCTCATTCGCTCCGTTTCCACATAACTATCGCTTCAACCGGTCCCGTGTAGCTTCTTCTTAGTTGCTACTTGCGTCCTGCGACAGCTTGGCTCTGATGAACACATCAAGATCGCCGTCCATAACAGCGTCGACGTTACCGACCTCAGCGCCTGTCCTTGTGTCCTTTACCATAGTGTATGGCTGGAAAACATAGTTACGTATCTGTGAGCCCCATGTCGCCATAGACTGGTCGCCCTTGATCTCGTTCAGGTTCTCTTTATGGGCCTCCTCAGCGATCCTGGTAAGTTTTGAGATGAGCACCTTCATAGCGGTCTCGCGGTTTTGTATCTGCGAGCGCTCGTTCTGGCACGTGACCACTATGCCTGTCGGTAAATGTGTGATCCTGACAGCCGAATCAGTCGTATTGACGTGCTGGCCGCCCGCTCCACCCGAACGGTATGTGTCTATCTTGAGATCCTGTGGATCTATTGTAACCTCGATATCGTCACCGATATCCGGCTCTACCTCTACAGCCGCGAACGAAGTCTGGCGCTTGCCCATAGCGTTGAATGGCGAGATGCGAACCAATCTGTGGACCCCTGTCTCCGACTTTAGAAGACCGTAAGCGTTTTCGCCTTCCACCTGAATGGTAGAACTCTTGATGCCGTAATCCACGTCATCCTGTCTGTCGAGAAGCTTGGTCTTGAAGCCCTTCTTCTCACAGTAGCGGAGGTACATCCTCTCGAGCATCGCTGCCCAGTCATTTGCGTCGACTCCGCCTGTACCGGCATGGATACTGAGTATGCAGTCATTCGCGTCATATTTGCCGCTGAGCAGCATGCGCGTTTTCATATCTTCGAGCTCATCCGAAACTCGCGAAACCGAGTCCGCTATCCCGGACAGCTCCTCTTCATCGCCAAGCTCTTCCGCAATATCTATCAGATCGGGAAGCTCCTCTATCTCGTTCTCAAGCCTGTTGTATGTCGCAAGTTTATCCTCAAGCGACTTCTTTTCTTTTAATACCTTCTGGGCCTTCTTCTGATCGTCCCAGAATCCTTCCTTCAGGCTCTCGCCTTCCAGTTCTTTAACACGTTTCTCAAGACCCGCCGGGTCAAAGATAACCTCCCACTTCCGTCAGCATCGTCTTGAGCTCCGGAAGTTGACTTCTTATTTCATCAGCCTGAATCATGGCATCCTCCCCTATATCAGTTCCAGCAATTCAGCCGGAGTATTTATTCTGTAAGTCGGCACAAAACCATTCGTGGACATGTCCTCTTCATCAACGTAATGGCTCCAGCCCACCAGGACGCTGTCGATGCCGGCATTTTGAGCACATCCGATATCGTACTTCGTGTCGCCTATGAAGATCGCCTCGGCTCGCAGCGAGTCATCCCACTCCCTGCCATCGTGAGCAGTGAGCTTCTTAAGTACAGCTTCCGCGGTCTCGGGATCTGGTTTGTGCCGTGTCACGTCGTTCATGGTAACGACCTCATCAACCAACTCATACATGCCGAGCATCGTCATGTAATCATGAAAGGTGTTCGCCGTTCGAGAAGTCCCTACCCCAATCAGACATCCGCGCCGCCTAAGTTCGATCAACAGATCGTTGATACCTTCAAAGGCATGTATCATTTCCTTTTTAGGGAGCGAATCCTGATAAGCCCTGAAGTATTCGACCGCTTCGTCCACTTCGGTGCCTGGGATCAGTTTAGCCATAGTTGCTACGAGGATCTCCCCATATGTAGCCTCGATAACGCGCTCTGGTAACTCGTGGCCGAGATAGTGCCTCAAAGTCTCCTGCCAGGAATCCAAGACTAAGCCGTTGGTATTGGCAAGCGTGCCGTCAAAATCGAAAATTATGTATCTTTTTTTCATTAACTAATCACTATTACTAATACTATTTCACGTAACGAAATGTATTCCGGATGAAATGGCTCTGCGAGATTGACATTCGAGCTTAACGGCTCGTACGCAGTCTCCGTTTTTTGCTCACGGACGAGAATGCAATTCCGGGCAGACATTCCGCAGCGCCGGTTCTTATTTTTCTCACAGTGCGAGATGTATTCCGGATGAAATGGCTCTGCGGGATTGACATTCGAGCTTAACGGCTCGTACGCAGTCTCCGTTTTTTGCTCACGGACGAGAATGCAATTCCGGGCAGACATTCCGCAGCGCCGGTTCTTAGCGATTGGCAAGCCGTAGGCGCAGACAGAGCTTAGAACCGCTGCAGCGAGGACATAGCGAGAGCGTGTCTGCACGGGATTGGCATTCGAGTCTTTTTACCAGCCGCCGCCTCCGCCGCCGCCGGATCCGCCACCGGAGAAACCGCCTCCGCTGAAGCCGCCTCCGCCACTCCAGCTGCTGCCGCCGCCCGAGAAGCCGCCTCCGGATGAAGCCGCCGGGATCACGATATTATTGCTCACGCTGGCGCTGCAGTCGCTCATCATCCTGCCCATCATGTAGTAATCAAAGCTGTCGAAGCCGCGCGACCCTCTGTACCATGTAGGAGTAGCCATTACCGGCATATCCTCAAAGTTCTTGATCCACCTGTTCGAAAGGCCAAGCACATACGCGTATGGCATGATGTGATAGAAATACTGAGGATCCTCTTCAACAAGTTCGTTGAGCTTGTCGACTTCGGCAGTTCGGATAAAGTCTTTGAATCCGAGCACGCGCCCGAGAAGATCCGTGTACTCATCCGTTCTGGCGATGGCTATCACGCTGAAGAACATGCAGATAAGAGTACCGAGATGGAGCATCACTATGAGCGCGATCCTCTTAGGCTCCGCAAGTGTCGAAAGCGCCTCAGAGCCCACGGTAAGAAGACCTAATCCCATGAAATAGAACCAGATCGCGCCCACGCACTTCAGAACCGATTTCACCTTGGAGCGGGCACGTATAGTGTCGTATACAGAACAGAGCAATGCTACTGACGCGAGTATATGACCGCCTGCCCATATGATCATGAAGGTTCCCGCAAGTTCGTCTCCGTACCGACCGGCCCAGGAATTGAAAGCGAAAGAAGGCATTATTGCTGCTACAGCACAGAATGTCCTTGCCATCTTTGAATCCGGGCTGACGATCGCGCTGCTGCCCTTGAACATATCACGAAGCTGATCTTTGGCCTTGAGATACTTGTTGCCGAATGTGCTCGACGAACCTATCTGGGTCGTAGTTCTTTCCGTGCCCTTGCCCGGGAAGATGCCCTTATATATGCTTCTAACATATGCCGGCACCTCTTCGCCGGGTTCCTGTATAGCAATGAACTTGAACTTCTTCCTGTCGATCTCTTCAATCTCGATGTATCCCTTGTCGGCGAGATACACTATAGTTGAGATGACATCTTCTTTATCTATCTTGCCGTCCGCAAGGTATCCGATCTCTCCCGGTGTCAGACCATCAGGAGGATAGAACTCGAGCGTCCTGACCATATGCTTATCTCTTCCGTAAAGATACCAAAGCAACGCGGCGCCGATCGGTCCGAGCGCGAAAAGAAGCAGAGTGAACACTCCGATGGATCCGAATTCAGGAGCTCCTGTCCAGTAACCCTGAGGCAATTCGAGTGTAACAGTGATACCCGAATTGGCCGGAATATCCGAAGCGGTCACGGTGATAGTCTTGCCGTCATTGCTCGTCTCCATCACGGCATTCAGCTCGTTCTCCTCAGTCCCGTAAGGACCCGAGAACACCTTTGCTTTGCTGAGATCAGCTTCTTTCGGAAGATTGATCACGCATTTACTTTTCTCGATACCCGTGCCCCAGCCTGTAGGGATGAGGTTGAGGAGCAGCATATCCATATCCTCGTTCTCGTCCTCATACATCGCGATATTGTATGTGATGTCATAAGGATTCTCTCCGATGAGCGTATAGCTGCCGCTTCCGATCTTGATGACCTTGTTGCCCGACTCGTTGTAAGTTTCGAACTCGTAGCCCGGCACTTTTATGTTGCTGATCCTCTGACCGCCGGTCGGTATATACCTGTAGATACCGTGGTGAGATGTCACATAGTACATATTGATATACTCGTGATAATCGTAGGAGTTGTCCTCTGACACATCGACTGTCACGTCGTAATTGAGCGTGTACATCGTGTTGTCATCTGCGGAAGCCTCGCCAACTCCCATAGGTGTCGCAAGCACTATTACAGCGCAAGCGGCAAATAAAGCGAGTACTTTCCTGAATAGTTTAGCTTTCATGGCAGCACCTCAAATGCCCTCATCAAAGTTGTCCGTATGCATCTTAGGGAAATTGAACATCTCCGCAACTATGCTGAACGGGAAGCTCTCAACTTTAGTATTGTAGTCTCTGAGCACAGCGTTGTAGTACTTTTTCGCGTTGTCGATATCCTCCGCGGTGCCCGATTCCTCATACTTTTTGAGCTCTACCTCAGCCAGCTCGATGCGGTTTTTGTCCTTTGTCAGCGAGTTGTGCGCAAACAGCACGAACGCCGCCAGCAAAACTACGATGATAATGATTGCAGTCATGGTCATTCACCTCTCATCTTCTTCGCGTCTTACGCATTTCTTCCGCAGCAATTCTTATACTTTTTGCCGCTTCCGCATGGGCAAGGATCGTTGCGTCCTACCTTAGGCATGTCACGGCGGATAGTCTCCTGCTTGCCGGTCTTCTCTGCCTTAGGCGCAGCTGAAGGCATGTTGCCTCCCCTCCTTGCGCTGCTCTGCGAAGCAGCCTCATCGTCTTTATACTCTTCCTTGGCAGCCGAGACTCTGCCGCTTACGACATTGCGTCTCTCTGTCCTTGTTGTCACAGTTACATTGTAGCAGAATTTGACGGTTTCTTCTCTGATATCCGCGACCATCTCATCAAACATCGCGAAACCTTCCTGAGCATATGCCACAGCAGGATCCTGCTGACCGATTCCTCTGAGGCCGATACCTTCCTTGAGCTGATCCATGGCGTCGATATGATCCATCCAGCGGTTATCTACTACTCTGAGGAGGATCATGCGCTCGACTTCTCTCATCTGCTCTTCGCCGATCTCTGCTTCCTTCTCTGCATAGAGCTGATCAAACACAGCCTTTATGTCTTCTTTGAGTTTCTCTTCGTCAAGCCCTGCGAGATACTCATCATCCCATTTGAATCTTTCGTCGAACTGCGGAGCTATCTGATCAAGGCCGTCGACTATTCTCTGGATATCCCACTCTTCAGGGTACTTGGATTCCAGAACGACCGGGTCGACAGTCGCATCTATCAGGTCATACGCCATGTTCTTGATATAGCCGGATACATCCTCGCCGTCGAGCACCATACGCCTCTGATCGTAGATGATCTCACGCTGTTTGTTCATAACGTTGTCGTACTGGAGTACGTATTTACGTATGCTGAAGTTCTTGCCTTCGACTTTCTTCTGAGCGCTTTCGATGGAACGCGAGAGCATGCCGGCTTCGAGCGGATCGTCCTCATCCATGCCTACTCTCTGGAGCACTCCCTGCATCCTTTCTCCGCCGAAGAGTCTCATCAGATCGTCTTCAAGCGAGATGAAGAACTGTGTAGTACCCGGGTCTCCCTGACGTCCGGAACGACCTCTGAGCTGGTTATCTATACGTCTCGACTCATGTCTCTCTGTACCCACGATGCACAGTCCGCCGAGCTCTCTTACCTTCTCCTGTTCAGGAGCTCTCTCAGCCTTTATCTGAGTGTGAAGTTCGTTGAAATGAGTCCTTGCCTCATTCATCTCAGGATCATCTGACTTTTCAAAGCCCGTCGCGAATGAGATCTGCTCAGGTGTATAGCCTTCCTTTCTCATCTGCTTGCGAGCCTCAAACTCAGGATTACCTCCGAGTATGATATCCGTACCACGACCTGCCATGTTGGTCGCGATCGTTACAGCGCCGAGACGTCCTGCCTCAGCTACGATCTCAGCTTCCTGTTCATGATGCTTGGCGTTCAGCACGTTATGCTTTACGCCGCGCTTTTTGAGCATATCTGAGATTAGCTCTGATATCTCGATCGAGATAGTACCCACGAGTACAGGCTGACCTGTCTGGTGGGCCTCCACTACTTTATTGACGATAGCCTTGTATTTCGACTTCTGATGTCCGTATACCGAGTCGTCGAGGTCATTTCTGACTACCGGCTTGTTGGTCGGGATAACAACTACGTCCATGTTATAGATGTCGCGGAACTCATCTTCTTCTGTCTTGGCGGTACCTGTCATACCGGCGAGTTTGTTGTACATCCTGAAGTAGTTCTGAAGTGTGATAGTCGCAAGGGTCTTGGACTCGGATCTTACCTTTACGCCTTCCTTGGCCTCGATAGCCTGGTGGAGACCGTTACTGAAACGACGTCCGTACATCAGACGACCTGTAAACTCGTCTACGATGAGGATCTCTCCATCCTTTACGATATAGTCAACATCTCTCTTCATGAGGTAGTTAGCGCGGAGAGCCTGCTGTACGTAGTGGTTGAGCTCCATGTTGTCAGGATCTGAGAAGTTATCGATCTTGAAGTAATCCTCGCAGATCTTGACACCCTCGTCAGTCAGAGAGATCTGATTGTCCTTTTCGTCGACCTTGTAATCAGTCTCCTCTGTCAGCGTCTTTACGAAGGCGTTGGCGTTACGGTACATCGAACTGGAATCGACGCCTCTTCCTGAAATAATAAGCGGTGTTCTCGCCTCATCGATCAGGATGGAGTCGACCTCGTCGACTATCGCATAGTTGAGCTCTCTCTGTGTAAGCTCCTCTTTGTATGTGACCATGTTGTCACGCAGATAGTCGAAACCGAATTCGTTGTTTGTACCATAAGTGATGTCGGCCATGTACTGATCATGGCGGGCCTTGCCCTCGACAGCGTGGATAACGCAGCCGACTTTGAGCCCGAGGAAGCTGTAGAGCTTGCCCATCCACTCAGCGTCACGCTTTGCCAGATAGTCATTGACCGTGACTACGTGAACGCCCTTGCCCTCAAGAGCGTTGAGGTATGCCGGAAGCGTCGCCACAAGAGTCTTACCTTCACCTGTCTTCATCTCGGAGATGCGTCCCTGATGGAGCACCACTCCGCCGATAAGCTGCACTCTGAAGTGCTTCATGCCGAGCGATCTGACCGCACCCTCGCGGCATACCGCAAAGGCTTCAGGCAGAAGGTCATCGAGAGTCTCTCCCTCAGCGAGCCTGTCTCTGAACTCCTGAGTCTTGGCGCGAAGCTCGTCATCCGACAGCGCCTGCATCGCCTCGTCGTAGGCCTCGATCTGGTCTACTATCTTCTCTACTTTTCTTACTTCCTTGGCATTAAGATCTCCAAAGATCTTCTCCATTAAACCCATAATATTAGCGTTCCTTTCTGTATCTTGATTGTGCTCGCGGCTGCTCTATAGTAATCAGTTTTCTTCTTCCTGCTTATCCGTGACCCGAATGCGTGTCATCAATGCGCGCCTAGCATCAGCTTTTGTTACTTTGACGTGGAATACTTTGTGCCTCGATTCATAGTCGAAACTGTCGCCCACTTTAGGCAGGCGGTCGAGCTCGATCATCACCCAGCCGTTGACAGTAGTGGCATCGGCTTCGATCTCCTCATCGAACATGTCGAAGAAATCCTCAAGATTGGCTCCTCCTGCCACGAGATACGTGTCCTTTCCTGACGGGCGCACGTCTCTTAGCTGCACAGCGTCGTGCTCATCGTAGATATCTCCGACGATCTCCTCGATTATATCCTCAAGAGTCACAAGGCCTGTTGTGCCGCCGTACTCGTCGACTACTATGGCGATGTGTGTGCGCTTAGCCTGCATCTTCTTTAGAAGCACCGAAGCCTTGAGATTCTCGGACACATACGCCACCGGCTTGATTATGCCCTCGGTCTCCTTGATGCTCTTTACGTTGTTGTTGTAGAGATCTTTCTGGTTGATGACACCTATGATATTGTCGAGATCATCTTCATACACCGGCAGTCTGGAAAGGCCCGATTCCCTGAAGACGTTCTTGATATCCGCTACAGGAGTTCCTCTCTCTATCGCGACTATATCTACTCTCGGAGTCAGAATGTCGATGGCTTCTGTGTCGTTGAACTCTATCGCATTGGCGATGAGTTCGCTCTGCTCTTCGCCGATAGCACCGCCCGCTTCGGCCTCTTCTACGATCGTCAGGAGCTCATCCTCGCTGAATTCGGGCTCGCTATTCCTGCCGAAAACCTTCTTAAGGAGCACTTTGAGACCTTCAAACACTATGGTCAAAGGTGTCAGCATAAATATGAGAGTCCTGACAAGCGGCGTAAGGAAAAGAGCCACCTCTTCCGAATACTCTCTGGCAATGATCTTAGGAGAGATCTCACCGAGTGTCAGTATGAGAAGCGTAACGATCACTGTAGCGATCGTTGGCCCGATCCTGTCGCCCCAAGTCTTGATTCCATACACCGTCGCAACCGACGTCATTACGATATTGGCGATCGTGTTGCCCACCAATACCGCGGTGATAAGGCGGTCAAAATCCTCGGCCAGCTTAAGGGCCTGAGCAGCACGCTTGTTATCGTCGGCAGCCATGTTCTTGAGCTTGATCTTGCTTGCCGAACTGAACGCCGTCTCTGTCGCTGAAAAGAAAGTAGAGCAGAGGGTCAGCAGTATTATAGCGATTAAATATCCGTTCATTTGATTTCCCATTCAATTGTTGTTTCAATATCCGGCTCTTCGTAGTTGTCATTATCGTATGTCAAATACGCCTTTGCCGTATATGTTCCGGCAGCCAGAGCTCGATTGTCTCTGTATCTGACGTTGATCGAAGCAGGAACTCCTTCGAGAGCTATGCTCTTCTCGGTGCCGTCATATCTGAACGGTGCCTCGTAGTTCCAGTGCGCATCAGATGTGTCATAGACAGCCTTTGATATCTTCCATCTGAGATCAGGGATCTCATCGGCTTCACAGTTATGAGTGTCATATATGAATCTGGCTCTTGCAGTATATGTACCCGCGTTGATCTTGCTGTTGTCTGTATATGCTACTTCGATCTCTTCAGGCACACCGATGAGTCTTACTTCCTTAGGCTTCTCGTCGTAAACGAAGTTTGTCTCCGCATCGTAATCCCATCTCACATCGGATGTATCGATCTTCTTCCTTGCGATCCTCCACTTGAGTTCGGAAACGACAGGCTCTTCGTAGTTCTCGCTGTTCCTGTAGCTGAGTCTGGCCTCTGCCACGTATGTTCCGGCTTCGATCGCTCTGTTATCAAGATATGTATCGACCGTTACTCCATCAGGAAGACCTGTGAGTTCTACGCTCTTCTCTTCGCCGTCATAAACGAAGTCGCCATCGTAATCCCAGCGGACAGCAGACATGTCATAGACAGCCTTGTCGATATGCCACCAGCATCCGCTTACAGGAGCAGGCTGTTCGAAATTGTCAGGATCGACTGCCTCGAGAGTTGCCATGGCTTCATATCCGCCCGCGTTGAGAGCGCGGTTATTGCTGTATGTCACCTTTACGTTTTCAGGAACACCTGTCAATTCGACAGTCTTCTCTTCACCGTCAAATACGAACGGCTCACTGTAATCCCAGCGCACTCCGGAAACATCGATAGGCGCCTTGACTATCTCCCACTTGCACTTAGGCAGTTCGAGCTCTCTGTAGTTCTCACCGTTGGCGTCAACGAGCCTGGCTGTGGCGTAATAGACACCTGCATCTGTCGCTGTGTTGCCTTCGTAAACTACATTGAAACCTTCAGGGATACCGGCAAGCATGGTCTCGGCTACCTTGCCGCGCAGCCTGTCGAAGAGGCCCTGTTCGCGTATGCGCTCTTCGATCTCGACACTCTTTTCAGTTCCGTCATAGACAAACGGTTTGCTGTAATCCCAGCTTACGTCTTCCTCGTCTATAACAATGGTCGCCGGCTCTATCTCAAAGCTGCATCCACCGAATTCAGGCTTATAGTAGTTGCGCTCATCGTAGTCGAAGCTGACCGAAACCTCGTAGTTTCCGACATTTGTCGCCGAATTGCCTTCATAGACCGGTCTCACGCCAGCCGGAAGGCCTTCGAGTGTGACAGATTTAGCTTCGCCATCATATACAAAGCCTTCTGTGCCTGCCCAGAATACGCCGGACATATCATAAGAAGCTTTGCTTATGCTGAAGCTGTAGTCTTTGATAGACGGTTTGTTGTAGTTATCGGCATCGTATTCGAACTCAGCAGAAGCAGTGTATTCTCCCGCTTCTTTCGCGGTGTTGCCGTGGTAGATCGGAGTAAGTCCTTCAGGGAGTCCCTCGATCGCTACGGACTTGACTGTACCGTCATATACCGACTTGGTATCGCCTTCCCATCTCGCGTTGGACATGTCATAGTCTGCCTTTATGATCTTCCAGTCGCAGTCTCTTATTGAAGGCGCGTTGTAGTTATCCGGATCTCTAGGTATAAGATCCGCGTGAGCTGTATAGTCTCCTGCCGCGTAAGCTGTATTGCCGCTCAGTCTGGCTTCGAGCGTCTCAGGTATACCGGCAAGGCTTACCGATTTTTCCGATCCGTCATAGACGAATGACTGAGCGTAATCCCATCTCAGTGTGCGGATATCCGGATCTGCCTTTTCTATAGTCCAGGCGCAGCTCATAGGTTCAGGTACGTTATAGTCGTTTGTATCTATATCGAAGCTGGCTACTGCTGTGTATGTTCCCGCATCTGCCGCGCTGTTTGACTCATAGCTCACAGATACTCCGGCAGGCACACCATCAAGCTGCACTTTTTTGACCGTGCCGTCATAGACGAAGCTCTGATTGTAATCCCAGGCGGCGCTGCTCATATCGTAGTCGGCTTTTCCGATGCTCCAATCAAACTCTACCGGCTCAGGCGCGTTGAAGTTATCATCTGATGTAGTAAAGCTTGCGGTTGCTGTGTAGTCTCCGGCCATCTCAGCGGAATTGCCGCTGTAGGACGCGCTTACATTCTCAGGAAGTCCTGTAAGACTTACGCTTTTTCTGCCTCCGTCGTATGTGAACTGTCCCGGCTTGTAATCCCATTTGCATGAGGACATATCGTAGTCGGCTCTGTCGATCTCCCAGCTGCAGTCGCTTACCTTAGGCAGATTGTAGTTGTCAGGGTCGGCCACGGAGAGGACTGCAGACGCGATATAGCTGCCGGCGTCTGTTGCTTCATTGCCGGAGTACTCGGCGAACACACCATTCGGAAGCTGCTCGAGCATAACGCTCTGCTCTCTTCCGTTATATATCTTCGCTCTGGAGTAGTCCCATCTGACAGCTGACATATCGTAGTCAGCCTTGACGATCTCCCACTTGCAGCTTTCAATTTCAGGGCTGTTGCAGTTTTCTGTGTCATAAGGCAGCAGTTCCGCGAAAGCCTCGTATTTACCTGTATCAGCAGCGGCATTGCCCGAATAAATGACCCTGAGTCCCTCAGGCAGGCCTCTTAGTGTCACTTCATGCATCTTGCCGTCATATTTGAACTCGCCATCGTAATCCCAGGCTACAGTAGACATATCGAAATCGGCCTTCTCAACATCCCACTCGAGCTCTATTGGTTCAGGCGTGTTGAAATTGCGGCTATCTGCTGCGCTGAAGCTTACAGTCGCCTTATATGATCCCGCGGATACCGCGCTGTTTCCTCTGTAAGAAGGAAGAGCTCCTTCAGGGAGTCCCCTGAGCGTTACTTTGTGCTCACTTCCATCGTAAACAAATGGTTTGTCATAATCCCAGCTGACATAGCTCATGTCGTAGTCGCCCTTCTTGATCCTCCATGTGAGGTTCTCGACTCTCGACTTCATGAGATTGTCTGTGTCTTCAGGTATGATCTCCGCGGAGGCAACATATGTGCCCGCACGGGTCGCCGAAGCGTTGTTGTAAACGACCGAAGTGCCCTCAGGAAGATTCTCCACAGCCACTGTCTTTTCAAGGCCGTCATAAACGAAGGCCTCGTCGAAATCCCATCTGACTGCGGATACATCCACTGGCGCTCTTTCGATTATCCAGTGACATGTAGGGCAAGCAGGCTCTTCGTAGTTAGCTGAATCGTAGTTGAACGATGCCTTTGCGATGTATTCACCGGCGTCTGTCGCGGAATTGTCTGTGTATTCCGGAGCGAGTCCATCAGGAAGACCTGTCAATCTTACTGATTTTTCCTCGCCGTCATATGTGAATTCCTTGAGCTCCTGCCATTTTACGCTGCTCATGTCGAACGCCGCTTTGGCAATACGCCAGTCGAGGGTCATCTCCGGGATATCGTCTTCATAATTATCGGCATCGGCAACGCTGAATCTGGCAACTGCTGTGTAGTCGCCGGCTTCTGAAGCCGAAGCGTTCTCATACTCTACGTTCACCCCTTCAGGGAGGTTCACAAGGCCAACGCTCATGACGCTTCCGTCATATACGAACCCGCCATTGTAGTCCCAGTAGACACCCGACATATCCTTCCTGGCTTTCGCTATATTCCACGAATAGCCTTCGGACTGAGGAGCCTTGAAATTATTATCATCGACAGCCGAGAAGAGAGCTTTGGCATAATATGTGCCGGCCGTCTTAGCGGAGTTACCTGTGTATTCAACACCGATCTCGTCTCCTAGCTCACTCTCGATCTCTACGGATTTCTCTGTTCCGTCATATACGTATCCCGAGCAGTCTGTCCAGCGAAGCTCAGGCAGAGCAAGATCAGCCTTTCCGATCGACCATGTAAGTCCGCTGATCTCAGATACTTCATAATTGGCAGAATCGTTAGGCACCATAGTGGCGCTCGCCGCATATTTACCGGCTGCAACCTTTACATTGCCCTCGTATTCCACTTCAACTCCCTCAGGCACGTTGAGAAGGTATACCCCCTGCTCGCGCCCGTTGTATATGAACGGATCGGTATAATCCCAGCAAACATCCGAGATATCTATCTTTTTCTTGTTGATCTTCCACTGGCAGTCAGCCGGGCTGTTGACGATCAGGTTGTCTCTGTCGTACTTCAGGATCGCATGAGCGTTATATACACCGGCATCATGAGCGGAGGCGTTCTCGTATTCGGCATAGACGCCTTCTGGCAGGCCTTCGAGTTCCACCCTCTTCATCTCACCGTCATATGTGAAAGCTCCCTCGTAATTCCATCTGACAGCCGACATATCCGCTTCCTTGCGGCCTATCCTCCAATCAAGAGTCATGTCTTCAGGTGTCAGGAAGTTATGTGTATCAGGATTGACAAATGACGCTCTCGCAGTGTACTCACCCGCGTATCTTCCTTCATTTTCACTGTATTTCACTTCGATCCCGTCAGGGACTCCGTAGAGCGAAACACCGTGCGAAGCTCCGTCATATGTAAAGTTCTGCTCTTCACTCCAGGAGGCGCTGCTCATGTCGTACGAAGCTTTGGCGATCTCCCATTCGTATTCTGCCGGCCCAGACAGAGCATAGTTACCGTGAAGTGACAGCCTGGCAAGATACTTGCCTGCCGGTACTTCCTCAGCCCCTTCGTACTCATAATCTGCGTCTTCAGGGAGATTTGTCACATAGACGCTCTTAGGGCTGCCGTCATATACATGTTCATCGTAACCCGACCACTCAAGGTCAGATGGGTCGATCACAATGCTCTTTATCTTCCATTCGCATGGAGCGATCTCACGAGGCTTCTCGAAATTGGCTTCATCGAATTCCAGAGTCGCGGTCGCGGTGTACTCACCCGCCGCACTGTGCGTGTTGTCTTCGTATCTTGCGGTGACACCCTCAGGAAGGCCGCTAAGCCCTACCCCGTGATTCTTTCCGTCATATTCAAATGGGCCATTATAATCCCAGCGCACCTCTGAAAGATCGAGAGGCGCTTTGCGTATCGTCCACTCGTGTTCTCTTACAATAAGAGGATCGTTGAAATTGTCTCTGTCGAATTCAAAGTCGAATGTTGCAGTGTATGTTCCTGCTTCGACAGCTTCATTGCCGCTGTATACAGGCACGATACCTTCAGGGAGTCCTTCGAGCCAGACGTGCTTGACGCTGCCATCATAACTCATATCCTCATCCTCAGCCCAGCGAATTGCCGAAGCGTCGATGTTGGCCTTCTGTATATTAAGGCGCACCACGTTAGATACAGCATCGCCTATGCTGTTCGCCGCATGAAGCCTCAGGTAATACCCGTCATATGACGCAGGCAGGATAGCGGTATGCTCTATAGCCTCCCAGCTTCCTTCCTCGCCGGTCTCACTTACTTCGAGGTATCCGCTTACATGAGGATCGTTGACCGATGTGATCTCAGGCAGTTCAAACGGAATAGGGCTTCCGTATGTAAAACTGATAGGCCCATGGATCTCGCCGATCACAGGCACCTGCCCCCAGATAGCGTAGAGGTCAGTATCTTCGTCTATCTCCTCGATCTCGCAGCCGGCTTCATAGATCTCACCCTTGCCTGACGGAGAACCGCACCAGCCAATGAACGCAGAAGACTCATTTGGCTCTTCAAAAAGCTCTTCCTCAAGCACGTACCTGTAGTTTGGTATCGTACGTCTTTCTTCTGAAAGTTCCTCGCCTCCATCAGCATAATTGCTGTGGTATGTTACGGTGAAACCTTCGACAGAGAAAGGCTTGGCTTTTTTATACTTACCGTATTCTTTGACAGCAAGATTGCCGCAGCTTGTACTGCCATCGCCTTCGGTGCTGAACGATTCTCCCAAAAGTATGTCATTGAGAGACGCGCACTGATGGAACATGTTGCTCATATCGCTGCACGCATGTGTATCGAATGATGACAAGTCAAGATCCGAAAGCCTGACGCAGCCCTCGAACATAGAGCTCATATCTGAGACATTCGAAGTGTCGAAGCCACTGAGATCAGCCCTCAGCAATTGCTTACATCCCTTAAAGAGCCCTGCGAGAGACGCTCCCTCAGGGAAAGTCACTTTACGGCTCGCAATGACAGTCACCAGTTCAGGCGCATATTCTTTCCAAGGCGCTTCCGCTTCGGAAAGCGAGCCTGCTTCGCCACCGTCGATCAGCAGGTTTCCGTTCTCGTCTATACCCCAAAGACATTCGCCCCATTTGCCTACTTTGACAAATTCATTTTCCATCGTTTGATCCTCTTTTTTATACTATTAGATTATTAAAACTTATCCTTTTTTAGCTTTTAAATGTGTCCTCATTTAGTCTTTAAAAGCTTTTATGATTTTCTGCCTTGCGCTTTGCTCCTTATGCGATCTTTGGGAACCTTTATCGGCACCAAGTTTAAGGTTCAAAAAGCACAGCCATACATAGTAGATTATATATTAATTGGCGCATGAAAAAAAGGGATGCTATCACCGATATCCATCCCTTTCACATGTATGATTTTTGCAAAACTTTTCAGCGCGTCAGCATCGCCTTGTACATCTCGTCTGCCGGATCGATAAGCGGAAGATCTGTGACCTTTGCGAGTTCTTCCTTGAAATACGGGAAGTGGGTGCAGCCGAGTACGATCGCTTCGGCTCCGGAAGCCTGCATATACGCCGCTAAGTCCTTAAGTCCAAAGTCCTTAACCATCTCAGCAGGCGGCATCTCATTCTCGATGGCTCTCACCATCGCCATGTTGCCCGTTCCAACGACATAGATATCCGGGTTGGTCGCCATAAACGCTTCCTCTATGCCGTGGGCCGAAAGGTTGTTGGCCGCCATCACGCCGACACGTTTGTATCGCGTGCTGAGCTTTCTATAGATTTGGAGCGGAGTATATATCCTTATGTCTTCACCGGTCTCCGCGGATTTGCTCATGGCATAAGCATCGAACTCAAAAGCTCCCGAGAGAGAGTTGCAGTAAATGAAGAAGTCTCTCGTACCGGCCGCGATCTCGGGATCGAACAGATTATCCATCGCATTACGCTTTTCGTCATCATCCATATACTGGAATTTGAGCTGGGCGTCGCAATCCTCCGAAACAGGGCAGTAGCGAGTCTCAAAAATCTCAGTGCCCTTACCCGCTTCAGCCGCCTCTGAATTCTTCTTCTGCAAGTAATCGACGCCCATCTTTGTATCCACAGGCGTGCCGGAGATCACCGCCACTTTTCTTACGTTTCTTACTTCGCCCATAAACTCCACCTGTTCTCGCTTTCTATCGTCAGATATATGTATTCTACACTTCGGATCATGTCTTAACAACTAACAAACAAAGACCGGACCTTGATGGGCCCGGTCGTATTTCGCATTAGGACTGCGTCTTATACCTTGGCGATAAAATGAGCCTTAGAACTTAGCTACAACTACGCCCTGGAATTCGTCTTCGATGTACTTCTTGACAGCATCGGAGTGAAGAGCTTCAACGAGAGCCTTTGTCTTCTCGCTTTCCTCGTTGCCTGCATTGACTACGACAACGTTTACATATGTGTCTTCCTGTTCCTGATCAGTTCCCTCTACTATGAGGAGCTTGTCGATAACGCCGGCATCGAAAGCGTAGTTAGCATTGATGACACCGAATGCTGCGTCGTTGAGGGCGTTAGGAACCTGAGCCGCTTCGATCTCGAGGATGTCAAGGTTCTTAGGATTCTCTGCGATATCCAGCTTGGTAGCCTCTGTATCTACACCGTCTTTGAGCTTGATCAGACCGTTAGCCTCGAGAATCTTGAGAGCTCTGAACTCG
Source organism: Anaerovoracaceae bacterium (assembly GCA_045545495.1). Lineage (GTDB taxonomy): Bacteria > Bacillota > Clostridia > Peptostreptococcales > Anaerovoracaceae > Crickella. The sequence goes on along the minus strand of JAZQBC010000011.1, from coordinate 7,372 downwards.
TTTGTTCCGTCATTAGGTACCGCGATCTGGTCGCCGTCAGCGATCTCATCAAGGGAAGACTTGGTTCCCGCGTAGATACCCATCTTCTCATAGTGCATGTTAGCAACAGCTACGAGTTCTGTTCCGTTCTCTTCGTTATATGTTTCAAGATAAGGAACATGCTGGAAGTAGTTAGCATCTACATCGCCGTCTGTGGTGGCTGTGTTAGGAGTAATGTAATCCGGCATTTCCTCTACTTCGAGAGTCCATCCTTCTTCTGCAAGAGTGTCCTGTGCAGCGTAGAGAATGTCTGCGTGTGGAGATGGAGAAGCTGCCACCTTGATAGTCTTGTCTTCTTCTCCGCCGCCTGAACCGCATGCTGTGAGTGCGCCAAGCGCGAGTGCGAGTACCAGCGCGAGGATGCCTGTTTTCTTGAAGTTCTTCATTTTGTTTCCTCCTTTTGAAAGATATGATCGTTCGCTTGTGTTGATATATTTCTCCCCGTATGGGTCATTAACTTATCAGTTGAGACGGTTATCCATCTTTGCGGCGACTCTGATACCTATCTCCTGCATGATCTGGACCAGTATCACGAGTACCACTATGGTGATCCACATTATCGTCGGCTGGAATCTGTACAGTCCGTACCTGATGGCAAGGTCTCCCAGTCCGCCGCCGCCTACCGTACCGGCCATTGCGGAATAGCCGAGAATGGTTATGGTCGCTACCGCCGCGCCGTTCAGAAGAGATGGCCTTGCCTCGAGCAGCAGCACCTTGCGGATGATCTGCATATGGCTTGCACCCATTGCCTGTGCCGCCTCTATCACGCCCTGATCGACCTCGAGGAGCGACTGCTCTACCATCCTGGCAACGAATGGCCATGCGGCGAGGATCAGCGCTGCTGTCGTTGCCGAAGTACCGATACCGGTTCCTATGATCTTCCTTATGTATGGCATGAAAGCTATCATAAGGATCAGGAAAGGCATCGATCTGATAACGTTTACTATGAAGCCCATTACTTTATTGTACCAGGCTACGGGTTTGATCCCGTTAGGACTTGTGACTATGAGCGATACTCCAACCGGCAATCCGATCAGGTATGATACCAAAGTTCCGACAAGTGTCATTATCAGGGTCTGCACGGTACCCTCTAAGAGAAGATCTGTCAATGTCTGAGCATCCATTAATCATTCACCTCCCCTGCTGGTCCGTTGACCGGATAATCGTAATAGTCTGAATCCTCCGGTATTTCCGTAAAATCTACGCCCTCCTTTATAAGATAGGCCTTTTGTTTTTCCGCTATATGCTTGTCATCCGACAGCGCTATTACCATCTGTCCCTTCTGCTCATCGAGCAGTGCGTCCATATTGGCGTATAGCATGTTGACCGGCTCGCCTATCTCTAAGATCATGTTTGCTATGATCGGCTTGTAGGCTGTCTGCTCGTTGAACGCGAGCCTCAGGCGGTTCTTGACGGCGGTCCTTGTCGCAGGTACTTCCCTCTCTGATGAATCCGGGAAGAACAGTCTGCGCGCGGCCTTTGTCTTAGGCTTTGCAAACACTTCGCTCACTTCGCCTCTTTCGACGATCTCTCCGTTTTCGATAACAGCCACTTTGTTGCACAGCTGCTTTATGACCTCCATCTCATGGGTGATGACCACCAGTGTGATACCGCGCTCTTCATTGATCTGCCTTAGGAGGCTGAGGATCGCACGTGTCGTCTTAGGGTCGAGAGCCGATGTAGCTTCGTCACAGAGTATGACTTCAGGATCTGACGCGAGGGCCCTTGCGATCGCGACTCTCTGCTTCTGTCCTCCGGAGAGCTGTGATGGGTATGAATGAGCCCTTTCCTCAAGATCGACTACCTTGAGAAGTTCTTTCACCTTCTTGGAGATCTCTGACTTAGGCGCCCCTGCGATCTCAAGCGGGAAGCTAATATTACCTGTAGCGTCTCTCTGCATCAGCAGGTTGAACTGCTGGAATATCATCGAGATGCGTCGTCTCTGAAGATTGAGGTCCTTAGACTTGAGACCTGTCAGAAGATGTCCGTCAAAGAGGACTTTTCCTTCTGTCGGCTGCTCCAGCAGGTTGATAGTCCTTACCAGAGTGGACTTGCCCGCTCCGGAGAGTCCGATGATCCCATAGGAGTCACCCTTTTGTATGTCCAGATTGATGTCTTTGAGAGCGACCACTTTACCGCCTTTGGTTTCGAATTCTTTGGTCACGCCCTGAAGACTGATAATAGGTTCCGACATTTATTTTCCTTCCTTTTTTAGTATATTTACGAACCTGTTAATTTTACGCTGAATCTCCTGAATATACAATAGGGGCAGGTCCTAACGACCTGCCCCTAAAACATCTCACATGAGAACTATTCATAGTCTGGCTTCGTTATGACCTTATCCTATGATCGATTACCGGCTCTGCACATGCACATGCCCATCATTCCCATTTCCATCATCATGATTTTCTTCATGTGAATGTGCTCCTTTCATAAGATAAGTTCAATAGTGACTATAGCAATGAAAATTAGTAAAGTCAACTAAAAAATTGGATAATTTTGTTGTTTTTCACAAAATACACTTTCGGGTCGCACAGGTTTAAATTCCTCCTCAAAAGCGGTATACTTACTGTGTTTGAGAACAGATAGCATCGACAGGCGCTATCAATGTACCATCTATATTGACAAAGGAGATAACTAAATCATGAAAACAGTTGCATTCATCGGTGCCGGAAGCTTCGGTACCGCACTCGGCACAGTACTCGCGGGCAAGGGCTACCGCATCAACGTTTACGATATCGACCAGGAGCATCTTGCTAACGTCGAAAGAGATATGGAAAACAAGAGGTACCTCCCTGGCGTAAAGCTCAGCGGAGACTATCACTTCTGCAAGACAGGTGAAGAGGCACTTAAGGGTGCTGAATTCGCTATCTTCGCACTTCCTGCACAGCACCTCAGAGCAGCTCTTGAGCAGCACGTTCCTTTCCTCGAAGAGAACACCATCGTAATGAACATCTCAAAAGGTATCGAGCTCAAGACACTCAGAAGAATGTCCGAGATCGTTTCTGAGTTTGTTGACCTCAACAGATACGTATGCCTCGCAGGCCCTTCACACGCTGAGCAGGTAGGCGCCGGAGTCCCTACATGCGTTTCCGTCGCTTCCAAGAACAAAGAAGCTGCCCTCGCAGCAAGAGACCTCTTCAGCACAAACAAGTTCAAAGTATACTACAACCCTGATATGTGCGGCATCGAGATCGCAGGCGCTGTAAAGAACGTTATGGCACTCGGATCCGGAATCATCAGTGGTCTCGGATATGGTGAGAACACAAGCGCAGCTCTTATCGCAAGAGGCGTTGCAGAAATGCAGAGACTCGGAGTAGCAATGGGCGGAAAGCCTGAGACATTCATCGGTCTCGCAGCAGTTGGTGACATGATCGTAACATGCATGTCCGAAGACTCCCGTAACTTCCAGTGCGGCAAGCTCATCGGCAGCGGCATGGATCCTATCGAAGCCCGTGATTCCATCGGCATGGTAGTAGAGGGCATGTTCACAGCAGAAGCTCTCCACGAGCTCCAGGACAAGTACAACGTTGAGATGCCTATCAGCGAAGCTATCTACGATGTCATCCATGGCAACATCAACGTTGCTGAGGCTATGGACAAGCTCTTCACATGGGACCGCGTTGAGGAACTGAACGCATTCTAAACTGAATAACAATATTTAAAAACAGGGAGTTCGACTCCCTGTTTTTGTGTTACAATTTACAAGGTCGTAATATAATATGCGCTCGTAGCTCAGTGGATAGAGTACTTCACTCCGAATGAAGGGGCCGCGAGTTCGATCCTCGCCGGGCGCACCATAGCAAACCGGACACCTCTCGCGGTGTCCGTTTTGCTATACATGCGTTTCGGTGGGGTGAGAACTCGCGACGAGTTCGTTGAGACTTGTCCTGACGATTGCCGAGCACGCAGTGCGATGGCAGAGTCATGGAAAGTCCCATGCGCGGACTGCCCGCGATTGGCAAGCCGCAAGGCGCAGATAGAGCGGTTGCAGTCGGCCGCTATCCTCGCCGAGCGCACCATAGCAAATCTGGCACCCTCGTGGCGCCCGGTTTTGCTATGCGTAAGTCCCGGTGGGGTGAGAACTCGCGACGAGTTCGTTGAGACTTGTCCTGACGATCGGCGATTACTGAACTATGTAGTCCTGGCATAATGCATCAGGATCATCAGTTCTTGTTGCTGGTATTTGATGTCATTTCAGGCTTGTCTGCAGGTGCATTGATCTTAACAGAAAGACCGAGTTTCTCAAGCGCCGCGTTTATGGCATCAACGATATCTTTGACGAGCTTGGCTGCACTCATCTTGGCATCTTCATCAGTCGCATTCCTCTCTGCATCGACTGCGTTTTTGTAGTCATCGAGAAGTCCGTTGACCGATTCATCAGAAGCGCCTGACTTTCCAAGTTCATTGCGAACCGTATCGGCCTCCTTCGGACCTGTAGGAGCTTTTCCACTGTTCATCTCATCTTGGTCTGCAGGTTTGTTTTTGCCATTCATTTCAGGCAGATCCGCAGGCTTGTTTTCTCCGTTCATCTCAGGCATATCTGCGGGTCTGTTTTCACCGTTCATCTCAGGCAGATCCGCAGGCTTGTTTTCTCCGTTCATCTCAGGCACATCTGCAGGCCTGTTTTCGCCGTTCATCTCCTGCTGTACCGGAAGCTCCGGTCTGCTCTGATCCTGCATCATCTCCTGTGCAGGCTTGTTCTGCTGCTGACTAGCATCCTTCGCGATCTCATCCCCAGCGAATACACCTGCTGTAGATGAAGTAGCCATAAGAAGAGCACATGCTGACGCGATTAATTTCTTTCTGATCATTTTTATTTTCCTCCTTGATCCTTAAAATGATTTTTAGCGTTTCATTAATTAGATACGGATGTTGTGATCAGAAAAACGGGGTACTTCAGAAATAATTTTCTTTCAATGTTTGCCTAGCGAGGACCTTCAGGCCTCATCGGCTCCATTTCCGCCTTTGTGTTCAGGTTTCCTTCTGGTGAAGGATCCGGGGTTTCCTTAACATTTACATCAGACTTATCTGTTCCGCTATCCGGCTCAACGGCCGGTCTATCTGCCGACGCTTTGTTTTCTGCATTGTCCGGTTCCTGGCGGTTCTCTGAATGGTGCTCAAAGATATCGTCAGCTATTGCACTTGATTCTGAATCGTTCTTACATTTTACTTCCGGAGGTTTATTTGCAGCATCGTAGCTGATTCCCGTAAACTCTTCCGCCATAGTAATAGCTTCATTGATGTCCTTGCCTTTAACGCCGCCGGAATCAAGTTTGTCTGCAAGCTCGCGGCCGCCGTCTTCACTCTCCTGCACATCTATCACTTTGAGATCCTCATCGAGAAGGTATCGCACGCCATACTCGTCACCGAGTTCAACAGTGGCAAATGTCTCAGGGCCGGCAAGTGTAGAACCTCCGATCAGCAGTGCCATTACAAGGCATGCAGCCACAGCTATATTGCGGATAAGCGTCTTCTTCGCCTTTTCTACCGGCTGCCACTTACTATATTCTATGACCTGTCCCGGCTCATAGCTGCCTTCGATTTCAACAAATACGCCATCATCTGTCAATATGACAGACTTGCCATTATTTGATTCCATTACAGCTGCTTTCATCGGTCCCCTCCTCTCTTATAGTCTTTACGAATTGCTGCATACAGGGGAGATCGCTCAGTATTATCTCCGATGCAGCTATTATATATTTTCGATGTCTTTCGAGAATTTTTGGTGGTACTCCGGCTTTTTTATGGATTTCTGAAGCCGGAAGCGTCCGCGTCTTTCGCATTCTGTCCGCGAGAGCCGGATCTGATGTCACACATCTTATCGCTGCAGCACATTTCTTTCGCGTCTTTTCGGATTTAGGCGAGGTAGCGGCAAGATCACGAAAGTTGATATTATATGGCTCCATCTGTTTCGTGAAAGCTTCGATCTCATAGTGAAGGTCTGATGTCTCGGCAGCCTCGTCTGCGGCAATTTCACTGTGTTCATCACAGAGCGGAACTTCATCGGCTCTGCGCATGGACTTTCGCATGCCATCGAAAAGACGCCGCTGAATGACAAGATCGGCAAAATTCATGAATCCGCCTCGCTCCGGATCATATTTCTGAACAGCTTCATGAAAAGCTCCCAGAGCCGTCGACCATTCGTCATCACTCTCTGTTACAAAGTGTCCAACGGTCTTGCAGGCAGCATACTTGATATGCCTTGCCTGAGTTCGCACAAGCTCTGTAAATGCGTTATCATCAGATTTAGCTCTGAGGACCAGCTCACCCAGATCCGCACCATCTGCAATAAATGTCTGCATCAAAATAACCTCCTTGGATATTGGAGGTTATTATCACACTACAACCTTAATTCAACTATAACGAACTCAGAGTGTGCGCTTGCTCATTCTGATCGCTGCGAGCCTGTCCATGTCGCCATGATTGATCTCATTATCGAGTGCGGCAATGATTCTGTCCTCCCAGAATGCTCTGTGGCAGTATATGGTTGATTACTTTACCGAATGGCTTTTTACAGGCTCTTTGCCCACTCGCGGATCTGTGCGAGTTTTTCTTCGGCTTTATTCTCTTCTCCTGAGAGCGCGCAGACTCCGGCATCCTCGATTCCCATGTATGCCAGCATGTTCCTATACGATACGATCGCGCCTTCTCCGGTGTTCGGTGAACCCGAGCTTACGAGCAGAGCTGCCTTTGTTGCCTTGGCAGGCTTACCGATGCAGTATACTCTCTGTATAGCCGCGCTGAGCTGCGCTGTCATATCGAAGTAGTAGACAGGAGTAGCGAATACGATCATATCACTTTCCAGATATGCAGGCATGACCTTTTCCATGTCATCCTTCTGTACGCACTTTCCTTCGCCCTTGGTGTGACAGAATTCACAGCCGAGGCAACCATTGATCTTCATCTTGCCAACATGCAGGATATCTACCTCATGCCCAGCTTCTCTTGCACCTTCTGCAAAAGCCTCAGCCATTGCCGCTGTGTTCTCTTTTCTTGGGCTTCCGTTCAGAATAGTGATCTTCATGCTTTCATTCCTCCTTCTTTCTCTATGCTCTGTTGAATTTTTCTTTTGACTGCTTGCAGCGAGGGCATTTCCAGTCGTCAGGCAGATCTTCGAAGGCTACGCCGTCATGCTCTGCCGGGTCATATACATAACCGCAGACCGAGCATACCCATTTGCCTGTGCCCACTGCCTTGCTGAAATCAACCTCAGCGAGCACTGTCGGAACCGGGTTATCCAGATCCATTACGCGCTTAGCCTCAAGATTCTCGTAGCCCTGAGGAGTGTGCGTACCACAGTATACTGTTGAATTGTTTCTTACAAATTCGC
>JAZQBC010000010.1:0-30555 GCA_045545495.1 Anaerovoracaceae bacterium | reverse complement strand
CTGCCTTTCTGATACACTCGACCACCTGCTCAGCAGTAGCGTTGGTGATCAGGTTTCCGTCTATAACTACGTTTGGTGCCGTGTCGCAGCGGCCAAGGCACTCGCAGCGTCTGAAGAACCATTTCTTGTCTTCTGTGACCTCTCCGAGCCCGATGCCGAGCCCTTCCGCGATGGCATCCATAACCGCTTTCGCATCACCGGCATCGCAGCATGTGCTTCCGCATACCTCTACCATGTGGTCAGCCTTATGTCCTACAGAAAGCATTGTGTAGAACGTAGCTGTCTCGTAGACCTCTGATGGATATTTGCCGTAAGCCTTCGCTATGTCTTCGATGGCTTCTTCGGAAATATACCCCTCGCCGGCTTGCACTGCCTTTAGCACATCTAGTATGCCTCCGCAGGCCATATATTCTTTTATCGTATTCTCCCTGTTATACTTCATATCCTCTGCCTCCCGCAAATGCTGCCTTATCAGATTCGGCGATCTTGTCGATCCTGCATGGTACGTATCTAATCAGCGGATCGCTCGTGATCTCGTCGTAATCTTCGTGACTCATTATCCTGTTGGCTGTGTCGCCGTACAGAGGCTGATGCTCATTCTTGAGTCCCATGTGATGAGGCATCATGCAGTAGCCTTCCTCCATTCTCCAGGTAAACTCGACCGGGATATCCACGTGACCTGCCTTTGTCGAAATGCGTACTACTTCTCCGTCTTCGATGCCCTTCTTCTCTGCCTCGACGGGGTTCATGAAGAGCTTGAAAGGCTTTCTGTATTTGTACGTATCGTTGTTACGCATCGTGTTGTTATCACCGTCGTCGGAGTGGAGTCCGCTGGACATGAGATCAGGATACTCTTCGGAAGGAACTGTAGCCGCTCTTTCCTTCTCGACCGTGATGTTCTTGATGAACTTCGCAGCTGTCTTATCGTACATATGGATCTTGCCGTCCTTTGTGGTGATGACCTTCTTCATCTGCTTTTCAGGATCCGGATCCGGATATCCGATGATGACGTCGAGAGGCGAATCCCACATTGCCCAGAATACGTTGTCCATCATGGACATCTGAGCCATGGATTTAAGAGGGGTCTTGAGCATCCATTTATATTTGTCCTTAGGAGCAAAGCCTGCTCTCTCGCAGTAGCCGAGCGAAGCAAGCGGAGATATCATGCTTGCCGCTCTGTACATCGCAGCAGATACTGACTTACCGTCGAGGTATCTTGAAAGAGCGTCTCCTACCAGCAGCTGCATCGAATTCTTCCACTTAGGATGAGAGATGAACCAAGGCAGGAATGCCTTCATGAACACAAGTATGTCTCTCTCCTCGACCGACTTCTTCGCAGCCTCGTATACCTTCTCAGGCATCTCAGGGATGTATCCTGCAGCTCTCATGATCTCGAGCAGGATGTTTGACGAAGCCTCGCGCTCCTCTATCTGATCGAGGATAGGATGCTTCAGTCTGCAAGCGATGAACTGAGGGTTGCCCTGGAATATCGTCCACTGGTATTCCTCAAATCCTGTCTTACCTGGAAGCACGTAGTCGGCCTTCATGGCTGTCTCTGTCATAACTATCTCTGTTACGATCAGAAGATCGAGCTTATCGAGGGCCTCTCCGAGCCTGTTTGCGTCAGGGTAAGAACGCGCCGGGTTGGCCTTTGCGACATACATCGCGCGGATGTGCTCAGGATGATCCGACATGATCTCGTCAGACAGAACTGCCGGCGGATATGAGTTCGCTACCTGCATCCTTCCCGTCTCTACTGTCTTCCACTGATTTTTGTTTGTAGTCTCATCTCCCGGATTCGCGAATCTTACGAGAGAATCCATTGTCTTGTTTCCCTTGAGCTCCAGGCAACCTGTAACGGCCATCAGCTCATAGAGGAAGTAGCTGTTGAGAGTGCTGTGTCTTCCGCAGAAGAGGCCGAGGTCCTGATGCACTCCCCATACGTTATGCGACAGCAGGTGGCAGAAGTCTTCCATCTGCTGATAAGGAACTCCGCAGAGTTCGAATGCTTCTCTGTAGTTGAAGCCGTCATACCACTCAGCCTTTGCCTTGTCCCAGCCTGTGCAGTACTTGTCCAGGAATTCCTGATCCTGCCAGCCCTTGTCGACTATAAGGCTGATCATGGCGCGAATCATGAGTGCGTCGTAGCCCGGCTTCGGATGGATGTGAAGGTCGGACATTCTTGCTGTCTCGGACATTCTCGGGTCCACCACGATGACCATCTGATCCGGTCTTTCGGAGCGCTCTCTTATTACCGTTCTCGCGTTTACGATCTGGTGGGAAACATATGAGTTCGATCCCCAGAAGATCATGATATCGATGTTTTCTTCATCTGCCTCGCATACCATTCCCTGGTGACCTACGATACGTCCGTGGCTCCACCAGTTGCCGGCAAATTCGATGCCGATCGGGCTGTACATATACTGTCCGCCGCATGCATTGAATGCCGCCTGGATGATAGCCGCATCGGACTGGTCACCCGCAAGGCCCATGTCACAGATCGCAAAGGACTTAGGTCCGTACTGGTCGATTATCCCCCGCAGTTTTTGACCTATTTCACGATATGCCTGTTCCCAGCTGATCTGGACGAACTCTCCGTTCACCTTCTTGAGCGGATGATTGAGTCTACCCGGATGATCCTGGAAATACTTTGTTGAACGGCCTTTTCTGCAGCAATAAGGCTCCGGATAATCCGTGCCGTGGCCATGCCTGCTCGGACGCATCTCAACAACTTTGTTGTCTTCGACAAGCATCTCGAAGCCGCATCTTACACCGCAGAAATTACAGGCTGTTTGTCTCCATTCTCCTGCCATTTCTTCCTCCCTTTTACAACACAAAAAATGCACTGGATATTGTTAACCGATGATATTTTATCATCACAAAATAAAGTGCTATTAGCGTTAGGTTTTGCTATTGTGCCAAACTGGCATAGCGGGTAAAATATATAGCAGAATGGCACAACGCTACCGGTTTGTGCCATTAAGAGAAAGGCTCTGTTTTCAATAAGAGAGGATATGAAAGATGTCAGCGAAGACTACGAAAACTCTTTTGATAAGATCGATGTTAAAGCTGGTACGGGCAAAGAAATTTTCTGCCATCACGATCGATGAGATTTGTGAGAAAGCAGACGTAAGCCGCCGCACATTTTACAGATATTATTCGGATAAGCATGCCCTTCTGAGGGATGTATTCGTAGAATGCTTCTTCTCGAAAATATCTACGGATGAAGAAAAGGATCCTTGGGATATAACAAAGGATATCTGCGAGCAGATCTATTCAGACAAAAAATTCTTCAGTCACTCATTTGAAGTAAAAGGACAGAATGGATTCTGGGAAGAAGTAAAGACGATACTGATGCCTTATTTCCAACAGAAATTCCCGTCCGTTGGAGAGGCAGACAGGATGCGTGACTTTTTCCTTGAAACGGATATTTACAGAGAGCTCTCCCTGCTCGAAGAATGGATCAGGGGCGGCATGAAGCTCACCCCTGAGGAATTTGCTGACGCGCTCAGAACATCATACATCGTATACGCGACCTGGATCACCGAGGTCGCAGCGGGTAATCCGGCCTCCGAATTCCCGCCAGAGATGTTTGAAAACATCGAATACATCAAATAAAATAATGCCTCGCCGGGTTTAGTCTCACCCGGCAAGGCATTTTTCAATTGAATCCTTTGTGTTACTGGATGTCCGCGATCACTGTAGCGAGATCATCTGCTTGCAGTCCGAAATCTGTATCCCCTCCTGCTCCATACGCAAGAACAGCATAGTCATAGTCTCCGTCAGTCCAGATCGTCTTAGTCGCTTCACCTTCACGGTTTCCGAAGCACTTTACTTCCCTGCCCGAGACAGTCTGCGTCCACTCGTTGGCATACTTATTATCGTCAAGAGATACGTCTCCCTTATATGTACTGTTTAGCCCTTTGCGTACATACAGCTCTACCGCAGCAATACCGAAGTGCGCCTCTGCAGCGCCATCTGTATAGCTGTAATCAGCATTGATCACAGGGCCAAGGCTTGTTCCCTGCGGATCGACCAGGAAGAGCCCAACGCCGGCTTTCTCGCCCGCTTCATCTGTGGACTCGGCTTTGGACCACCCTTCTTTGAGGCCTGAAGTTCGTACACTGAGTTCTACAGTTCCGGTGGCCTTCTCGTCACCTGTAGCTCTTACCATATATGAGCCCGCTTTGACTGCTACAACATCTTCTACACTGCCGGATACAGTGATCGTTGCCACAGCCTCTAGGTTATTCACATCAGGTACCTCATCCGGATCATCAAAGCCTGTCGCGTCGAGGAATTCGATTGTTATTACACCTTTTTCAAGCGCCGGTGTGATGACGATCTCCTCCTCATCAGCGATCACCAGAGTGCCTGCAGAGCTGCTCATATCATCCCCGGCATTCTCAGCGGTGATGGATGCTGTGTTGTCATCATTGACTGCGACCGCAAAATCTGACGACTGGCATGAAGTCATGAACATCGCCATCGCAAATACCGTGACTACGAAAAGAGAAAAATACTTTTTCATCGTGTTGTTCTCCTTTCTCAATACTGAATAACTCCTCCCAATACTCTATGCTTTCTTGCTGGCAGCCTCTTCTCTTGCTTCCTCTGAAGCGAGAGGTGTCTTGATGTCCTTTCCTGAGGCAAGCACTGCCGCATCAGTCTTTGCTACGTGCTCGACCAAGTCGATGACTTTGTTGGAATAGCCCCACTCGTTGTCGTACCACGCGATGAGTTTTACAAAGCTGTCATCGAGCATGATGCCGGCTTTCTCATCAAAGATACAGGTGTTGAAATTCCCGCGGAGGTCTGATGATACCAGTTCATCGTTGTTATATTCGATGATGCCTTTCATCGGGCCTTCAGCAGCTTCCTTGATGACTTTGCAGATCTCTTCGTAAGTTGTCTTTGTCTTGAGCTCTGCTGTGAGGTCAACTACTGAGACATCATTACATGGGACACGGAAGCTCATACCGGTCATCTTGCCATTAAGCTCAGGTATAACTTTTCCGACAGCCTTAGCCGCACCGGTCGTGGATGGGATTATGTTGTTGAATACAGAGCGTCCGGTTCTCCAGTCGCGCCCTCCGTTGGAGTCAACAGGCTTCTGCTTGGAGGTGGAAGCATGTATGGTGGACATGAGAGCTTTTTCGATTCCGAAAGCTTCATGGATAACCTTAGTCAGAGGAGCCAGGCAGTTAGTTGTACAGCTGGCATTTGAAACGATAGTCATCGTAGCCGGATCGTACTCCTCATGATTGACGCCTATAACAAATGTCGGGATATCATCGGATTTGGCCGGGGCAGTCAGAATGACCCTCTTAGCTCCGCCGAGGAAATGGCGGGAAGCGGCCATCTTTGTCAGGAACTTGCCCGTGGATTCTATAACGTAGTCCGCGCCGTATTTCGCCCAATTGATATCCGCAGGATCATCCTCGGAGAATACGTGGATGTCCTTACCGTTGATGCGGATGCCTTCATCTGTTGCTTCGACATCGCCCATAAAACGGCCGAATACTGAGTCATACTCTACCTGATAAGCCATTCTTTTGTGATCGGCGTTATGCAGATTTACAGCTACGACTTCTATATCGGTATCTCTCATCTCAAGACTGCGGATGATGATACGTGCAATACGACCAAAGCCATTGATTCCAACTTTAACTTTTTCACTCATTTGTTGCTCCTTTCGCTCCTTTCTTTGAATAAAAGCATTTCGTATATCTGAATTATTCGCATAGTTTTTTTTAGCTACTCATATCTTAACACAGAATGAGCTCTTATTTTGCTAATAGCCAAAGATTTTACAGGCATTAGTGTAGCAGACTCTTCTGACGATCTCACCCAGCGTTTCTTCATCATCCGGATACATTCCTTCCTGCACAAGTCTGCCCAGTTTGCGGCAAAGTATACGTCTGTAATACTCATGACGAACGAATGATGTGAACGATCTCGAGTCGGTCAGCATTCCAACCGATGCGGCAAGTGCACCTGTTTCCATAAGCTCATCGATCTGGTTCTCAATGCCACGGACATGATCGTTGAACCACCAGGCAGCTCCAAGCTGCACTTTAGGCGCAAAATTACCTGCCATTGTCGAGAAGACCGTGTTGTCTGCAGGATTGAGATTATAGATTATCGTTTTAGGAAGAGCATCTTCCTTTTCGAGATCTCCGAGGAATCCGACTATATCATGCGGGTCGGTCGTACGCCCGGCACTGTCGCCGCCGGCATCGACTCCCTTAAGACTCATTATCCTCGGTGAATTGTTGCGGATCGCTCCGAAGTGAAGCTGCATTACGATACCGCGCTTTGCGTAAGCCTTGCCGAGAAATCTCATTCTCTCAGCAAGCTCCGCGTCTTCGGTATACGGAAAATCTCCGAATCCATGGTCGGATACGATGCATCCGTTTTCGCAGAAGAAGTCCAGTGCCCTTTCGAGTGCAGTGTTAAGATCAGCCGCTTCATACTTTGCGCAAAGATCCTTCGCTGCCTCTCCCTCAGTATCTGCGAGATATTTGTCAGGCCTGAAGGAAGGATAGACCTTGAAAGATATTTCAGGATCCTCCGCTATCTTTTTGTGCCACTCCAGGGTATCTCCAGGATCATCCGTAGTGCACAGAAATCTGACATTCATCTTATTGAGAAGCGAAACGGCATCAAAACCATCTTCCTTGAGCATCTCCGAAGTCTGATCCCAGATCTCACGCGCTGTTTCCGGGCAAAGGACTTTTTCGATCCCAAAATATCTCTGAAGCTCAAGGTGGGTCCAGTGATACAGCGGGCTGCCTGCCAGCAGAGGAACCACTTCTGCCCATTTCTCAAACTTCTCATAAGCCGAAGCATCACCTGTTACATACTTCTCATCGATGCCGTTTGCCCTCATGGCTCTCCACTTGTAGTGGTCGCCTTCGAGCCACAATTCTGTAAGGTCGTTGAATCTGCGGTGCTCCGCGATATCCTTAGGAGACAGATGATTGTGATAATCAAATATAGGCTGATCCTCAGCGTATCCATGATAAAGCCTCCTTGCGGTTTCAGTATCAAGGAGAAATTCTTTGTCCATAAACTTGATCATTCTTCAAACCTCTCTTTGTCTATCCAAAGGCCGAGGGCCGGATTCGGAATAAAAAAAATCTCCTCTCCGTCCACATCGTTGTATCCGTATTTCAAAGACGCAGGATCGTACTTCTCAGCCATCTTGTCATAATCAGCAGAACTGAACCCCACGCTCTCTATCTCTTCTCCGCTTATGTCCCTAACTGCATAGGTTATATTGAACCGTCCGTCAGATGAGCCATGTATAAGGTGAGCCGCAGCTCCCATGTTTTCCCTCAGATCTTCATTCTCCGGCTGCCTGAAAGCCTCAAGAGTCTTTAACCGGCCTCTGTATCCGTACTTGCGTATGAGCCTGTCGACTTCTTCGTCCTCGCCGAATCTCTCGATCCCCGGCGCCAGTATGATCAGTTCTCCTCCGTCTGCCATCATCATGCGTGTTCTGTATACCGCTTTGTTCCCGAGCCATGTCGATTTGAACTCCTCGGGTTCAAGGTAAACAACGCACTTTTTCACGCCGCAGCTGACAAAATCGATATTTGTCTTTTGAGCAAGCTTTACTGCCTCAGTGAGACACTCCCGCCCTTCGCCGATAAACAGTCCATGCGTATGAATGTCCGTGCCTTCTGCCGTAGTTACAGTCAGCACCCAGAGTATAGGTCGCTCTTTTAGAAAGTGTTCAAGCCCGTAGTCAAAGAGCTTTCTGACCGGTGTGTGGTCACGCCCCATCATCTTTTCCATGCCGTAGACCGCGCCTATCATATGCGACTTGTTGATCATGTCGCTGCCACCGGTTCCGACAAAAAGATTCTTGGCGTGATTGGACATCCCTATCACCTCATGAGGAACCACCTGCCCGGGGCTTATTATGAGGTCATACGTCTCATCCACGATACGCCAGTTTACTTCTACACTTACGGACCCGGTCCACAGGTCGTCAGTGATTTCTTTTATATATTCCGCAGGCACTTCGCCGAGCTTTGTAACATCATTTCTCCAGTCATGTATGATCATCCTCTCATAAGGAATGTCACCGAACATGGATTGCCACTGACTCTCCGTCACAGGTACATGAGTCCCCAATGCAGGCATTATATCGACAGAAATACCACGCTCTTTGAGGGCGTGGTAGTACACGTTGGTGATATAGCCTGCACCGGAGTGAAGCCTTGTAAAGTCAGGAGGAATAATGAGGACCTTTTTAAGAGCCCTGCCTTCAAGCGACTCAAGCAGTGCCTCCCTTATCTCTGTTCTGCTGAGGCCTTTTCCGTCTGTGGAAATCTTGTATATTTCCATTCTTAAACTCCTGAATATGCGTTAAACCCGCCATCCACAGGCAGTACTACACCTGTAATGAAACCTGAGCAGTTGTCATCGCAGAGGAAGAGCAGCGCTCCCGTAAGTTCTTCTGGCTTTCCGAATCTCCCCATCGGTGTAGCGTCAAGTATCTTCCCGGTCCTCGCTGTAGGGCTGCCGTCTTCATTCCACAAAAGCTTCGCGTTCTGCGCTGTCGAGAAGAAACCCGGTGCTATCGCGTTGCATCTGATACCTGTCTTCGCGAAGTGCACCGCGAGCCACTCAGTGAAATTGCTTACGCCCGACTTGGCCGCGCTGTATGCCGGTATCTTGGTAAGAGGCGTAAAGGCATTCATTGAGCTTATATTGATGACACATCCGCTACCGGTCTCTACCATGTCGCGGGTAAATTCCTGCGTAGGTATCAATGTTCCCATGATATTTAGCGAGAACACGTTCGAGAAAGCGTCTGTCTCCAGGTCAAAGAAGCTCTTCTTATCAGGATCTTTCATAGTGTCCATCGAGAAGAACTCATCATCTGCTGTCGCGCCCGGATGGTTACCGCCTGCTCCGTTTATAAGGATGTCACACTTACCGTACGCATCCCTGACCGCTTCATGCGCTGCCCTGACACTTTCCTTGTCAGTAACATTCGCACATACGCCCATGGCTTCTCCGCCACATCCTTTTATCTCTTCTGCCAGTTTTTCGGTCTTGCTGAGTGTCCGCCCAAGTATCGCTACCTTGGCTCCGCAGGCTGCGAGAGCTCTGCAGAATTCAGCGCACAGCACTCCGGCTCCACCCGTTACTACAGCGACTTTTCCAGTCAGATCCGGCTTCATCGGAAGATTCATGTTATGCCTCCTTATGCGTTATACGCACTTGATGCTGTATCTCCGCCGCGTCCTGTCCAATTGGTGTGGAAGAACTCTCCGCGCGGCGCATCTGTTCTTTCATATGTATGTGCTCCGAAGTAATCTCTCTGAGCCTGCAGGAGATTAGCAGGGAGCCTGTCTGTTGTGTAACCATCGAACCAGCTCAGCGCCGATGAGAACGCAGGCATCGGGATGCCGACCTTTACCGCGTATGCGACGACCTCACGCCATGAGTCGACAAGAGTCCTCATTACTGAGCTGAAATAGTCATCCATCAGGAGATTCTCAAGCTCGGGATTTTTATCAAACGCCTCTTTTATCTTGCTGAGGAATACGCTGCGGATGATGCAGCCGCCTCTCCACATGAGTGCGATGCCGCCGTAGTTGAGGTTCCAGCCGTAAGTCCTGGCAGCTGATCTCATCAGGGTATATCCCTGTGCGTAAGATACTATTTTGCTGGCGTAAAGAGCTTTGCGAAGAGCCTCGATGAACGCCGCCTTATCTCCCTTAAACGCAGGTATCTCATGCGGATATACCGATGCTGCTTTGACCCTTTCGTCCTTACGGGCACTGAGGCAACGCGAGAAGACGGCCTCTGTGATCAAAGTAAGAGGAACAGCCTCATCCAGCGCGGCAGCTGCTGTCCACTTTCCTGTTCCCTTCTGCCCCGCCTTGTCCAGAATAGAGTCGATGACCGCCTCCCCATTCTCATCCTTATATCCAAGTATATCCCTTGTGATCTCTATGAGGTAGCTGTCGAGCTCTGTCTCGTTCCATGCGGCAAACACATCATGCATCTCTTCGTTAGTCATGCCAAGGCCATCTCTCATTAGCTGATAAGCCTCACATATGAGCTGCATGTCGCCATACTCGATACCATTATGCACCATCTTGACGAAGTGGCCCGCTCCGTTTTCGCCTACCCAGTCACAACACGCGTCACCGTTTTCGACTTTTGCGCAAATGCCCTGGAATATAGGCTTGACATAAGGCCATGCCTCAGGCGATCCGCCAGGCATCATCGAAGGGCCCTTAAGAGCGCCCTCTTCTCCTCCGGACACACCTGTACCGACATAGAAGAGCCCCTTGCTCTCAACATATTCTGTTCTTCTGATCGTATCAGGAAAATGGCTGTTGCCGCCGTCGATGATGATATCGCCCGGCTCAAGCACTTCGAGCAGCTTGTCGATAAAGTCATCGACAGCCGCCCCGGCCTTGACCATCAGAAACACCTTGCGTGGCTTAGCCAGACTATCTCTGAGTTCTTCGAGGCTGTGGCATCCGATGATTTTTTTATTCTTAGCGCGGCCTTCGGTGAACTTGTCGACCTTCGCGACTGTTCTGTTATATACCGCTACGGTGAATCCCTTGGATTCCATGTTCATTACGAGGTTCTCACCCATTACGGCAAGACCGATAAGCCCTATATCTGCTTTATTCATTATTTCTTTTCTCTTTTTACTGCTATCTTTGAACTCTTGCGTTTCCGGCGTAAATATCCCATACCTGTTTTTCATCAGCAGGCTCTGCGTAATCGTTGAGGCTCGATGCCGCGAGCACTCCGCTGGCCCAGCCGAACTGCAGCCATTTTTCAGGTTCCCATCCCTGTATGATTCCATACAAGAGGCCTCCTGCAAAACCGTCTCCGCCACCTATGCGGTCAATTACAGGGATCGGACGTGGCTCTTCCACATACCAATCACCGTCCGCATACAGGAGAGCTCCCCACAGGTGCTCATTGGCGGATACTACCTGACGAAGAGTTGTTGCGTAAGCTAAAGCCTTCGGATATTTCTCTCTGACCTGTCCGATCATGGCCTTGAAGTTTTCGATCTTTGATGCAAGATCCCTTCCGCCCGCCTCAGGCCCATTGAATCCAAGGCAAAGCTGGAAGTCCTCTTCATTTCCTACAAGGACATCTGCTATGGACGCGATCTCGTGGAACGCTGCCGCGAGCTCTTTCTCACGACCCTTCCAGAATGACGCCCTGTAGTTGAGATCAAAGCTTACCAGTGTGCCGTATTTCTTGGCAGACCTGGCAATTTTGAGACAGCATTCTGTCGTTTCAGGGCTCATAGCCGCGATAAGTCCCGAAAGGTGGAGTATTCCAACTCCCTCTTCGCCGAAGATCCTCTCAGTATCGAAATCGTCTGCGGACAGTGTCGCTCCGACTTCTCCCGCGCGGTCGTTCCATACACGAGGCGCTCTGAGACCGAATCCTGAATCAGCTATATTGAACTGATGCCTGTATCCCCAAGGGCCACCCTGAGGAACGTCGATCCCTTCAAAAGCGATATTTCTCTTCCTGAGTTCTCCCTTGATGAAGGCCGCGATAGGGCTGCCTTCTACGAACCTTGTCATGACAAGGCATTCCTTACCGAGACTCGATGCTACGTTCAGCACATTGGATTCCGCGCTGGTAGACTGCATCATAAACTGATTGCTGTTGTGCACGGCCATGCGGTCTACCGGCGTGATGCGGACACCCATACTTGTAACGCAAGCAATTGCATATTTCTTATTTGTGCCTGACTCTCTGTTCATTTTCTGATCCTTTGTATTGTTTTATCACTTGTTACGAATATGATATCACACATTAACGTATCCTTTGGATAGCGAAGTGTTCTGAAAAAAGAAAAACGCCCTGCGTTAACAGGGCGCATGTGGCGGAGAGAGGGGGATTTGAACCCCCGCACGGGAGTTACCCGCCTGCTGGTATTCGAAGCCAGTCCCTTCAGCCTCTTGGGTACCTCTCCACAGCAAGTGCTATTCTAACATACCGCACATTAATATTTCAATGTTTTTTGCGCGTTAGTAGTTCAAATACCACGAGAAGCGCCAATATAACAACAGCGAGAACGGTAGCTGTGTTGGAAACATAGAAACGTGATAAGAACCAGCCTTTTTTCACATCCTCACCAGCGTAAAGATATCCCTGCCCTACTTGTTCATCGTTAGCGTAAATCAGGAATTTACCAATTCGGTCTCCTTTCTTTATAGGAGCCTCAACTTTGCCGAATTCTGTTTTGATCTTTATGCCACGCTCTTTATTGCTCTTAGGGTAAGCATAACGCAGACCCTTAACATCCACGGATACCTTCGGCACAGCTCCATTCTTTACCCATGCCTCGCAAACGCCTTTGTCACTGTCAGTCACAATAAAGCCCGGTGTCACCTCATGCGCGAATTTTGACATCTTCACAGGGTCGTTGATCCTGCCCTTCGCAGTGTCATCAAGCAGCACAACTATAGAAGTAAGACCGTTGTCTTTGAATCCATATGCCACCGTACACTGCGTCTCTGACCAGCTGCCCGTCTTACCGCCGATAACACCGTCTATCTTCTCTGTCGCCTTAAGAAGAGCATTGTCGAGTTTGAGCTCGTCGTTCTTGTTGGTCGCCGGCACTACATATTTCTTGGTCACGGCGATCTTTCTGAGCGTCTCATTCTCGAGGCAGTGTTTCGTGATGATAGCCATATCGTGGGCAGTGGTGTAATGGTCCTTATGTTCCCACCCGTTGGTATTGACAAAGTGAGTGTTCTCGCAGCCCCATTCCTTTATCGTTTCGTTCATGAGATCAACAAACGCCTTCTCGCTGCCCGATACGCCCTCACCAAGCACTATAGCCGCGTCATTCGCAGACATCATCATGGCGGCATAAGCGAGATCTATCATCTTGAGCTTTTCACCGGCCTCAAGCTCCATCTCCATGCCATCTTTAAGTTCTCTTACTGAGTTTTTGGACGCGGTAAGAACCTGATCCGGCTCAAGATTCTCAAGAGCGAGATAAGTAGTGAGTATCTTGGTGATACTGTACGGAGGAAGCTTTTTGTCCGCGTTCTTTTCATATACGAAATCGTCGAGATCGAGCGAGTACATCACTGCGGAACCGGCAGTCAGCTTAGGCGCCTTGGCGTTTAGGTCTCCGTATGGCCTGATAAGATCACGGTCGTAGTCCTCGCCTATTCCTGCGGCAGCCGAAAGAAGATTGATCAAAAAAAGCACAACAAGAACAAGCAGCGTTAGTGTCCGCGCTGCTTTTCTGTAATCTATCCTTATCTTCTTCCGTTTTTCCTTTGTTTCGGTTTCAGTTGTTGCTCTCACTTGTTACACTGCCTACTCAACATTACTATCGTATATCAGCTTAGGTGTAGCGCCCAGATAATCCAGCGATGTAAGTATGTATTCGACACCTCTGTATTCTCCCTTGATGCCTGTATTGAACGCCGGCATACCGTGAAGGTGACCGTAGACACACTTCCACACTCCATACTCTTCAAGCAGCTTTGTAAACTCTGTCTCCCGAGCTTTCGGGTCGCTCGGAGGATAGTGGAGACACGCGATTATTCTGGATTCGGGAGCTGCTGCCTTAGCGGCATCCAGTCCCATTTTCATCCTCATTATTTCTCTGGCGTATATCTTTTCGTCGTGATCGCTGTATTCTTCAGATCCGGGATATGGCCAGCCTCTTGAGGCCGCCACTACTATATCTTCGCCCGGTACGACATAGCAGTCGTTTTGCAGGAACACGATGTCATCGTAAAGTGTATTGATGTATTGGATGCGGCCCCACCAAAGATCATGATTGCCCTTTGAAATGATTTTTGTCCCGGGGAGGCTGTGTATCCAGTCAAAATCGGCGATAGCCTCTTCAAGACGAAGCGCCCAGGAGATATCTCCCGGGATAAGGACTATATCCTCTTCCGAGACAAGCCTCTCCCAGTTATCTTTGAGCCTCTCAGTGTGGTTCTCCCAGCCAGGGCCGAACTTGTCCATAGGTTTGTCTATATTCTCATCGAATGACAGATGTAAATCCGCGATTGCAAATATTTTCACTGTTCTTCTCCGATTTCCGCGATTTGACGTATCACATAGCCTGCCAAAGTAAGCCCCATCGATCCCGGTACATAACTGAGAGTACCGAGTTCGCCTGTACGCGGCGCAGGTTTCTCCTTTGAATAGACCACCGGAAGATGCTCAATACCTATCGCCCGGAGTCTCTTTCTCATCACCTTGGCCAACGGGCATGTCTGAGTCTTGGAAATATCCTCCACTATGAAGTCTGTCTCGTACTTTCCGGCAGCTCCCATAGCAGAAATGATATTAACACCCGATTCTGTTGCTCTTCTGATGAGCTCTGTCTTTGCGCCCACATCATCGATGGCATCTATGACCCAGTCAAACTGTGTAAGGTCTATCTCTTCCCCTGTTTTATAAAACAGCGGGACAGCAGTCACTTCAGTGTCAGGATTTATGTCCCTTATACGTTCTGCCATCACCTCAGCCTTATTCTTGCCGAGTGTCGAAGTCAAAGCGACAAGTTGCCTGTTGAGATTGCTTGCCTGTACGCTGTCGCCATCCATCAAAGCGACTTTGCCTATGCCGGCTCTTCCTATGGCTTCGGCTGCGTATGACCCTACTCCTCCTGTTCCCATCACAAGAACGGAGGCGCTTTTGAGCTTCTCAACGCCAACATCACCGGCAAGTATTCTTGTTCTGGTATACATTTCTTCCATTTGTCGAAACCTCGCGGTCATGATCCGACCGTTGACGACTCAAGTCGCTGCCTATAATTCAGCGATCTCTCTTCTGAGGCTGTCCAGCACTCTGAATATGTTACCTCTTGAAAATCCTTTTGATTCGAGCTTTCTCGCTATTTTGGCGGAAAGCTTGTCGTCGAGTTCCCTCACTGTCTCAGACTCTCCGTATACATCGGCAGGCACGAACACCTCTTTTCTGGCAACGGCGAGAGCGTCTTCGTATTCGTCTACTTTTTGTTCGTAGAGGAAGTCCTCCCTAGCGTTACGTATGATCTCTTTGCCTACGCCTTTCTCAGCGAGTTCTCGCTCTGCCCTCAGTGTCCCGCGCTTTTTCTCGCGGTTGTACTCATAGTAGCGAAGCGCGAACTGATAATCATCCAGATACTTGAGTTCTATGAGCTCCTCTACGGCCTCATCTATCTCATCTGATGGATATTCCTTATCCTTAAGATACTTACGAACCTCAAAGACAGTACGCATGCGGTTGCTCAGATACGCTGCCGCTGCCTCCATCGCCGTCTTTGTATTCTTTTTTTCTGAAACAGATCGCGGCATGTAACTCCTTTTCACCGGTCAGATCGATAGTTTTGATAACATATTCTTTGCCGGCAACACTTACTATATCTTCGTTCACGGCAGGTAGAGATGTGTCAGCGACCGAGCTTTCGATAGCCTTTATAAGTGCTTCACGCCTTGTCCAGAGCCTGAAGAACTCTTTCCTTCCTTCGCTCTCACCGATCTCTGACGCGTCTTCGACCAACTTAGCATCGCTTGGATTATACCATCTGCGGGCAAGAGGTAACACATCTCTTTTCTTCTCATATTGTATATCAAGGCCGCATTCTCTTTCATCAAAAAGAACAGCCCAGACTTTACCGGAGTGAGATATGGAGAAATGATCGAAGCCGTCAATATACGGCTTGCCGCTTTCTCCGGTCTTGATCCCGCTCACCAAAGCCCCGGCCTTTTCTTTGTCACCTGTGTATTCAGCTATCGCTTTTTTCAGCAGCTCGTGGCTTTCATAGTGCCTACCGCTGCCGGATAAAGTGTAGTAAATGATCACTTCCCAAGCTCCTCCAGAGCCTTGTCTACTACTTCGTCACCTTCAGCTTCTATATCAGGAGTGATACCGACACCATTGACCTTGCCGCCGTTTGGTCTGAAATACTCTGTCGTTGTTATCTTGATCCCGGAACCGTCATCGAAGCGGTGGAACAACTGGGTCACTCCCTTGCCGTAAGTCCTTTCACCTATGATGATCGCGCCTTTGTTGTCTTGGATCGCCGCGCTCAGTATCTCCGACGCACTTGCGGTATACTCGTTTACGAGGACAACATAATCTATCCCCGCAGAGCTGGCCTCAGAATTATATACCTTTTCGTTACCGCCTTTTGATTTCTCTGTCATTATCCTGCATTCAGGAAGCAGGTAATCCGCTATATCTATGCTGGAATTTGTGAGTCCTCCGCCGTTGTTTCTGAGATCTATAATGAATTTGTCACATCCCTCGCCTTCAAGATCCCTTACGGCGAGTTTAAGATCCTTGCAGGTATCTTCTCTGAAAGCGGTAATAGCGATATAACCGATATTCGTATCGCTTAGGCCCTTATCTTCATCCTCATACTCGGTATAATATACGGAATCTTCTTCTATGTGCGCTCGGTTCATAGTGACATCAAAGCTTTCCCCGCCTCTTTCGATGGTGAGCACTACTTTTGTACCCACCTCTCCGTTGATCATGTCTATTGCGTTATCCACGTCAGCGGGTTCTTTGCCGTCAACCGCCTTGATGATATCCTCTTCCTGAAGCCCGGCGTCCTCTGCAGGGCCATCTTTGAGAACGGATTTGATGACGACCTTGCCATCCTCGTCCATCACCGCGACTCCTATGCCGACATAGTCTCCGAGATACTTCTTCTGAAAGTCTTCGTATTCTTCAGCAGTGTAGTACTCAGCGTAAGGGTCGCCTATGCTGGCGACCAACTCCTTTATCTTCGCGTCATCTATCTCCGTGGCATCATATTCTGCTATCGGATCGTCCTCTATGAACTGTAATATCTCCTCATACTTACCGTATTTGTCGCTGAGATTCTTATAATAGTTGAATTGTTTTTCTGATAGGAATTTACCGATACCAAGCACATAACAAAGAAAGAACAATACAGCAAGACAAGCTATAAAGCCTGCTGTAAAGGAAGCTATGCCCCTTCCTCCGGAGCGAGGCTTTTCCTTATTTGGCTTCTCCTCATCAAAAGACTCATCGCTGCTACCCGCGAACACATTGTAATCTTTGGTGTCGGACAGTTCCAGGCCAGTCTTTACTATCTCGTTTTCTTTGCTTCTATCTTCGTCCATCAAATAGTCCCGGCAGGCAGTATCTCTCTCACAACAGCCTGTGCCTTCCTTTCATCTCTCCAAGTATTTATCTCAATATTACACAGTATGTCAACACTGCCCCCATTGATTGCCTTATAAGCCTCCGATGCTCCCCTGAACATCACTGCGTCGATCCTGCGATTATCTTTCGTTACAAGCGAGAACTTCGCCATTTTATCCTCATCTTTAAGGAATCTCCATCCGCTTATTTCGGCATCTCTTATGAGGAATACCGGAACTTCATTATCCTTGCCGCACGGTTCGAGCAGCGACAAAGCGTCCGCAAGATCCATATCCACATCGTCGCTTGTGATCTCTGCATCACAGTCATGTCTGACCGCAAGAAGTTCATCGTCGTCATCTGTGGCCTTTTTGAGATCTTCGTTCAGGTGTTTCCTGAGAGGCTCAATGTCATCCGCCCCGATAGTAAAGCCGCAGGCAGCGCTGTGACCGCCAAAACTTATGAACTTATCCCTGTACTTGTCAAGCATTGAGAAAAGATCCACTCCCGGGATCGATCTTCCTGTGCCTTTATATGTATCCTCATTTCGCGAGATCACGACTACCGGTCTGTTGATTTTTTCCCTTAGTTTGCCCGCTACTATCCCGAGCACTCCCTCGTGGGAATCATTTATCTCTACGACCACAAAGTCTCCTTTTTTGAGCTCATCGTCCAGAGCTTTCGCGCCTCTTTCGTAAGCGTCATCCTGGAGTCTGCGCCGCTCTTTGTTGGCATCTATTAGAGCATCACAGCATTCCCTTATCTCCTTATCATCATTGGATGTGAGAAGTCTAACGCCTACCGATGCATCGCCCATTCTGCCTGAAGCATTGATTTTAGGAGCTATACCAAAGGAGATATTTCCGGTCTTAAGGGTCCTGTAGTCAAGCGAAGATTTGTCTATGAGTTCTCTGAGGCCCTTATTTCTGCAGCCGAGATGTATGCTCCTGAGTCCGCACTTCACAAGCGTCCTGTTCTCATCCTTCATCGGCATGATATCGGCGATAGTTCCTATCGTGGCAAGTTCAAGCATTTCTGCCATCAGGCTCTTAGGTATTTCTCTCTCCCTGGCTATAGCGAGCGCGAGCTTGTACGCGACGCCTACACCGGCAAGCCCTTTGAAAGGATACTCATCTTCAGGAAGCCTTGGATTGATTATGATACCCTCAGCTCTGTCTTTGCTCATATTATGATGATCTGTTACGAGCGTCTCTATGCCTCTTTTATGAGCATAAGCCGTTTCGTCTGCAGAAGTAGATCCGCAGTCTACCGTTACTATGAATTCGCCGCCGTCTTCTATAATTCTGTCTATGGATTCCCTATGTAGTCCATATCCTTCATCAAGTCTCGACGGGATATAGTAAGTTATATTATCTGTAAGACAGCCAAGTGCTTTCATCAAAAGAGCCGTCGATGTGATTCCATCGACGTCATAGTCTCCGTATATGACTATCCTCTTATTCTCATCAATAGCTTTAAGCAACAGATCCACCCCTTCACGCATATTAGCGAGCAGGAATGGATCATACGCAAGTTGTGGTCTTGGAGAGAAGAACTCTTCTATGTCCTCTTCTCTTATCCCTCTTGATTCGATTATTTTGAGGATCACGTCCGGCACATTATTTATTTTTTCATTCTTTTTTATTGTTTCCTGCATCTGCCGGGATGCTCCCTTAAGTGACTATTTTTTTAATACAGATTGAACGGATTGATCGAGCTTCCTCCCTGGAAAACAGTGAAGTGAAGATGTGGTCCGGTCGAAGCGCCTGTGGAACCTATATATCCGACTATAGTTCCTTTCTTTACGAATTGTTTGTTACTGACAGCGATACTGCTCAGGTGCCCGTTGAGGATAGTGATCCCGTTACCTATCGCGTACTGCACACAGTTACCATAGCCTCCATAATACTTTGCCATAGTAACATAACCATCAGCAACAGCGTATACCGGGGAGCCATAAGTTCCGCTCGTAAGTACAATATCCAAACCGTTATGGAACTCTCTGCCATGGAAAGGACATATTCTCCATCCGTATTTATCAGAAAGCTGCCAATTGCTCTGAGTAGGCCAAGCATACTGACCCTGCGGGACATCGATCTGTCCGCCGGATTCAACGATCATGGCTTCGGCCTGAGCCTGCAGCGCGGCCGCTTCTGCAGCCATTTCAGCCGCTTCAGCCTCCTTTTGAGCCTGCATGGCGTGCATCTCGTCAGCTTCTTTCTGATACATCTTCTTTAGTTCTTCAGTCTCAACTTCAGCTGCCTCAAGAGATATCTGCTGATCCTCAAGGCTTGTTTTGAGAGCCTTTAATTGCTTGTGATCTTTCTGAAGCCTTTTTAGAAGGCCCTGATCACTCTCGAGTATCTTATGCACCATACCGACATTGGAAAGCAGATCCTCTATACTCTCCGAACTTAGGATAACATCCACAAAACCGGCATTCCCTGTCTTATACATGGCTGTCAGTCTTTTATCCAGAGCATCATTCTGATCCTTGATCTCAGCCTCTTTTTTTGTGATTTTTTCGCCGGTCTCGGCTATTTCAGCTTTCGTATATTCTACCTGACTGGCGAGTTCTTCAAGTTTAGACTCGGCCTCTTCGAAATTCTTGGTCGCAGCCGCAGCCTTTTTGGCCGCTTCCTTGGCCTCTTCTTTCTTGGCTTCAGTCTGCTTTTTCGCTTTTTGGGCCTCGGCCTCCGCGGCGTCTTTCTCTTCCTGAGTCACCGCGAATGACATGCTGAATGTCCCGCAGATCAGTGCCGCTATCAAAGCTATTACTATTAAGAAATTTCTTTTCTTATACTTTTTCATATGTTCTTTTTTGCATTCCCTACTTATCCAGGAATCTTCTGATAGAAATGATACTTCCACAAACACCTATGCTTATGCCTAAGCAGAGGAAGATGACAAGAATATTCTTTGTCAGGTATCCTGCCGGCACCATAGTCACCGAAATGATCCTTGCTATATCCGTGCCTACAAGTTCGATGATCTTTTTATATATCACGTATGTGAGTCCTGTGGCGATGGCCGCTGAAAGGATACCTACAATGATACCGCCCCAAACGAATGGTGCTCTTACGAACCAGTCCGTCGCTCCGAGGTACTTCATGATACCTATCTCCTTCTCACGGTTGAATACGGTCAGCTTGATCGTATTCGCCACGATGATTATAGAAACTATCACCAGGAATGCCATAGCGATAAGCGATCCGACCTCGATGAAGTGGGATATCTGCGCCAGTTTTTCGATGGTATCGCGATAATAAACGACATCATCAACACCTTCTATCGTTGGTGCGGCCTCTGCAAGGCTGTTGGCGGCGTCCTTATCTTCTACATACACCGTGTATGAATCAGGCAGAGGGTTCTTCGGGAGGTTATCGAGGAGATATCCGTTCTCGCCCCATCTCTCCTTAAGGGTCACAAGCGCCTCATCCTTTGATACATATGTCACTTGATCGACTCCGTTCGAGCTTTCAAGCGTTGCCTTTACAGCGTCATTTACTTCTTGCTTGTTGCCATCTTTCAGATAGATCTGGATCACGTTGTAATCTTTTTCTATTGATTTAGCAAACAGATTTACATTTACAAATGCCACAAAGAAGAGCCCGAGTATGAGCATCATCGCCGTGATAGCAAGTACCGATGTGAAGTACATGCCCTTATTTCGTCCCATCTGGGAGAATGCCTGTTTAAGGTTGTATCCGATCCTACTCATAGCTATCGTCCACTCCTTCCAGGTACGCGTCGAGCATGCTGTCCAGATCTTCTCCGGCAGGAGGTTCAGCCGTAAGTGTCTTTCCTCTGATCGCCGCCGTGAGCTCCGCATCGAGCTGCATTGTCTTGGCCTTTATCGGGTCATCTGTAAACGAAGAAAAGCCAGGAATGTAGAGATCATCCTCTGTTCCTTGCTGCGTAAATCCGTAGCTTCCTTCCTCATCACGAACGATACGTCCCTGATCTATGGCAACTACTCTCTTATTCATCTTATCCACTATGTCCTTGGCGTGAGTAACCATCAGGACTGTAGTGCCTCTTACATTGATCTGCTCCAAAAGGCCCATGATGTCCATCGCGGTTATCGGGTCAAGGTTACCTGTTGGCTCATCGCAAATAAGAACTCTCGGCTTGTTGACCAGAGCTCTGGCGATACCTACTCTCTGCTGCTCTCCTGCCGAAAGCTCAGCCGGATATCTGTTCGCTTTGTCCTTGATGTCTACAAGGTCGAGTACATAAGGGACTCTTTCCTTGATCTCTCGCTTGCTCTTGTGAAGCACTTCCATAGCAAACGCGACATTCTCATATACCGTCTTCTTTTCAAGAAGTCTGAAATCCTGGAATACCATCCCGATTTTCTGCCTGATTCCCGGGATCTCGCGCCTTCTGATCTTTGTGATATCCTTACCGGCGAGAATGATCCTGCCACTGTCGGGATCGATCTCTTTAAGGATAAGCCTTATGAATGTGGTCTTGCCTGCGCCGGATGGACCAACAAGGAAGACGAAGTCTCCGCTCTTGATGTGGACCGAAGCGTCGATAAGTCCAACATTGTTTCCGTATTTTTTGGTTACGTTGTTGAATATAATCATTAAAAAAGAGCTTCCTCTCTACGGCAATGCCGCTACAATAGATGAACCTATTATACAGTCAGAAGCTCTTGCTCTTATTGAAACTTAATGAACTTTCAGAGTGCCTTAAACAAGCACTTTTGAAAGGAAATCTTTTGTACGCGCCTCCTGTGGATGGTTGAGTACAGCGTCAGGTGTGCCCTGCTCTACGATGTAGCCTCCGTCCATGAAAATCACCTTATTTGCCACTTCCTTTGCGAAACCCATCTCGTGAGTTACTACCACCATAGTCATGCCTTCTTTGGCAAGATCCTTCATTACATCGAGCACCTCGCCAACCATCTCAGGGTCGAGGGCCGAAGTAGGCTCGTCAAAGAGGATCACTTCAGGGTCCATTGCAAGAGCCCTCGCGATAGCCACCCTCTGCTGCTGACCGCCCGAGAGGTTCCTCGGATATTCGCTCGCCTTTTCCGCAAGGCCTACGCGGGCGAGCAGTTTCATAGCTTTCTCTTTGATCTCGGCCTCATCTACCTTCTTTACGTTGAGAGGCCCGATCGTGAGATTCTCGAGAACGGATTTATGAGGGAAAAGATTAAAGGACTGGAATACCATTCCCATCTTTGTCCTCATGCTGTCGATATTCTTGTCAGTCACTAGCTCTCCATCGATGTAGATCTCACCCGCTGTCGGCTCTTCGAGCCTGTTGATGCAGCGAAGCATAGTTGACTTTCCGGAACCCGATGGCCCAACGATGCAGAGCACTTCGCCCTCTTCTACGTTCTGGTCTATGCCCTTGAGCACCTCAAGGTCGCCAAAGCTCTTTTTGAGCCCTTTGATTTCTATCATGCTCATGCCGCAGACTCCCTTCTGGCCACTTTACGTTCATAGCCGTTGATTATCTTGGACAGCGGAATAGTGAGTATCATGTACGCTAAAGCAACGCCAATGTATGCCGGGAACGTCTCAAACGATGACGAGTTCCACAATTGGCCACGGCGCAGTATCTCAACTACACCTACATATCCGAGTACTGAAGTCTCCTTGATGAGAGTTACGAACTCGTTGGCGAACGCAGGCAGTATGACACGTACAGCCTGAGGGATGATGATCAGTCTCATAGCCATGCCGTGTGTCATACCGAGAGATCTTGCGGCTTCCATCTGACCCTTGTCGATTGCCTGGATACCGGATCTTATTACCTCGGACATGTACGCTGCAGAGTTGCATCCGCAAACGATCACCGCAGGGACTACAAGTCCGCCGAGATTGTCCCATTTGAAGTCAAGTCCCCATGACTGGAGCAGCCATGGAACACCATACGCCATGATGAGGGCCTGCACCAGCATCGGCGTACCTCTGATCACGTCAACATATACTTTTGCTATCACTTGCAGGATCTTGCTTTTTGTCTGTGAACAGAGAGCAAGGAGCAGTCCTAAGGCTGCTCCTAACACTATTGCTATCAGACTGACCACTACTGTGGTAGGTATTCCTTTGCAAGCGATGAGAAATCCTTTCAGATAAACATCCATTGTTCCTTATTTCCTTCGCTTTGATTATCTACTGATATTAGCTGAACCACTTGTCAACGAGTTCCTGATACTTGCCGTTTTCCTTGATGTTAGCAAGTCCTGTGTTCAGTTTCTCAAGAAGCTCTGTGTTGCCCTTCTGTACTGCGAATGCAAATTCCTCGTGATCGCCGAACGGGTCGCCTACAAACTTAGCCTTGTCGCCGTGGCTGTTGAGATAAGCCTCGCCTACCGGCTTGTCAACGACAACGCCCTGGACTTCGCCGTTCTGCATCTGGAGGTAGCAATCTGTCCACTGATTGAGCACGATACCCTCAGCGATCTTTCCTTCTTCCTGCAGCTCCTGTACCTTGTCTCCGCCTGTTGTGCCGATCTGGCTTGCAAGCTTCATGTCAGGTGTAACTGCATCGATGCCTGTGAGTTCGCTGTCTGTAGGAACGAGGAGCATCAGTTCACTTTCAAAATATGTGTCGCCGAAGTCTACCTTCTCAGCACGGTCACCTGCGAGCTTGTTCATACCTGCGCAGATGATGTCTCCCTGATCAGACTGAAGAGCCGGGATGAGGGAGTCGAATTCCATGTTGACCCACTCAAGCTTGAGGCCCTGGTCCTCAGCGATAGCTGCCATCATTTCAGGATCGAAACCAACGATCTCGCCGCTTTCCTCGTCAGTTGTTTCGAATGGAGCGAATGTAGCTTCTGTAACTACCTTGAGAGTTTCTTCTCCGCTCTCTTCACTTCCGCCACCGCAGGCGCTGAGCATAAATGTGAATACCATTGCCATTGCGAGCAATGCTACCAATGCTTTCTTCTTCATTATTACTTTCTCCTTCTAAAAATGGTTAACATTTCTTTTTGCCACGCAAGACTATACCACCAAATGAATATTTATACAACAAAAAACGCGGAATCTTCCGCGTCTGTTTGTATATTTATTGAAACATTATACATTTTTTGTATTTTTGATTTCGCTACTAACCGATATTCAGTATCAGCCCTGCCATAATGAAATATGTTCCCAGCGACACCATATCCGTTACCGATGCCATCATAGGGCCTGCCATCAGAGCAGGGTCTATGCCTATTTTCTTTGCGATCATCGGGAGCACCGATCCTATCAGCTTGGCTATGATCACGATCACGGTCATAGACAGGCATACGGTGAAGGCCACGCCCGGTGGATTGTGATCGAGATATACTATCCTGAGATAGTTGATCGAGCTAAGACACAATCCGACAATAAGGCCAATGCGGATCTCCTTCCAGATGACTTTGAGAATGTCTTCCAGCTCGATATCGCCTGTCGCCATACCACGAATGACAAGTGTCGATGACTGTGTGCCCGAATTACCGCCCGTGCCCATCAGAAGCGGCATATAGATGACCAGACTGATCACCTGGCTCAATGCGTCTTCAAAGCTCTGGATGATGCCGCCTGTTATAAAGTAAGAGCACATAAGCAGGAGCAGCCAAGGAAGTCTCGCTTTGACGTGTTGCCAAACAGACA
This sequence comes from Anaerovoracaceae bacterium, assembly GCA_045545495.1. Classification (GTDB taxonomy): domain Bacteria; phylum Bacillota; class Clostridia; order Peptostreptococcales; family Anaerovoracaceae; genus Crickella. The sequence continues at coordinate 5,797 of JAZQBC010000010.1, read as the reverse complement.
TATCGAGGTACTCTCTGTCTGTTGAGTCGATGACTCCGCCCATACGCTCGATATCCTCTGTAGTCTCTTCTTCGATGACCTCCAGGATATCGTCTACGGTTACGATACCGACAAGTCTGAATTCATTGTCCACTACCGGGATTGCCAGATATCCGTATCTTGTAAAGAGGTCTGATACCTCCTCCTGGTCGTCGTCTACATGAGCTACTACAGGGTCCTCGTGCATGAGGTCTCCTACTATTGCTTCATCAGGTGAGATGACCAGCGATTTCAGCGAGATAACTCCCTGCAATTTGCGCCCTCTGTCAAGCACATAGCATGTATAGATGGTCTCTGAATCCAGGCCGACCTCTTTGATATGCTCTAGAGCTTCCTTTACAGTCGCTGTTTTTTTCAGATTGATGTACTCAGGCGTCATCAGGGCGCCGGCACTGTCCTCGTTATATTTGAGGAAGGTGTTGATCAAGCGCCGCTCGCTTTTTGGTGTCGTTGTGAGTATCTTGTCGACGATGTTCGACGGGAGTTCTTCAAGTACGTCGATCATATCGTCGAAGTCGAGTTCATCGAGAATGTATTTGATTTCAGGGTCTGTGATGATATTGATGATATCGATCTGATCATCAACCGATAGTTCTGCAAAGACGTCTACGCTGATATCTTTTGGAAGCGCGCGAAAAAGGACGACCATTCTCTGGAGATCGAATTTTCGCCTGATATCCACCAGCATCTCAGCGATCTCAACTTCATTGTGTTTGAGAAGCTCGTCTCTGCAACGGAAGTACTTCTTCTCTTCCATTAGTTCAAATATCTTCTCGATGCTCTCGTCGTATGCCTGATCCATATCAGGGACGAGATTTACATTCTCCATTGGTCTGTCCTCCTTTCCCGTTTGCTCTTCAAGATCAACTGTTATGCTCTATTGTAGCATTTCCATTACTTCATTTTCCGTAATTATCTCAACTCCATGCTCGCGGGCCGCGCGGTTCTTAGCGGAACCTGATTCCGGATTGTTGGTGATCAGATAATCCGTGCTTGCGGACACCGAACCGGCTACCTTGCCGCCCTCAGCCTCTATAGCGGACTTGAGTTCTTTCCTGTTGGAGTAATGCTCTAAGCTTCCTGTAATAACAAAAGTCTTTCCTTCGAGTTTATCACCCGCAGCTTCAAACGTCTCATCGAGTGTCAGTACTTCAAGAAGCGCGTTCAGTTGCTTGGCATTCGCTTCATTTCTGAAATAGGCCGCATAGTCTCTTGCGAGCACTTCGCCAACTCCGTCTATATCTGTAAGAGCCTCTTCATCCAGGCCCTGCATCTCCGCCCAGTTATTCCTGCACGCTCTGGCGATCACATTGGAATTCTGAACGCCAATGCCCGGAACTCCGAGTCCGTAAAGAAGCCTGGCCGGAGTAGTATGCGACGCTCGCTCTGCGGAAGCCGCAAGGTTGTCGAATGACTTCTTTCCGAAGCCTTCCATCTTTACTATATCATTTTCATAGCGTGACAATCTAAATAAATCAGCGAATTCTCTCACAGCCCCTATCCCGATGAGCTTGAGAAGCCCCGATTCGGAAAGGCCTTCGATGTTAAGAGCATCTCTTTCGACAAAGTGAGAGAATTTCTTTACATGCTTGGCCAGGCAATCAGGGTTGGTGCAGTGGAGGGTCTTTGTTCCCTCTTCATCTCTTATTTCTGTAGCTCCTCCGCAGACCGGGCACTCAGATGGTATCTCTATAATCCCGCTGCGCGTGAGGTTGCCTGCGAGCTGAGGGATTATCATGTTTGCCTTGTATACCTGAACTATATCTCCGATGCCCAGTTCAAGATCTTCCATTATATTAATATTATGGACGGATGCCCTCGACACAGTAGTGCCTTCAAGCTCCACCGGATCGAAAATAGCGACAGGATTCAGAAGTCCTGTGCGCGACGGGCTCCACTCTATCTCTCTTAGAGCCGTCTCTGCCTGCTGGTCTCTCCACTTGAACGCGATGGAATCCTTTGGGAACTTGGCTGTCTCGCCAAGAGTCGCCGCATAGGCACCATCGTCGAGCGTAAGCACCAGACCATCTGATGGGATATCGAAGCCCGGGATCGCGGCTTCGTACTTGTCTATCTCACCGAGAATGTTATCTTTGTCGACCATAACATAGTCGACTATTTCAAAGCCCTGAGACTTTAACCACTCCATGCGATCTCGCCTTGAGTTCATCTCCAGGCCTTCTACCACAGTCAGATTGAAGCCATAGAAACTGACCTTCCTTTCAGCCGTCACCTTAGGATCGAGCTGGCGAATGGATCCGCTGCAGAGATTTCTTGGATTCTTATACTTGGCATCGGCATCATCGATCGCTTCGTTGATCTTCTTGAAGTCGGAATATCTGATGACCGCTTCGCCTCGCACCATGACTCTTCCTTTGTGAGGGATGGTCTTTGGCACGTTCTTTATCTCAAGCACATTGGCTGTTATGAGTTCGCCTTCCACGCCGTTTCCACGTGTTACGCCCTGCACGAGCCTGCCGTTCTCATAGGTAAGGCCTACGGTGAGCCCATCCAGTTTCCATGAGAGCAAGCCCTTCTGATCGCCAAGCCAGGCCCTTAGTTCATCCCTGTCTTTGGTCTTATTGAGGGAAAGCATCTTTATCTCATGGACGATCTTCGGAAGACCGGCAGCCGTCTCAAAGCCGACGTTGACCGATGGGCTGTCACTGCGTATATAGCCTGTCTCTGCTTCGAGAGCCAGAAGCTCATCGTACATGTCATCGTACTCGTAGTTTGTGATGATCTCGGCGCCATCCGTATAGTAAGCGCGGGCAGCCTCATTGAGTTTTTCGACAAGCGCGTCTATTTGTTTTCTTTTATCATTATCTGACATATCCGGTGATCCTTATTGACTACGAACATATGTTTGATATAATTTATGCGGCGCTACCATATTCGGTGGACGGTTAGCCCTCTACGGAGGGACTGTGACCCTTCGTTTATATAGAAACCCCCATGGGAATCTAATTGAAAGGAGGGCAAAGCTATGTTGACGATCGAAGGTCTGATAGCAGTTCTATGCTTTGGCATAAGTTGCTTCAGTATCGGGTTCGCCATCGGCCGCGATGATAACAACAAATCACAGAAATAGCCGCCCGTAGTTTTGGAGAACAAGGCGGCTATTGCTGACTTTTATCTGGGCTAACCGTCTATCGGTAGCACCTTTTTTCGTCTACAGAATACCATGCCACCCTATGGGTGTCAATGCGCCTACTCCACTTTCTCCATTTTGACGAAGCCCTTGCCGAGCTTCTTCTCACCTACTGAATCGAACATCACTGTCATGGTCTTGGCATCTTGCTCTATGACCATGCCTTCCCCGAATTTAGGATGTCTTACGACATCGCCGTTGTTGAATTCCTGTACTATCTTTGCCTTGCCCGCCGTAGATCTCTTTGAAGCACTGAGGCTGTCAAAAGGCTTAGCGGCCGCTTTGCCATGGAAACCGTCTGCGCTGCCGTGGGTTCTTCCGCCGAAGAAATAGTCGCCTGTGTAGGAACCCTCGCCTCTTAGACCTGTTCCGAGTTCGACCTTTGACTCAACGGTCTGATCGCCGTCCATAAGGCTCTTGTCCATCTCCTCCAGGAATGTTGATTCCATTTGGAAATCAGTCCTGCCGTAGAGAGTCCTTACCTGAGCGCCTGTTAGATACAGTTTTTTCATGGCACGAGTAATGCCTACATAGCAGAGGCGTCTCTCCTCTTCCATGCCGCCCTCTCTGTCAAAGGCTGCATTTCCCGGGAACATGCCGTTCTCCATTCCGGGCATAAATACTATCGGGAATTCGAGGCCTTTAGCCGAGTGAAGTGTCATCAGCACTACAGCGTCTTCGTCCTCGTCATGATTATCTATATCCGACATCAGAGTTATCTGCTCAAGGAAGGCCGAGAGCTCTGTCTGATCATCAGCGTCGAATCCCTCGCCGATCAGTTCAAGCCTCTCTCTGTTCATCTCTTCCCTCAAAAACTGAGCACTGCCGTCAGCGAGACCCTTTTCAAACTCAGCTATGACGGACTTGAATTCCATTATGTTCTCAATGCGGCTCTCGGCCTCTACTGTGTTTTGATCTTCAAGAGCCTTGAGATATCCAGAGCGTGTAAGGATATTGTCATATATATCCGTGATCGTAAGATTGGCCTGCTCGGATCTGATCTCCTCTATCATCGAGGTGAATTCGTCAACAGCAGTCCTCACCTTGTTGCCGAAGCTGGCTCTAAGCTCGTCTTCGCAAAGAGCCTCGTATATAGTCATGCCGTACGCCTTTGCGTATTCCTCGATGCCCGAAAGAGTCTTGCCGCCGATGCCACGCTTAGGCTCGTTGATGACCCTCAGCATGGAAACATTATCGCCCGGGTTTTCGATGAGCCTTAAATAAGCCATGACATCCTTTATTTCCTTGCGGTCATAGTATCTGAGGCCGGCGAGCACTCTGTACGGGATGCCTCGGAAGCTGAATTTTTCTTCGAAGCTTCTCGACTGGGCGTTTTTTCTGTAAAGGATCGCCATGTCCTTGTAAGCATAGCCCTCATCGCTGTGGAGTCTCTCTATCTCGGAGCCTATCCACCAAGCCTCCTGTTTTTCGTCCTCCAGCCTCTTATATGTGATCTTTTCTCCGTCTTTTCTGTCGGTCCAAAGGCTCTTGGCCTTGCGCTCTTTATTATTCTTTATGACTGAGTTGGCAAGCTTCAATATGTTGCCTTCGGATCTGTAATTCTGTTCAAGCCTTATGGTAAGCACATTAGGGAAGTCGTGCTCGAAGTCGAGGATGTTCCTGATATCTGCGCCTCTCCACTGATAGATGCACTGGTCGTCATCGCCGACAACACAGAGATTGCCGTGCTTTGAAGCGAGCATCTTTACCAGCTTGTACTGGAGATAGTTGGTATCCTGATACTCGTCTACCATGATGTACCTGAAGCGGTCCGCGTAATAGTCGCGGATATCTTCATTTTGCTCGAGCAACTTGACGCCATTCCAAAGGAGGTCGTCGAAATCCATCGCGTTAGCTTCCATCAGCTCGGACTGGTAGCGCTTATAGACTTCGTAGATGATCTTTTCCTGAGGGAGCCCGCGAGTGGTCGCCAGATATTCCTCAGGGCCTTCTTCGCTCTCTTTGCACTTGCTGATCACCGAAATGATAAGCGAAGCCGATGTGAGTTTGTCATCTACTCCGAGTTCTTTGCTGATGCGCCTTATGAGCGTCTTCTTGTCGGTCTCATCGTATATCGTAAAGCCGGCCTTGTAGCCAAGCCTCTCTGGTGAATACCTTAGCATGCGAAGGCACATGGCGTGGAATGTCATGATCCACATACCATAGACTTCGCCGATCAGAGCCTCTACCCTGCCCCTCATCTCGGCAGCAGCTTTGTTGGTAAAAGTGACTGCGAGAATGTTATGAGGGTCGATGCCCTGCTCTACCATGTAAGCCATGCGGTGTGTCATAGTTGCAGTCTTGCCCGAGCCCGCTCCCGCGAGTATCAGGAGAGGCCCGTCGATCTGCCTTACCGCTCTATTCTGTTCACTGTTTAATGTCATCTGCATAGGTAGATATTTTACCACATTTCGGGCAATAAGTGGGCGCGTAATGCACATCAAAAAAGACGGATAATTCCGTCTTTTCAGACCGTAGACAAAGCCCAAGTTTCAAAACACTGAAGCTTGGGCTTTTCTCATGCGTATGAAAATTGTGATCCGAAGAAAGATGAAGAAACAAAGCTCAAAAGATCATCGAAAAGACCCCCGTCAGGACCATTCTTAG
>JAZQBC010000009.1:0-6295 GCA_045545495.1 Anaerovoracaceae bacterium | reverse complement strand
ATTGTTTGTCTAGAAATTGAATGGGACAACAAGTTTTGCTTGTTTGTCTTATTCACTAGATCTTTCATTTTCAAAGGCCGTAGCCTTCTTAATTTCAAGACCTGTTCTACACTATGAAGTTTTCAAGGTTCCGCTGCGCTTTTCAGCGACAGCTTTATTAATATACTCGGTTTATCGTTTTCTGTCAAGAGGTTTTTTTAAATTGTTGAAATACTTTTTTGACCTCTCCGATAAGCCGGAGTAGCGCCCAGCCAACTAGTGGCTTAAAAAAACAAGGCTCATTTACGCCCTGTTTTTTCGCGCTCGTTTATAATACTACTTTAAACAGATTAGTCAACACCTAATTTGATATTTTTTAGACGTTTTTCTGTTCCTATTCCAGAACATGATCCGCGCCTGCTTTTACCGCCTATTCTTCCATCTCGCGCTCCGCTTCGCGTTCCGCTCTGGTAACGGCCGCGCTCATCATCACGTTCTCTTCCGCAGCTATATCTTCTTTGATCTTAGCGATCCTGCGCTGAGCGGATTTCTGCTCTCTGATACCTTCTTTGGCTTTTGCAAGAGCTCTTTGTTCATCTTCTTCGGCTTCTCTCAGTTTTTCCTCGTTTCCGGTGATAAAGCCCGGCCTGCTATATTCTATAGAAAAAGCCTGAGCAGCCCTGCGAAGCCCCAGTATGATCATGCATATCCCTATGAGCAGCGTTGCCGGCAGATTAAGCGTAGTGTTATTGAAGAACATATAGATCCCTACGATGATCATAAGGATGTTGGCTCCCGCCTCTATTCTCTGCTCTCTGGAAGCTGACATAACATCGAGCATTTCCGGTCCGAAGGAAAGCACGCCCTCTGTAGTAAGGAGCAGTGCGAATACAGTCTGAGCAGACAGATCGTCTGTTATCTGTCCCGTGAGTATGACAACTCCGAAGAGAAGCATAATAACACCATCTTTAGTTATACCCAGATCTGCGCCGAGGATCTCAAAGTCGGCTCTTCTGCCTACGAGCACTTCAAATGCTCCGAGCAGCATAAACACGATACCTATCACAAACGCCACCGAGAGAAACGCTCTGCTGCCGTTGGCCGCACAGAATATCCCGGCGCCTGTCATCGCTACGCCTGCTGTAAGCATCAAAGTTCTCATACTTAATCCTCCTTCGCTCCGTACCGTCAAATATTAACATGGTAACGAATCACTTTCAACCAAAACGGGCCGGGAGTCAATCTCTCCCGACCCAATAAGCACTGTGTTTCTAAAGGTTATAACCCGCATGGAAAGCTTTCTTATTGAGTTCAATAAACTTTGGCTTCACGTTGGCTTCTATTTCCGCGTCCCAATCGATATCATCGAGTCCGCCCATACTCTTTACCAGAGCTCCAAGGAGAACTATGTTCATCGCCTTAGGGTTACCAAGCTCCGTAGCTATATCCGCAGCCTTGAACGCGTGCACATCGCAGATCCCTTTGAGATGTTCTATGATTCCTTGAGGATACTCCGCTGATCCCAGATTGACCGGGACAGGCTGTATCTGATAATCGTTTATTACCATAGTGCCACCGATCTTTAGATGATCAAGCCACCTTAGAGCTTCCATTTCTTCAAATGCCACGATAACGTCTGCGGATCCTTTGCCGACGATAGGAGAATATACTTTGTCTCCATATCTTACCTGTGTCGATACAGAGCCGCCTCTCTGAGACATGCCGTGGATCTCACTCATCTTTACGTCATAACCTGCCTTCATAAGACCGCTGGTAAGGATCTTTGATGCCAGGATAGTTCCCTGTCCGCCTACTCCTACCAGGAGGATATTTCTAACTTCACTCATTATCTTGTCACCTCCTCTATCGCGTCAAACGGGCAGACCTGTTTGCAGACTGTGCAGCCATTGCAGCTCGTCACATCTACTACTACCTTTTCCTTTGTGGAGATAAGTGCCGGACAACCGGTCTTTACGCACATCTTGCAATTTTTGCACTTCTCCTGATCGATCGCGCACTGTGTCTTATGCAGCGTAGGGAATTCGTCTATATCCTGCTGACTGAATTTCTTGAGTACGCATGGCCATCTTGTAATGAGCACGCACGGCTCTTCTTTTGGCAGGAGAGTGTCAAGCGCGGTGTTGACCTCTTCAAGATTATTAGGATTTACTGTTATTATATTCTCCTCTTTGACTCCGATCGCCATGCAAAGAGCCGGGATATCTACCTCAGGGGCTTCCTTGCCCATCAGAGTGTAACCCGTACCCGGATTCTGCTGGTGACCTGTCATACCGGTGATACGGTTATCGAGTACAACTGTCAGATTCGATCCGCTGTTATACACCTCACCCATCAGTGACGCAACGCCTGTGTGGAAGAATGTAGAGTCACCTAGTACTGAGACGACCTTTGTATCCTTGCCGGCGTCTCTAAGCGCTATCGACGCGCCGTGGCCCTGCGACGGAGCTGCGCCCATGCATATGCATGTATGGATCGCGCCAAGCGGTGGTGCCATTCCGAGTGTGTAGCACCCTATATCACCTGTGATCATTATGTTCTTTCTCTTGGACAACGCGTAGAAGAAACCTCTGTGAGGGCAGCCTGCGCAGAGTGCCGGCGGCCTTACGACAGTCGCCACGTCTGATTTATATGTCTCAGGCTCTGTTCCGAGAAAAGCCTTCCTAACTATATCTGTATTGAGTTCGTCGTATCTTGGGATCTTATCCTTGCCTACGCAGTCGATGCCGAGCATCTTGACATGTTCTTCGAGATAAGGATCCATTTCTTCTACTATATATATGTTGTCGACTTTGGACGCGAAGTCCTTGATCAGCTCGTATGGAAGAGGGAAAGTCATTCCGAGTTTGAGGTATGACGCATTCTCGCCGAATGTCTCTCTTGCGTACTGATACGATACGCCTGATGTGATCACACCGATCTTTGTATCGTGCATCTCGACTTTATTGAACTCACAGTCATTAGCGAAAGCCCTCGCCTTCTCTACTCTCTCTTCAAGAGTGGCTCTTAAAATCTTCGCGTTTGCCGGAGCAGTTACGTACTTCTTGATCTTAGGCTCGTAGTCAGGAACCTCAGCTTCTACCCTATTGCCCAGTTCTACTATCGACTTGGAGTGACATATTCTGGTAGTGACATGCATCATGACAGGCATATCCATCTTCTCTGAAAGCTCAAAAGCAGCTTTCATATAGTCATGAGCTTCCTGGCTGTCTGATGGCTCGAGCATCAAAAGGCGTGCTGCCTTTGCCTGATTACGGTTGTCCTGTTCATTTTGCGAGCTGTGCTGGCCCGGATCATCCGCTACTACTATTACAAATCCGCCGGTAACTCCAGTATAGGCGAAAGTATAAATAGGATCAGCTGCTACGTTGAGCCCGACATGTTTCATCGCGCAGAACGCTCTGGCTCCTGCTATCGAAGCACCTATCGCTGCCTCGGTAGCTACTTTCTCGTTAGGAGCCCATTCCGAATAAACAGACTCACCATACTGAGGCATGTTTTCGAGGATCTCTGTACTTGGTGTTCCCGGGTATGCCGAAGCAAATCTCGCTCCGCCTTCATAGGCTCCGCGGGCTATCGCTTCGTTACCCGACATTATTACTTTCATGAAAGCCTCCTTCCTATAATCCTTTATTCCTCTTACGCAAATAATTCTATCACTTCCTCCATAAAGAAAAAACGGAACAGGGAAAATTCCCTGCTCCGCCATTTTTTAAATGTTTATCACCGGACCCGTCTGAAACACGGCATTAAGCCTTATTCAGCTTGTTCCAGCGCGATCTCTTTAGGCGAGATGTATGAACCTTCCCTTCCTTTGAGGAAGAAGAGCACTCCGATCAGAAGCACGAAACCTACGATCAGTGGGATCACAGGGCTCTTTGTAAATCCGGCTATGACATATGCGATAGCGGAAACAGCAGCGACTGTAGTCGCGTAAGGGAGCTGTGTGGATACGTGTGAAACGTGGTCGCAGTTTGCGCCGGCCGAAGCCATGATAGTGGTATCCGAGATAGGTGAGCAGTGGTCTCCGTAAACGGCACCGGCCATGCACGCTGACATGATAGGCATTGTGAGCTCCGGATGTGACGATGTGATGGCAAGTCCGATAGGGATCAGTATGCCGAATGTACCCCAGGATGTACCTGAAGCGAACGCGAGCACACAAGCAATCAGGAAGAGCACTGCAGGAAGGATGCCTACAGCGGCTCCGCCCATGTTCTCAACGAGTCCGCCTACAAAGTCAGCAAGACCGAGGCTGTCAGTCATGGACTTGAGCGACCATGCGAGAGTCAGCACGAGTATTGGGGATGCCATCTGCTTCATGCCTTCAGGAACACAGCCCATTATGTCAGTGAAGCTGACCGTACGTCTCAAAGTATAATAAATGATGATGATGACCAGAGCCACGAGCGAACCCATCGAGAGTCCGATTGAAGCATCAGAATCTGAGAAGGATGTGACAAAGCTGGCTCCGTCGAAGAATCCGCCTGTGTAGATCATTCCCACTACGCAGCTTATGACGAGCACGATGACAGGAAGCAAAAGATCAAGAACGGTTCCCTTGTCGCTTCCGAGATCCGCAGCGTCAGCCATATCTGCGTTGACATCGTTAACAGTGAAGAGATCTCCTGTCTCTACAGCATTCTGTTCAAACTTGGCCATGCCTGCGTAATCGAATCTCATGAGAATGAGAGCGATCATCATGACGATGGTAAACAGAGCATAAAAGTTGTAAGGGATGCACTGGATAAACAGAGTGATGCCGTTTTGTCCTTCACCGGCAAAGCTGGAAACTGCAGCAGCCCATGAAGAAACAGGAGCGATTATGCATACAGGCGCCGCGGTGGCGTCAATGATATACGCGAGTTTTGCCCTGGAGATTTTGTAATTGTCTGTAACAGGCTTCATTACCGAGCCTACAGTAAGGCAGTTGAAGTAGTCGTCTACGAATAATACGATACCGAGAAGCATGGTAGCTATCTCAGCAGCGACACGTGATCTCACGCGCTTGAGAGCCCAATTTCCGAAAGCCTTCGAGCCACCCGAAAGATTCATGAGTGCGACTATGATACCAAGCACTACCAGGAATATCAGAATACCAACATTCCATGTATCCGAAAGAGCGCTGATGATACCGTATTTGTTATCGCCTACTTCTTCGTAAAGCAGATGATTGAGTATGCCGTCGAAATCAGCGCCGGCATAGAGTACTGCGCCGAGAAGCACTCCGAGGAACAGCGAACTGTAGACCTCTTTTGTGATCAGCGCGAGCACGATAGCGATCAGCGGCGGAAGTATCGCCCATGCTGTCGCGTACAGAGCAGGTGTGTCCATAATAAAAATACCTCCATTCTCCATTTGATCCTTCGCAAAGCCAAAGGATATACAATAAGAAAAAATCCATGAATAACGCTTGAAACGAACTTCCATGGATGAGGTAATCTTTATTTCCTATACCATGATAGCGCTCCACTAGTGTGACAGTACGATGCATATTATTGCATCGCCCCAGATCGCCTTGCCGGGTCTTCCGGCGACCTTCGGCGGATCATCCTTTCGCAGCCCGCGTACCCGCGCATCAATGGACTGTTACTCATAATCTCCGCAACCTCTATCGGGTCAGGTGTTATTCACTTTTCAACGTTGTAAATATTAACTATATCGATAAGCAATGTCAATTGGTTTTTGTAAATTAATACAAAAACTCCCCCATACAAACGCCCCGGAAACGTGTCCGGGGCGCTTGTATAAGAGGATTTTATGAAGATTAAGTATTAAGCGTTTATGAGATTCAAGGGAGGTGTTTTCTGTATCTCTTTCTGTATCTAGATAATAACATGCAAATCGTCATTTGAAGCGTCATTATATATTTAATTATGACAACTTTCCAATAAAAATGACGTTATTTCCCAATAACGTCATTTTTGTCCATACAGCTATGTAATCCTGTTTTATTCCTCTGCTGAACCGAGCGCCCTTATCACTCTTGCAGCGATAGGTCCGGCGACCTCCGATCCGAAGCCTCCGCCCTTGACCCATACCACAAATGCATACGGAGCGTCAGCATCATCGGTGAATCCGACGAACCACGCGTCCGGACTGTCAGAGCCTGCCTCTGCAGTGCCCGACTTGGCATACATGTCCATTCCCTCAAAGTTCCACTCGCCATAGTTCTCAGTGACATTGTATTTCATCATGTCTTTGAGTTCGGCCGCCGTGTCGCTGTCGAGATATCTTCCGAGGCTCTTGCCTCCGGTCAGCTCCTTGAGGAAAGTCGCGCTCCTGATAAGAGTAGGCT
>JAZQBC010000008.1:0-76315 GCA_045545495.1 Anaerovoracaceae bacterium | reverse complement strand
CCTAAGAATGGTCCTGACGGGGGTCTTTTCGATGATCTTTTGAGCTTTGTTTCTTCATTTTTCTTCGGATCACAATTTTCATACGCATGAGAAAAGCCCAAGCTTCAGTGTTTTGAAACTTGGGCTTTGTCTACGGTCTGCGGCTGTCGCAATTACGCGGCAGCCGTTTTTCTTTTTTTGGAGCGAGCAAGCAGCTGCCTCATACTCGTGCCTCGTCCTCACGAAACACAAACCGTTTCGCCGGTCCTCCAAGGCTCGCGGAAAAGCTCACTTCGCCGTGGGACTGGCGAAGTTCGGAGTTTCCGACTCGCTTCTGTCGTCAGACCGTCGCCACGGTGTGATTTCAGTTCGTCCTCGGACCATCTCGCATTCGGCAGTTGCTTGCTCGCTCTTTACAAGAGACGGCTGCCTCACACTCGTGCCTCGTCCTCACGAAACACATTCGCGCCGGAGTGTGCTATAATCAACGCATGGGTACAAATGGAATCGAATGGTGGATGATAGACGGAGCCGTAGGGCTCATCATATTTGTAGCAGCCGTGATAGGTGCGGTCAGAGGCATTGGCGACACTATCCTGCGCATATTGGGTATCGTAGGCGGAGCGGTGCTTGGCTTCATGTATTCCGAGCGCCTGGCGGAGTGGCTTTCAAAGAAAAAAATGAGCACATCGCTGCATGATCATATATTTGAGATCATCCGCGGAGACACCGGAAACACGACAGGTGACGTAGTCCCTGCAAGCGGCATGGGAGAGATCGTTACACCGGATGGTGATACTTCGCTTCTGGGCAGCATCTCAAGATCTCTGGGAGATGTTTTCTCAAACGCGGCCGACAGGACAGCAGACGCGGCTGCGACCAGACTGACAGAGATCGCTATCGGCATATTTGCATTCGCGATCATCTTGCTTGGCACAGCGCTGGTCGTGTTTGTTATCAGGTCGATAGTCAAGTTGCTGGTAGAGAGGTCGATGATCCTCGGATTTACTGACAGAATGCTTGGATTTGTGCTCGGAGGAGTTAGAGGTCTTCTCATCGCATGGGTCGCCGTGGCGCTCTTGATACCTGCCACTACCCTTTTCTCGCCGGATAAAGTTCCGGGAATGATAGAGGCTCTTCAGCAGACTACCGTCGCTAAGGTCATATATGATGTAAATCCGCTGCTGATGCTTGTAAAATATGTCTTTAAGGCGTAGTTTTCTTGATTGAATAAATACAATGTGATACAATTTCACGGCTATGGTTTTTGAGCAGATTGTTTGCAAAGACATTGATGAGAGATTCATGCTCGAAGCTCTTCGCGAAGCTGCCATAGGTGCCGGCGAAGGCGAGGTGCCGGTCGGTGCGGTCATTGTTAAAGATGGTGCGGTGATCGCGCGGGCGCATAATCGCATCGAGGCAGATAAGCGTTCTTCGGCACACGCCGAGATGCTCGCCATCGAGGAAGCTGAGAGCACGCTTGAAGCCAAGTGGCTCACCGGATGCACTATGTACGTGACGCTGGAACCCTGCAGCATGTGCGCGGGGGCTTTGGTGCTCTCGAGGATCGACAGACTCGTGATAGGAGCGGATGATCCTAAGACCGGGGCATGCGGATCGCTTCGCAATATAGCGTCAGATGAGAGGCTCAACCACAGAATAGAGATAAAAAGAGGCGTGCTCGGAGAAGAGTGCAGCACGACTCTAAAAGAGTTCTTTAGAGAAAGACGAGGATAATTAGTAATGAAGAGAGTAAGCCTGATAGCGATACTTACATCACTCCTGATCATGGCGATGTCGGCATTTGCATTTGCGGGAGACGGTGATCTTAAGATAGTATCGTCATACCCAAAAGACGGCCAGACAAACACATCCATGGAGAATCTCGGTGTAAAGCTGACATTCAACAACCCTATCAATTCCAAAGAAGCAAAAAAGGCCGATGCCGATAAGTTTAAGATCATAGATGAAGACGGTAAGGCAGTCCCTATCCAGGTGCTCTTCAGCGACAAGAACGATGGGCTTGTGCTGGTAGTTGCGGATCCGGATCAGGGATTTACAGCAGCAAATAACGCGGAGTATGTGCTCCAGATCGATGGCGGGCTGGTAGATAACGACGGTAATACTCTCGGAAAAGATCAGACTATCACCTTCAAGACTTACAACCAGAGAGTCAACAACATCGTCAACATGGTCATGATGATGGTGATGTTCGGCGGTATCATGGTCATCTCGATGCGCCAGAACAATCAGAAAAAAGAAGACGAGACAGACAAGAAAAAAGAAGAGACTAAAGAGGTCTTCAATCCATATAAAGAAGCCAAGAGAACAGGAAAGACTGTTGAAGAGGTGATGGAAGAACAGGCCAAGAAAGAAGAAAAAGAAGCCAAGAAAAGAGCTCGCAAAAAGAAAAAGACAGAAGAGCCTCAAGAAAAGAAGATAGAGAACTGCGCCCAGTATCTCAAGAACGTATATCATGTACACGCTCCGGCTCCGATAAGCAAAGAAGATCGTTCAATAGAGGCGATCAGGGCACTACATAAAGGAAGCAAAGCGAAAAAGGCTTCATCGTCTAAAGGCAAAAAGAAATAAGGCTTAGCTACAGGGGAGATAACTCCCCTGTTTTCTACGGAACTAAAATGGAAAGCATTACTTTAAAAGCACACGCCAAAATCAATCTTTCACTGAGAGTCACCGGAAAAAGGCCCGATGGTTATCATGAGATCGTCTCATTCATGCAGGGGACAGGTCTTCATGATATTGTGTCCGTTAAAAAGTGTTCTGAAAATGCAACAAAATGCAACTTTCCGCATTGCAATCTAAATGAACTTCTTGTATATTTATGTACGGCTTCAGAAACAATGCCAACGGACAAAAGCAATCTTGTGTTCAAGGGTGCCGAAGCTTTCCTCAAAACATACGAAGGAAACGCGCTTCCGGAAGCTGTCATCGTGGAGATCGATAAAAGGCTTCCCGTTGCGGCAGGCATAGCCGGGGGCTCAGGTAACGCGGCTGTAGTGATGCTTGGGCTCAACGCCATTACAGGCTATCCGCTCACACTCAGACAACTGATGGATGCGGGTAATGCCGTAGGCGCTGATGTCCCCTTCTCTATCTTTATGAATGCGTATCGTAACAGAGAAGCGCTCAAAGGGCTGAGGGGTATAGATGAAGCGAGAGACTCCGCATGGACAGCCGGTATAGGCGAGATAGTCGAAGCAGCTGATCCTGTAAAGCGTATCGTGATCCTCGCAAATCCGGGGACAGGAGTCTCTACTAAGGCGGCATATGAAGCCATGGACAGCATAGGCTATTCAGATATAGATAAAGATGACCGCAGCCTCTTTATAAACGATATGGAGAGTTATACTCTCATGGAACACAAAAGGGCGGCGAAATTGAAGCAAATCATGCAAGAACAGCTAAACGCCGAAGAAGTGCTGATGAGCGGAAGCGGTCCATCCATAGTCGCATACTACTGTGATAGCCAAAAGGCATCTGAGGATATGGAGCTTCTCGCGAAGCTCACCCAAGATGATAATGGGATGAGAATGTGGCTGTCAGATACAGGAATATAATTATTTAAGGGGAGAGATAATGTTAACGGATATGCAGCTTAAAGTCCAGAAACCACTCAAGGATCTGGTATATCTGGAGCTTAAACATAAGATCCTTACAGGAGAGATCGTATCGCAGACAAGGCTGATGGAGATCGACCTTTCAGAAAAGATGAACGTCAGCAGAACTCCGATAAGAGAAGCGATCAAGAGACTCGCTGATGACGGCCTCGTAAAGGTGGAGCCAAGACGCGGAGCATACGTCGCAAATATATCCATCAAGGATATGCTTGATGTATTCGAGGTAAGAGAGGATATGGAAGGCTTCGTTGCAAAGCTCGCGGCTCAGAGGATCACAGATTCTGAAAAGGAAGAACTCAAGGCTATTGCTGAAGAATATGAAAAAGCGATAGAGGTTGCGGATGACAAAGAGAAGATCATAGAGCTCGATGAGAAGTTCCATAACTGCATAGTAAAGTGTAGCGGCAATGAGACACTGAGTGAGCTTGTGAATTACGTGCAGGAACTTTCACTCAGATTCAGATATCTGTACTATGATGACTCTTCTCTCTATGAGTCTACCGCGGAGCAGCATCGCCGTATAATGGAAGCTATCAACAGCGGACGCGATGAAGAGGCAAGAGTCGAAGCTGATGCCCATGTAAAGACGCTGAAGGAATTCATCTTTGCACTCGGTGAGAAGCTGGAAACTGTTTAAACAGAATCAAAAAGAATGGAACGAGGAGAAAGGCAGTCGCTGTAAAAGCGGCTGCCTCTTATATTGCCCGATCATACGCCTTCGGCTTTGGGATTCCCCCACCGGGAATTGCGGTTAATCCTGCGTGTTTTCGAGTGGCTCGAGTTCGGATTTGATCTCGATCTCTTGGCCGTTACGGCTTACCACTATTGTTACTGTATCGCCTACTTTGTGTTTCCTGACGATAGAGATGAATTCGCTTGAGGATGAGATCTCAGTGCCATCGATGGACACGATCCTGTCCTGTTCTTTGTAACCGGCCTTCAAAGCATTGGCGCCGGTTACCTGAGCGATGTAAACACCGGCTGAATCAAGCCCGTAGTAGCGAGCGTTCTCTTCAGAAACTTCGCTGATCACGACGCCGACTGCAGGAGTAGATGATGAAGCGTTCTGCATCGAACCGCCGTTTTCGATCATATCGTTGATGATCTGTGAAACAGAATTGATAGGCAGGGCGAAGGCCAATCCTTCTACGCCTACCGCTGAAGCCTTGGATTCGACGATGCCGATGAGCTCTCCGCTTCCGTTGAACAGACCGCCGCCGGAGTTACCGCCGTTGATGGCCGCGTCTGTCTGGAGCAATGTCAAAGTTGTGCCCTCTATAGTGAGCGTCCTGTCGAGCGCGCTGATGATGCCTGATGTTGCAGTGCCGCCGAGCTGCCCGAGAGGGTTGCCGATCGCTACAGCCAGATCTCCGACTGCAACTTTACTGCTGTCGCCTATGGTGGCGGTAGTAAGATCCTTAGCGTCTATCTTGATGACGGCTATATCATTTGACTGATCGGTTCCTACTATGGTCGCGTTATATTTGTCTCCGTTGTGGAGCGTGACTTCTACTTTATTGGCACCCTGTACTACGTGGTAGTTGGTAGCTATATAGCCGTCTTCCTTGACTATAACGCCGGAGCCTGCACCCTGAGCCAGCTGCAGCTGACCCCACATGCCCTGTGTGGTGCCTTCGACGATGATCTCTACTACGGCATCGGCGTTTTTATTGATTATCTCTCCGACTGTAAGTTTACTGCCGGTGGCCTCGCTCAAATTGAGTTCCGTGAGATTAGAGTCATTGCGGGATTTTCTGTTATCTGAATAAGAGCTGTTGCTGCCCGAGAACGCTCCGCCCATCAGAGCCCCGAGGATGGCGCTGACCAGCATAGTCGCTATCATGCATGCCACAAGCGTTCCCTTGGTAACGTACTTCTTCTCTTTGTTTGGCGCCTGTACATGCGCAGGACTTTCATGCACCATATGTCTCATATTGTAAGACTCTGATGTGTTTGAGCCGATCTCAGGCTCCGCCGTTTTGACTTCCGTTTCGGCTTTGACCTCTGCGATTTCCGGCTCCGATGGCCGCATAACGAAACTATCCCCGGCGATTTCACCGGCGCTCTTGATTTCTTCCGGCTCGCTTGACTTAGGGATGTCTGTGGTGTAGCTGAAGCCGTTATCAGCTGTGATCCTGTTGTCTGTTGTAACCGACGATTCATCGTCTCCGAATGTTACAATGTGTCTGTCTTTTTCATCCATTTTTCTTGAGCGCTTACCAGAAGCACCTCCTTTCTGTTGTGCACTGTGTATAGTGCGGGATTTGCGGCCCCCCTATTGTGTACATAATGTGATTACTTATGAATTGTACACGAAATATTGTAGTTTTTAAATATGTCGTTATTGTGTCATAACAGTCAAAGTATTAAAATAATCAAGTATGAAAAAGAACGTCAATCTCAAGATCACAAGTAACCAATATATCGAAGAATTGAAGCCGAGCGGCGACGCTTTCAGGCGCGAGATGGAGCTCGAGGATACGACAGAGATCCTTACAGAGGGCACAGTCTATTCGCGTAACAACGCTACATATATCACATATATCGAGGACGGAGACGGAGTCGAAGATGTGCGTACTTTGTTCAAGGTCGAGGATGGCTCTCTTCGTATACGCAAATACGCTACGGTCGACAGTGATGAAGAGATGGATATGACCCTCTCACCTGGCACATTGAACATAACGAAGTTCCACCTGCCACAGAGTTCATATTTCAAACTCGAAGTATATACCAACAAACTGGAAGACAATCTGGATGAAGAGGGCTACGGCAAAGTCTCTGTCGATTATAAGATCAAGTTCGATAAGTTCTTTTCGAGGCGAAACATACTCGAAATAGAAGTGACGCCATCATAGGGGAAATTGGAGAGCATCAATGAAAAAAGAAGGATTCAGCGCAGAGAAGTATATCGAAGAACAGTCCAAGTACATACTCGAAAGAATAGAGAATGGTGAAGGCAGACTCTATCTTGAGTTTGGCGGTAAGCTGGTCGGAGACAAGCACGCCAAGAGAGTACTGCCCGGGTTTGATGAGAACGCAAAGATCAAGCTCCTCCAGAGGATGGGAGATCAGGCGGAGATCATCATCTGTATCTACGCAGGAGATATTATCAAGAGCAAAACCCGTCAAGACTTCGGTATAACTTACGATCTCGAGGTAATGAGACTTATCGACGAGTTCCGTAGTTACGATCTCTCAGTAAATTCTGTGGTCGTCACCAGATACGAAGATGCTCCTTCCGTAAATCAATTCATCGCGAAGCTTGAGCGCCGCGGGATCCGCACATACAAGCACATGTTTACAAAGGGCTATCCTACTGATGTAGACACTATCGTCTCAGAAGCAGGCTATGGAGCCAACCCATACATCGAAGTATCTAAGCCGCTTATCGTAGTGACAGGGCCGGGAGGCGGTTCGGGCAAACTTGCGACTTCTCTTTCGCAGGTGTATCACGAATACAAAAGAGGTCGTAAGGCCAGATATGCTAAGTTTGAGACCTTCCCTATCTGGAGTCTGCCGCTTAAACATCCTGTAAATATCGCATATGAGGCAGCTACCGCGGATCTGAAAGATGTAAACATGATCGATCCGTTCCATCTCGAGGCCTACGGTGAGACAGCCGTCAACTACAACAGAGACATCGACGCGTTCCCTGTGCTCAGCCGTATACTCCACGCGATCACCGGTTCAACAGAAGGCTACAAATCCCCTACCGACATGGGTGTAAACAGAGCGGGATTTGCCATCACCGATGATGAGGTGTGCAGAGAAGCGGCTATCCAGGAGATTATCCGAAGATATCTCATCGCCGAGTGCTCGTACAGAAAAGGCACGATCGACGAGTCTACGCTCGAACGCTGCAAGCTTCTAATGGAGGAAGTCGGAGCCAACAGATATGACAGACCTGCTGTCGCTGCGGCTGAGGAATACGTAGAGATAAAGAAGTCTCAGAACCCTGAAAGATACGAGAACGTCGTAGTATCAGCGATGCAGCTTCCTGACGGCAGCATAGTGACCGGAAGATCATCACGCAGGATGGTAGCTACAGCTGCTATGGTGCTTAACGCCATCAAGAAACTTGCGGGTATACAGGACGACATGCTGATCATCTCGCCTACAATTTTTGAAGCCATGTCCAGCACAAAAGCGAGCGTGCTCCACGACAAGACGAGCCTCAATCTCGAAGAAGTCATCATGGCGCTTACTCTTACGAAGCTGACAAACCCGTTCGCTGAGTTGGCGCTCAAAGAGATCCCTAATCTCGACGGATGCGTTGCTCACTGCACAGCCATCCTTTCCGAGAAGGACGAAAGAGCGGTCAAAGCGCTGGGAATAGATATCACTTCTAATCCGGAGTTTTCAAATAACAACCTTTATTCAGTATAGAGCGAAGTCAGAGTGGACAGAACAAAAGAGATCGTCAAAGCCAGTATAATCGGGATAATCGTGAACGCGCTGCTTGCAGCAACCAAGATCGCGATTGGAACTATATCCGGATCCATTGCTATACGAACGGATGGTATCAATAACTTGAGCGATTCCCTTTCTTCCGTTATAACGCTGGTCGGAGCGAGGCTGTCGGTAAGGGAACCCGACAGAAGGCATCCGTTTGGATACGGACGCATAGAGAGCGTATCTTCGCTCATCATTGGACTGATAATTCTCTATGCCGGATTAGGCGCGTTCAGAGAGTCCGTGATCAGGATAGCTGATCCTAAAGCAGTCGACTACTCGGCTCCGGCTATAATGGCCATATGTATCGCGCTCCTGTTCAAGGTGGGCCTGGGCATCTATACAAAGAAACAAGGAAAGAAGCTCGATTCTTCCGCTCTTACCGCTTCGGGAGAGGATTCTCTCCATGATTCCCTGATGTCGGCGGCAACGATAGTTTCCGCTCTGATTTACATGATCAAGGGGATCGATATTGAAGCTTATATCGGCATCATAATAGCGCTTCTGATCGTAAAGGCCGGCATAGATACGGTCAGAGAGACTGTGAGCAATCTTCTCGGAGAGAGGATCTCAGCGGGGCTGATCGAAAAGGTAAAAGAATCAATAATGAGCTTTCCGGAAGTTCTGGGAGTATACGACATAGCTCTTCACAGCTATGGAAAGGAGCGAATGATAGGCTCCGCACATATCGAAATACCCGAGGCTCTCAAGGCGGCGTGGATAGATAATCTGCAGAGAGCGATTTCGCGCAAGGTATATGAGGATACCGGCGTAGAGATGATGGGCGTGTCTGTATACGCAGTAAACAGCAGGCAATCGGCTTCTGAAGAGGTCAGAGAGAACATCGCGGGCATAGTTTCCGAATTCAGCGAAGTGATCTCGATGCATGGCTTTTACATCGATCAAGCTGACAGAGCCATAAGGTTCGATGTCGTTACGGACTTTGATGTAAGAGACAGATCCGAACTCGCCGAGCGCATCAGAGAAAGAGTGGCGAAGGAGTATCCGGAGCAGGAGATCGAAGTCAACGTCGACTACGCGATTTCAGGTTGATAACAGGCATAATAAAAACATGACAAGAAACTACAAAAAGACCTTTCTGGAATTTTTACAGGTCGTAGCAGGCAGCGCCATTTGCGCATTTGCTATGGCCTGTTTCGCACTTCCGTATAATATGGTGGTTGCCGGGGTCAGCGGCATCGGACGTGTCCTGGACTTCTATTTTGGCATAAGTGTTTCTGCGACTGTAGCGGTCGTCAACGTAGCACTGTTCTTGCTGGGAGCTATCATGCTCGGCAAGAAGTTTGCTGCGTCTATAGCTGTGGGAACTTTTGCGTTCCCGTTTTTCCTGAGCCTTTTCCAGAATCTGGAGATGCTGCATCATCTTGTCGATGACCCGCTGCTTGCTGCTATCTGCGCCGGTGTGCTCGACGGAGTGGGGCTTGGTCTGGTCATCAGGATAGGAGGTTCGACCGGAGGGATGGACGTTCCGGCGATCATCCTTAACCGCAAATTCGGTTGGAAGACCGCGACTGTGATATCTGCGACAGACATCCTGATCTTTCTTGTGCAGCTGCCTATGACAAAGCCGAATGGGATCATACTGGGCATATTGTACGCGCTTATTTACAGCGTGGTAATGAATCATATGATTCTTTTGGAGCAAGGCGGCATGCAGATGATGATATGGTCGGAAAAGACCCGGGAGATCAACGAGAG
This sequence comes from Anaerovoracaceae bacterium, assembly GCA_045545495.1. Lineage (GTDB taxonomy): Bacteria > Bacillota > Clostridia > Peptostreptococcales > Anaerovoracaceae > Crickella. The sequence goes on along the minus strand of JAZQBC010000008.1, from coordinate 66,527 downwards.
GCTCCTGGAACTCGGCTATGGAACAACTCTGTTCAAGGCAACCGGAGGCTATATGAGAGATGATAAAGCGGTCATCCTGTGTGCGACGGGCACGCGCACTATGAACAGAGCAAAGAGGGCTGTTTTGGAACTGGATGACAAAGCTTTTATCACGATCACAACGATCAGCGAAGTAAACGGCAACGGCTTTACACTTATGTTCCCGGACGAGGAATATACAGAAGAGATAGAGGAAAGGCACGACGGCCTGTCGATCCGGGACGAGCAAGATAAACATTGAAAAATGCGGCGTGCTCTGTTATATTTACAGAGCACCGCAATAAAAGGTACGCATTACGAATGCGTTCCTCAATAATATCTGCTTCCGTGGCTCAGTAAAAGTAATATCTGCTTCCGTGGCTCAGTTGGTAGAGCAACGCATTCGTAATGCGTGGGTCGCCGGTTCGAGTCCGGCCGGAAGCTCCACAACTCCGGCTTAGATCCGGAGTTTTTCGTATGATCACTTTAGGTGGACTAAGCGCTTTAGAGGCGATAGAACATCGACGAGTGGTATAATGGTGGGGAAATGAGAAACGCTGGCAGTTACGCTTATTACAGCAAAAGGAGAAAAAGATCATGAAGCGGTCTGAGATAAATGGAGTCATACGTGAGATGGAAGAACTGATCGAGCGCGTGGGATTTGCGCTGCCTCCTTTCTGCAATTGGACTCCTGAGGACTGGGCTGACAAAGGCCACGAATATGACGAGATACGCGACAACATGCTTGGCTGGGACATTACGGATTATGGGCTCGGCGATTTCAACAAGGTGGGCATGGGCCTCATCACGCTTAGAAACGGCAACCAGCATGATCCGAAATACAAGAAGACATATGCAGAAAAGCTGCTGTTTGTACGGGACAATATGATATCTCCTATGCATTTTCACTGGGTGAAATCTGAAGACATCATCAACCGAGGCGGCGGGATCTTACTGATCCAGGTCTATAACGATGATGGTGAGGGTGGTCTGGCAGATACCGATGTACTGGTCAATTCAGACGGGCGTTCGTATTATGTACCGGCAGGAACAGAGGTTAGGCTCGAGCCGGGACAGAGCATCACGCTATGGCCTCATCAGTATCATGAATTCCACGTGGTGCCGGGATCGGGCAGCGTTCTCATCGGAGAAGTCTCACAGTGCAACGACGACAACACAGACAACAGATTCTACGAGCCTGTGTACAGGTTCCCGGAGATAGAAGAAGACGAGCCACCGTACAGGTTGCTGTGCAACGAGTATCCAAAAGCACCGGAACTGTGATTGCTGATCACAGGATGAGCGGAAGTTTTGGCGAGGAGTATGGCAAGGAGCATAGATATCTGAGCGAGTATCATGACGATCTCACAGAGCTTATGGATGTGACCGGTTCCGGAGAATATGAAAAAGAGGCCGGCATGGGTTCGACCCCACATGCTCATGCTATCGCTAAGGTAGACAAGCCACACGATCAAGGTGTCGTTGCGATGATAGGGAGTATTTATCGATACATTCGTAGTGCTGACACTTACAGCACTTGTTGTTATCTCTTGCCTCTACGCAGGCAATGGTCCTCTGTATCAGGGAATGACAGATGGTATCCAGAAGACCAATATGGCTCAGCTCTCATTCGGAATGGTATTCGGAGAAGGCTTCGGAAGCGCTTTCGTAGCTATATGCCTGCTGTTCTTCGCTTTCTCGACAGTGCTCAGCTGGAATCTGTTCGGAAAGCTCAATGTACAGTACCTCTCCGGCAATAAAAAGTCAGCAGTCATAGTCTATACTGTTATTTCCATAGCGTTTATCTTCCTTGGGACACTGCTTTCCAACGATCTCGTATGGGAACTTACAGACTTCTTCAACTACCTGATGGTGTTTCCTAATGCTGTAGCACTCATAGCTCTCGGTTCGATAGTAGCCAAATCCGCTTCAGAAGGCGAGGCTGCCTGGAAGGCACAGAAGGCAAGTAAAAAGAAGTGAGTGAGTCAGGCTGGGTATATCGCATCCTGTGATGGACCAGACTAAAAAATATTGAGGCCACGGTGACTATATAAGCGCCGTGGCTTTCGAATTGCGGAAATTCTTACGATTTGTTCTACTCTGATGTTTCATCAATACGCCTGTGATAGCATAACTTATATTGATATTTGCGTTTCGGTCATTGCCGTTTTGTGCTATTATCATTAATGTATTTTACTGATCTCAATAAACGGAGACACACCAGTTGTTTGAGAGAATAAACGCGCGAAATGAAAAAAGAACAAGGATGGCTGCGCTTATTATGGCGTGCATCATAGTTTTGTTCATTTTTGCTTCAGTCTTCTTCATTGCGCATGAAGCTGATCATGACTGCACCGGAGAGGACTGCCCTGTTTGCGCTCTTATCATGCAGTGTGAAAACAATCTTAAGCAGATCGGCAGCGGTGAGGCAGCAGTCGTTACGGCGGTAGCCACTGCGCTGATCTTTCTGACACTGCAGATGCACGTTACTGCGTCTGCGATCATTTCTACACCGATCCTATTAAAGACACGATTGAATTATTGAATAGACCTCTTTGACCGTTTGTTTTGAGCAGACCATCTTTTTGATGTGCCTGCGAGTTATGGTTAGGAGGTTTTTTAATGAAAAGATTCAAAGCGATCATCGCTATTATGCTGTCGATTCTTCTGATGACTATAGGTCTGACTGGCTGCGGAAATGGTTCTTCTGAGCCTGCAGAGCAGGACAACGCAGAAGCTAAGATCAGTGTCGTTACTACTATTTTCCCTGTATATGACTGGACCCGCAATGTAGTTGGCGCGGATAACAGTAATGTAGATATAAGTATGCTTATCGACTCCGGTGTCGATCTTCATAGCTTCCAGCCGAGCGCTGAGGATATCTTGAAGATATCTGAGTGCGATGTTTTCGTATACGTCGGAGGAGAGTCTGACGAATGGGTAGAGGATGCTCTTAACGAAGCGACCAATAAGGATATGCAGGTGGTCAATCTGATGGAGGCCCTCGGAGACAAGGCAAAGGAAGAAGAGATCAAAGAGGGTATGCAAGCCGAAGACGAACATGAGCACGGCGAGGAAGCAGATCATGAAGACGGCGAGCATGAACATGAGGAAGAAGGCCCTGAATATGATGAGCACATCTGGCTTTCACTTCGCAATGCATCAGCTCTTTCTGATGTGATCGCCGATGCCCTTGGCGCAGCAGATGCTGACAATGCTGAAACGTATAAGTCAAATGCAGCGGCTTACAAAGAAAAGCTTGATGCCCTTGATGGTGAGTATCAGCAGACAGTTGAAAGTGCCGGAACCAAAACATTGCTGTTTGGCGACCGCTTCCCGTTCAGATATATGACTGACGACTATGGCCTGGATTATTACGCGGCATTCGTAGGATGCTCAGCCGAAACCGAAGCCAGTTTTGAGACCATAGCATTTCTCTCGGCTAAAGTCGAAGAGCTGGGTCTTAAGAACGTTATGACAATAGAAGGGACCGATCACAATATCGCGGAGAGCATTATAAACAATACTCAGAGCAAGGATCAGACCATACTGTCCCTCGACTCTATGCAATCGACGACCGCGGAAGATGTAGACGGCGGCGCAGACTATCTTTCCATTATGGAGAGCAACCTCGAAGTGCTTAAGCAAGCGCTTAAATGACGTTAAAGGAGAACAGTGACGATGGAACTTATCAAGGCAAGGGATCTTGCGGTGGGATATGATTCTACCGCTGTAGCAAGCGGGATCTCTTTCTCAGTAAACGAAGGAGACTATCTTTGCATAGTCGGTGAAAATGGAGCGGGTAAATCCACATTGATGAAGACTCTGCTCGGACTTCAGGCGCCGCTGGCCGGCGAGCTGACTTTTGACGAGAGCCTCAAAGCGGGAGGGATAGGATATCTTCCCCAGCAGACGGTAATTCAGAAGGATTTCCCGGCATCTGTAGTGGAGATAGTTCTTTCGGGTCTGCAAAGGAAGAAAGGCCTTGCCCCGTTTTACAACAGACAGGATAAAGATTTTGCCTCAGATAAGCTCAAGGAAATGGGCGTCTACGAACTAAGAAACAGATGTTACAGGGAGTTGTCAGGAGGACAGCAGCAAAGAGTCCTCCTGGCTAGAGCCCTCTGCGCGGCGGACAGCATTATCCTTATGGATGAGCCTGTTGCAGGACTCGATCCCGGTGCGACCGAAGAGATGTACAGAGTCATATCAGAACTCAACGAGAAGGGTGTGACCGTTGTAATGATATCTCACGACATCGCTTCCGCTATCAAAAACGCGAGCCATATTTTGCTGCTGGGGAATGCCCAGTACTATGGAACTTCGGAAGATTTTACAGCCAGCCCGGAAGGACAGGCTTTTGCGGGGAAAGGAGGCGAGGCTCATGCTTGATACACTTGCCCTCTATTTCCAGTATCCTTTCGTAAGATATGCACTTATCACCGGCGTGCTGATAAGCCTCTGCTCATCGCTGCTGGGCGTCACGCTGGTACTCAAGAGGTTTTCATTCATTGGTGACGGACTGTCACATGTGGCCTTTGGAGCTCTCGCTATCGCCAGCGTTTTGAAGATGGCGAATCAGATGGTCCTGATATTGCCTGTCACGATCATAAGCGCGGTGCTTCTGCTGAGGACGGGACAGAATACCAAGATCAAAGGCGATGCGGCAATAGCGATGATCTCGGTCAGCTCGCTTGCGTTCGGCTATCTGATAATGAACGTATTCTCTACATCGTCGAACCTCTCGGGCGATGTGTGCAGCACGCTGTTTGGATCCACCTCGATACTCACACTCAAGGTGACGGATGTGTGGCTTAGCGTTATCCTGTCGATCCTGGTGGTGATCTTGTTCATCTTCTTCTACAACAAGATATTTGCTGTGACATTCGATGAGGATTTCGCCAGAGCGTCAGGAGTGAATGCCTCGGCCTATAACACACTGCTCGCGGTGGTGATAGCTGTCATAATCGTACTGGCTATGAATTTGGTAGGATCGCTTCTCATATCCGCGCTTGTGATATTCCCTGCGCTTTCGGCTATGAGGCTTTTCAAAAGTTTTAAGATGGTAACGATCAGCTCTGTGGTCATATCGGTCATATGCGCCTTCGCCGGCATCATAATATCGATCCTGGCGGGGACGCCTGTGGGTTCTACGATCGTTGCTGTAGATGCGGCAGCTTTCGGACTGTGCTGCCTGGCAGAAAAGATAGGAGGATCAAAATAATGAAGAAAAAGTTCGCAAAAGTACTTTGCCTCGGTATGAGCATGATGCTTCTAATGATGATGCTGCCGGGCTGCGGCAGCGATGACGGGGCTTCGGATGCTGATAGTGCAACGGTGGCAGAAGAACAAAGTACGGACGCTCAGAGTTCAGCTGACCAGAGCTCGGACACGCAGAGCACAGACGGTCAGCAACTTGGGACCGATCCGAATACCGGACAGCCTATCGAAGCCGTGGATATTTCCGCTCTGGGAGGCAACGGAGCGGATGTAGATGTCAGCAAGCTATCGTCAACTATGGTTTACTCAGTGGTTTACGACATGACGACACGCCCTAAGGAATACATAGGGAAAAAAGTCAGGATATCGGGCTCGATGGCAACATACCATGATGAAGAAACTGACATGACGTACTACGCCTGCCTTATTGCGGACGCTACTGCGTGCTGCTCACAGGGCATAGAATTCCAGACTACCGACGAATTCGATCCGGCGGATTATCCCGCGGAAGGAGAGCCGGTAACAGTAATGGGTACGTATGACACCTATGAGGAGAACGGATATCAGTACTGCGTATTGAAAGAAGCCGTACTTGAATAACTGTATTCTTCGGGAGTGTATGCCGGTCAAAAGCATACACTCCTTTTATAATGTTAACTATTTTTGCAAAGTCCTTCTTTATAGTTGTAATATATTAAGCGCTAGATCGTATCCAAAGCTGCTCGCTGATACGGTAGAGCTTGCCAAAGGAAAAGGCGTCCAATGGCGAGAAACATGGTCGGCGGCAAGCGTACTCTTTACCGCGGTATGCTATTTGTTGATCTGGGTATACTTACATCCGCGATGGTCACGGGAGCAGGGGCATACATAGCGATGTATCTCGCAGGCATGCACGCCTTTTCGGGTGTGGTCGATATCCTGAGAAGCAGAGAGGCAAAAAAGCACGGCGCACGCGACTGGCATTGGACAGCGATAAACGGCGCGGTCAATCTGGTCATAGCTATAGCAGTTATAGTCGGAGGCGTATTCCTCGACTCAACGGAGGTGGTAGTCTACATATATGCAACCGGAGTGATCTCTTACGGAGTCCAGAGAATCGCCGCAGCGTTCAGAAAAACCGCTATTGTGTATATACAGTGACAAGCTGGTGGAATGGACTTTAATGCGATCATATTTGACCCGCAAGGACATGACCTCGCGGGTTTTGTTTTGAGGAAAACGCTTATATAAACGTAAAAAATCTGTAAAATATATATCGATGGATAGCTCAAATAATAAGGCGGAAAAGAATAAAGAAGAGCGCAAATATATCGCAGACTTTACGAGAGGAAATGTAGCCAAGCAATTAGTCAAATTCGCTACTCCCCTCTTTTTATCGAGCCTGCTCCAGATCGTATACAACATGGTGGATATGATCATAGTAGGGCAGAAGCTGGGGAAAGTCGGACTGTCCGCAGTGTCAGTAGGCGGTGATGTCACGAGTTTTCTCACCTTCGTCGCTATGGGATTCGGAAACGCCGGACAGATAATAATCTCTCAGTATATCGGATCGGGCCAGAAGGACAAGATCAGCAGATTTATCGGGACTATGATGTGCTTCCTCCTAGGTAGCGGTGTAATGATAAGCGTTATCTGCCTTCTGCTTCGGACACCGATCCTGAGCCTCATGAATACTCCGCCTGAAGCCTTTGCGGAGGCGAATGCCTACGCCACAGTCACCTTGATAGGCCTTATCTTCATCTATGGCTACAACGTGATGAGTGCCGTTCTCAGGGGAATGGGCGACTCGATCAGGCCGTTCATATTTATCGCCATAGCGGCGGTCGGAAATATCGTATTGGATATAGCCTTCGTCATAGGGCTTGGCTTGGGCAGCGAAGGCGCGGCTCTCGCAACAGTTATAAGCCAGGCTTTCTCCTTTATAGGCTGCAGTGTCTATATCTATCGGAACAAGCAGAGATATGAATTGACCCTGACAAGAGATGAACTTCTTGGCATCGACAAAGATATGCTTCAGAGCCTGATAAAGCTCGGTACACCTATGGCAATCAAATATGCCTCGATACATTTGTCAAAGATGTTTGTGAACGCTTATGTAAACTCTTATGGAGTTGCCGTCTCGGCCTTCGCGGGGATAGCCAACAAGATGTCGAGCGTAGTGAATACGCTCTCTAATTCCTTCAACACTGCGGGAGCCTCGATGATAGGACAAAACATAGGGGCAGGGAATTACGACCGAGTGGGCAAGATAATGAAGGCTGACTACTCTATCACTGTCTCACTTGCCACGTTGTTCTCCATACTCATAGTACTGTTCCCTAAAGAGATCTATGGACTGTTCACATCAGAACCTGATGTTCTCGAGATAGGCATAAGGTTTGTACCTATAGCTGTAGTCCTGTTTTACGGAAGCGCTGCAAGATCGGGTATGAACGCGCTGATCAACGGAAGCGGCAATTACAAGGTCAACTTCGCGACGGCGATACTCGATGGTATCGTGCTAAGGATCGGCTTCGCGCTCCTCTTCGGGATCGCTCTCGGCATGAAGCATTACGGCTTCTGGTTGGGCGATGCGCTGGCGGGTTTTACACCGCTTTGGATAGGCCTTGTGTTCTATTACTCTGGCAGCTGGAAGAAGCAGAGCGTTTAGGCCTGACATATATCTTGATCAGATGCACAAAAAACTTTTATTTTGAGCAAAAATATGTACAATAGTAGGGGTAGACAGGAAAGAACAAAGAAATTCACATAAAAGAAAGGAAGCAAAAGAAAAGATGGCCAAGAACAGATACGGCAAAGTCCCGGGCAATATGCAATACAATCGCCCATCAGGTGGCTACCAGAAGAATCTATACAGGCAGCAGATGCTGGCCAATAATGTAAAGAGACCTACTCCTATGACACAGAAGACGCTCAGGATCATCCTGATCGCCGGAGGCGTCATTTGGCTCGCGCTCGCTATAGCTCTTTCAGTAACAATGAAGTGGAAGGGCTTCCTGATTGCAGTGGTAGTCTTGACTTTATTAGTAGTAGGGCTGTGGTTCTATCTGAGAAATCAGCAGAATCAGATGATCAAGTACTATAAGCAGATCGGTATGACAGAGGAGATGTACATAGGTGAGCTCCGCAAGAGAAATACTGATGTAAAGCAGATCGAATCTGCGAGGAGACAGTGGCGCAAGGTACAGGCTGAGCCGGTCATCGAGAATCCTAAAACCAAGAAAAAGAAATAGAAGCAGAAACGATTATGTGAATAAGAGTTTAGAAGCAAACCAACACAAATCAGAGAGCGCCTGCCATAACCGGCAGGCGTTTGATATTGAATAAAAATACAGGTATTTAGTGGTGCAGAATCTTCTTCCATCGCAGATATGCACCAATAAATTGGTGCATAATCTTGCGGATAAAGATTTGTGCACCATCATTTTTTTATGTGAAACAGCATATTGAAAAAAAGAAGTCATCGCATTTTCTGGTAATTCACAAAAGAATAGAATAAAAACACGAGCATATGAATATAAATGAAATTTAGCTAGAAATCGACTGTATCAAAAGGAATTTGTTGGTACAAAAAGACTATAGTTAGAAATATGCACCAATATAGTGGTGCATATGTGGCTACAGTGAAGAACATGCACCAATAGACTGGTGAAAAACTATAGTGAAGAATAAAGAACAAGGACCCCGCGCTTAGCGCGAGGTCCTTGTTTAGTTGATCTTTTGATCTGCTTTGTCAGATTCGACTATGCTGTCTTGTCTGTGTCTTCAAGGTTCTTAGGATCTGCGAAGAATTCCTTAGTAAGCTTGATTATTACAGGCGACAGAGCGAACAGAGCGATCAGGTTTGGAATAGCCATCAGACCGTTGAGTGTGTCTGCGATATTCCATACAACGTCCAGAGCAAGTGTTGTACCGATCAGGATAACAATGATGAATACCCATTTGTAGATCGCTGAAGCCTTTGTTCCGAAGAGGAACTCGAAGCAGCGGATACCATACAGTGACCATCCGAGTACTGTGGAGAACGCGAAGCATGCGATTCCGACAGCAACAATGAGTGATCCGATCCTGGCACCGAATACTCCACTGAAGGATTCGATTACCTGAGCTGTTCCTGCGCCACCTTCACCGATCTGCAGGCTGCTGATAGCTCCGTTCAGGTTTCCGATGATTACTACGAACGAAGTCAGTGTGCAGATAACGATTGTATCCATGAATACTTCGAAGATACCATAGAGTCCCTGGCGAACAGGATTTGTTTCAGATGTAGCTGCGTGAGCCATAGGAGCTGAACCAAGGCCGGCCTCGTTGGAGAATACTCCACGAGCGAATCCCTTCTGGATAGTGATTCCGATTCCACCACCGATAGCTGCGCGTGGTGTGAATGCTTCACCGAAGATAACTCCGAATACATTGCCGATGTACTTGATGTTGACGATAACAACGATCAGAGCAGCGAGGATGTAAACAACAGCCATGAATGGGACGAGCTTTTCTGTAACTCTTCCGATTCCCTTGATGCCGCCGAAGAGTACGATGGCAACGAGGATCATGATGATAACGCCGATCACTACGCTGGATACAGGAACTGTCTGTCCGAAGAGGACTATAGTGTTTGCCTCAACATTGCCGCCGAACGCGTCGATGCAGGAGTTGATCGAAGAAGCGATCGTATTTACCTGAGTCATGTTACCGATACCAAACGCAGCGAGAGCTCCGAATACGCAGAACAGACCGCCGAGCCATTTCCAGCTCTTTCCAAGGCCGTTCTTGATGTAGTACATAGGTCCGCCTACCCAGTCGCCTTTGATGTTCTTCTCACGATAGTTAACTGCGAGAAGTACCTCAGCGTACTTTGTGCACATTCCGAAAATAGCGGAGAGCCACATCCAGAATACAGCACCAGGGCCGCCTGCGAAGATAGCGCCTGTAACACCGGCGATATTACCGGTACCTACAGTGGACGCCAGCGCTGTGGATACAGCCTGGAAAGGAGTTACCTCTCCTTCAGCAGCGTCCTGCTTCTTAAAGATCTTTCCGAGAGTGTTCTTCATGGCGAATCCAAATCTTGTGAACTGGATAAAGCCCATGCGGATACTGAGATAGACACCGCATCCGATCAGAAGAACGAGCATTACCGGTCCCCATACGAAACCGTTAATGGCATCATTGATGCTCATAAATTTTTCCATAAATACCTCCTTATGTTCTCCCTACCGATAACGATAGTATTAACAATATAATATTAAAAGCCATATCTTTTTATGTCAAACAAAAACTCCGTCAATAAATTGTCAGAATTTCACAAAATCAACACAATCCTTGAAATTCCAATATCTTTGAAATTTCAAGCGTTTTGTATTATTTTTTGTTAATGATAGTCATAAGTTGCCATCAATCTGAATATGGGTGATGTAATGTAATTACAAAGTAATATAAATAGTAGAAAATACACAGCGATAGTGATAGAATATCGAAGCGTTTTTGAACTGAAAGGAACAGTAATGGAAGAAGGATACAGACCTTATTTGAAAGACTCTGAAGCAGTAATCCAGTCTGCCGGCTCAGAAGCTGCAGGTCTTACAGCAGATGAAGCAGCAAAGAGGCTCGAGGCAGACGGACCGAATAAGCTTATAGAAGCGAAGAAGCGCAGCAGCCTGCTCCGTTTCTTTGACGAGATGAAAGATCCGATGATCATCATCCTGCTGGCGGCAGCAGCTCTGTCGCTGATCACATCGATCTATCAGGGCGAAAATCCATCGGATGTCTTCATTATATTATTCGTGGTAGTTCTTAACTCCACTCTGGGAGTTATTCAGGAAAACAAAGCTGAAGAGGCTATCGAGGCACTCAAGAAGATGACCGCCGCGACCTCGCACGTTCTAAGGGATGGGCAGATCGTAAGTGTAGAGAACACCCAGCTGGTAGTCGGCGATGTTATCATACTCGAGGCCGGTGACAGCGTGCCTGCCGATGGGCGCATCATCGAAGAAGCATCCCTAAAGATCGAAGAAGCGGCTCTGACCGGAGAATCGGTCCCTGCTACTAAACAGACCGGCGTGCTCAGCATAGCTGAGGGAGCCAAGGACGTTCCTCTCGGAGACAGGACCAACATGGTATATATGGGCAGTACTGTCGTATACGGCAGAGGAAGAGCTGTCGTCACAGCTACCGGAATGGACACAGAGATGGGCAAGATCGCGGATGCTCTCGCTCAGGCCGAGCAGGAACTCACTCCGCTTCAGATCAAACTGGCTCAGCTCTCAAAGATACTTACCAAACTGGTACTCGGTATCTGCGTATTCATATTTGTACTCGGAGTCATCAAGGCAGGTCACTTCAGCATGGATGTCATGATCGACACCTTCATGCTCGCGATCTCGCTCGCTGTTGCGGCTATCCCGGAGGGGCTTGTCGCGGTAGTAACTATAGTGCTCTCGATGGGAGTTACCAAGATGTCCCAGAAGAACGCTGTCATCAGAAAGCTTACTGCTGTTGAGACCCTCGGCTGCGCGCAGGTCATCTGCTCGGATAAGACAGGTACTCTCACACAGAATAAGATGACTGTCGTGGACTACGCAGGACAAGATCAGGATCTCATCGCGGCAGGCATGGCTCTTTGCTGCGATGCCGAGCTCAAGAAGGATGAAAATGGCAATGAGGAAGTAGTGGGCGAGCCAACAGAGGCTGCTCTGGTCGCTTACTCATCGATGCAGAATCTCCCTAAGACAGATCTTGTCGAACTCTTCCCTCGTGTAGGAGAAGCGCCGTTCGACTCGGGTCGTAAGATGATGTCCACTGTTCATAAGAACAACGACATGGATTCCCCGGCAGGGCTGGACACAGAACTTGATAAACTGATCGCCAAATCCGAATACGTGCAGTTCACAAAGGGCGCGCCTGATGTAGTGCTCAGACACTGTACTCATATACTGACCGATCACGGCATCGTTCCTATGAGCGAGAACCTCGCAGCGAATGTAAAGAGGGATAACGCCAGGATGGCCGGCAAGGCTCTCCGCGTGCTCTCGCTCGCTTGCAGAGTCTATCACGAGAGACCTGAAGATTTCTCAGACAAGGCACTCGAACAGGAACTCATATTCGTAGGTCTCGTCGGCATGATCGACCCTATCAGACCTGAGGTAAAGGCAGCTGTAGCTGAATGCCGCACTGCCGGAATCAGACCTATCATGATCACAGGCGACCAGCTCGATACAGCCGTAGCTATCGGCAAGGATCTCGGAATCATTGAGAGCGCTGATGACGCGATACTCGGCGCCGCTCTTGACGATATGTCCGATGAGGAGCTCCTGAATAAAGTAGGCACTTACTCGGTATATGCGAGAGTGCAGCCAGAACATAAAGTAAGGATAGTCAAGGCATGGCGCGCCAGAAACATGGTAACAGCCATGACAGGCGACGGCGTATACGACGCTCCTGCTATCAAGTCAGCTGACATCGGAGTCGGCATGGGTATCACAGGTACCGATGTTACCAAGAATGTCGCAGACATGATACTTGCTGATGACAACTTCGCTACTATCGTTGCCGCCGTTGAAGAGGGACGCAGGATATACGCGAACATCCGTAAGTCCATACAGTTCCTGCTCGCGACAAACATCAGCGAAGTCATCTCTATCCTCATTGCGACTATACTCAACTTCACGATCCTGAAGCCGGCCCACCTGCTCTGGATCAACCTGATCACAGACTCGCTCCCGGCACTTGCGCTCGGAATGGAAGACGGCGAAGGAGATGCCATGAAGCAGAAGCCTAGAAGCGCCAGAGAAGGCGTGTTCGCAGGCGGCATGGATGTTGACATCCTGTATCAGGGCGCAACTACGAGCGTGCTCGTACTGATCGCTTACTTCGTAGGAGAATTCCTCGAGACGGGCCAGTGGCATATAACAGCGAGCAATGACGGAATCACCATGGCATTCCTTACAATGTCGATGTGCGAGATATTCCACTCGTTCAACATGAGATCGCGCCGCGGATCGATCTTTACCCTTTCCAGACAGAACTTCTGGCTCTGGGGATCCGCTATAGCAGCCCTTATACTGACATCTGTCGTTATCGAGGTGCCTGCTCTCGCGAAGATATTTGAGTTCACAACTATTGATATGAAGGAATATGGCATTGCAATGGGGCTCGCAGTGCTTATAATACCTATAGTGGAGATCGTAAAAGCGATCCAGCGCGCGGCAGAAAAAGGCCGCAAAGATAAAGAGGAGGCTGCTGAGCGAAAAGCCAAGCAGCGAGACTAAAAGATAGTGACGGATAAGGAAAAAAACGAAGAACAAAAAACAGCAAATAACGGAGAGGCCCGTCAGAAGAGAGACTCTGACAGACTTGGTACTGAACCCGTTCATTCGCTGATGCTCAAAATGTCGGCACCGCTTATGGTGTCGATGTTTGTGATGGCGCTTTATAACATAGTAGATTCCATTTTCCTCGGGTGGTACAGCACCGATGCGCTTACCGCGGTCTCTTACTGCTTCCCGTTCCAGAATCTCAACGCGGCTTTTGGTATAGGAACAGCCGTAGGTATGAGCGCCCTGCTCTCGAGATATCTCGGGGCCAGAGAATATGACAAGGCCGACAAAGTAGCACATAACGGCTTCGTGTTGGTGGGCATCAACTACGCGATATTCTTCTTGGTCGGATGCTTCGCGGACAAGATCATGCTGCTGATGACGACCGCGGATACAAACGCTCAGATAATCGCTGACGGTACAGTCTACCTTCGCATAACCCAGTGGCTATCGATCGCGCCTATGATCCAGTCGATGTTTGAGAGGCTGCTCCAGAGTACAGGCAAGACAAAGTACATCTTTTACATGCAGATGGCAGGCACCATCTTCAATGTAATAGTCGATCCTATCCTGATATTCGGCCTGCTCGGATTCCCTGCGATGGGCGCTAAAGGCGCGGCTATTGCCACAGTTTTCGGCCAGATACTCGGCTGCATTTGCGGTCACATATTCAACAGAAAATTCAACAGCGAGATCGAACTCTCGCCTCGCAAGATAAAGCCGCATCTCCGCACGATGAGAGACATATACAGGATCGCGATCCCATCGATAGTACTCCAGTCGGTCGGAGCTGTCATGAACTTCAGTCTCAACAAGATACTGTCGATGTTCTCGGATCTTGCCGTTACTACATTCGGAGTTTACTTCAAACTTCAGAGTTTCGTATTCATGCCTATATTCGGAATGAACAGCGGATCCGTTCCTATCATCGCCTATAATTACGGCGCTGACAGACGTGACAGACTCGAGAGATGCATGGAGCTCGGCGTGAGATACGGAGTCGGAGTGATGTCAGTAGGTACGCTGATTTTCTGGCTCATACCTGAACAACTGATGGGACTCTTCAACTCGCCGCCTGAGATGGTAGCGATGGGAGTTGTAGCGCTTCATATCATGTCTTTCAACTTCCCGTTTGCGGGGTTCTGCATTATGAGAGGCGCTGCATTCCAGGCCCTCGGCAAGAGTGTATACAGCATGAACATTTCTCTGGTGCGACAGTTGGTGTTCATCATCCCTTGCGCATATCTCTTTGCCCAGATCGGTGGAGTCAATATGGTATGGTGGGCATTCCCTCTCGCGGAAGTTGTCGGCGTAACTATGTCGCTCCTCTACACTCGGAGCATAAAAAGGAATATAATAAGTAAGATGACACCGCGCGACAAAGACGGAAATGTTATCGAAGCGAATCAATAAACTGCTGATCTGTATGGCCCGTAATGGGCAGCATCGGGATCGGTAATCAGAGAGGAAAGAATATGGCAGAACAGAAAAAGAAGATAATGCTGACGGGCGACCGCCCAACAGGCAGATTGCATATAGGACATTATGTAGGCTCTCTCAGACAGAGACTCGAGCTTCAGGACGATCCGAGCTACGACAAGATCTTTGTCATGATAGCTGATGCTCAGGCGCTGACAGATAACTTCGACAATCCGGAGAAAGTCAGAGACAGTGTGTTCCAGGTAGCGATCGACTATCTTTCGGTCGGACTTGACCCTAAGAAAACTCACATGTTCATACAATCAGCTGTGCCTCAGCTGCACGAACTCACAGTCTACTATATGAATCTCGTGACTGTTTCCAGAGTGCAGAGAAACCCTACCGTAAAGCAGGAGCTCAAACTCAGAGGCTTTGAAGGAGAGAGTGTGCCGGTAGGCTTCTTCACATATCCTATCAGCCAGGCAAGCGACATTACCGCTTTCAAGGCTACTATCGTGCCTGTAGGCGAAGATCAGGAGCCAATGCTCGAGCAGACAAGAGAGATAGTAAGATCCTTCAACCGCACATATGGCAAGGAAGTGCTCGTAGAGCCAGAGATCTACCTTCCGTCAAATGAAGCATGCCTGAGACTGCCTGGCACAGACGGACAGGCCAAGATGAGCAAGTCCCTCGGCAATACCATCTATCTTTCGGACGACGAAGCGACTCTCCGCAAGAAAGTAATGTCGATGTTTACAGACCCGGGGCACCTCAGAGTTGAAGATCCGGGCAAGGTAGAAGGCAACACCGTATTCACATATCTCGACGCTTTCGTAAAGGAAGACTCCTTCGAGAAGTATCTGCCAGAATATAAAGATCTCGACGAACTCAAAGCCCATTACAGACGTGGCGGGCTCGGCGATGTAAAGGTAAAGAAATTCCTCTTCGCGGTTCTCAATGAATTCCTGACTCCGATCAGAGAGAAAAGGGCTTACTTCGAAGATCATCCTGAAGAAGTCATACAGGTTCTTACAGAGGGAACACAAGCAGCTCGCGAGACAGCCGCGGCTACACTGGCTGACGTAAAAGAAGCGATGCGCATCGACTACTTCAACAGCTGGAGCGAACAGTACGGCGAGGAGTTCAATATCTGAAGAAAGACGTTGATACGAAACTAGTTTTATAATTTTTTAGAATGTTTCGGCGCGTTCATTTCACTGAAATATAAGTGATATGGACGCGTCTCTTTTTATCGCTTCAGATAATCTTCACATATTCATCGAATTTGAATGCTACAATTTCTTTGCGGTCGAAGGGGGATGACTGACGGCTGTTTTTGTTTGAGCGCAAGTTCGCGCGGTGTTAACTGGACGTTATGATAAATAAGATCATAGGTTTATACTATAGCCCCATAGGCGGCACCAGAATGATGACCGAGAAGATCGTCAGGGATCTCGCCGACAAGCTGTGTGATTACAGCCCTGAAAAGATCGGCTTTGATTGCTACGATCTTGAGGACAATAGTATCGCCGATCTGCATCTGAATGAAGAAAATATTGTAGTCATAGGGACTCCTGTGTACATGGGCAAGATCCCTATGCCTGCGGCGAAAGCCTTACACGAAATCAAGGGCAACAACGTTATGACGCTTGTGTCGGTCTCCTACGGCGGGCGTTCATACGGCAATGCTCTTTTTGAATTGCAACACTGCGCCGAGGATGTCGGGTTCAAGGTGATAGGAGCGGGAGCCTTCATGATCTTCTGCAAATCCCTGCTGAGTGAAAAGCAGTTCAAAGCGCCGGCGATCGATGTAGCTTCTCTTGCCGAATTCGAAGACGCTGCTTCGTCCAAGATCAAAAGACTTGCGGGAAGCGAAGTGAAAACTTTGAAAATAAAACCGGCGCCTATAGAGGCACCGGGACATATGCCTGTCCATCTTGTCAGCAAATATTCTGCGGGGGCTGCTGCTGCCGCGGAGAAAATCTGCGAGAGACTCAGCATGAGAAGAAGACGCTCAGAGTGGTTCCTCTAGAGTGGCCTACAAATCACAGATTGATTATTATAAGGCCTACAAGGCAAAGAGCTAATCCGATCACCTTATTACGGGTGATTTTTTCTTTGTATAAAAGATAGCCGACCACAAGCAGAGCGGTAGATACGATCGACGTGACGACGATGTAACCCATGCTCACCTGCCAACCTGCTTTGTATGCCATTATCCATCCGAACTCAAGCCCGACTATGACGATCCCGAGAGCGATCGGAGCCCAGTTGGACTTGCGACATTCTTCTGCAAAACTTTCGCTTCCCGTGACATTCTTGAAAATGAAAAAACAGATGAATGTCATGACGCATGCAACGGCATAGGTGACTGTAAGAGACGCGAACGCATCCATATCTGCCGGGATCTCTTTAGCGCTGATGTGATATATGATATTTGAACCGATTACAAGAGCCAGCGGCCATATACGTTTGATCATTTTGCGCCTCCTTTCCTGTTGAGCAGGATCAGACCTGCAAGACACACGCCTATACCAACAATTTTGTTCCAGGTAAGCCCTTCGCTGTACAGGAAGTAGCCGACGACAAGGAGTAAGCCTGCCAGTATCGATGATTGCATCACATACACAAGGCTGACTTCCCAGCCGTTTTTGTAAGCAAAAACATAGCCCACTTCAAGACCGACTGCGGTGACGCCGAGCATGATCACGGCCCAGTTTATCTTGGCATACTCAGCCATAAGACCGCTTATACCACCGCCACTGAAGATAAAGAAGAATATGAGCGTTATTATTGTCGCTAAGCCATAGCATACGGTAAGCGAAGCGAACGCGTCCATCTTGGATGGGACTTCTTTGGCACTGATCTGATATATGATGCTTGATATGATCACCAGGCCTATCGGCCACAGATATGCAAACATTTTTACCTCCGATTTCTAAAAAAGCCACCGACCATTGTGAAATGGTGGTGGCAATCTCAAACTATTTTGTTCTGACTTCTCACGCACAAATGCTTATGAATTACGGCAACATAATATATGAAGAGGCTCACTTTGTCAAATTTTTCTAAGACTCTGATGGCCGGGCTGAATTGCCTGTGAACGAGAGTCACTCTATTTGCGGTTGAGAACGTTATGTAATGCTGATACAATATCGTTCG
Source organism: Anaerovoracaceae bacterium (assembly GCA_045545495.1). GTDB lineage: Bacteria > Bacillota > Clostridia > Peptostreptococcales > Anaerovoracaceae > Crickella. The sequence continues at coordinate 48,393 of JAZQBC010000008.1, read as the reverse complement.
TGTTACAGAACTTTATAATTTGCGTAAATGCCGTAATACCATCGGCAATATATCTCGCGATCGGAGTCATACTAAGGGCATCCGGCGCGATCTCGGAAAAAGAGGTAAAGAGATTCACCCACATCGTGTTTCTCACCCTCTATCCTTTTATGATGTTCGATAATATCTACGACAGGCACATAGGGGAGAACATGAACGCCGGCCTGGTACTGTATGGCGTTGCCTTCACGCTGCTCCAGCTGGTGATCTCATGGGTCTTTGTCTGCAAGATCGAAAAGGACAATTACGAAAGGGGAGCCATGATACAGGCTCTCTACAGGGGTAATTTTGTGCTTATGGGCTTGCCTATAGCCATAAATCTGTTCGGCAAGGGCAATGTAGCTCCTGTCGCCGTTGTGATACTGTTTGTAGTTCCTATTTATAACGCTTCCGCAGTCGTATTGTTTGAGCACTTCCGCGGAGGAAAAGCAGACATCCTCGATCTTATCAAGCGGATCTTAACTAACCCGATCATAGAGGGAGCTATCGTAGCTTTGATACTGATGTTGCTTCACATACATCTACCGGAGAACATCCGCACTGCCACTACTGCTCTGTCAGACGCTACATCCCCGGTGGCTCTTATACTGCTTGGCGCAGGGCTCAATCTCCAAGCTTTTAAAAGCGACCGAAAGCGAATCGCAATATGTACGGTGGGCAAACTCGTGATATTCCCCGCGATATGTCTTGCGGGCGCGGCAGTTCTGGGCTTTAACGGTGTGCCGCTAGTAGCGCTCGCCCTTATGGTGGCGACTCCTGACGCATTGGCTTCGTTCGCGATGGCATCATCCATGGATGGAAACGGCGAATTAGCGGGTGAACTTGTAGTTATCACTACGATGCTTTCATGTATCACTATGCCTGTATGGCTATTTGTGCTCAAGACCGGAGGGCTTTTCTGATGACACTCGAACTGATAATAACGGCGGCGGCTCTTGGCGCGGGACTCGCGATGGACGCGTTCAGCGTGTCTCTTGCCAACGGGCTTGCCGAACCAAAGATGCATACCGGAAGAACGATAGGCATAGCAGGGGCTTATGCTTGTTTTCAGTTCGCGATGCCATTGATCGGCTGGTATCTGGTCACAAGAGTCGCCGAGAAGTTCGAAGCATTCAGGCCAATGATCCCATGGATAGCATTAGTTTTGCTGCTTCTGATCGGCGGCAGCATGCTTAAGGACGGCATAACAGATGATTCGGATCAAGTTTCGGGAAATCAGTCTGCGCCGGGATATAAGCTCGGTATCGGAGCTCTGATGTTGCAGGGCGTTGCGACTTCTATCGACGCGCTCTCAGTAGGCTTTACGATCTCTGAGTACGATCTTTCGCAGGCGATCTGCTCAGCCCTGATCATCGGCTTGGTGACTTTCGCGATATGTGTGGCGGGGCTTCGTATCGGACGCAGGCTCGGTACAGTCCTGGCAGGCAAAGCATCGATACTCGGAGGCGTTATCCTGATCGCTATTGGCATTGAAATATGGATAAAAGGAGTGTTTTTCTGACGTAAAAACAGCTAAAATGGCAAATATCCCAGATTGACAAGGAATAAACAAGAAGCGTTCTCATAAATGTCACAAATTCAACATATAGGGAGGTTATTATAACGCTGAACAGAGGGGATGACTCTGAAACCTCCATATAACATCTTCCATATAATACCTAAGAAAAAAGGCCGGCTGCATTTGGCAGCCGGTTCTTTTTACATTGATTGAAATGTTGGCATCTTTCCTTATGCCAAATTATTATGATTTGTACTATAATGGATTCAATTATTGAAAAGGAGACTTTTGCCGCGATGTTATACAAGTTGTTTTGCAGCACAATTCAGCTGGGGGTCAAGTTCGTAGATTATTTTCTGGGCTATCGTATGCCTGAATATACATTCGGAAGAGGCGCGCTTGAAAAACTTCCGCAGTTGTTGAAGGAAAAGGACGCGGGCAAAGTGCTTGTTGTTACCGAGGCCGGCTTGGTCGAACTCGGCTTTGCAGACAGACTTACGGATCTGTTGGATAAGGCGGGCATAGAATATGCTCTGTATTCCGGAGCGGAGAAGAATCCTACCAGCAACAACGTAGAGGAAGCCTTTAAGGAATATAGGGAAAAAGGATGCCGTTCAGTCGTCGCCCTTGGCGGCGGTTCGCCTATGGACTGTGCAAAGGCTGTTTGCGCAAGGGCTGTTCATCCGCATTTATCCGTCAGACAGATGCACGGAATCCTTCGTGTCCATAAAAGGATCCCTATGCTCGTAGCTATACCAACGACTTCGGGGACAGGGTCGGAGACTACAGTAGCCGCGGTAATAACCGATTCAAAGACCAGACGAAAGGCTGCGATAAATGATCCGGTGCTTATTCCGAGATACGCGATACTTGATCCCGAACTGACCGCAACCCTTCCTCCGTTCATTACGGCGACGACCGGCATGGATGCTTTATGCCATGCGGTAGAAGCGTATACGAACCATATGTACAACACGAAAACTGAAGATCTGCTGGCTAAGAACGCAGTGAGGCTGATTTATGACAACTTATACGATGCCTATCTGAATGGTTCGGACATGAGGGCCAGAGAGAATATGCAGATCGCGGCGCTGTACGCGGGCCGCGCTTTCACACGGGGCTGCGTCGGATATGTGCACGCGATAGGACATACACTCGGGGGTCTCTATGGAGTTCCACACGGGCTGGCAATGGCAATACTTCTGCCGCACGTAATGAGGGCATTCGGACAGGTCGTACACAGGAGGCTTGCCGAACTGGCTTCGGTATGCGGCATGACAGGTTCAAGTGACGCGGAAAAAGCCGAAAAGTTCATTTCGTGGATCGAAGAGATGAACAAAAAGATGGGGATCCCGGAGTATCTGGATATGATCAAGGACGAGGACGTTGAACAGATAATAACCTGGGCGATGAAAGAGGCGAATCCGCTCTATCCGACACCGGTGCTGTGGGATAGAAAAGACTTCAGACAATTCATCGCGTCTGTAAGGAACTAGAAAACCTGTAAAAGAAAACTGGGAATTGCCAAAGTGCAGTTCCCAGTTATTTATTTTGCCATTGACTATTAACGATCTTATCGTAGTCGAAATATGTTCTACTCAGTACGCAGAGCAACGACCGGATCTTTGCGGGCCGCCATGCCTGATGGTATGAGGCCTGCTATGAATGTGAGGAATATGCTGATAAGTACCAGCGCGACTCCTCCGGCCGCAGGCAAGATCGCTTTAAGTGCGGCAATCTTGGTAAGGTTGATCAGTATGTGGTTGATAGGTATCAGCAGGAGCAGGCTCGCTACGATACCGATAACACCTGCGCAAAGACCGACGATGATGGTCTCCGCGTTGAATATCCTGGCGATATCTTTCTTGGACGCTCCGATCGCTCTGAGAATACCGATCTCCTTGGTACGCTCCAGCACGGAGATGTAAGTGATTACTCCTATCATGATAGAAGATACGATCAGCGATATCGCAACGAATGCTATGAGAACGTAGCTGACAGCGTTGGTTATCGATTTGACTGATTTGATCAGCACGCCTGTCACATCGGTATAGCTGATGACCATGTCGTCGTCGCCGTTATCCTGCATCTCCTGGTTGTAGTCATCGATGAACTTCAGGAATTTCTCTTTGGACTCGAAGTCTTTGAGGAAGAATGACATCGAGTATGGATTGTCGAGATCGGCGTAACCGAGCTTCATGAGGTTTTTATCGTATCCGGATTCTTCGCCACCTGATACGTATGCGGTTATGAGCCTTGTGATCTCATCCTCACTCATCTTCATCGTGAAAGCGTCCGCTATGCCGGAAGGATCCACGTTGAATTGCTTGCCGACCGCTTCGGCAGCCTTTCCGAGAGCCGGGCCGACAACCTTCGCGTTTTGCATCATCTCGATGCCCTCGCCGTATTTCTTAATGCCTGGCTTTGCTTCCTTAAGTACGCCATCCACGGCGGCTGACATAGCCTTCCTCAGGATGTCTGCCGGATCGACATTGAACATATCATCCGAAATGGCGGCGTCAGCAGCCTTGTCTATCTGATTCCTTGTGTTTTCGATGTTCTTATTAAGTTCAGGAACGATCGCCTCTGCAGCTTCTGCCGGCATGGTGCCACCGGATAGCTCAACAAGCTTGTCAGTTGTAACACCATTCTTCAGTATATCCAGAGCATCGTCGCTTGAGACTTCGATTCCATAGGTCTTTAACTGGGCTACGATACCCTCAGCGGCTTTTTGCTCTGCGACATCACGGGCCTGCTGTTTTGCAGCCTCTTTGGCAGCTTCAGGATCTTTTGATATCGCGATGGCTGCGTCGAGTTGGTCTCCATATTCACTGATCATAGCATCATATATCTTAGGAAGACCTGAAGCATAACCGCCAAGCACTTTATTGACTAATTTGGCGTGTTTGCCCTTGTTTTGATTCTCTTTGAGAGCTTTATTGGCCAGGGTCTTGTCAAGCTTGAAGTTTTCAGGATCTTTAGAGAATTCATCAATGACATAGTCATTGATTCCATTGCAGCCTTTGCGAAGGGCTTTAGTGACATCCTCTTCGATCTTTTCGGCGGAGTCGTTATTGCTGAGATCCTGGATCTCATTCTTGGCTATCTTTTCGATGTCCTTCTGGACCGCCTTCGGATCTATATCGCCGCCGAGAGCTTTCTTGAGCTTGCCCTCATCGATGCTGATCATGTCCTCGAATCCGAGGCCTTCGTTTGTTTTGTTGCGGATCGATTCGAATGTTTTGCCGCTGAAGACATCCACGTCTTTGTTGAGCTTCTGGATCTTCACTATGTCTGACTCACCCGCGTACTCGATCATGTGGTGAGTGAGCGAAGGAAGATAACCCACGCCTGAATCCATGGCATTGGCACCCGAGACTTCCTTGGCGCATACGATACCGGTGATCTTCAGCTTTTCGGATCTCTTGATGAGATCTTCCATGTAATCGTCGTCGCCTGTCATGTCTTCCCACACGTCATAGGAGGAATTCTTCTTATACGTATCACAGGAATGTACCAGGGCGAACTCCATGCCGAGGAAATCGTCGTATGTCCACTCGAGGCGCTTGTTATTATTCGTGACCTCCTCACCGTTCATAACGTCGGTGATCATGTCTTTGAGTTCCTGAGGATCGCGAAGGCCGAGAGTGTAGACGATATAGTCGTTGAGCTGATCCTCGCTGTCGAGCACGAGGAGAAGTTCGTTGTATTTCTCAGGCCACTTTCCGGCAAGTACTTTGTACTGTGTCTTGAGCAGTTCTTCGTTGTCCATCATCTGGAAGAAGACATCGCTGTTCATCATCGAGAAGTTGCTCTGCTGGAATCCGCTCATATACGACTGCATGATAGAGCCCGGGCTTACACGAAGAGGGCCATACTTCATGTTGGTCGAATAGATATTGACCGAAAGGCCGTAATTGTAATCGTAGGCGTTGAACCAGTCACCGATCGTTCCGATATTGGAATCGATGCGCTTCTTGAATGCGGCGAGGTCGTTTGAGCCGACGCTGGCGAGCATGTCGGTCATGATCTGCTGCTCATGAAGTTTGTCGCCTGAGGCCTCGCCTTCGGTATCGGTGGCGTTGGTCATGAAGGCCGTTATCATGGATGTCATATCGGCAGTCTCCGACATGATGGTGAGAGGATATGAAGAAAGGGTATCCTCTTCGATTTTATCTATGTATGTCTGGAATCCGTGAGATACGGAAAGAATGAGCGCGATACCTATGATACCGATGCTGCCCGCGAATGCGGTGAGCAAGGTACGCGCTTTTTTGGTCATTAAGTTGTTGAGTGAAAGATGGAGGGCAGTCGCCATCGACATCGATCTGTTGCGGCGGCCTGAAGCGCGGCCGCTGAGCTTAGACCTTGCTGTGGCAGGGACCGTTGCGGCGGCTTTGGCAGCTTCAGCTGCTGCAGCGCTACCCGCGCCCGCTAACGCAGCGTTCACAGCCTCAGGCTGAGCGGTACTTGCGGCTGCAGCCACAGTGCTTGCCTCAGCGCCCGGAACAAACGGGTTACTGTCGCTTATCACCTGTCCGTCTGAAAGTCTGACTATCCTGGTCGAATAAGCCTGAGCGAGTTCAGGGTTGTGTGTGACCATGATAACGAGCTTTCTGGACGCGATCTCCTTGAGGATGTTCATTACCTGTGTACTCGTCTCTGTGTCGAGCGCTCCGGTAGGCTCATCCGCGAGGATTATATCCGGGTCGTTTATAAGAGCCCTCGCTATGGCAACTCTCTGCACCTGTCCGCCGGACATCTCCGCCGGCCTTTTGTTTATCTGATCGCCGAGTCCGACTCGTTCAAGAGCCTCTATGGCGCGGCGTCTTCTCTCCGAAGGCGAAACACCGGAAAGAGTCAGAGCGAGCTCGACGTTTGACAGCACAGTCTGATGAGAGATCAGATTATAGCTCTGGAATACAAAACCGATAGTGTCGTTTCTGTAAGCGTCCCAGTCGGCGTCTTTATACTCCTTGGTGCTTATCCCGTCTATGATAAGATCGCCGTCCGTATACTGATCGAGACCACCGAGTATATTGAGCATGGTTGTCTTGCCGCAGCCGGATGGCCCGAGGATAGAAACAAATTCGCTCTCACGAAAAGCCAGGTCGATGCCCCTCAGTGCGTGGACTACCTCAGCCCCTGTTTTGTATTCTTTTGATATGTTTTTTAACTCAAGCATGTTGAAATTCTACAACTTTTATATATGTAAGACAATAATTTTTGTTAATGATCACTTACTCTATGGAGTTAAGCTGAAAATGGTGTTAAAATAGCCGCGAAAAAGCGGAAGGCACGGGCTTTTCGCTGACAAACAGATGCGGCGGATCTCAATGAGGTCATTGCCTCAAAACGGTATAGCCAAAGATCTGTTTTTATAAGTTAAAACAAAACGGTTTAAACAGTAAGATCAAGAAAGATAATCAATTAGGGAAAAAGCAATGTCAATGGGAAACGAATACAACTGGACACTTAACGAAAACGATAAGATCGTATTTCCTATACCTGAAGGCGTAAAGACTCCATGGTTCAATAGCCTAGGAGAGCAGCCTAAGACACTGGAATACTTCAACGGCACAATGTACGAGAAGGTAGAGGAGATCGCAAAGAAGCAGCCTCTGAATATAGCTCTCGACTTCATGGGCAAGCATATCAGCTACAGACATATGATCGACCAGATCAATCTCTGCGCAAAGTCTCTGAGAGTGCTCGGAATCCGCGAAGATGACAAGGTAACTATCGCGATGCCTAACTGCCCACAGGCGATATACATGCTTTACGCGGTAAATCTTGTAGGCGCTGTAGCAAACATGATCCATCCTCTTTCCGCTGAGAAAGAGATCGAGAACTATCTCAACATGTCAAATTCTGTGATGGTAGTCACTCTTGACCAGTTTTATCACAAGATCGAAGCCATACGTAAACATACAAAGGTGCAGAACGTGATCATCGCCCGCATCAAGGACGAACTCACCAGACCGATCAAAGTCGGCTACATGCTGACCGCGGGCCGCAAGATCGAGAAGATCCCGAGTGACGCGCCAGTATTCCAGTGGCCTGATTTCATGGGCCTTGGCAAGCATTGCGGCTATGAGTACAAAGTCAAGAGAACCGCCGAGGATCCTGCAGCCATCCTCTATTCGGGAGGTACGACAGGAACAACTAAGGGCATCGTGCTCACCAACCTTAACTTCAATGCTCTTTCGGAGCAGGTAATTGCTGCGAACCCGATGTTCCGCCCGGGAGATAAGATGCTGGCCGCGATGCCGCTCTTCCACGGATTCGGACTCGGAGTATGTCTGCATACCATGCTGGCTCAGGGCGGACGCTGCCTGCTGGTACCTAGGTTCACACCAAAGAGCTACGCGAAGCAGATCACCAAGAACAAGTGCAACTTCATCGCCGGAGTGCCGACTCTCTACGAGGCAATGCTGAGACTGCCGTCAATGAACGGCAAAGATCTCTCCTCGCTCAAGGGAGTATTCAGCGGCGGAGACTCGCTTTCGATAGAGCTCAAGAAGAAACTCGACAAGTTCCTCTTCGACCACAACTGCAAAGTGCAGGTGCGCGAGGGCTACGGAACTACAGAATGCGTTACGGCTTCGTGCCTCACGCCGACACAGATGTACAAGGAAGGAAGCATAGGCATCCCGTTCCCTGATACATATTACAAGATCGTAAAGCCTGACACAGCAGAGGAAGTCCCTTACGGTGAAGAGGGCGAGATCTTGCTTTCCGGTCCTACCATGATGCATGGATATATGGACATGCCGGACGAGACAGCCAATACGCTGAGGACGCACTCCGACGGACTCACATGGGTATACACAGGCGACCTCGGAACTATGGACAGCGAAGGATTCATCTACTTCAAGGGCAGAGCGAAGAGGATGATCGTTTCGAGCGGATACAATATCTATCCGGCTCAGCTCGAGAACATTTTCGATGCTCACGAAAAGGTGCAGATGAGCTGCGTCATCGGAGTTCCTGATGATTATAAGATGGAGAAAGTCAAGGTATTCGTGAAGCCGACTAATGGCGTTCCGTCTTCTGAAGCAGGCAAGATCGCTCTTAAGGAAGAACTTATGGCTTACGCCAGAAAGAACATTGCCAAATACGCGATGCCTTATGATATAGAGTTCCGCGAGGAGCTGCCTAAGACTCTGGTAGGCAAGGTAGCTTACCGTGTGCTCGAGGAAGAAGAAGCTGCGAAGAGAGCGGCTTACGAGGCCAAGGCCAAGGCTGAAGCTGAGGGCGCAGAGACTGAGGTATAGAAAGCGGCGTTAAAGTCGAGAAGATAGAAAAGGTAGAGACAGTCATGAAATGGTACCGGAACAGCGGACTAAAGGGCTTTGATGCATAAAACGTGCATCAAAAGCACATATACGCATGTTCTGATACCATTTTTTTCTAAGATCAAGTCGATCTGGTACCAAAATAGATAAGTAGAGAGGTCTTTGAATGGAAAGACAGGATAAAGGGCTGGCATGGATGCTGCAATATGAAAATATCGCCTGGTATGAGGACGGCGCTGTCCGGATACTCGACAGGCGCGTCTATCCTATTGAGGTGAGTAAGGTCGAGTGCCGGACCCACCGCGAGGTGGCTGAGGCTATCAGGGATATGGTGACTCAGAGCGCCGGGCCTTATGTGGCGGCATCTATGGGAATGGCTTTGGCAGCATACGAATGCAGAGGGAAGTCCGAGGCAGATCAGCTTAAGCATCTCGAAGAAGCCGCGGATACGATCTCACACGCCAGGCCGACAACGACATGGAGGATGCAAAAGGTCACGGGGTCTTGCATAGAGGAGGCAAAGAGGCTGTTCAATACAGGCAAAGGCCTTTATGGGAATGTAGTGGATCCGGACAAAATGGCGCAGGGAGATCTCTCGGATGCCCTTAGGGATTTTTCTATAGGACAAAACAACGAAAGATATTCCAGGATAGGGATCGTAGGGCATCATCTGGCGACGCTTTTCCCTGAGCACGGCGCTGTTATGACGCAGTGTTTCGGGGAGACGATAGTCGGCATGATGCTCAGGGAAGCGAAGGGCCTGGGCAAGGATATAAGGCTCTTCTGCCCTGAGACGCGCCCGTATTTCCAGGGGTCACGGCTCACGGCCAGCGTCGCCCATGACATGGGATACGACGTGACTGTGATCACAGACAACATGCCTGCCGCTGTCATGAAAAACGAAGGCATAGATATATTCACTTCCGCGGCCGACGTCATCACCGGCGATGGTCACGTCGTTAATAAGGTAGGCACATATCAGATAGCGATATGCGCCAAATACCACGGCGTGCCATATTATGTCACAGGATCTCCGGACAAAGGGCATCCGACGATAGCCAGCGTAGAGATAGAGATGCGTGATCCCGCTATGGTGCTTAGCGCCATGGGCACGCCGACAGCAAACCAGAATGTAAAGGGTTATTACCCTTCTTTCGATATCACGCCTCCGTCCCTGGTAACAGGAGTCGTGACTGATCAAGGCGTTTTCTCACCCGACGGACTCGATGCCTATGACTACGGTCCGGGCGAATTCCTGGTCTGATTGACAGAACCGGGGAAATTGGAAAAGAAACAGCTTTTATGAAACTTAGGATGAACGAAACAACAGGCGAAATAATGGTAGGAGCAGCGCTGGCGCTTCGCGGCAGCTCTCTTCTTTTTTCGTCCATTGCCATGCGCACTATGGGGCCTTACTTGCTGATGGGAACACGATTCCTTATCGCGTTCGTAGTCATAGGCCTGTTGTTTCGCGATAAACTTGTCAGTGTCACAAGAAAGGAACTGTTTCACTGCGCCATGCTGGGCTTTGGGTTCTTTCTTTCCATATTATTTGAACTCAAGGGCTTACAGACCACGCCGTCTACGGTAACGTCATTCCTCGAAGGTGCCGTCGTGGCGATGGTGCCTGTGCTTACCTGCATCATCTTCAGAAAACTCCCGGACAAGCTCACTGTTATTACGGTCATCTTTGCAATGGCGGGCATCGGTCTTCTGACCCTTAAAGGAGATCATCTCGGATTCTCTGTCGGAGAGATGTTCATCATGCTCGATGTTCTGTTTTATTCAATAACTGTGCTTATCACCGACTGGGCAGCGAAGAACGATGATCCGATGACTGTCGCTATCTATCAGCTTTTGTTCATATCGCTTTTCGCGTTCGTCGGAGCCTTTATATTCGAAGATATAAGGCTGCCCGAGAGTGGCACCGAATGGGGTGCCATACTCGCGCTCGCGCTCATCTGCAGCGGCGTAGGCTTCACGCTGCAGCCTCTCGGGCAAAAATACATCACGCCTGAACGCGCCGGCCTGCTTGCCGCGGCCAATCCGCTTTCCGCGACCACACTTGGTGTGATTTTCCTGAACGAAAAACTCACACCGAGCATCATTGCCGGCGCTGTACTTATCCTCATCTCAATATTCTTCCCGGCCTGGATCAAAGACCGTAAGACACGAACTGATTCCGTCGATGCACAGAATTGATTCTGCCGGCTTTGGTTACCTGAATATAGGATCCCATCACTTTTGTATCGCTTAAATATTGTATAGATGACTTTACGCGAAAAGCATCCGAGTATAATATGTACACTGTATAAAAATTAGGTGAAGTATGCCCCTTAGAGCAAACAACGCGGTATGCTTCAGTGCATTTGCGTCTGCCGGTTGTCCCCGCGGCTTCCGGCCTGGTCATTCGCGCGCTGGAGTATCGGGCAACAGAAAGGAAAGAAATGGCAAAAGTAGATATCTTCTCCGGATTTCTCGGAGCAGGAAAAACAACGCTTATCAAGAAACTCATAGCTGAAGGCTACGAAACAAAGAATATAGTTCTGATCGAAAATGAATTCGGTGAGATCGGAGTCGATACAGGCTTCCTGAGAGAGTCGGGCATCAAGATCAACGAGATGGTCGCCGGCTGTATTTGCTGCACCCTTGTCGGTGATTTCGGCAAAGCACTCAATGAAGTTGTCGAGCAGTACGATCCAGAAAGGATCCTGATCGAACCTTCGGGAGTCGGCAAGCTTTCCGATGTCATCATTGCTGTGCAGGATCTTAAAAATGACAAGATCGAGCTTGGCGGATTTACGACAGTCGTAGACGCAAAGAGATACAAGATGTACATGGAGAACTTTGGCGAGTTCTTCGCAAATCAGGTAGAGCACGCAAGCTCGATATTCCTTTCCCATCAGCAGGGAATGAGCACGGAAGAGATCGATGCGGTAGTAGCGGACATCAGGTCTCTCAACAAGACAGCTCAGGTCGTAACAACTGACTGGGATCAGCTCAGCGGAGCAAAGATGCTCGAGGTAATGGAGTCCGACAAGACTCTGAACGCTGAACTGGATAAGCTCAGAGAGGAAGCGTACGAGGAGCTTGAAGCACACGAGCACGAGCACGAACATGGTCATCATCCCCACCACCACCACGACGATGATGACGACGAGTGCGGATGTGGCCAACATCACCACCATCACCACGGCGATGATGACGACGATCACGAGTGCTGCCATCATCACGACCACCATCACCACGACCACGATGACGACGATCACGATCATGAGCACGAACATCACCATCATCACCACCATCATCATCACCACGGACATGATGCTGACGAGGTCTTCGAAGAACTGGGCGTACAGACAAGCAACAAATACACCAAAGCTGAGATCGAAAACGCCCTCGATTCACTTGATGAGTGCGGCGAAGTACTTCGCGCAAAGGGCATCGTAGAAAACGCCGAAGGCGGATGGCTCGAATTCGATTATGTACCGGGCGAGGGTGAAGTGAGAGACACGGAAGCTGAAGCTACCGGCATGATCGTAGTGATCGGAACCAGACTCAACAGAGAAAAAGCAAAGGAGCTCTTCAAACTGGCTTAAAGTCCCGTGCCAAATTTCGGCAACGACTGAAGAATACCAGATAAGTAAAAAGAGCAGAATATAGAGCAGAGAATAATGACTGAAAAACCTGTATACATGTTTACCGGATTTCTCGGATCCGGCAAAACTACATTTATTAAAGAAACACTTGAAAATCATGAATTCGGCGATGACGGAAGGACTCTGCTTCTCATTTGCGAAAACGGAGAAGTCCAGTATGAGCCTGAAAAGTTCGTCGGCCCGGGAGTGATAGTCGAGCGCATCAAGAGCGAGGCCGAACTCAACGATGTCAAGCTCGGAGCGATCGACAAAAGGGGCGGTTTTGACCGCGTAGTGGTCGAGATGAACGGCATGTGGGAGAATCAAAAATTCTTCGCCGCGATGCCACGTGGCTGGGTAGTCGCGCAGGAGATGGCTCTCTTCGACACGACCATGTTCATGATGTACAACAAGAACATGCGCCAGCTCTGCTTCAACAAGATGCAGACTGCCGACATGGTGGTATTCAACCGCTGTGTGAAGGGTTTCGACAAGATGCCTTATCACAAGGAAGTAAGGATAGCCAACAGGCGCAACATGATCGTTTACGAATATGCTCCGAACGATATCGAGCCTGATGACATCATCGATCCGCTGCCATACGACATGAACGCGTCACAGATAAAGATCGAAGACGACTGGTACGCGGAGTGGTACAGAGACATCAACGAGAACGAAGATGATTACGACGGCAAGACTTTCGTGATCAAAGGCAGAGTGGCGCTTTCAAGCGAGCTGCCCGACGGACAATTCGCTTTCGGAAGGCACGTAATGACCTGCTGCGAGGCAGATATACAGTTCGCGGGGCTGCTGGCATACTACAGTGGCGCGGATGAACTCAAAGTCGGAGATTGGATCGAGATCACTGCCAAGGTGCGCTGTGAATATACAGAGGCGTATAAGGAGAAAGGTCCGGTCCTCTACATCAAGAAGCTTGCGAAATGTGATCCATGCGACCCTGAAGTCGCGACATTCTAACTGTTGAAAACCTATGCTCAGTCAAGTCTCCGGGTATTGGAGGCGGTAATAAAGAGAGGGTGATCTGATGAACAATCAAAAAACAAATTCAAGGAAGAGAATAGCGTCTATAGCACTCGCGATCGCGCTTTGCCTCTCATTGGTCGCAGGGGCTGCCGTTGTTGAACCTGCCTACGCATTCTCCGGCACCAGCCCTTTTATAAGCGGTACGTACAGACATAACTCCAGATTCAACGGCGATGTGATCGTGAACGGTGTCGACGTTTCATGGTGGCAGCACAATAATAGCAACTGGAGATCCGCAAAGGCGGCCGGTGTTGATTTCGCGATCATGAGAGCTTCCTATACAGGCGTAGGCAGCAGATTCAAACTTGCGGATGACAGCAGGTTTGCCGCGCATTACGCGAATGCTAAGGCTGCCGGGATCATGACCGGTGTATATCATTTCTCTCAGGCCAAGACCGTCAAAGAAGCAAAAAAAGAAGCGAATTACGTGCTTGCGAGACTCAAGGAGCTCGGAATAGGCCCTGAAGACCTTGAACTTCCGGTATACTTCGATTACGAATTCAACAGCAGGCTCACGTCCAGAAATCTCAGCAGGAAGACCGGCACAGCAGCGACAAAAGCGTTCTGCAAAAAGATCAGAGACGCCGGATACCAGCCGGGATTATACGCCAGCCTCACATTCATCAATAGATATATCGATGTTAGCAAGCTCCCTGCTGACATAGACATTTGGTGTGCCCAGTATTACTCGTCATGCAGTTACGGTGGCGATTACAGTAAGTGGCAGTATACCAGCTCGGGTAAGATCGAGGGTCTTCATCCTTGGACCGGCATCGGTAAGGGAAGTATCGACTGCAACTTCTGGTATCTGGATCCGAACTCCAAAATCAGTCCGAGAGTGAAAGTAAGCGGAGTAAAATCTTCTTACAAATATACAGGCAACCCGATCGAGCCATCGGTCACGGTCAAAAAAGGCAGCACCAAGCTCAAAAAGGGAGTGGACTATAAGATAAGCTATATCAGAAATGTCAGCGCCGGCACCGGATATATGTATATAAAAGGCCTCGGAAATTATAAGGGCTATATGATGGTGCCGTTCAAGATAAAGGGAACTACAACTTTCAAGAAGGGCAACACCTATACCGTTATGACGGATCTCAATATCAGGAAAGGCCCGGGCACACAGTACAATAAAGTAAAAAGAAGCAAGCTCAGCAAGACTATGAAGAAGAAAACTTATTCCGTTTCAACTGCCGTACTTATGCCGGGTGTAACGGTAAAGTGCAAAAAAGTTCAAGGCGACTGGATGAAGATCGCCGGTGGCTGGATATGCTGCAAGGACGGCAATGAGTATTACGTAAGATAGATCCGGAAGCAAAGCAAAAACCGAACCGGAAGGGACTGCCACACTAAGGAATGTGGCAGCCCTTTTTTACGTGTTAAATTCCGAGCTGAGCGATTTGCGTGCTCGCAAACATGAGGCGCGTCGAAAGTACCGACGAGAAAGAATACAACATGTGCTGCGGGCATATGTTATAATGTTGTTGCGAATAATGTAATCAAATTACGATTTTTTACAACAGGCGCCGTATATTCCCTGTGTCTTCAGGGCGATGGGTTCCATTTCGGGCCATAAGGATATTAACCACAGAAAACGAATAATGATGAAAGAGAATCAAGGCACGAACATGATATTGAGCCTCACCAGGCGGAATCAGGTCTATCTTCCATATGCCAGAAAGAAGCCATACTTTGAGGCGATAGCAGCGGGCAATGCCGAGCTGATAGATAAGCTTGCGGAAAAGAACCGAGGTTACACTTCCGCGCTGTTATCCAAGTGCAGCTCAGAAGAGGAAGCTGCTGACAAGATGCGATACGGCATGATCTCTGCTGCCGGGGAGATGTGCCTGATAGCTATACAAGCGGGGCTTCTTGACATGGTCGCCTACGATATCCGGGACGGGGTGATAGGCGAATTGGACACCGCGGATGCAAATGAAACAGGCACGGACGGAACCAACTCGCTTGACGCGTATTACGATATCGTCCACGACCTCGCCCGCGAATACGCGGTCAGAGTCAGCTATGTATTGAAGGAAAAGAAGTACTCGCCTCGCCTTGTCAGGATGATGACATATATAAAAGAGCACTTGAGCGAGAAGATAGAGCTTGCCGCCATTGCCGAGCACGTCAACGTAAGCAGGACATATGCTTCCGCTATATTCAAGGAAGAGCTCGGGATCAACATAAGTGACTTCATTTTGCAGGAGCGCATGATCGAGGCGGAAAGAATGCTAAGGGAGACCGATCTTTCTGTAGCAGATATAAGTAACAGACTGGCATTCTGCTCTCAGAGTTATTTCACGAAGAGGTTCACAGAGAAAAAGGGAGTGACTCCGCTTGAATACCGCAGGCAACACGGCTAAGCAAAGCAAACTGAATACAGCCGGACAATTCAATTACGAATCCTGGGATCACGCGTACGTGTGCATAGATTTAAAGTCCTTCTATGCCTCGGTTGAATGTGTCGAGCGTGGGTTAGACCCAATGACCACAGATCTGGTGGTAGCGGATCCATCCCGGTCTGACAGGACTATTTGTCTTGCCGTATCGCCATCTCTTAAAGCGAAGGGAGTCAGCGGAAGGGCGAGAGTTTTCGAGATACCCAAAAGCTTCGAATATATAATGGCGACTCCGCGCATGCATCTCTATATGGAGTACGCGGCCGAGATCTATAAGGTCTACCTCGACTATATCGCGCCCGAAGATATGCATGTCTATTCCATCGATGAAGTGTTCATCGACGTCACAGCTTACCTCAAAAGATATGGGCTCGATCCGAAGCAGATGGCCGAGTTCCTGATGAGCGAGGTCTACGAGAGGATAGGCGTGAGAGCCACAGCGGGCGTAGGGCCCAATATGTATCTGACAAAGATAGCGATGGATATAATCGCCAAGCACGCGGAGGATTTCATCGGAGTACTCGATGAAGAGGCCTATCAGGAATTGCTGTGGGATCATGAACCGATCACGGATTTC
The DNA here is from genome assembly GCA_045545495.1 of Anaerovoracaceae bacterium. Taxonomy (GTDB): domain Bacteria; phylum Bacillota; class Clostridia; order Peptostreptococcales; family Anaerovoracaceae; genus Crickella. Next base: position 31,897 of record JAZQBC010000008.1, on the reverse strand, counting down.
TGGCGGATAGGGCGAGGCACCGCAGCGAGTCTGGCGAAGATCGGCATCACCAATATGCGAGGGATAGCTGAGCTTGCGGCAAACGATGAGGATGTACTCTATAAGATGTTCGGAATAGATGCGGAACTGCTCATTGACCACGCTTACGGCATAGAGCCGACGAGGATGAGTGACATCAAAGGCTATAAAAACAAAAGCCACTCGCTCTCCCGCGGCCAGGTGCTGATGAGAGACTATACAAATGAAGAAGGCAGACTTATAGTTAAGGAGATGACCGAACTTCTCTGCCACGAGATGAGCGGGCTCGGCAAGGTGACGGCAAACGTGTCGATCGCGGTCGGCTACAGCAACGCGTTGAAAGTTCCGATGAGTCACGGCTCGGTCTCGTTCGGTATGATGACCAACGTTGCCTCTATCGTGATCCCCGCGGTAGCTGATCTTTATGACAGGATCACGGATCATGAATACCCTGTCAGGCGCGTCTTTGTGAACTTCAACGATATCAAAAGCGACGACGAAGACAAGCAGATGACTATCTTCGATCTTACGGACGCGGAGGATGAAGAGGAAGGGCGGACGAAAGGTCAGATGCGGCTCGAAGCCATGGCCGATCCGGTCAGGGAGACGCAGGCGAAAATCAAAAGGGATGCGGCGCTTCAGGAAGCGGTGAATTCCATCAGAAATAAATACGGCAAGGACGCGATGTTCAGAGGCATGGATCTGGAAGAAGCAGCGACCACCAGAGAGAGAAATCATCAGGTAGGCGGGCACAAAGAGTAATGACATTGAATAGGGGAAGGCAAATGAAAGAGAGACCGAGGTCACAAAGGCCGAAGATGCCGCTTTCGCAAAGGGCCAAGCAGTTTGCACCGTTTGACGCGCTTACCGGGCTCAGCGAACGGCTGGAACAAGCTGTGGAAGAACACGACAGAGCTTTGGCCGGCAAAAATGTGGCGTATGCAGGCGAAGGCAGCGATCAGGGTTTGCCGGAAGACAGATAGATTGATTAGCGGCCAAAAGATCAGACCAATGATTCGACCGGCAAATGTAATCGCCGAAAAAAATAAAAAGGAGAACAATCAATGGACGAAAGCAGAAGGCACGCGGAAGCATGGGCTATGGAATGGAAGCTGCGTAAGAGAAACCAACGGATCATTACTATCGTTGTGGGTGCGTTGGTGCTGATCGCGGCTATCATGACTGTCGACTACTTTTCAACACGGATCGGCAGATCGACATATAGTTCGGCAGAAGAGATGAAGGCCGCCGTGCAGGGCAGGTATGCTCTAGAGAGCGCATATATGGATCTTGTTATAGAAGGTGACGAGGTCACCCTGACTTACTGGGCGTACAGCCATTACGACAGAGATTATGCGGAAAGATACGGATATGACGTCGATGAGGATTCCGTCCACACCGACCACATCGTGAAGTTTGACTACAAACATGGCGTCCTAAAGACCGAGTGGATGGACGATCTTATAATCGACAAGGACGGAAATATCCACAAAGGGAAATACACCGTCCTTTATAAGACAACCAGACCTAGACCGGAACCGATCGACCCGTCGACACTGGATCATCCGGAAGGAGATCCCGAGTACGCTCTTCCTGATACGATAGATGATTCGGTCGATGAGCGTGACGACGAAATCGAAGAAGCGATAGAGGCAGCGGCAGCTGCTGCGGCAGCGAAGGTAGAGGCTGCAGAGGATACAGCAAACACAGAGGCTGCAGAGAACGCCGAAACGGGAGAATAATGTCGTAAGAGACGGACTCTGTTAAGTATAAGCATTGTTTGTTATAATCAATTCTTAAGTGGGGGAAATCTGCACAAGTTACTTTACAACTATGGAGGCAGACGATGAATAAGTTTGAATTTGATGTGACAGGAGTAACAGGCGCCGCAAGAGACGGCTCGCAGATACAGGAGGCTCTGAAAGCATTTTTTGAGGATGCCCTTGAATCCGGGAGCTACTCGAGTGACCACGCTGTGAAATTCGAAGAATACGATGCCGAAGGTGCGAAGGCTCTTGCTGTGATCGTTGATGATAAAGAAATAGGAAGCATCAAGGACGATGATGCCGCTGAGGTCTCCGCTCTGATCGGCAAGAACAACGATTGTGTGGTGTCGTTTGGAATAAACGGTCACGATATCGATGAATACGAGAAGATCATTGACCGTTACAAAGATAAGAAGTTCTGGAAGGAAGAAGATCCGAATTTCAACGACGCAGAAGTCAACAAAGCGTATAACGACCTGATGAAAGGACTCAAGGAGGGGAAAGAATATCAGGCGACGGTGAAATTCCCGGTTGCGGCCGAAGCCAATAAAGCTGCCGAGGAGACAGCGGGCATGACCGAAGAAGAGAAAAAGAGACAGGCGGATATGGAAGCATTTATGAGATACTTCAAGATCCTTTTTCCGCTGTCCATTGTAGTACTGGTCATAGGCATTTTCTATGTCGTAGGATACATAACGCATAGCAGAGCGGGATCCCTTATGGTGGGAGTTATTAACATAATGTTCGGCTCGCTTGGCGCCTACTTCTCATGGAAATACTCCAAGCCAGGGCGCAAAGTGGGAAGAAAAAGGAATAACAAGGATGCTAATCCTTCCAACTAGAATAAACGCGAATCGATCCTGACAGGAGGCATCGAAAGAGAATATGGGTGTTCGGCAAACTGTGCCGAACACCTTTTTTATATGGAAACCGCGCTACAGCAGCTGAAACCATATAACTCTACAAGCGCGGCTGATGCGCTCGCTGCGAAAAATAGATTAGAGGCTTGACAGCGCGAGATATGTTGTATAAAATACATTTGCATCAAATATAAATTTGATTCGCATAAAAAGGCGTAGGGGAATCTTAAGTCGAATGACAAAGACCCAAGGACTAGTAAACACAATGAGTAAAGATAAGAGCATGGACAAGCAGATAAATCATCATATGGATAATATCGCGTTTCAGGAAGAAGCGATGAAGCTTTCAAATCAGCTTTGCTTCCCGCTCTACGCAGCGGCAAGAACAGTGACCGGACTCTATACACCGTATCTGAAACCGCTGGGCCTCACTTACACGCAGTACATAGTGATGCTGGTGCTGTGGGAAAAGGACGGAGTGTCCGTTTCAGAGATCGGCGAAAGGCTGATGCTGGATAACGGGACTCTTTCCCCACTGCTCAAGAAGCTGGAGAAGCTCGGATATATCGAGCGCAGCCGCTGCCGTGAAGATGACCGCGTGGTCGAGATCTCACTTACAAAGGAAGGCAAGGCGCTGAGGGAAAAGGCAAAAGAGATCCCTTATCTGGTCGCAAGTTGCTTCGATATGCCGGAGGGCAAGGCTGCGCAGCTCTACGAACTGCTGTATGAATTGCTCGAAAGCCGCGGCTACAAGAAGTGCTGCAGCGAGTAGAAACTGCAACGAGCAAGCACAGAGCTTCGGCCATGCTAAAAGTAATAAATAATTATTCAAAAGATATAAATACAAATCCAAGGAAGGAGACACAAAATGAGCACAGTATATGATTTCACAGCAAAAGACCGTATGGGAAATGACGTAAGCCTCTCGGAGTACAGCGGCAAAGTGCTGCTGATCGTAAATACCGCAACAGGTTGCGGATTCACACCGCACTATGAGCCACTCGAGGCTATGTATAAGGAATATAGAGATCAGGGATTTGAGATCCTGGATTTCCCTTGCAACCAGTTTGCTGATCAGGCGCCTGGAAGTGATGACGAGATCCATGAGTTCTGTACCGTTAAATTCGGAACAGAGTTCCCACAGTTCTCCAAGATAGATGTCAATGGAGAGACAGCGCATCCACTCTTCGCATGGCTTGCAACAGAGAAGCCTTTCAACGGATTCGGTAAAGGCCTCAAGAATGCAGCTCTTAATAAGTTTGCAGCTGCCAATAATAAGAAGTATGGCAACAAGACATATATCGGCTGGAATTTCACTAAGTTCCTCGTAGACCGCGAAGGCAAAGTAATTGCCCGCTTTGAGCCTACAGACGACATGGGCGAAGTGAAGAAAGCAGTTGCGGCTGCCCTTTAAGGATACGCAGTTGAACAATTGATACCGAGCCCGCGGTCACAAAATAGATCCGAGCTTGTTGGAGCTTTGCTCCTGGTTGAAGACGATAGAGGAAAACAAAATGGACGAAAAGTTCGATATTCAGAAATACCTTACAGAAGGAGTCGAGCAGGTAGTGAAGGATGCCCTTCGCGCAACGCTCAAGGATCCGAAAGAAAGCAAGTTCCTGGCTAAGTTCGCAATCGCGAGCAAGAAAGCTTCCGCAAAGAGAGAAGCAGAGGAAAAGGCAGGGCTTCATGTGCCTTCATATCTTATAGCCAGCATTACTTCGAGCTGCAACCTGCACTGCGCGGGATGCTACTCGCGTGCAAACAACGCGACAGTAGACTGCGAACCATCGCAGCAGCTTACCGATGAGGAGTGGTTCAAGATATTCAAGGAGGCCGAAGAACTCGGTATAAGCTTTATCCTGCTCGCAGGCGGAGAGCCTATGCTGAGATGGGATGTTATAGAGCAGGCAGGCAAGATGCAGAACATGCTGTTCCCGATCTTTACAAACGGAACTTACATGGGCGGTAAGTATATGGAACTTCTGGACAACTGCCGCAACCTGATCCCGGTCATAAGCCTCGAAGGCGGCCAGGAAGAGACAGATTCCAGGCGCGGAGAAGGTGTCTATGAAAAAGTCAGCTCAGTGATGGACGAACTCCACAGCAGAGGACTTATCTACGGAGTTTCGGTCACAGTCACAAAGGAGAATCTCGAGGAAGTGTTCTCAGACGAGTTCCTTGAATCGGTAAGAAGCAAAGGCTGCAAAGCTGTATTCTACATAGAATTCGTTCCGGTCACTGAAGAAGCCTCAGAACTCGCTCCTGACGAAAAAGACCGTGAGTACATGATGGACAGAGTCGCAGAACTCAGAGCATCGAAGCAGGACATGGTATATGTATCATTCCCGGGCGACGAGAAGAGTTCGGGCGGATGCCTTGCAGCAGGCAGAGGGTTCTTCCACATCAATTCGCATGGAGGAGCAGAGCCTTGCCCGTTCTCACCATACTCAGATATCAGCGTGAAGGATACCTCTCTCAAGGAGGCACTCAGATCCAATCTGTTCACCGCTCTCAGAGATGGCAACATTCTTGCCGGCGAGCATACCGGAGGATGCGTCCTGTATGAGAAGAGAGATCTGGTAGAGAAGATACTCGCGCAACAATAAAAAATATTATATATATCTATCTCCAAAGGTCTTATGAGAAAAGACTCAGTTAAAGCGGCACTCTTTACGGGTGCCGTTTTGACGTTAGTAGATGTTATAGTCGAAAAAGTATCGTATTGGTTGCCCGAAAGTGAAGAATATGCGGTATACTTATGCCGTTAAACGATGCGCGTAAAGATGGGCGCAAAATGCGAGCGTGAAATATGTGCATCTAATAAGAGGGAAGAAAGTAAATCATAATGAAATTAAACTCGTTGAAACCAGACGAATCCGCCAGGATATTGACTGTGGGAGGAGAAGGTGCCCTTAGGCAGCACTTCCTTGACATGGGCGTTATTCCGGGGGCGGAAGTAACGATGATAAAGTACGCTCCGATGGGGGATCCCATCGAGCTTCGTATACATGGATATGAGCTTACGCTTAGGCTCGCAGACGCTGAGAAGATAGAGATCGAAAAGATCGAGCGGGAAGAAGCGGAGGCCGGTTCTGACGCGGGGGAAAAAGCAGAAGCAGTCACCCGCAAAGAGCATGAGCACCCCGGCCTCGGTGAAGAGGGCCGCTTCCATCCAAAGGGTACGGGTAATCCGCTCCCTGATGACACAGTGCTGAGCTTTGCGCTTGTGGGCAATCAGAACAGCGGCAAAACTACTCTGTTCAATCAGCTCACCGGGTCCAACCAGCACGTAGGTAATTTTCCGGGCGTGACAGTCGACAGAAAAGAGGGAGTCATCAAAGGATATCCTAATACTCAATTGGTCGACCTTCCGGGTATTTATTCGATGTCTCCGTATTCCAGCGAGGAGATACTCTCGCGTAATTATGTGCTTTTCGATAAGCCGAAAGCGATCATCAATATAGTCGACGCTACAAACATCGAGCGCAACCTTTATCTCACGATGCAGCTGCTCGAGATGGGAACTCCGATGGTGGTAGCTCTCAACATGATGGATGAGCTTCATGGGAACGGAGGCACGGTAGATGTCAACGCGATGGAGGAAATGCTGGGAGTGCCGGTAGTTCCTATTTCCGCCGCGAAGAACGAGGGCGTTGATGAGCTTGCGCGCCACGCTATACACATAGCGAAATACCAGGAGAAGCCTGTGAGACAGGACTTTTGTGGCGCGGAAGATCATGGCGGAGCGGTCCACAGGGCCATCCACGCCGTGATCCACCTTATTGAAGACCATGCACTGGCCGCGGGCATACCGCTCCGCTTCGCGGCGTCAAAACTCCTCGAAGGAGACAAAGCCATAGCAGAACAGCTCTCGCTCGACCAGAACGAAAAAGAGATGATGGAGCATATCGCTCTTCAGATGGAAAAGGAGAGAGGGCTCGACAGAGGCGCCGCAATGGCGGACATGCGCTTTGAGTATATCGGCAAGGTGTGCGACGAGTGCGTAATAAAGCCGCACGAAAGCAAGGAGCATGTACGAAGCCAAAAGATCGACAATGTGCTGACCGGCAGATACACAGCGATCCCGGTATTCATCGGCATAATGGCGCTGGTGTTCTATCTGACATTCTTCCTGATAGGGCCTTTCCTGCAAGATCTTCTTGCCGCGGGAATAGATGCCCTGGCGGGAGAAACGCAGCGGGTAATGGAATCAGCTTCTGTCAATCCTACGGTGCAGAGCCTGATACTTAAGGGCATATTCGAAGGTGTCGGATCTGTAGTCAGCTTCCTGCCGATAATAGTGTTGCTATTCTTTTTCCTGTCGCTTCTCGAGGACAGCGGCTACATAGCAAGGGTAGCTTTCGTGATGGACAAGCTCCTTCGCCGCATCGGGCTTTCGGGCCGGAGCATAGTTCCTATGCTCATCGGATTCGGCTGCACTGTGCCGGCAGTCATGTCTACGCGAACCCTTCCAAGTGAACGCGACAGGCGCATGACTATCCTGCTCACGCCGTTTATGTCATGTACAGCCAAGCTCCCGATATACGGGTTCTTTGTAAACGCGTTCTTCCCTAAGCAAGGCTGGCTTATAATAACGGGGCTCTACCTGCTTGGCATCATAATGGGGATCTTAATGGCGGTCCTGTTCAAGAACACATTGTTCAGAGGAGAAGCAGTGCCGTTTGTTATGGAACTTCCGAATTACCGCTTACCAAGCGCAAAGAACGTCGGGCAGCTTCTCTGGGAGAAGGCTAAGGATTTCCTGTCGCGCGCGTTCTCGATCATACTGATCGCGACGATCGTAGTGTGGTTCCTTGGCAGCTTTGATTTTGGAATGAACCCGGTATCCGATTCGCATGACAGCATAATGGCGGCTGTAGCGGGAGTACTCGTTCCGGTCATGAAACCTATAGGCCTCGGCGACTGGCGCATAATCACATCGCTTATCAGTGGCTTCATGGCCAAGGAAAGTGTGGTAGCGGTAATGGAGACGCTTTTCGCAGGCGGTGTGACGGCCATCGGAACGCTTTCAGCAGCCTCGATGCTTGTATTCAGCTTGCTTTATACGCCATGCGTGGCAGCGGTGGCATCGATACGCAGGGAACTCGGAAGCAGATGGGCCGTATATGTGGTGCTCTGGCAGTGCGGTATTGCATGGATCCTTGCATTGATCGTTAAAATCATTGGATCTATGGTCGGCCTACAGTAAGCGAAGAGTTCAATAAGGTATAGATATCAAAGATAATAAGGGGACAATATGGCAGTAGAAGAGAACAGATTATCTGAAGAGGCATTCGGTGGCAGCATGGCTGTAGCCGAAGCACCGGCAGGAGATGCATTTGAAAGACAAGAAGAGGCATCAGAAACACCGGACATCAACGTCGATATGGAATGGGAAGTAGAGACTATCCCGGCGAAAGGCCAAGACTACGAAGAAACCATAACCACAGAAACTGTCGTCGAGGATTATGACGACCCGAATTACGACCCGGGCTACGACAGGGGTTACGATCAGGGCTACGACCATGGATATAACCAGGGCTATCAGCAGGCTCGAAACCGCGGAGGTGTAGCAGTCAGAAGGATAAACAAGCACATCTTCACATGGGTGTTCTCATTTATACTTGGCATCTATGGCGTGGACAGATTCTACCGTGGGCAGGTAGGCCTTGGCATTTTAAAACTGCTTACATTCGGCGGCTTCGGGATATGGTATCTGGTCGACGTCGTGATCGCAGCCATGCAGTCATATATGGGCCCTTACACTGAGCTTGAGGATATTGAGTTTGACAGTTATGGTCGCTTTGTGTAGCGGCCTTGTCAGTATTTGAATGGATGGTTTTCGATCACATACCATCTGTATGTCTTTGTGAAAGGCCTGATCAGTCTCTCAATTGTGTATTCATTGATCGTGTCCCAGACCAGCTTGCTGATCCGTTCGGCCTCTTCGATCTCCTTATGCTGAAGGAGACACATTATGCGTATATGTTCTTCGGAAGTCCTGCGCGCAACTGCGTCTGTAAAACTCCTGTCGTCATATTGATTGAGGCAGCTGATCTGAGCCGCGAAAGCCATGTTGACAGCAGTGCGTATCTGATCCGGGTCGGCTTCATCAGTATCAAGAATACCGATATAGCGATCCGCAAAGCGATTTGAAAAAACGAGATGATTATCGATGTTTTTCAAATACTCAAACATGATGAGCCGAATATCCGGAAGATGTGAGCATATCTGAAACAGCCAATGAACTGCAAACGCGTATGCTATGAAAGGATCATCTTTCCAATCGCGGCATATGTCTATGCTCGATTCCCAGATGTTGCTGATCATCGTATCACTCAGTTCATAGATAATATCTTTCTTTTCTCCGAAGTAGTGTTCGAGATGCCCGCAACTGATATTCACCTGTTGTGCGATCATTCGAAGCGATGTGCCTTCATATCCAAATTCTCTGAAATAATCATCTGCAGCCGCAAGTATCTCACTCCGCCTTTCCAGTCCCTTTGCTGTGAGTTTTGCCATTATTGATGTGTCCTCCTGACTCGATAATTAGTCATTCCCCCTTTTTGAGAATCGGCTCGTACGAGCAGAGTAAGTATATCATAAAACTACCAGAGGTTGACGCGAAATTATTGAGGTATACAATTAAACGGCGACATATCAATAGTTGAATGTCAGGACCTCAGCGTTTAAACTCAATGCGGGGTCGATATATCGAAAAAAATCATCCCGATTCACCGGTAATAATGAAGGGAACCAAACATGGAATACAGAAAACTCGGAAACACAGGACTCGAAGTGAGCGTGATCGCAATGGGCTGCGAGGCGTTCGCCGAAGATAACAGCAACGCGAAGAAGTTCCTCGATATGGCCGAGGCGGCGGGGGTCAATTATTTCGACCTGTATCAGCCTGATCCCGCAGCGAGATCGGCACTTGGCGAAGCGCTGAAGGGCAGAAGAGAGAAATTCATAATACAATCGCATATTTCATCAGTATGGAAGAACGGCCAGTACGAGAGAAGCCGTAATCTTGACGATGTAAAAGCTGCCTTCGAGGATTCACTTGAAAGACTCGGCACAGATTACATCGACGTTGGCATGATCCATTACTGCGACGCGGACAGCGACTGGCAGACGATCAAAGACAACGGAATAGTCGAATACGCCAAGCAGCTTAAAGCCGAGGGAAAGATCCATCACATCGGGCTTTCGTCCCACAACCCGAAAGTAGCTATCAAAGCAATAGAAGAGGGCGACATTGAAGTATTGATGTTCAGCATCAACCCGGTCTACGATATGCTGCCGGGTACCGAAGTCGTCGACGATCTCTGGGCAGATGAAGTCTACGAAGGTGGATTCGTCAACATGGACCCTGAGCGCCAAAGACTGTACGAACTCTGTGAGAGCATGGGCATCGGCATCACGGTCATGAAAGCATTCGCTGGTGGAGATCTTCTTTCGGCTGAGATGTCACCTGCCGGAGCAGCACTTACGCCGACTCAGTGCATCAGCTATTGCCTCTCAAGACCGGCAGTAGCAACAGTCTGCTCAGGAGCAAGGAATGAAGAGCAGTTTGCGGAGAGCATAGCTTATTGTGACGCATCTGAGAGCGAGCGCGACTACGCCGAGGCCTTCGCGAATTTCCCTAAAGTCAGCTGGACAGGTCACTGCATGTACTGCAACCACTGCCATCCATGCCGATCCGAGATAGACATCGCATTTGTCACCAAACTGCTCAACCTCGTAGTCGCTCACAACGAATCGAATGGTATCAAAGAAGGGACCAAAGAGTTCCGCGTACCGGACACCGAGAGGATGCACTATCAAGTCCTCGATAAACACGCGAGCGACTGCATTCAGTGCGGCATGTGCGAGACAAGATGCCCGTTCGATGTTAAGATACGCGACAACATGAAACATGCTGAAGAGATCTTCGGCTATTGATATAGATAGTCATCGTATGAGCGAGATCCGGCTACTTACGTCCGTTTTCATCGTTCACGAAAGAATCTTCAGCGTGTTCAGGGAGCGAGGTTAGTCCTTCTACCCTCAAAACGAAGCATTTGATGCACATTTCGTAGTCCTTGAATTGTGATTTTGCTAAATAAGGACTAATCAGATATGATCGAGTGACTTGCTTGATGTAAAAAAACCATATACGGAGACGTAATCTGCATAGATATTCACGTCCCCGTTTTTTCTTGCAAAAAATCTGGCGACTTACGTCAGTTTTCATACTTCGGTCTTCATCGTTCAGGCAAGAAGTGGCAACACGATCGGGGGATGATCGGGGGCAAGGTTGCATGATTAGTCCTTCTAATCCCAAAACGATGCGTTTGGTGCACATTTTGTAGTCCCTCAGGCATGATTTTGCCAGATAAGGACTAATCGAAATTTTTTGAAGCATCAGATCGATGCTAAAAAAGTATTATGAAACTAATAGAAAAACATTATGTAAAATATATTTGACATAATGTTATATATATGGTACTATGCGATCGACAGAGCAAGAGGTGAAAAGGGAAAGAAGAAAGAGGAAAAAGGGCAAGGAACATAAAGCAAAGACAAAGGGCATAGAGCAAAGGGCAAAGGCCAGGAGCATAAAGCAAAGGCGAAGAGCAAAAGAACAAAAGAGCAAAAGGCGAAAAGAAAAAGGATAATTCATTAGGTAGAAGAGCACTGAGAAAGGAAGGCGCAAAGAGGTGAACATTACAGGACTTTTGGGTTTCATATGCGGGATCGCAGTTGCGGTGCTTCTGGTATGGGCACTTATGCGTAGATTCAATACAGACGGCAGAAGCAAGACAGAATATGACGAGAGGCAGAAAGCGACGAGGGGAGTCGGTTTCATGTATGCCTTCTATGTATTGGCGTCATGGCTCGTGATCATGATAGCTCTCGATATAGCAGGGGTGAAGGTGCCTGTATCGAATACCATTATATATTTCACTGGTATTGTTGTATCCGGTCTGGTATTGGCATGGTATTGCATTATGCATGACGCTTATTGGGGAATGAACAACAATGTTGCGTTTTACACAAGACTCATTATAGCTGTCGGCGCGATCAATCTCATCTCCGGGATCACAGATATGGTGAGAGGGAATATGGTCGTTGATGGCGTTCTTCAGAACGGCTTCATCAATTTCGAGGCGGGCATACTGATACTTGCGATCGGAGTGTTCCTGCTGATAAAAAAGCACAGAGACGGTGTTGCAGAAGCTGAAGCGGATGAAGGCGAGATGTAGAAGAGGGCGAGGTCGATCATGAAGAACTTGAGGATGAAAGCTGCGAGGGTAGCTAAAGACCTGTCGCAGGAACAGCTCGCCAAGGAGATCGGTGTTTCAAGGCAGACGATAAACGCGATCGAAAAGGGTGACTATAACCCAACGATCAATCTGTGCATTGCGATTTGCAAAGCACTGGATAAAACGCTAGATGAACTCTTCTGGGAAGAGCTAGCTTAGGCGATTAAAGATAAGAAACCTTAGGGAGGTGATCGTGCAGCAAAAGTTTTGTTGTTTCGGTCACCTCAATACTTGCAAAACAAAGCCGGCCATGGAGGATGATCCTTCGTGGCCGGTTTTGCCGTTAGTATTAAGTAAGGTATATAAAGGGGTTTGTTATGAAGAAAAGTTTGTCACTTGCTCTTTCGAGACCTATCCCGATTTCTGAAAGAAATCGATGGAAGGTCCGATGCCAGAGATGCCCAAGAACACGGAGTGTGATTGGATGCATCTCACGGCTGACAACTATAAGATACCTCTTGTTCCTTAACTGAAACTAAAACCGGTAAATGTTTTGGAATTACTTTTTAGACCCGTGCTATACTGTCCCTATGGAGAAGAAACACTACGTATATATCCTTAAATGTGCGGATGGCACCTTCTACACCGGGTATTCTACTGATCCTGAGCGGAGGGCGAAGGTTCATAACTCAGGCAAAGGTGCAAAGTACACCAGATCGAGAAGACCAGTCGAGATAATATACACTGAAGAATTTGATGATAAAGCCGAAGCCGAGCGCCGCGAGTACGCGATCAAGCAACTCACCAGAGCGGAGAAGGAGAAACTGATAAATGTTAAAACCAATCGTTAGAGACGCGTTCTTTTTGAATCAGAAGTCCGAAGAGGCGACAAAGTTCGATCTTCCAATCGCGAAGGATCTCGAGGACACGCTCAAAGCTAACCGTGAGCGCTGCGTCGGTATGGCAGCGAACATGATCGGCTATCGAAAGAATATCATCATCGTTGCGACAGGCCTTGCGGACATAGTCATGATCAATCCGAAGATCACAGCCAAGGCCGAGCCATACGAAACAGAAGAAGGCTGCCTGTCGCTTCCTGGCACGCGAAAGACTACGAGATACAAAAGGATCACTGTCAAATACCAGGACAAGAAGTTCGAGGAACACACCCAGAATTTCAGCGGATACATCGCCCAGATAATCCAGCACGAATGCGATCATCTGGAGGGCATCCTCATCTGAAAAATGCTTGCTAACCTGGCCCGATATGAATATACTTGGGTCAGGAAGAGCGTCGTTCGTCAACGACTAACTCGACCGTTTTGGGTCGCCGCCTAGTTACGTGAACTGGCGGCTTTTTTAATACTGATTGTTACCCGCACAGTCTGCCGACTGAGCGTTACGGTAACTCTCACCATCTCTGGTCCCTCCCTTCAACAATTTAGTCATTGGCCTCACCTCCTTGGCGTAAAAGAGATGTGACAACATCGTTTTTGGTCGAGCCAGCCGCGAGTCACTGCTTTCCTGACTTATCTTAATTGTAATCATTCAGGATAATCCGTCAACCCCTTGAAAACACTGGGATACAGCCAACGCTGCCATTCGGGAGATTATTGTAGGATATCGTGGAAAAAATGCAGGAAAAAGGGCGAAAAATGTTTTGATGTAGTATTATTAATGACAGATAATGCGAAGGGCGGGACTACCTGAATAAAATTCCAATAATAATTGATAATGAATACTGCTTTTTATACTAATTACACTGAAGAAAAGTTCATAGACAAGCTTAAGAAGAGCATAGATACATGTCGCTCTTTCGCCTTTTCGGTCAGCTTTATTAAGAAGCCGGGGCTCAGACTATTGGCGCCAAATATTGAAGCCGCGCTATCCCGCGGTGTTTCGGGGCGACTAATAACATCTACGTATCAGAATTTTACTGATGTAGATTCACTATCATACTTTAACGATTTACAAACCAGATACCCTGGCCTATTCAAATGCCATTTAGATAGGGAATGTTTTTATGATAATTGGGGCAATACGGTTGGCTTCCATTCTAAAGGCTACCTTTTTGAATATGACGATCATAAAGAACTACTTGTTGGATCATCAAATATCACTGTATACGCACTGTTAAAGAATATTGAGTGGGATGTTTCTATTATAGACGCAAATAATTCAGAAGCGTATGCAGCTGCAGCGGAAGAATTCAATGCTCTGTGGGAGAAGACACTTCCATTAACGAGCGATCTTATAAAAGAATACAGGACAAGACTCTACTATTCCATCGAGAGGTGGGATATGGATTACGATGTTGCAAATTCTGAGATCAAGCCAAACTATATGCAGCGCAAGGCACTAAAGGAACTGAACAGAATTCGTGCGACCGGAGCAACAAAAGCCCTTGTAGTTGCTGCAGCAGGATCGGGAAAAACCTATCTTGCGGCGTTTGATGCACTCAATTTTAACCCTAAAAGACTCCTCTATATTGCTCACGAGGGATCCATATTATTGAAAGCATATGAGACTTTCAGCAAGGTGTTCGGCAGCGACCGATCGTATGGCCTGTATACAGGGGAATATAAAGAGCAGGATGCTGACTTTGTTTTTTCTACAAACATTTCTATGGCGGGCAATATCCAGATGATGGACGCGCATGAGTTCGATTACATCATCATTGATGAGTGCCACCATGCTACTGCAAAAACCTATCAAGACATTATCAATCACTTTGAGCCGGAATTCTTACTTGGGATTACAGCTACCCCTGAGAGAATGGATGAGGGCGATGTCTTTGGATTGTTTGATCAGAACGTTCCGTACGAGCTCAGGCTTCGTGATGCGATCATAAACAGGCTCGTCGTTCCGTTCAAATACTATGGAATAAGAGATGAACTGATTGAGTATGGAGATAAGGTAACCAAAGGGCACAAATTCATAGAGCAGTTCTCCGATGAAAAACACTGTGAATTCATTAGAGACATGATTGAAAAATACAGGGAACCTGGAAAGAAACTCAAGGCACTTGCATTCTGCAGAGACATTGCTCATGCTAGAAGAATGGCAGATGCAATGGGAGATTACTATAATACGCAGTTCCTGACTGGTAAGAATTCAGTAGGAGAGCGAGTCAGAACATACAAAGACCTCCAAGATGATGATGCTGAGCTCGAGATCCTGTTTACAGTAGACATACTTAATGAAGGCGTAGATATACCGGGCGTTAATATGGTCCTTTTCTTGAGGCCTACAGAGTCACAAACGATATTCATTCAGCAGTTAGGTCGTGGACTTCGTAACTACGAAGGAAAGAAATACGTAACTGTATTGGACTTTATCGGCAATGACTATACGAGAAGCGTTCAGATTGCTTTCGCACTAGGAAGCCTTTCCGAGAACTTTGTCGTAGAAAAACAGTTGGTCGCTGCATTGGTCAAAGATGACTTCAGAGAGGTAGGACTTGCCGACTATGGTGTTGAGATACATATCGATGAATTAAGTAAGAAGGAAGTGTTGGAATTTATTGATAAGGTAAACTTCAATAAAAAGAAATATCTGACACAAGATTATGAAAACTTCAAAAAGTACATAAGCGCTTCGAGATATCCCGATCATGTAGACTATCTAAATAATGACTATGCTCCGGATCTTATCAAGTTCATGCAGTCCAAAATTGGCACTAAGAATTATTCCTACTATGGATTCCTCAAGGCTATAGATGAGGAGAATATTCCGGCATTCGATGAGAGACAGGAAGATTTGGTAAATTACCTTTCGGACATGCTTCCTGTGGTAAGACCATATGAATATCTGATTGTAAGTAAACTGCTTGAAGGGGCAGGTAAGGCAGATCGCGATGAATTAAATCATTATTTAAATATAAGCATTGCAAACTGCTCTGTAGAATCGATAGATCATGCAATTGAATACATGGCGAAGTCAGGGTTCTTCGAAGTACAAGACAATGAGATGATGTTTTCTGATGTAAAACTTGGCGTTGAACTCGAAGAATACTTGAGGGACCTTATTGCTTACGGACTTGGACGTTACGAAATAGATTTTGGAGGAGCAGAATCCACTGAACTGTTCCGTTTGTGGGGCCAGTATAAAAAAGAACAGGTTCAGCAGCTCTTACTGAAGAATCCTGCAGATATCATGAAAGGAACAAAGATAATAGATGGGGTTACCTATGCGTTTGTAACCGTTATTAAGGGGAAAGCAATCAAGGATAATCTTAATTATGATGACGGATACATAGATCAAAAGACATTCCAGTGGGAGACAGTTTCAAATATCGGGAAAGAAGAATTAAGCAAACTGAAGCGTTGTGAGAAAATGCAGGTTTTCGTCCGAAAAGTGGAAAACGAAGACGGCATAACACTGCCATTCACTTATCTTGGAAAAGGGAAGATGCATTATCTTACAGGACCTAAAGATAACGGAGCACATCTATTCAGAGTCGAGATGGATAATGAAGTTCCGGATGACGTGTTCTTCGACTTCAAACTTCCTTCAATAAACTAACACAATAGCGAGGTATCACATGAGCACTTTAGACATTAGACAAATTGGGATCACAGATCTGGACACAGACTGCATTGTGAATGCTGCCAACAGCAGGCTGGCGGAAGGCTCGGGCGTTTGCGGGGCCATTTTCGCGCAGGCTGGAAGGAAGAAATTGGCCGAGGCGTGCGGTAAGATCGGCGGCTGCCCAACGGGCGGCGCGGTCATTACGCCGGGCTTTGATCTGAAGGCAATATTTATCGTGCATACTGTAGGCCCGGTGTGGCACGGTGGCAAGGACAACGAGCCAGAGGCTCTGTACAGTTGCTACCAGGAGTCTCTGGACCGAGCCGCAGAGAATGGCTGCAAATCGATTGGCTTTCCGCTTATCTCGGCGGGGATATTCGGGTATCCAAAGGACAAGGCGTGGGATGTTGCGATCAAATCCTGCAACGACTGGATGCGGGCACACGCAGACTACGACATCGATATAGTATTTGCGGTACTGGACAAGAAGATACTTGAGATGGGCAAGGCAGTTGCAGGCCTGAAAGCCACAGGCTGGTAAAGATGAGAGACGAGAGGCCAGAATGGTCGTAAGGTATAAAAAGTGAAAGAGATCCAAGTAGTAGCAGCAATAATAATAAAGGATGGCAAGCTGTTCGCGACTCAGCGCGGGTATGGCGATTACAAAGACTGGTGGGAATTCCCGGGCGGAAAGATCGAACCGGGAGAGACACCAGAGCAGGCGCTCAAGCGCGAGATCAAAGAAGAACTGGACACGGAGATAAACGTAGGAGACCACCTCATAACAGTTGAGTACGATTACCCGAAATTCCATATGACCATGGGGTGCTATATGTGCAGCGTCGTAAGCGGCAAACTCACATTGCTTGAGCACGAAGCATCCAAATGGCTTGGCCCTGACGAACTCGAGAGCGTTAAATGGCTCCCGTCGGATATAGAAATAGTTGAAAGGCTGAAGGGCATCCTGTGAAAAGTCGGATCAGCACCCAAAGGTCTAAAGGATAGGACAAGATAATGGACAAATTAGATAAGCTTAAAGAAGCGTTCAGGCAGTTCAACGAGGAACGCGACTGGGATCAGTTCCATACACCGGAGAATCTCGCCAAGTCGATAAGTATCGAGGCGGCGGAGCTCTTGGAATGCTTCCAGTGGGACAACGATTTCGATAAGGAGCACCTTTGCGAGGAATTGGCAGATGTTCTCAGTTACTGCATCATGCTGGCGGACAGGCTGGATGTGGACATCGAGGAGATCGTGCTGGATAAGCTCGAAAAGACGAAGAAGAAATATCCGGTCGAACTGGCAAAGGGCAGCTCCACAAAGTATTACGATCTGAAACGAGATTAGGAAAATGACAACGAACACAACACAAGAGGAGCGTCTGGATTATCTGCTAGAAGAGTTCAAAGCGGATTCCGGCGAGTACAAAGATCTGGAAACGCCAAAGGACGCCGAAGGTAAAAGGATGATCCTCAGGTCTCTCATGAATATAAGGATGCCGCGGGAAATGTCCGCCGATGTGATCCATATCCAGGATGAGTATCTGAAAGAACGCAGCAAAGAAAAAGGAGTCGTTACGCTTTCGGATATCCCGGAGATACGGGACGGTCTTTCCATATGGCAGGGAGATATCACAAGGCTTGCGGTCGATGCGATCGTGAACGCGGCGAACTCTCAGATGCTCGGTTGTTTTAGGCCGATGCATAATTGTATCGATAACTGCATCCACACTTACGCAGGAGTGCAGCTCAGAGCTGAGTGCAACAGGCAGATGGGTCAGCTGCGGGCTCGTTTCGGCCGTAGCTATGAACAGCCGACCGCGGTGCCGATGCTTACGGATGCTTACAACCTCCCGGCGAAGAAGATCATCCACATCGTAGGACCGATCGTTCAGTACAAACTGACGTCGGCGCTCGAAAAGGATCTGGCTGATTGCTACCGGAACGTGCTGGACATGTGCGCTGAGAACGACCTTAAAAGCGTCGCGTTCTGCTGCATCTCGACCGGAGTCTTCAGCTTCCCGAATCGCAGAGCGGCAGAGATAGCCGTTGAGACTGTGAAGGGCTGGATGAGCAATCATCCGGGCGCAGTAAATAGAGTTATATTCAACGTTTTCAAAGATGAGGATAAGATCATATATGAAGGACTCGTATAGCAAACAGCTAAAAATACTCAAAGACCAGATCGAAAGCGCAGACGCCATAGTGATCGGCGCGGGAGCAGGGCTCTCAACATCCGCCGGCTTCACGTACAGCGGGGAGCGTTTCAAGAAGTACTTCTTTGACTTCGAGGAGAGATACCGCTTCCACGACATGTACACAGGTGGCTTCTTCGTGATGCAGATAGCGCCTGAGATTTCATGGGCATATTGGGCGAGAAATATATATATCAATCGCTACGTGAAGGCGCCGAAGCCTGTATATGAAGATTTGCTGGAACTGGTCAAGGATAAGGACTATTTCGTGATCACCACGAATGTGGATCATCAGTTCCAAAAGGCAGGATTCGACAAGCAGAGACTGTTCTACACACAGGGCGATTACGGCCTGTTCCAGAGCGTAGATCCGGCGATCAGGAAGACCTACAATAACGAAGAGTGGGTCATGAAAGCGATGGAGGCACAGGGCTTTGTAAAGGACAAAGATGGTGTGTTCCAGGTGCCTAAAGACGGGAAGCTCAGCATGAGGATCCCGACCGAACTGATCCCTAAGTGTCCTGATGGTGGCAGCAATGTCGCCATGAATCTGAGGGCAGACGACTCATTCGTTGAAGATGAGGGTTGGCACAGGGCCTCCGCGGCTTATGCGGATTTCCTGAAAGAACATGATGGTATGCACATCCTCTATCTTGAGCTTGGCGTCGGAGCAAACACTCCGGGCATCATTAAGTATCCGTTCTGGCGGATGACATATAAAAATGGAAATGCTGTATATGCGTGCCTGAATTACGGCGAAGCCTATTGTCCTGATGAGATCATGGGCAGGAGCATATGCATCGACGGGGATATTGGGGCGATCCTTAAAGATCTAAACGACGAATAGAATCAAGTTACATAGAGAGAGAAACGATAATATGGCAAAAAAAATCGTAGCGGTAAACGCGGGCCCCAGGATGGGATGGAATACAGAGACACTGATCTCCGAGGCGTCAAAGGGAGCAGAGTCTGCCGGGGCGGTCGTGGAGAGATTCGACCTCTACCGTCTGGAAAAGTACACCGGATGCATCTCGTGTTTCGGCTGCAAGAAGGAGAAGTTCAAAGGCCACTGCGTCGTCAAAGACGGGTTGACTCCTGTTCTTGACGCCATACGTGAAGCCGACGGACTCATCATCGGATCGCCTAACTATCTTTCTGAGATGACAGCATCCTTCAGAGCTCTGTATGAGCGTCTGATCTTCCAGAACCTCACTTACAACAAAGAGACGCCATGCTGCAACGAGCGCCCTATCCCGGTGCTCCTCATAATGACCAGCAACGCACCCGACCCGATGTACCGCATCATGCTGAATGGCTATAAGAAGACGCTGAGCGGATTCGTAGGTCCGACGGAAGTGCTCGTCAGTGGCAACACTCTTCAGCTAAAGGACTATAGCAAGACCGACTGGGAGTGGACGTTGTTCGATCCTGAGGCAAAGAAAAAGAGACACGAGACAGTGTTCCCGAAGGAATGCGAGAAGGCGTTCAAGATGGGAGCCGATCTGGTGCGCTGATGGATCGGTGAGTCGCCAAAGGACAGACAGGCAAGAAACAAAATAGAGAAAAAGGATAAGCAAAGAATGAAATTAGTTAAAACTGACAGACTTGCGGCAAGCAGCTGCGGAGCGGATGTAAAGCTCTCGGTCGAGGGAGCTTTCAGGATAGTCGAGGATATGGCCACCGAACTGATGGGCATACAGCACATCGACGGGGTCACTTGCATGCGTGAATACGGTGGCATGTGGGTCTTTGTACGCAACCGCATCGAGATGCCACAGCGCCTGGCTTGGATGGAAGAATTCACGGTCACCAGCTACATAAGCTCGTTCTCAAAGATCAGGCTCTACATAGACACCGTTATACAGAAGGCAGACGGCAGCATCGCTCTTAAATCGAGGCTCGAGCTCTGCGCTTTAGATCTCGAGACCGGCAAGATCAGAAAATCCGAGAGTGTTGGTGTGGGCGAAAAGACACCGGCCGAGGAGCCGATGTTTGAAATAGCGTATTCGAAGGAAAAGCCTGCGCGTGGTGACAAGATCGACGAGATTACAGTGCGCTCGGCGGATATAGACTACTGCCACCATACCAACAACATCTCATATGTGCGCTACTTCGTGAACCAGATCGGAGTCGATGATATGATCGAGCGTCCGGTCAAGGCGATCGAGGTGCAGTACGTGAATCAGACGCATGAGGGCGACAGGCTGGAGGTGTATCGCTGCGAACTTGCGAACGACACAGATGCGAACGAGGCATATGTTATCGAGAAGGATGGCACCAAAGTCGTGAGCGGCATCATCACAAGATAGCAAAGTGCAAACGGAGGAATCATTATGAACGATTTCATAACCGAAGGAAACAGGATATATATGGCCGACGATTCCGGCGCGATGATCGCTGAGATCACTTTCCCTGAGACCGACGACGGAGTTTATACGATCGACCATACATTCGTTGATGAGAGCCTGAGGGGCCAGGGCATAGCGTCGAAACTGGTGCAGGCTGCTGTGGACGAGATAGAAAAGCGCGGCGGAAAGGTAGAAGCGACTTGCTCGTATGCCGTAAGATGGCTGGAAAAGAGAGGCTGATCGATGGCAGACGGCAAGTGGGTGATGACCGAAGACGATGCCAGGAGGGTAGACCTCAGTTTCAGCGGCACTGCGAACAGAGGCCTTAGAGATCTTCCCAACTACGGAAAACGCATACGCGTCGACAACCGTGACGGAAGCGCCGAGCTTATCTGCGCGCATTGCGGCGCGACCGATCTTGGCGCGGGATTTGGCGGATTCGGTGATGGATTTGGATATAAGTCATATAAGTGCAGCAAATGCGGCGGCACTACAGACTTTGTGTATAAAGACGAAGATGGAAAACTGCTTTGACAGCAGTAGGAGGCGATCATGAGAAAGATACTTGTTGTAGTGGACATGCAGAATGATTTTATCGACGGTTCGCTTGGCACCCCTGAGGCGGTGGCTATAGTCGAGAACGTAAAGGACAAGATCCGCTCGTACGACAAGAGCGACATATTTGTTACCATGGACACTCATGCTCCGGATTATCTGGAGACACAAGAGGGAAAGAATCTGCCTGTCGAGCATTGCATCAAGAGCTCTGACGGCTGGAAAGTAAGAACCGACATCGATGAGCTGCTCCAGGGCGCGGCTATATACGAGAAGCCGACGTTCGGCAGCGTTAAGCTGGCTGAGGATATTTCCAAGATCGCCGCGGCTGAGGACATAGAGATCGAGCTGATCGGACTCTGCACGGATATCTGTGTGGTGTCGAATGCGCTTCTTCTTAAGGCAAATATGCCTGAGGTGAAGATCTCGGTCGATCCTGCATGCTGTGCCGGCGTGACTCCGGAATCACACGAAGCAGCCCTCAAGACGATGCAGATGTGCCAGATCAACGTGCTGTAATTGGCAGGAGCATCGCGCCTGGACGAAAGTTGCAATCATTGAGGCTGGCGAAAAGTCGCCCGGCAAGCGACCATACTCATGCAAGAAAAAAGTAGAATGAGGTCACAAGATAGATAAGAAAAACGAAAGAGAGGTGACCACATGTACGGAGCGATTTTAGGAGATATGATAGGCAGCCCTTATGAATTTGACAGGGGCAACAAGACAAAGGACTTCCCGTTCTTCGATAGGGGAGCAACATATACAGACGACAGCGTGATGACGCTTGCGGCCGCTGAGGCTTTGGGCCTGGCGATAGACAGAGGTGTCATAGGCGACGAGAAGAAGACAAAGGATCTGCTCATAAACAGCATGCACAAGTGGGGCCACAGATATCCTAATGCGGGTTATGGAGGCAGATTCGGAAGCTGGCTTCGGAACAACAAACGCGAGCCATATAACAGCTGGGGCAACGGCTCAGCAATGAGAGTCTCGCCGGCAGGATGGCTCTTTGATGATCTTCAGACCACCCGCAAGGTAGCAGCATGGACAGCCGAAGTGACACACAATCACCCGGAGGGCGTTAAGGGCGCCGAGTCAGTAGCAGCCGCGATCTTCATGGCCAGAAACGGCAGCTCAAAGGATGAGATCAAGACATATATAACGAGTGGATTCGGCTACGACCTTAGCAGGACCTGCGACGAGATCAGACCTGATTACCACCACGTAGAATCATGCCAGGAGACCGTTCCTGAGGCGATCACAGCCTTCCTTGAAGGCGGGGACTTTGAGGACGTCATCAGAACAGCGGTATCTCTCGGTGGAGACTGCGATACGCTCACATGCATCTCGGGCTCGATCGCCGAAGCATTCTACGGCGTACCGGAATATCTCAAAGCTGAGTGCGAGAACAGACTGCCGGAAGACTTGAGGGAAGTGCTGGTGTCGTTCAAGCGCAAATAAAAACGACCGCATACTGAGTGCAAGGAGGCATGAAATGATTGTTCTTAACGTTACATACAAATGCAAAGCGGGAATGAGAGAGAAGTTCCTCGAGGCGATAGTCTCCGAGGGCATCGATGTCGCGTGCAGAGCCGAAGCCGGAAACATCAAATACGATTACTATATGTCCACCGACCACGCTGACGAGATGCTGCTGGTGGAGAAGTGGCGCGATGCCGATGCTGTGACCTCGCATGGGCAGGAGGCTCATTTCAAGAGGCTTGGAGAGATCAAAAACGAGTATGTTGAAGAGACGATCATCGAAAAATACATAGGGTAAAGATATGGCAGAGCGCAAGGGAGATAATCAAAAGCAAAAGATGCTTTACCTCGTCAGGATCTTCATGGAGGAGACTGACGACAACCACTATATTACTATGCCCGAGATCATCCAAAAGCTCGAGGCATATGGCGTGAACGCCGACCGTAAGACGGTTTACCGAGACATCGATGAGCTGAAGCGATTCGGCCTGGACATACTTACGTCGCAGGACGGTCGCAACTATTACTATTACCTCGGCAGCCGCGACTTCGAACTTCCGGAGCTCAAACTGCTGGTAGATGCTGTGCAGTCATCAAAGTTCATAAGCGAGCACAAGTCACGTGAACTCATCGGTAAGATCGAGGCGCTTGCCAGCAAGCATGACGCTTCGCAGCTCCACAGGCAGGTACTTATCGCCGGCCGTGTAAAGACGATGAACGAGAGCATCTACTACAACGTGGACAAGATCCACACGGCGATCAATTCGGACAGGCAGATCAGATTCAAATACTACGACTGGAATCTCAATAAGGAGATGCAGCCGAGATACGACGGCATGTGGTACCAGCTGAGCCCATGGGTGCTGATGTGGGATGATGAGATGTACTACCTCGTCGTCTATGACGCGAAGCACGACAAAGTCACCCACTACCGTGTGGACAAGATGAAGCAGATCGAGATCCTCGACGAAGCGCGAGAGGGCAAGGCAGCATTCGAAGGCTTCAATCTGGCCAATTACACCAAGTCGCTCTTTGGTATGTACTCCGGCGAGGAGACCAAGGTGACCCTTGAGGCTGAGAACTATATGGTGGGCGTGCTGATCGACCGATTCGGCAAGGATATCATCATAATCCCTGTGGATGAGGAACACTTCCGGACTATCGTTACTGTAGCGGTAAGCACGCACTTCCTCGGCTGGATCATTTCGCTCGGTGGAGCTGTCAGGATAGTAGGGCCTGATCCGGTCGTGGGACAGATGAAGGAGCTTCTGGAAATGGTATCCGGGCAGTACGAATAAAGATACGTACATCTGAGAAAAGCTATGAAATTCAGAAAAAATCTATACGGCAAGAACGTATTTGTGACGGGCGCGTCCTCCGGTATAGGGAGGGCATGCGCTTTGATGTTTGCGAAAAACGGATTCAATGTCACAGGTGTTTCAAGGAACACAGAAGAGAGGGCTGAGACCTTCAAAGGAGGCGGAAGTCTGACCCTTAAGCGCGTCGATGTCACTGACGAAGCGGCAGTAAAAGCATTTGTGGATAAGCTTCCAGGCGTGGACATAGCGATTCTGTGTGCAGGCATGGGAGTCGCCGGACCGGCAGAGACTACAGACTCTGAGCTGACAAGGAAGCAGATGGAAGTCAATTACTTCGGTACACTCAACGCTGCACAGCCGTGTCTTACACGGATGCGCAACCAGGGCAAAGGTCTGCTTCTCGTGATCGGTTCTATCGCAGGTCGTGTCTCCATACCAATGCAGAGCCAGTACTCAGCGAGCAAGTACGCGCTTGAGGCGTTCACCGACGCTGTGAGAATGGAGATGAAGCAGTATGGCGTGAGGGCAAGCATCATTGAGCCTGGTGACACAAAGACGGGATTCACTGCAGCCAGAGAGATGCAGGTCCGCGATCGAAGCGGCTACGACAATACACTTGAAAAGAGTGTTGCCAAAATGGCGGCTGATGAGCAAGGCGGCAGATCGCCTGAGAGCGTGGCCAAAGTCGCGCTGGCGCTTGCTGGACGAAAAGATCCTCCTGCAAGAGTGCCGGTAGGAATCGAGTACAAGGCTCTTATGCAGATACTCCGCATAATGCCGGATCGCGCAAAGGAAGCGATACTCAGCAAAATGTATTTGCCAAAGTGAGACAGATATAATAAGCATTTTCATTTTAGGGCGAGCGCCCGGAAAGAGAGGTTGATCTTATGCTTCATGAAATAAGTTTTGACTCCTATAACAAGAGGGACAAAGTGTACGGCTGGATCTACGTGCCTGCAACAGAGCCAACAGGGATCATCCAGCTCATCCACGGATTTGGAGAGCACTCACGCAGATACCTCCACATGATAGTCAGCTTCATGGACGCGGGTTTCATCGTAGCTGCTGATGACCACGTCGGTCACGGAAAGACTGCTCTTGAAAACGATCGCTGGGGCGATTGGGGTGATACAGGCGTCCACACCATGATGGAAGACGAGCACACGCTGACAAAGCTGGTCAAAGATATATATCCGGATCTTCCGTATTTCATGTTCGGTCACAGCATGGGCTCATTCATAGCTAGAGACTATATCGCTAAGTATGGCGACGAGCTCGATGGCGTCACGCTCTGCGGTACATCAGGTGAGTTCCCGGGCCTCGACAATAGCATGGATTACATCCAGGAGCTGCTCGATGCAGGCAAGGGAGAAGAGGCCGATCCAGACGTCGGTACTGTAATGATGGGTTGGATGTTCGCGAGATGCGATGAGGGCGTGACTCTCGGAAACGAGTGGATCTGCCACGATGAGTATGTTCAGAAAGACCATGCAGCCGATCCGTTCGATGCTTTCACCAAGCCTACGAGCAATCGCTCATTCATGGACTTCTGCAAGATGATAGAAGTCATCACGGGCCCTGAGTGGGCTGCCAAGGTGCCGAAGGATCTGCCTATCTACAACATAGCGGGCGATCAGGATCCTGTCGGTCAGTATGGCGCGGGAGTGTATCAGGTAAGCAACTGGCTCGCAGATGCTGGATGCAATGTCGAGACCTTGCTCTACTCGGGGTACCGCCACGAGATACACAACTACGACGACCTTAAGGACCTCGTGGAAGAGGGTGTAATCGACTTCTTCTACAGATGCCTCTTTGATGAGGATGACGAAGACGAGGCTGATGACGACTAGAGATCGTATATAACGCTTTAAACACCAAAACGCCCGAAAGGGCGTTTTTGCTTGCTTTTCTTACGATTTTTTATAGAAATACGGCTTACATTGCAGGAACGGGCGTTCGAAAGGGCGAAAAAATGCCCATGCATTCGGCTAAAATTTAGTCATCAAGGGGATGCAAGGAAGCTCGGTGTTAGGACTGAGCAGACCAGAAAGGCGGTTTGAGATGATACAGGATATGGAAAAGTCAAACATGGATTTCATTATGGACGTATTCAAGACTATTACAGGTGAGCTGCCAGAGATGATGCTTTATCGCGAAGATGGCGACAGTATGGAACTGAGATCGATCGACAGCCTCGAAAGCTGCATGGCGATGGATCTGCAGAGTAATGGTTGGGATCTCGTAGGCGGCCCGGTCACACAGGTCGCTTAGGTAAGTTTGTTGGGGTCAGACTAGTGACCCGATGGTATAATGGGAAAGGAATGCGACATGACTATTAGTAAGCATTTTATGATCGTTATGGCTTTGTTCACAGCCATTGTCTTCTTTGCGGGATGCGGGTCTACTATGTAGCTAGCTGACTACGTAACTGACCCCACTGCAAGTATATTTCCGGAGTAGTGACTTGCACGATATATGGAATCCTTGGCACGGATGTGTTAAGTGCAGCGAGGGCTGCGAAAACTGTTACATGTACTACCTCGATGACATGAGGGATAAAAACGGCGCTGAGATCTATCTGACATCCGGCGCCCGTTATCCTTTGTCCAAAGATCGTAAGGGCAGGTACAAGATACAGAGCGGCGAAAAGATCAGCGTCTGCATGACTTCGGATTTCTTCCTCGAGGAAGCGGATCAATGGCGCGGCCAGGCATGGGACATCATGCGCATAAGAAGCGATGTCATATTCATTCTTGTGACCAAACGCCCCGAGAGGATAGCCGATTGCCTTCCTGCTGATTGGGGTGACGGCTGGGAAAACATATTCCTGAATGTAACGACAGAGAATCAGAAGCGTGCTGATGAGCGCATCCCGGTGCTGCTTGAGCTGCCGTTCAAGCATAAAGGCGTCTATGTTGCGCCAATACTAGGCCCGGTAAAGCTGGGCAAATATCTCGACAGCGGGCAGATCGAACAGGTCGTCTGCGGAGGAGAGAATTATGGCGGCCGCAGGCCGTGTGATTTCGATTGGGTGAAGTCCCTTCGCGAAGAGTGCGAACCAAGGGACATCACTTTTTGTTTTATGGAGACGGGTACCGTTTTCATAAAGGACGGTAAACAGTATAATCTGAATGGCAAGCGCCTCCAGACGAGCCAGGCTCTGAAATCGGGCATGAACTATCAGGGCAAGCCGATGGAATTCGAGCTCGTCGACAGCTGGGGGCTGCCTGTGCCTGAAGACATGCTTTATGTGAAGCATTACTGTGACAACTGCAGGGAATGCGCGATGAAGCTCATATGTAATGGATGCAGCGACTGCGGCAGATGCAAGAAAGAGGATAGATGACAGTCAGCTGAACATGATCGGCTGAGCGGTTGAGGATTTTATGACTGAAAAGAGGGAAGCAAAAAAGCGGAAGATCATTATCCATGTAGACATGGATGCTTTTTATGCTGCCGTAGAAATGAGAGATGATCCCTCGCTAAAGGGTAAACCCCTCATCATAGGATCGATGCCTACTGAGCGCGGTGTTGTCTCTACCTGCAACTATGAGGCCCGTAAGTACGGCGTCCACTCCGCTATGAACATAAAGGAAGCCTACAGGCTCTGTCCTCATGGCATATACATGCATCCCAATTTCGACAAGTACCGCCAGGTGTCTCATCAAATAAGAGCTATCTGGAATGACTACGCTGTCAAGATGGAGACTGTTGCGCTCGATGAGGCATACCTTGACGTGACATACAGCGCTGGCAATATTGAGACTGCGCGCGAGATGGCGCATACCATAAAGGCGAGGGTCCGCAAAGAGACGGGGCTTTCGTGTTCAGTCGGGCTTGCGTATTCTAAAACGGCAGCCAAGACCGCCAGCGAAGAGAAAAAGCCCGATGGGTATTTCGAGATACTGACGGAGCAGGATTTCATAGATCTTCTGATCGACCGCGAAGTGCGTTCGCTCTATACCGTCGGCGAAAAGACCGCCGAGAAACTCAACAAGATAGGCATATACACAGTGCGCGACATACAGGAGCGCAAAGAAGACGTGATCAATCACTTCGGCAAACACGGACGTCTCATTACCGATCTCGCGTTTGGCATCGACGACCGTGATGTGACGACATACAAGCCAGAGGACGCCAAGTCCATAAGCCGAGAGGTCACTTTCCAGGAGAACGTAAGCGATTACGGATTGCTTAAAGACGTGCTGGTGCTTCTGGCGATATCCGTCGAGCGAAGGGCGAAGCGAGCGGGTCTTCGTGGGAGCGGCGTCACCCTAAAACTGACTTACACCGACATGAGAAGCATAACGCGGTCGGGGATAGCTATATCTGCCGAGAAAGCAGGTACTATTTATAGAGAAACATCTGCGATGCTCGACCAACTTGAGCAAAGACCGGTGAGACTTGTCGGCGCCGGTATATATAATCTGACTTCTGATGAAGGCAGGCAGATGACGCTTGATGACTACCTCGATGATCCGTATGCCGAGAGGGAGCGGATAATAGAGACAAGGCTCAGAGAGATGGGCGAGAAGTACGGGCTGGATTTTGCCGGCCATCTTGAAGATATATATGCGGGCACCACCATATACCGCACTATAGAATACATGAGAAAGCATACACCTGAAGGGAAACGTTAATAATGAAAGATGCCATGGATTACAAACTGTTATGTGAACAACTGAAAGGACTCGCGGAGGAATCTGCCGATCCGATGCCGCTCATGGCGAACGCGGCGGCAATGCTTTATCACGCGATGCCGGATATAAACTGGGCAGGCTTCTATATCGTAAAGGACGGAGAGCTTTTGCTTGGACCGTTCCAGGGCAACGTGGCATGTGTTCGCATCCAAAAGGGAAAGGGCGTCTGCGGAACAGCATGGGAGACAGACAGTACTCAGTTAGTACCTGATGTCCACGCGTTCCCGGGACACATCGCATGCGATGCCGCTTCGAGATCGGAGATCGTGATCCCGATCCATCGAAGCGGGGCTGTCGCCGCAGTCCTGGACATCGACAGCCCTGTCCCGGCCCGCTTCACCGAAGAAGACAAAGCCGGGCTGGAAAGCTTTGCTATGACGCTCGAGCAAAGCGTCATTCTCTGACAGGATACATACGTATCATTGCCAAACTCAGTTACCGATTTGGTAATGTATATTCTGGAAATTCTATAAAAGTGTAGATGAAAAAACACAACTATGCTAAAATTTTAACAAGCCTAGATCAGCGGGGGAGCATGTCACAAGGATAAGGGCTGGAGATATAGATAACACACTTTTTTGCTTACACAAAGGAGGCAAGTTATGGGATTCAACAAAGTAGTACTTATCGGCGGAGGCGTCCTTGGCACACAGATCGCTCTTATGAGCGCTTATACAGGACATGACACAACAATGTGGCTCAGATCAGAGGGTTCGATCGGCCGCACACAACCAAAGATCGAGCAGTACAGCGCTGCTATGATCGCTGACCTCGAAGCTGCTAAAAAGCTTATCGGAAATCCAATGGGCGGATTCCTTTATCCGCGTGGACTCATCCGTTCATGGGAAGGCACAACAGTAGAAGATATCGATTGCCTGATCGAAACAGCTAAAAAGAATTTCGCGGAGCTCATTCATCTTGAGCTGGATCTTGAAAAAGCTCTCGAAGACGCGGATATCGCGATCGAGGCGATGGCTGAGAATCCTGAGCAGAAGATCGAAATGTACAATAAGATGAGGGATCTTATTCCTGAGAAGACGATCCTCTGCACCAACTCTTCGACTCTGCTTCCGAGCACTTTCGCTGAATACACAGGCAGACCTGCGAAGTACTGTGCTCTCCACTTCGCTAACACTATCTGGAAGAACAATACAGGCGAGGTAATGGGTCACCCTGGCACAGATCCTGCTGTATATAATCAGGTAGTTGCATTCGCGGATGAGAACAACATGGTTCCGCTTCAGCTTCACAAGGAACAGCCTGGTTACATCCTCAACTCCATGCTGGTACCGTTCCTTACAGCAGCTCAGGCACTCTGGGCAAATGAAGTTGCTGATCCTGAAACTATCGACCTTACATGGAGACTCGCTACAAGCGCTCCTGCCGGTCCATTCCAGATCCTCGACATCGTAGGACTCACAACAGCTTACAACATCAATCAGATGAAGCCTGAGGCTCAGGTCGAAGGAACGCTGACATGGAAGATGGGACAGCTCCTCAAGGAAAAGATCGACAAAGGCGAGACCGGAGTCACAGCCGGAAAAGGCTTCTACGACTACACGAAGTAGTGTAAACCAAGTAGCATCGGCTCAATATGAATAACACGATTTAACGATCAGGACCCTGCTATAAGCGGGGTCCTTTTAGTGGCCTTATGACTGGCATGCTTTAGTATATCTGTGGCGCCCGTGGTTTGTGGTATTATATAAGCGACAATAAACTATGTAAAAAATGAACGCAGTGGCCGTAATTGGCAGTCAAACAGGAGGAAACGATGGACACTAGAAATCCAAAAGTCGCGGCGGTGGCCGCATATATTACCTGGATAGGTTTCATAATCGCAATAATAATCGGCGATAAATCCAACCGGTACGTAATGACGCATATCAATCAGGCGCTTGTGATCAATATTGTCAGTATCCTGGGTGGTGTGCTTGCGGCGATCCCACTTTTGGGTGGTATTATCGGCTGGCTAGTCTCATTGGCAGTTTTCATATTCGCGATTATGGGCATTAGCCGCGCGGCAGTGGGCAGCGATGAACCGCTTCCGTTCATAGGCGACATCCATATCATAGGTTAAGGACTCGAGGCAAACTCAAAGGCAAACAAAAGAAAGATATCTCCGGGATCATAGAAGAGGAGCAAAAATGGATACTATAGAAAGCTATCTGGATAAGGTCAAAGATATCGCTGAAGACGCCAAAGAAGCAGCGAGAGAAATCGCAGGCGAAGTCATAAGCGAAGCAAAAGAACTCACAGAAGAGGGAAGCAAGGCCAGAGAAATCGTAAGGAACGCCAAAGAGCAGGCTGCAGCAGGCACTCTTGGGGTGAAAGAAAAGATACAAGACGTGTTGCAGGATTCCAGAGCGGGCAAAGAGCTCAGCCTTGGCATTGCTGAACTCGAGGCTCTTCCTGAAGTAGAAGGCTCTATATTATATACGATGGAAGTCGAGTCAATGATCAGGTATCTGAAGAGCCTTTCGCTGGTCGTCGATGATAAGCGCATGGACAAGGCCTCTGCGGAAGAGGAGATCAAAGAGGTAATAGCCAAGGTACAGCCGGGAGCAGAAGTGAAGGAAGATGACGCGGAGAAGCAGGCTATAGAAAAGGCAAAAGAAATTACTTTCAATGCCTGCCTCAGAGCTCTCGATGCACTGAACTAAAAGATAGTTGAACGCTCCCGCCACCTACGCTAACGCTTAGAGGTGGGGGATTCCTGCTTCACAGAGAACTGCGCCTCATCCGAAGATCCGGCGTCTTACACTCTCTCCACAGGCTTGAGATCCCGTGCGACCCACGGTACTTAGTGTTAGTTTCTACAAGGGCTTAAGATGCAAGCATCTCTAGGCCCTTTTTTAATATGTTATTTGCGGC
>JAZQBC010000007.1:0-8129 GCA_045545495.1 Anaerovoracaceae bacterium | reverse complement strand
AGAGAGTGTAAGACGCCGGATCTTCGGATGAGGCGCAGTTCTCTGTGAAGCAGGAATCCCCCACCTCTAAGCGTTAGCGTAGGTGGCGGGAGCGTTCAATCCTCGGATTCAGCACATGGCATCCTGAAGGTGAAGGTGCTGCCTTTGCCGATCTCGCTCTCAACATCAACGCTGCCTCCGTGCAGTTCGGCTATCTCCTTTACCATGGCAAGCCCAAGTCCGCTGCCGCCCTCGCTTCCGCGGGACGAGTCAGCCTGCCAGAATCTCTGCCAGATCTTCTCCTTGTCTCCCTCGGATATGCCTATGCCGTTATCCTTGACCCTGATGACCGCTTCATCTTCTTCCCTATTCACAGTAAGTCTGACGAAGCCATCCTCTTTTCCGTATTTATATCCGTTCTGAAGCAGATTGTATACGACGCGTGAGATAAGCGACGCGTTGAATTCGGCCTCAATGCCATCCTCTATCTCAGTCTCGAGCCTTATGCCTCTATCCTCAGCCGGCACAAACTCTTCAGTAGCCAGAGTGATGAACTCGCTTAGGTCACCCTTGCGAAGCGGATACTTCTCGGTGCCCTGCTGCAGCCTCGTGATCCCGAGAAGTTCCTCTATGAGCTCGGACATGCGCTGCCCCTGTGCCTCGATGTGGCTGATCGACTCTCGGTAGTCTTTCAGAGTCTTCCCCTTACGATTCGCCCTGTCGCACTCAGCCAGGATGACAGCGGTAGGCGTCCTCAGTTCGTGTGACGCGTCAGAGGTGAACTGCCGCTCCGCCTCGAAGAGTTTCTCGAGCCTCTCGAACATCCTGTCGAAAGCCCTCGCCAGTTGCTTCATCTCCTTAGGACCATGCTTCAGGTTGATCCTGTCTGTAAGGTCGTCCGCATCGTTGATCGAATTCGCGGTATCCACGATCTTCTCGATAGGCTTGAAAGTCCTGGAAGATATCCACAGAGCTCCGAGGAACGTGATCAGGAGAATGATCGGAAGCACCATTACAGTCAGCCGGAGTATGACATTCGTTATGCCCACGTGACTGTCCGTCATCACCACTCCGCGTATCCAAAGGCCTGTAACGTCCATGTCTACATATCTGTCGTACAGGTAAAACTCCTTGTCGCCGGAAGTGACCGTCCGTATGGCATTCTCTTCGAAAGGCTCATCAGAGAAGTCCACGTCGTCCTTGTTGGCAGAGAGCAAGAGTTCGCCTTCGCCGTTATAGAATGAGCAGTAGACGCCCCTCTTGTATACCTTCATCTCCTCCCATTGGAAGGAACCGCGGTCATATTCCACCTCGCTCGCGTTGTCCAGGACTACGTCCACCAGATACTCAGCCGGGTCCTCAGGCAGACTGTGTCTGTTGATCACCAGCACGAAAACGAGCACCATCGCCGAGACCACGAGCACCATGAATGTGACCCAAAGTGTAAGTCTTAGCTTTGCGGACATATCTTACTCCTCTCTCAGGACCCAGCCTGTGCCCCATACGGTGTGGATCAGTTTTTTATCGCGACCCTTGTCGATCTTACGTCTAAGGTAGCCGATATAAACATCCACCACATTAGTACCGCCCTCGTAGTCGAAGTTCCAAAGATTGTTTTCTATCATCTCGCGTGAAAGCACAACTCCGCGGTTTCTTATCATATATTCGAGCAGAGCAAATTCCTTCGATGTCAGGTCGATAGGCTCTCCTCCCCTCGTCACCGTCTTCGCGTCTGTATCGACCACGAGATCAGCGACGCTGTATTCGTTGGTCCTGTTTCCCGTGTACTTACGTGCCATCACCTTCACCACGGCGATAAGCTCATCGAAGCTAAACGGTTTAGTAAGATAGTAGTCTCCGCCTGCGCCGAGGCCTGTCACTTTGTCGGCGACACTGTCACGCGCCGTAAGGAAAAGCACCGGTGTGCCGCAGCCCCTGGCCCTGAGCCTCTCTACTACTGTAAAGCCATCCAGCTTAGGCAGGTTGACATCAAGAACGATCACGTCGTAGTCGGCCGCGGCAGTATAGTCGAGAGCTTCCTGACCATCGAAGCAGCTGTCGACGCTGTACTTCTCGTCGGTAAGAGCCTCGCTGATGAGGCGGTTCATGTTCTTTTCGTCTTCTACTACTAATATCCTCATTTTGTGCTCCACTACTGTTATAGATTTACGCGTTATTTATTCCTGCATATCCGCCCTGACTGGGCGATTGCAGTCTTTTACAATATATATTCTACTGTCAAACTTTAAGAAAAGTTTAAGAATTCAGACTTAATTTTTAAATTCTTTTGAAATTCTAAAAAAATTCTTTACCGCTGTTCCCCTGTAATTTCAAGGGTTACAAGGTTTTGTCAAAAACTTTTTGAAATTATTTGGCATTCTAATAATTCTCTTAATTTTTAGCCCTATACTTCAGACATCAGCTAAGGAAAAGCAAAACCGCCCGGGAGGCCGGGCAACAGATAAAAGCAATCAAGTACACACTTACATACAAGGAGGAAACAACAATGAAGAACATCAACACAGTATCCGAAACAGTTATCGCTAAGGCAGTCAAGGAAGCCGGCATCAACGAGAATGAAAAGTACAATGTGATCATCACAGGTATCGAGGGCAGCATCGTGAACTTCGTCATCGACACCGAGTGGAACAAAGTCACTTGCTACGCCGACATCGATACAGAGGAAGTCGTAGGTATCATGGCAGAAGCAAAGATGGTCGAGGAGATCCTCTGGGGACCGGCAAGCGTAGTGGCCGCTGCTTCGGCAAACTCTCTCAAGGCTGCGTAAGCAAGTCAGCAAGCAATACTTCCAAAACGTCTCTCTAACTCACAGTCACGCAATAATGCGGAAAGCTCCCGGTAAGGTTCCATCCTCCCGGGAGCTTCTGCTTCTCGTCATATTATCCGGCGAAAACTCCCGCCGTCTGCTAAATAGCCTTCACGTATTTATCCTTATATTCGTTGTAGTAGTTCTGGAATGTTTCGTCCTGGCGGTAATCCGTACTCATGTGGTATTCATGAGCCTGAGTACCATTAGGACCCGCCTCGATGATATCCACAGCGATATTGCTGCAGTGGTCGGATATCCTCTCGTAATCCGTGAGAAGGTCGTTGAATACAAAACCGTGTTCAAACGTGCACTCCTGACGGCTGATCCTGTCGATATGGTGCGCCTTAAGTACGTCGCAAAGATCATCGACTACTTCTTCAAGTGGATCTATCTTCATGGCCTTATCTACGTCGTTATTTATGAACGCGTCGATAGTAACACCTGTGATCTCTATGATGGCATCCTCAAGAATATCGAGCTCACGCTCGGCATCATTCGTAAATGCTATCTTTTTATCATGTATTTCGCTGGTTGCCTCGACGATATTGCGGGCGTGGTCGGACATCCTCTCGAAATCTGAAAGGACTCTCAGATACTTGTTGGCATCTGACGACTGCTCCTCATCGAGGTTCCTCGAAGTGATCTTGAAGATATACGAACCAAGTTTATCCTCATATCTGTCGATCACGCTCTCAAGATCGATGACCTTCTTGATGCCTTCCTTGTCATAAGTTCTTCTCACATCTATAGCGTCCTTGATACTGTCCAGGGCCTTCACTGCCATAGAATCTATAACAGTTCTGCTCTGAGCGAGTGCGAGTGCCGGGTGATCGAGGAATCTCGACTCAAGGCGATCCATGTCAGCCTGCTCAGCTGCCGCCTCTTCACTCTCAGGGAATAACGCGCATACTATCTTTTCGAGCACGCCTATGGCCGGCGAGAGCACGATCACGATTGCCAATCTGTACAGCGAGTTGGCGAGAGCTACCGAGACCATGGTCATCTGCATGTTCATGAAGCTGAAGCCTATGATCGCGTTAAGTATGTAGAAGATTCCTCCGACAATGATCGCGCCGAGCACGTCTATGATCAGGTAGACAAATGCTGTCCTCTTTCCGTTTGTGCTGGCACCGAGAGCACTCAGCATTACAGGAACAGAAGCTCCGATTCCGATACCCATCAGGATAGGGAACGCCATATCGAATTCGACGGCCCCTGTCACGGCCAATGCCTGCAGGATACCGACAGCCGCGCTCGCGCTCTGGATCACAGCCGTGATCAGCATACCCGCGATAACGCCTACGATCGGATTGATAAAGCTGGTCATCATGTTCAGGAATCTCGGGTCCTCTCTGAGAGGTGAGATCGAGCCTGACATCATGCTCATGCCGTACATAAGTACAGCGAAGCCGAGCATTATACCGCCGACGTTCTTCTGAACGGCCTTCTTTGAGAACATCCACAGGGCTATACCTATGAGCGCTACCACGCCTGTAAGCACTTCAGTGCTGAAGACCGATGCTACGCTGCTGCCCGATCCGCCGATGCTGTTGAGGGCGAGGATCCAGCCGGTGATACTTGTTCCGAGAATAGCGCCAAGTACAATTCCTATCGCCTGGCGCACTTTCATCATGCCGGAGTTTACGAAGCCGACTACCATTACGGAAGTAGCCGATGAAGACTGTATGACCGCGGTCACTATAGTTCCGAGCGCGATACCCTTCACAGGGTTTCCGGCCAGTTTGTACAGGACCATCTCCATCTTGCTGCCGGCTACTTTCTTGAGCGAGTCTCCCATCACCGACATTCCGAACAGGAACATCGCGACTCCGCCAAGCAGCGATATTATATTAGTTGCATCCATTAATTACTTTTCCTCCATAATTTCCACTTTCCAAACGAGGTACGCCTTTGTGGATATCGGCCACCTGACTCCGACAAAGAGCAAGGCGTCCGCGTTATCTATAAAAAAGACCTTTACCGTAAAAAGACGGTAAAAGTCTCGCTCTTTCATACATATTCCGGGGCCTCTGTCCCGTACTGACGAAATATGTCACGCATAAGTCTTTTATATGCGCAAGCTACTCCCTCTTTAACCGCTTGAAGTATCGCATAACAAACCTAAGGTGTCAATGTAAAAAAACTATGTATTCAAATCAGTTCAGTGGGATCGCAGCTGCGACAATGAAGTCGTGACCATCTGTGGTGCGCGCCGAAATTTCACCCCCGTGCGCTTTTACTATAGCGCTTGCCATCGAAAGGCCGATGCCGTGACCGCCCGTCTCAGAATTGCGCGAGCTGTCCTCGCGATAGAACCTCTCGAACACGTGAGAAAGCGACTCATTGGTAAGCTCGTTTTCTGTCCTGTTGGAGATCCTGAGGACCGCGCTTTTGCCTTCTTTCCCAAACCTGACATCTATCACCGGTGGAACCGGCATGCCATCTTCGCCATCATTAAGCTCGATCTCTCGCGGCCCGGCCGAATACTTTATCGCGTTCTCCATGAGTATGGATACGAGTTTCTCAAGTTCTTTGCTGCTGCCCTGCACCGCGACCATCGGCTCGATCACCTTGCTTATCGCTTTGCCTTTTTCGGCAGCGAGCGGTTCAAATGACGAGACCGTCTCTTCCACGATATCCGAGATCGGAACCTCGGTCATCACCAAGGAATTCTCGGCTTCTTCCATGCGGGACAGATAGACAAGATCGTTTGTAAGTCCTGTGAGTCTGTCGACCTGGTCATTTATATCGCTCAGGCTTTCGCGAAGCTCGCCCACTGCGCTCGACCTGTCGTCTTCTGTCTTGCCTGCCTCCGCAGAATCAAGTTCCATGTCCATCAAATCGATGTTTGCTTTTATTATGGCTAGCGGTGTCTTTATCTCGTGGCCGGCATCTGTGATGAAGCGCTTCTGTTTCTCGTAGCTCTCTGCTACCGGCCTTACTATACGACCGGCGAAATAGAGTATCACGAAGAACACCGCGAGCAGTCCGAGAAGCGACATCAGCACACTCGCTTTCAGGAATTCCTTAAACGATGTGAGCGTCCTGCCACAGTCGAGGAAAGTCACCCGTTTGCCTCCATTGACATCGTCGACCGAATACCTGAAGTCATCGATGAAGCCTGCTTCATCGCCCGAAGCAAGAACCTGCTTCGCCATCGATGCCGCCTCATCCTCATCGACAGACGAGATCCTGTTGACGTTCGTGCTTTGGATGCTTCCGTCCTGCCCGGTCGTGACCATAAAGAATCGAGCCTCTTCAGCTTCATCCCTGGACATATACGGACCGCCCGGGCCCTTTCTGCCGAAGTAGCCCTCGCTATCTTCATCCGCGTTACGGTAATCCTGATCATAGATATTGCCCGGAGGCGCCATCATATCAAACCGTCCGCCTAAAAGCTTGCCCGAATTCTCTTCGAGCACTTCAAGCCTCTTGTCCGCGTCGTTTACCACATTGCGGTAGTTAGCGATGTTCATCCCCGCCACAATGAGGGACAGCAGCACTGTCAGCGATATCATCGCAAGTATTATGAATCGTACCTTTAGCTTTTTTATCATCTTTCCAACTATACTTCTATGCTTCCTGCGAAACCAGTGAATAACCTGCATTTCTAAGCGCTTTGATGCTGACGTCAGCATCGAGCGCCTTGAGCTTTTTCCTGAGATATGAGATGTACACCCATACCACATTGCTTTCAGTGTCCGTGTCATACCCCCAGATGTGATCCATAAAGGTATCAACTGAGATCACATTGCCCGGCCTTGCCATCAAAAGTTCCATCATCTGGAATTCCTTATTGGCAAGTTTAACACTTCCGCTCGGAGAAGCAAGTTCGAAGCTCGCCCTATCAAGCGTAACGTTTCCAAATCTGAGCTTTGTATCAGGTTCACTTCCGCTTCTTGTGATCGCTCTGACAGCAGCCAAAAGTTCTTTAGCATCGAACGGCTTGGTGAGATAGTAATTGGCTCCGCTGTCGAGGCCGAGCACTTTGTCATCTATCTCAGCTTTGGCCGTCAGCATCAGCACCGGGAGGTCTGATCCCGAAGCTCGGAGATTTTTGAGCACAGTAATGCCGTCAACTTTCGGCATCATTATATCAAGCACGGCAACATCATAATTGCCCGCTTCAAGATAGTCGAGCGCATCCTGTCCGTCATAGACCGCGTCGATCGAGTAGTTGTTCGCCTCAAATATTTTTACAAGCGCCTTCGACAGCGCCTTTTCGTCTTCTGCCAGCAATATCCGCATAACTTTGCCCCCGATTTATCTTTACCTGCAATCCCGTTTCAAAGACCGGGCATCAACAAGTTTCTTCATTAATTATATAAAAACACTCTAACTTAAACTATACCTAAAACACAATAGCGGAAGCCCGTCACCAGACTTCCGCTATTGTAGATCGTGTTTAACGCACTTTTTCCGCCAGCTATTCTTCGTGTTTTGTCAGAACGGTCTCGACACCGTTTATATTTGCCACCATGCTTGTCTTGCTGTCATCAGGAAACGTTATCTTATATGTATTGTCTCCTGTAAGCGTGACATTCTCGCCATCGTATTCCCACTTTACAGGAGCGCGATTCTGGTCGATGCACATCTGGCAATCTCCATCCTCTGCGAAATACAGATAGAATGTGCCGCCGTACACCTCCTCAGGATCGAGTTCCTGCCCCTCAAAGCTCGCGGATTCAGCAAACCAGGTACCGATCAGAAACGCTGATTCATCCTCTGCAGGAGCTGCCTCCTCCTGAGCTGCTTCGCCACTGCCACTGTCACTGCCGGAACCGCCGCCACACGCTGTAAGCGCCGGCATTGCGATAAGCATCAGAGATATCAGAAGCAGCAATAGTTTATTCTTACTGTTCATAGTAGTTCACCCTTCTGTCGTTATGCAGTGCTACCAGATTAACTTAAATTTAATATAACAGATTCATATGCACTTGCACAGCAAAGTCTTTTATTTGGCAATGTTGACAATTGCAGCCGTATCACTTAGTTTTTATTTTCAGAGTGTTTGATGCTTTATCTTGTATGGCAACTCAGGTTAACGCGATCATGTTGAGTTGCCCCTGCCACGAATGCTCATGCTCAGATAGACTACAGGCAGACCGTTTTGTATGTTTTGTCTTCCTGTCTCGGTTCTGCTATATAACCGCTCCCTTCAGCCTGGCTACTTCACAGTTACCTTCTTGCCGGCATTCTTCTTTGTGAAGATCTTCTTATACTTCTTGATGTAAGTCTTATTGATCTTCTTTTTACCGACCTTGACCTTGATAGTCTTCACCTTCGAACCCTTGAGGGAGTTCTTGACAGAAGCCTTTTT
>JAZQBC010000006.1:0-12119 GCA_045545495.1 Anaerovoracaceae bacterium | reverse complement strand
CCCTTTTTAAATACTCATATAGAATAACTACATTTTTTATAACAGACGCCGGATGTCCCCCGCCTCTATAATGCTTCCTCCGGATTAAACGGCTTTGCCGTAAGGTCGGAAGCATTGATCTTCGGAGGCTAAGCTCCTCCGCTAATGGCGGCGGGTTCCATTTTCGTCCGTCGGTGGTGGATACAATCCCCGACCGACGCTCTCAGGAGCTGAAGCTCCCGGCGTCTGTTGACGGCGTCGCTCGCTCCAATCAAGCGAGCTTGTTGGAGCTTTGCTCCTGGTTGAATATCACATAGACTGCGCGATCTCGTGAAGCACAGCTGATGTCTCATGGACTTCTTCTATGGTGTTGAAATATGAGAATGAGAACCTCACCAGCCCGCTCTCCTGAGTTCCAAGCGCCTCATGCATGAGTGGCGCGCAGTGAGCTCCTGTCCTGGCGCATATCCC
Organism: Anaerovoracaceae bacterium; assembly: GCA_045545495.1. Classification (GTDB taxonomy): domain Bacteria; phylum Bacillota; class Clostridia; order Peptostreptococcales; family Anaerovoracaceae; genus Crickella. Next base: position 11,669 of record JAZQBC010000006.1, on the reverse strand, counting down.
GTATTCCTCTGAAAGAGTGAACGCGAGTATCCCGGAATCAACGCCTTTGATGCTGATGCTTACTACCGGTGCCCGTTCGCTGAGAGAGAAATCGCCGTAAAACTTTATGCCCGGGATATCCTTTATCTCATCGTAAAAAGTCTCCGCAAGCATGTCATCCTTCTTATGAACATTATCAATGCCCTCCGACAGGATGAACTTCACGCCCTCTCTCAGCCCGGCGATGCTGTGCGCGTTTTGGGTTCCCGCCTCAAGATGAGCCGGTATTTCAGCAGGAGCTGTCTTCAGATAGCTCTGCACACCGCTGCCTCCTGTCTTGAGAGGTTCTATGTCCAGGCCATCGCGTATGTACATACCACCTGTCCCCTGCGGGCCAAAAAGTGACTTGTGCCCGGTAAAGCACAGGATATCTGCATCATCTGCGCAAACAGGCAGGCAGCCTGCAGTCTGTGAAGCGTCTACTATAAAAAGCGCACCGTAGTCCCTTGCCAGCTGCCCAATTTCCTTTATGTCCAGAACATTACCTGTAACATTGGACGCATGAGTGCAGACGATAGCTTTTACCTTTTTATCCGTCTTTTCCAATGCGGCCCGGAAGTCTTCAGGCCATACCATACCATTTTCATCGCAGCCGAGGATGATCATGTTGTCCTCGCCAACTGTCCGGTAAAGAGGTCTAAGCACTGAATTGTGCTCGAGCACTGTGGTTATTACCGTATCACCTTTTTCCAGAGTTCCTCTTATTGCGGTATTGAGACTCTCCGTCGAATTCATAGCGAACGCCACGCGTTCAGGATGATATTCTACGCCGAAAAGCCTCGCCAGAAGCTGACGGGTATCCAGCATGACCCTTGAAGCCTCAAGGGAAGCGTCATATGCTCCTCTACCGGGATTTCCCAATGTATTAATAGCTTCAAACACCGCTTTCGCAACAGTTTCAGGCTTTCTCAGTGTCGTAGCGGCATTGTCAAAATATATCAATAATATTACCCTCTATAACTATCAAAAGACTTCGATAGCCTTCTCTTTTCTATCCGTAATGCTGCCGATCACTCCGCACGGCAGACCGATCTTTTTAATTTCCTCAAGCGCGGAGTACGCTTCTTCCTTTGGGAGTGCTACAAGCAGGCCACCCGATGTCTGAGGATCGAACAGCAATTCTTCCATCCCGAAAGGAATGCCATGAAATTCCACATTGCTGCCGACAAAACTCCTGTTCCTCTGACCGGCCGCGGTTATGAGGAAGTGTTCGGCGTAACGGACAGCTCCGCGTATCCTAGGCACATCTGCTGAGATGATGTTAGCGCTCACCTCATCTCCGACCATTTCCATAAGGTGGCCGAGGAGTGAGAAGCCTGTCACATCCGTGCATGCGTGAACATCGTATTTCCTGATGATCTCAGACGCGTATTTGTTCAAAGTGGTCATCGACTTTACCGCCATGTCAAATGCCTCATCAGAGACCTGATCCACCCTTTTCGCGGATGTCACAATGCCGATGCCGAGCGGTTTGGTGAGTATCAGCGCATCACCCGGTATAGCTCCGTTGTTTCTGAGGAGTTTATCCGGATGTACAAGACCTGTTACGGATAGCCCATACTTAACATCGGTGTCGTTTATGGAATGGCCCCCGGCTATGATCCCGCCGGCCTCAATGACCTTATCGTTTCCTCCCATCATTATCTTTCCGAGTATGTTGAGATCCATTTCATCGGGGAAGCAAACGATGTTTAGAGCTGTCGTCACATCGCCACCCATGGCGTAAACATCTGAAAGAGCATTTGCCGCCGCGATCTGTCCGAATGTATAAGGATCTTCCACCATCGGAGGGAAAAAATCCAGAGTATGAACTATAGCCAGATCGTCTGCCACCTTGTATACGGCGGCGTCATCACTACGGTCAAACCCCACCAGAAGGTTGGGGTCATTTTTTTTATCGAGTAGCGAAAGCACTTTGCTGAGCTTTTTAGGACCGAGCTTCGCTCCGCATCCCCCTGTCTTACAAAATAGTTTTTCTTCCATTCAATTATTTGTTCTGTTACCTGCGTTTGAAAGCTGAGTCAATAACTACAAGACCGCTGTGATCGATGCCCTTTTCCTTCATGAATATCTCGAGCTTATCCGCATCTTCGGGGTATGCTCTCCACGAAAGTCCACAGCCGGCACTGATCTGGGTGGGCAGCGGAATGATACGCCCCGGCAGGCCTGCTGCTTTTGCTTCCTTTTCCATCCTCATCGCGTCAGTTGTGCTGTCGAATGTTACGATGAGCCATTTCCCTTCTTTTTTCATTTTCTAAGGTTTAACTATGAGATCTGCACCGGTCATTGTCTCGGCGATCACATACATGTTTGTGACTGTTCCCACAGCCAGCTCCTCAGTAAGGCCATAGTGATTGAGGCATGTACCGCATGTCATCACCTTCACGCCCGCCTCTTCGAGGCTTCTGATATCATCAAGCGAATCTGATCCGTTGCAGGTCAGCTTTGCTCCACCGTTATAGAAGAGGATCGTATCAGGCAGTTTTTCCTGTTCACTTATGGCAAAGATAAATCCTTTGATGAGGACCTTGCCGAGTTCATCGCTGCCCTCCCCCATCTTGTCAGAACTGATGACTACTACAGTCTTCTTTTCGCCATTTCCAGTCGCCTCGCAGGCCGCTGCTGATTCTTCGCTGAGCTGAAGCTTCTGATATGCTTCATCACTCACCACCAGGCTTACCCTGTAGATACCGCTGGCCATGTTCTCAGAACTTGCCTCGAAACCCTTCTGAGCAGCGAGTTTCTTAAGATTCTCGACTGCTGTCTTATTGTCTACGAACACCTCTACCTCTCCGGCGCCTCCGAGCTCCTTCGCTGCTTGTTCTGCCTTGATAACAGGTACCGGGCAAACTTTACCTAATGCATCTACTGTTTTTTTCATTGTTATTTACCTCATTACTGTACTAATGTATTTTTTGTCAGCTTCCTGCAGTGGCCTTTCCCTGCAGGAAAACTATTGTTATTTTTTCATTACACTTTATTAAATAATAACACAAATATCACCTATATAACACGCGCAGTTGCCCCCCTCTAAGGCGGCGCAAACTAAATAGCCCGACTCGTATATGAGCCGGGCGTCAGATAATGATGCGCTACTTTTTTTCTTTATATACCGAATCGCAATAAACGCAACGGTATTTCTTTTTCACCGGATCGGCCAGCCAGAACTGATGCACTATGTCCTGCTCCTGTGAGGTGATGCATCTCGGATTGCGGCATTCGATCACACCTGTCAGCTTTTGCGGCAGTTTTAGTTTTACTTTTCTCTCTAACTTGTTGTCCCTTATCATATTGACGGTTATTTTGGTATCGAAATAACCCAGTATGTCGAGGTCGACATCCACATCGCCGTCTATCTTTATGATATCCTTTTTACCATATTTTGTACTGCTTGCGCGCTGTATGATGGCCACAGTGCAGTCAAGCTTGTCGAGTCCCAGCAGATTGTAGATCTCCCAGCCCTTGCCTGCCTGTATATGATCCAATACTATGCCCGTCGTAACTCCGTCTATATTCATGCTTGCCTCCCTTGCTACTTGATCCCGAGTAAGAACAATATCAGCGCCATACGTATATACTTGCCCATAAGCGCCTGGAAGAAATAAGCCGCCCTCGGATCATCATCAACATCTGTCGAGATCTCATTGACCCTCGGCAGCGGATGCATTACTATCATATCCTCTTTGGCCGCGTTCAGCATCTTACGTCTGAGGATAAAGCTGTCTTTCAGTCTTATATAATCTTCTTCATTGAAGAATCTTTCTCTTTGAACTCTGGTCATATAGAGCACGTCGAGTTCAGGGATCGCTTCTTCAAGGCTCCTCACTTCGCTCCACTCTGCACCTGCCTCATCGAGTTTTTCCTTCATGTAGCTCGGAAGATCGAGTTCCTCAGGCGAGATCATGATGAACCTCACTCCATCGTATCTCAGCATCGCCTCAATAAGGGAATGTACGGTGCGTCCGAATTTGAGGTCCCCGCAGAGGCCTATAGTGAGATCACCGAGATCCCCTTTCTTTCTGTGGATCGTCATGAGGTCTGTAAGTGTCTGCGTCGGATGGAAATGCCCGCCGTCGCCCGCGTTTATCACAGGCACCGCCGCGCGGCTCGCTGCAACGTAAGGAGCTCCCTCCTTAGGATGTCTCATTGCGATGATATCCGAATAGCAGCCCGCCATGACTATGGTATCGGCTACGCTTTCTCCCTTTGACGCAGAACTTGATGCAGCCTGATCGAAGCCGAGCACGTTCCCGCCGAGCTCCATCATTGCAGCTGTGAAGCTCAGCCTTGTCCTTGTACTTGGTTCAAAGAAGAGCGTTGCCAGTTTTTTATGAGCGCAGATATCCTGATATTTCTCAGGATCATCAATAATGTCATCTGCCACCTTCATCAGGTGATCTATCTCTCCTACAGACAGATCGGTTATGTTGATCAGATGCCTGATATCATCCATTCTTTTCCCTCCTTTTTGTTTCTATGCATCGATTGTCGATATAGTCTGAGTAGTCTCTTCAAGTACGTCGAGCAGCACTCTTACTGTATCGAGCGAAGTGAAGAGAGTAGCATTGTTTTCGCTTGCGCACTGCCTGATGAGAGCTCCGTCATTGGCCTGGACGTGGTCGCCCACCTTACGTGTATTGAGAATGTAAGCTATGTGACCATTTCGGATGGCATCGAGTATCTCATCCGAGCCCTCGCTGATCTTCTTCATAGATCTTGTACGGATCCCATTCTCCTTCAGGAACTTCGCAGTGCCCGGAGTCGCCTCGATGTTGAATCCGAGATTGTAGAATCTGCGGATAAGCGGCAGAGCCTCGGCCTTGTCGTCACCGGCGAGTGTCGCGAATACCGTGCCGTAGTTGCGGAGCTTTGTGCCCGAAGCAGTCAGAGCCTTGTAGAGAGCACGATTGAGCTTGTCGTCGTAACCGATAGCTTCTCCTGTCGACTTCATCTCAGGTGAGAGATATGTGTCAAGCCCCTTGATCTTGTTGAAGCTGAATACAGGAACCTTGACGTAGAATCTCTTCTTCTCTTCAGGATAGAGATCGAATATGCCCTGCTCCTTGAGAGTCTTTCCGAGAATAGCATCTGTCGCTATATCCGCGAGGCTGTAGCCGGTCGCCTTCGAGAGGAATGGGACCGTCCTCGATGATCTCGGATTGACCTCGATGATATATACATCATCATTGTCGTCTACGATGAACTGTATGTTGTAGAGTCCGACGATGCCGATGCCGATGCCGAGTTTTTTAGCGTACTGCAGGATCTTGCCCTTTACAGCGTTGCTGATCGAGAATGTAGGATATACCGAGATGGAGTCTCCTGAGTGGATACCTGTTCTCTCTACAAGTTCCATGATGCCCGGAACGAATACATCTCTTCCGTCGCATATCGCGTCGATCTCGACTTCTTTACCGAGGATATACTTGTCTACGAGTACCGGCTTGTCCTCGTCGATCTCTACAGCAGTCTTGAGATAATGTCTCAGCTGATCTTCATCACCTACTATCTGCATCGCGCGTCCACCAAGTACAAACGAAGGTCTGACGAGAACCGGATAACCGATCTCTGCCGCGGCCTTTACACCGTCAGCGATCTTAGTTACAGCGCGGCCCTTAGGCTGAGGTATGTTCAGCTCCTCAAGCACCTTCTCGAAGCGGTCTCTGTTTTCCGCTCTGTCGATGGCCTCGCAGTCTGTACCGATCAGTTTGACGCCCCTGTCTCTCAGTGGCTCAGCCAGGTTGATGGCAGTCTGTCCGCCAAGTGTGGCGATGACACCCTCCGGCTGCTCGAAGTCGATGATAGCCATTACATCTTCAGTGGTCAACGGCTCGAAGTACAGCTTGTCGGCAGTCGTGTAGTCAGTCGATACTGTCTCAGGGTTGTTGTTTATGATGATCGCCTCGTAGCCCGCGCGCTTGATAGTCTGAACAGCGTGAACCGTCGAATAGTCGAATTCAACGCCCTGACCGATCCTTATAGGACCCGCGCCGAGCACGATGATCTTTTTCTTATCTGTCAGCCTCGATTCGTTTTTACCTGTGTAAGATGAGTAGAGGTAGGCGATGTATTTGCCCGTATGCAGGGTATCCACCATCTTGAAGACAGGTGTGATCCCCGCTTTCTTTCTCTTGTTATATACTTCCTCCTCTGTGAGGTTCCAAAGCCTTGCGATCTCTTTGTCGGAGAATCCGAGTATCTTCGCCGACTTAAGAGTCTTTACATCGTTTACTCTTTCCTTCAGAGTCTTCTCCATATCGATGATCTCTTTGAAAGCATCGAGGAAGATGTCTGTGATCATAGTCACCTTATGGATCTCCTCTACGCTGATGCCTCTTCTCAGAAGTTCTGCGATCGCGTACATGTTGTCATCTCTGAATTCTGAGATATGATCCATCAGTTTGTTGCGGCTCATGCCGTCGAACTTCGCGAGGTGGAGGTGGCATACGCCTGTCTCGAGCGATCTGATCGACTTGAGGAAGCTCTCTGTGAGTGTCGAGCCGATACCCATTACTTCGCCCGTCGCCTTCATCTGAGTACCAAGGACATTCGTAGCGTCCGCGAATTTGTCGAACGGGAATCTAGGGAACTTCGCGACGATGTAGTCGAGCGAAGGCTCTGTTGAAGCCAGGCCGCCGGCAACTTCGATCTCATCGAGAGTCATGCCGAGGGCGATCTTGGCTGTTACTCTTGCGATAGGATAACCCGAAGCCTTAGAAGCCAAAGCAGATGATCTCGAAACTCTCGGGTTTACCTCTATAAGGTAATATTCGCTTGTCTCAGGGTGAAGCGCGAACTGCACGTTGCAGCCGCCTTCGATCTTGAGCTCTCTGATGATCTTTATGGCTGAATCGTTGAGCATCTTAAGATCGTGATCGTTCAGCGAAAGGATCGGCGCTACTACGATCGAGTCTCCCGTGTGGACTCCTACAGGGTCGACGTTCTCCATGCCGCAGATGGTGATGGCGTTATCCGTGCCGTCACGCATTACTTCGAATTCGATCTCTTTATATCCCTTTACGGATTTCTCTACGAGCACCTGATGAACAGGCGAGAGGCTGAACGCCTTGATGCCGATGTCTTCGAGCTCAGCTTCGTTGTTCGCGAAACCGCCGCCTGTACCGCCGAGGGTGAATGCAGGGCGAAGTACTACAGGATAGCCGATATCCAGAGCAGCCTTCTTCGCTTCTTCGATGTTATATGTGATCTCACTCGGAATTACAGGCTCCCCGATCGACTCGCACATCTCCTTGAACAGCTCTCTGTCCTCAGCTCTTTCGATCGACTCTGCAGGTGTACCGAGCAGCTTAACACGGCACTCTTCGAGCACGCCCTTCTTATCGAGCTGCATGGCGAGATTGAGGCCTGTCTGTCCGCCGATACCCGGCACTATGGCATCCGGTCTCTCGTATCTGAGTATCTTGGCTATGTACTCGAGTGTGAGCGGCTCCATATATACCTTGTCAGCGATCGTGGTGTCGGTCATGATAGTAGCAGGATTGGAGTTGCAGAGTATTACTTCGTAACCCTCCTCCTTAAGAGCCAGGCACGCCTGAGTGCCGGCATAGTCAAATTCCGCCGCCTGACCGATCACTATAGGGCCCGATCCAATAATCAGTACTTTCTTTACGTCTTTTCTCTTCGCCATTTCAGTCTCCGTGATTCTATCTATCTATACATACATACTTGATAACACCATATCCCTGTGAGGAACAGGTGTTATTTGTGTCGAATTATCAGAACCTCGCCGCGTTATACGCGATCTTCCCGTCCGATACCGTCAGCTGGCATCTGCCCATCACATGCCATCCGTCAAAAGGCGTTGCTTTGCCCTTTGAGAGCAGTTCAGACTCATTTATCGTCCACTCTTCTGTGAGGTCCCATACAGACCAGTCGTTACCGAGCGGTATACCAAAGCGCCTGCGTGGGTTGTATACAAGAAGATCCTCAAGCTTATCCATGCTGATGATCCCCGGCATCACCAGATATGTGTATGCCAGAGGGAAAGCCGTCTCTATGCCGACTATACCAAATGCCGATTTCTCAAGGCCTCTGGATTTCTCCTCAGCCGAATGAGGAGCATGATCAGTCGCCAGGCAGTCGATAGTGCCATCTATTATTCCCTCGAGAAGCGCCTCTCTGTCAGAAGCGTCTCTCAGAGGCGGATTCATCTTCCACTTGCCGTCTTCTTTAAGCATGCTGTCGTCGAGAAGCAGATAATGTGGGGCTGTCTCACAGGTCACATCCACCCCGCTTTTCTTGGCGTCTCTGATGATGCTTACGCTCTCCTTTGTCGAGATATGGCATACGTGATAAGCGCAGCCCGTCTCATCTGACAGTTTGAGATCGCGCTCTATCTGGCGCCACTCTGACTCTGAGCATATGCCGCGGTGGCCGTGATCTGCCGCGTACTTTCCGTCGTGGATGTATCCGCCCTTAAGAAGGCTGTTCACCTCACAGTGCGCCGTTATGATCTTTCCGAGCGACTTTGCCGTAAGCATCGCATCTCTCATCATGTCATCAGACTGCACCCCGTGACCGTCGTCGCTGAAAGCTATGCACTTGTCTGCCATGCCTTCAAGATCAGCAAGCTCTTCGCCCTTTTGTCCGACTGTTATGGCCGCATAAGGGTAAACATTTATGCAGGCATCCCTGTCTATTATGTCCTGCTGCTCCCTGAGATGCTCTACCGAGTCGGCGACAGGAGCAAGATTAGGCATAGTGCACACAGCTGTATAGCCGCCATGCGCCGCCGCAAGTGAGCCCGTTGCTATTGTCTCTTTATAAGAAAAACCCGGTTCTCTGAAGTGCACATGCACGTCACAAAAACCGGGAAGAATAGTATTTGTTGAAGAGAGCGATACCCCTGCCTCTCTCAGAAGCCTGGTATCTATTGTCGGGCTGAATTTCAGTTCGTTTCCTATAATTCGTTCCATTATCCCCTCCGTTAATTCCAATCGAGTTAGAGTAACACGGATAGCGAGGGTCTGTCAATTAAAGGAAAATGAAAAACCATACAAAAATGATCTCTCCATACATATCGATTTAGTATACACCAACAGCAGCCTCTCTATGTTATTGCTCCGCATGCCTTTCAGCAGCGCCGGGCACGATCTTTATCAGGAGAAGCCGCCCCTCCTTAAGCTCTATCTCAGCAGTCATATCCGGCAGCGCTTCGTTACTCGTCGCATACTGATATCCCGGACTTATGCTGCCATCTTCAAGCGGGAACTTAGCGTTCCTTATAGTGATCCCACTCGCCTCGCCTTCTATTGCTACAAGAGAAAAGTACGGATAATCATACGGGACTTCTGCTGTTCCTGCGATATCCTCTCCATCTGCGTTTCTTCGACTTGCGATCAGCTCCATCTCCGAATAATCATCGATTATCATGCCGTGGCATCCATTATCCTCAAGCATCGAAAGGATATACGCATTTACCAATGTGTGATCCAGCCTGGCTCCTATAACACCAAGAAGCAAGAATTCCTTATAGCCCCTGCGCATGCCCTCACGCGCTGCAAAGACAGAGTCAGTATCGTCCTTGGCAACAGGCAGTGTTATCGTCTCTGCATCGGAATTAGGATCGTCATATGAATCAAAGTCTCCTACTATGAGAGACGGCTTTCTGTTCAGACCATCCATATGCTTAAGACCGCTGTCACAGTATATGACAAAGTCATCATCTCTCAGGTAGTCTCTGGCTCGCGTATAGTCAGTGATATCCGCCCCACCTACTATCACGCATCTGGCAATGTATTTCGAATCAATATTTACGACATGTTCTTTCATAATCACGTTAAGCCGCATATCAGCGGTTCTCGATCATTTCCTTAAGCTCGTCCACCTGAAACTTATATGCGGAATTGCAGAAATAGCATTTCACCTCTATCTCTTCTCCATCGTTGATGATGTCATTGAGATCCTTTGTGCTAAGTGTGGCGAGTGCTCCCGCGACTCTGTCCTTGCTGCAGTCGCAGTGGAACTGCACCGGAAGCTTTTCGTTTATCTTAAGATCGAGATCTCCGAGATAAAACTCGAGTATATCTTCAGGACTCATGCCCCTTTCCATCATAGTCGTCACGGGATCTGCGCCATCGAGCTTAGCTTCGATCGCGGCGACAGTCTCCTCCTCTACATCAGGCATCATCTGGATAATGAATCCGCCCGCGTGCTTGACCGAGCTGTCAGTATCTACCATAACTCCGAGGCCTACCGCCGATGGGGTCTGCTCTGATACCGTGAAGTAATATGCGAGGTCGTCTCCTATCTCTCCCGTCTGGATCTCTACCTGCCCGTTGTATGGCTCTTTCAGCCCGAGATCCATGATAACGGTGAGAGTACCTTTGCCAATGGCTCCTCCAACATCGAGCTTGCCTGCTCTTTTTAGAGGTATATCCACAGAAGGTTCAGCCGGGAAGCCCTTTACATTGCCGTGGCTGTCTACGGTCACGGTAAGCTGTCCTATAGGACCATCGCCCTTCATCAGCAAGGTAAGCTTATCGTTCTCGCCCTTCATCATCGAGCCCATCATCGCTCCGGCGCTAAGGAGCCTGCCGAGTGCGGCAGTAACTACCGGGAAGGTGTGGTGTATCTCTCTGGCCTTAGCCGTGAGCTCAGTAGAAGAGATGGCGAATGCTCTTACGGTCTCTCCGGCCGCTGTTGCTCTAATAATGTAATCTTTCATTTATAGTCTTATCCCCTATCCGTATTTTTTCTTTTCTATTTTACTTCATCACCGCCTCATTGACCAGCGGTGCATAGCCGCGTTTGTGGCATTTGCTGCATATTGAACGCTCCCGCCACCTACGCTAACGCTTAGAAGTGGGGGATTCCTGCTTCACAGAGAACTGCGCCTCTTCCGAAGATCCGGCGTCTTACACTCTCTCCACAGGCTTGTGATCCCGTGCGACCCACGGTACTTAGAGTTAGTTTCTACAAGGGCTTATGATGCAAGCATCTTAAGGCCCTTTTCCAGTATGTTCTTCGCAGCATTGACATCTCTGTCATGCTCAGCGCCGCATGATGGACATATCCAACCGCGGATCCTTAGATCCTTTACTTTAGCATTTTTTCTGCCGCAGCAGGAACATATCTGGCTCGAAGCGTATGTCCTCGGAACCTTTATGAGGATGCCTCCATGGTCTGCTGTCTTGTACTCAAGCTTACGGCATAGCTCGCTCCATGATGCATCAGATATGGACTTAGCGAGATGATGGTCTTTCATCATACTTCTCACATCAAGATCCTCTACGCAGACGACTTGGTTCTCGCTCGCCAGCTTATGAGCGATCTTATGCTGTATGTCATTTCTGATGTCAGATACTTTCTCATGTTCTCTTGCAAGTCTCAGTCTTGCCATCTCACTATTCTTGGAACCTTTCTTCTTTCTTGAAAGGCTTCTTTGCAGTCTCTTTATCCTCTTCTCATGCAGTGACAGTGTCTTCGGATTTGGATATATTCCCGAATCCGAAGTCGTATACAGAGCCTTCAGTCCGGCATCGAGGCCTATACTGCCTCCCGCATTAGGAAGGACCTCGTACTCCTCTTCTACCTGAAGGGATATGTAGTATCTTCCACTTGCTGTCCTTGATACTGTTGCGCTTATGATCCTTCCGTCAAAGCCTCTG
>JAZQBC010000005.1:0-91498 GCA_045545495.1 Anaerovoracaceae bacterium | reverse complement strand
CCATCACGATGATGGCGATCAGGCCAGGTACGAATCCTGCTGCCAGGTGACCTTCTGTGATCAGGGTACCGATCTGGTTCACCAGGAAAGCGACGGTGTAGCCTGTTGCAAGCTGCAGGCCGATGGCGCACCACAGCCAGCCTTTGCTGCGCATCTCGGAGTTCATGGCTCCGATGGCGGCGAAGCACGGAGGTGTGTACAGGTTGAAGAAGAGATAAGCCAGAGCTGTTACTGATGTGAGTCCCATTGTCATAGCTACAGTGTTGGCTCCGCCTGTCATAGCGAGCTCTTCTGTATCGATAAATGCTGTAAGTCCCTATACTACAGCCAGAGTACCTACAACGTTCTCCTTAGCAATGTAGCCTGTGATAGCTGACGCAGCAAGCTGCCATACTCCGAAGCCCAGAGGGATAAGCAGGACTGCGAAAGGTGAAGCGATCGATGCAAGGATCGATGTGTTCTCTGCACCTTCCTCAACAACGTGGAAGTGCCAGTCGAAGGTCTGCATTATCTGAACAACAGTGTTGCATACCAGGATAATGGTTCCGGCCTTGATGATATATGCCTTTGCGCGCTCCATCATCGATTTGAACGCGAACTTGAGGCTCGGTGCTTTCCACTTAGGAAGCTCCATGATGAAGAATGATTTTCTGTATTTGTATCCCGTGATAGCCTTGATCAGAAGAGCTCCGAGGAAGATCAGAACCAGTCCGAAGAAGTAGCTGAGTGTGCTGACCCAGCCGGCTCCCGAGAAGAAAGCTCCTGCAAACAGAGCGATGACCGGGATCTTGGCTCCGCAAGGGATGAATGTAGCGAGCATGGAAGTAGCTCTTCTTTCTCTCTCATCACGGATCGTACGGCAAGCCATGATGGCAGGAATTCCGCAGCCTGTTCCGATGACTACAGGGATAACAGACTTTCCGGAAAGACCTACTCTCTTGAAGATAGGGTCCATAACTGCGCTTACACGAGCCATATAACCGCAATCCTCGAGAAGAGCGATCAGGAAGTACATTACCATTACGAGAGGCAGGAAGCCTACTACAGCACCGACGCCGCCGACGATACCATCAGCAAGAAGCGCGGACAGAATAGCCGGGCTGTTCTCAAGCTGGCCTGCTACCCATCCCTGGAATGTTTCGATCCAGCCGACGAGCCAGTCCGCCACGAGAGGTCCGAGCCATGCCTGGGATACCCAGAACACGAACCACATGACCGCAGCGAATACCAGGATGCCCGCGATCGGATTTGTCAGTACATTGTCTACTGTGTCCGCCTTTGTTGTCTCAGCGGAAAGCTGCTTACGCTTCTCGACCTCGGCTACAATGCCGTTTACGAATTCATAACGCTTGCGGTCCTCTCTGTCGACGGCCAATTTGTCGTGAAGGTTGATGTCGGCCTGAAGATAAGGCGCCTTCTGAGTAGTGCCTGCGAGCGAGACAGCTGTCTTGATCACATCATCAAGGCCCTTCTCTTCGATCGATACTGTATCGAATACAGGGCATCCGAGCTTGGCGCTCAGCTTGGCTGTATCGATCTTGGTGCCTTCCTTTTCGTTGATATCGCCCTTGTTCAGAGCTACAACGACAGGAATTCCAAGCTCGAGGAGCTGGGTCGTGAAGAACAGGGACCTGCTCAGATTTGTAGCGTCTACGATGTTTACGATCGCATCCGGGTTAGCTGTACGAACGTACTCACTTGTGATGCCCTCTTCAGGTGTGAATGGTGACATCGAGTAAGCGCCCGGAAGGTCGACGGCGATGACATCGTCTCTGCCTGCGATCTCTTTCTTGATTGTGTACTCTTTGCTTCCGACCGTTACGCCTCCCCAGTTTCCGACTTTCTCGCTTCTACCGGTGAGAGCGTTGTACATGGTCGTTTTTCCGCTGTTTGGATTGCCCGCAAAAGCAATTCTCATAGTGATGACCTCCCAAAATTATGATTATTCCATTAATTACCTATGGTTTCCCACGTTTTATAACATGCGCTTGCTCATCTTGCTCATCCTATGCCACGATCCTTTTCTGTGCTTAATACGCAAGAATCGTAGCCTGGAAGAAGCGCACTTTACCCGCAATCGATCACCGCATTTCAGCGCTATTATCACGTTTACAATACGATAGCTTCAGAAAGCAGCTGGTCGAGATTGTATCTGCCGTCCTTGATCACTACGATACAGCTCTTTTTCTTCTTTGAGATAAGAGTGATCGGCTCTCCCGGATAGCAACCGAGTCTGAAGAGGAAAGAGTTCATCTCATCATCATCGGTATTGATCTCTTTGATGATATAAGTTTTGCCAGGCTCGGCATCGAGAAGCGTGATATTTTCTGCCTTCTCTTCCTCCTTCGAAACGGCCTCAGACTCCACGTTTGACATCGCTTCCGATGCCACGTCCTGTGTTGTCGTCGTTTTGCCGCTGCCTTTGAACAATGATTTCATTGTGAGTTCCATTTGTTTTTTCCCTTTAGTGCACTAAATTGTTTGTATATTCGAATATAGTTAGTCCAACCAAACTAACCATGTTAGTTATATCTAATTAGTTGGTAGCTGTCAAGATTTAACTCTGTATTTTCCCCAATACTTGGTAGGATTTCCTCTGTCGCAAGTACCGGTTTCCACCAGCGTCTCTTGTAACGCCAAATGGAAGTCTGCAGTCTGTTTGGCGTTATTTTGCTTCATTTTTCCATATTAATTCTAATCGCCGTTACGCCAGCAGGCCCTTTGGGAGTCTTTTAGCGTTACCAAAGATCTGATTTCGGGCCTAGCAATAACGCCAATCGGAGAACAAAAATGCTGCTGGCGTTAATTCAGGGCAAAGTGGAGACCCTCAAAATGGAAAAATAACGCCAGCGAGAAAGCGATTCCTCATTTGGCGTTATTAATGATTGACCCCAGATAAGTTTAAAAAGTCACATAAAAAGCGGCTGCTTCTGAAACAACCGCTTTAATAACAATTACTTTGTGATTGCACGTTCAGACTTCTGTCATGCTTACAGGCACCCTGCACCAGGCGGGCACCATTACATGCTCAGAATATCCACGCCTTTGTAGAGATCGAGATCCACCGCCCTCTTCGCCTCAAGAGCCTCCACGATATCCATATCTATGATCTGACCATCTCTCTCGCCAATAGCTCGGTTTCTCGCACCGATGTTGATAAGCTCGATCGCTCTCATGCCGCACTGTGTCGCCAGCATCCTGTCACGGAAGCTAGGGGATCCGCCGCGCTGCAGATAAGAAAGAACTACCAGCTTGACATCCCTGTCGGTCCTCTCCTTAAGCATCTTCACCAGGTCCTCGGTCTTGACGCCAACGCCTTCAGCCTTGATGATGATGTTGTGCAGTTTGCCGGAGCCGATGCCCTCGGCAACCTTCTTATATATCGCTTCGAGGTCGCTGTCGATCTCAGGAAGCAGCACGCACTCGGCGCCTCCTGTGATTCCGGCATAGAGCGCAATGTCTCCGCAGGAGCGGCCCATTACTTCGATGATGCTTGTCCTTTCGTGGGACGAGCTGGTGTCTCTGATGCGCGTGATGGCATCGAGCACCGTATTGATCGCTGTGTCGAAGCCTATGGTGTAGTCAGTGTAAGCCATGTCGTTATCGATAGTGCCCGGAATACCCATAACGTTGACGCCGAACTTTTCCGAGATCGCCTTCGCGCCTGTAAACGATCCGTCGCCGCCGATAACGACCAGATCCTCGATCTTCAGGTCTTTAAGATTCGCGAATGCCTTCGCCATGCCCTCTTCGGTCTTGAACTGCTCGCTCCTGGCGGTCTTGAGAACTGTGCCGCCACGCTGCAGGATATCGCCGACCGAGCGCCTGTAAAGTCTCTCAAAATCCCCATCGATAAGACCTTCATAGCCACGCTTTATGCCATAGACTTCCATGTCATGATAGATTCCGTATCTTACTACCGCTCTTACCGCAGCATTCATTCCCGGCGCGTCGCCGCCGCTTGTCAGAACTCCTATCCTCTTCATCGTTACACCTCCGTGATTATGTGATGCCGGACCGCAGAAAGCGATCCCGCAGATAGATTTGCCAATAAAACAGCACCCTTAGCATATATGTTTGGTTCGCCACTAATTATATACCATTTGGGTGCGTTTAGGATGTTTTGTTAAGTATTACCATGTAGATACATCAGATGGATACGTGAATCGATGTACTGCAACATGCAAAGGATCAGTCCCAGGTCGTGGCGTCTTCTTCAATGAGGCCGGACGAGAGCAAGCCCTCTTCCATCAGCTTTACCATCTCCCACACTGAGCGGAAGTTCACACTTTTGTCTTCATCCACCCAGGTGAGTCTCCCTTGCCAGGTGCCATTCTGATGTTGCTTCACGCGTACGACGAAAGTCCCAAGGTCGTCATGTCTTTTATTGTTCATATCGCTTCTGTTCTCTGCCATATTATTCCCGCTCTTTTCCTACAGGCTCATCTGTATTATCTGTCGCCCGCCATTCTCATTCTGCGATCTGCAAAATACTTATCTTAGTTGAATGATACAGCATGACCCATCATTCCATTCGTCCATTTTTGAGAAAAAACTGACATCTTGTGGTTTCCGATTGAATTTGTGCCAAATCCACTTTTAAGGTTGCAAAGCTTTCTCTATCAGCTTGACCATTTCCATTATGGTAGAGAATCTCACAGTGCGGTCCTTTTCGACCCATGTGATGCGCCCTTGCCAGTTACTGTTTTGTCTTTGCTGCACTCTTATGATGAAAGTCGCCAATTTGCCTCTCTTTTCAAGCAGTTCTTCATCTTTCAGGCACCTTGTCACATTCGCCGGGGTCCCCTGTGAAGAAGCTGATTTCGAAGGGTCGTTCCGCAGGGAATTGTCTTTGGACGGCGCACCCTTTGCGGATGCGGAACTCGGTGATACACTTTTCGAAAAGCTTCGCAGGTTTGTTGTTGAGCGAGGATAGTTTATAAGATCAAATAAGGCATCCATTGCTCGAAGCATGTGCTCGGGCACGGAAACTCCGGTTGGCTCCTTTGAATAGGCATGCCATAGCTGCGCGTCTATGTTGTTATCCGAGCCGGCCCCTCCCACAGCGTCAACGCAAAGTATGACGCCCGCAGGAGTCCCCAAGTAGAGTTGGCTCCTTCCTCGGCTTTCCTCTGTCATAGTATTGATTTTATTGTTATCTATTTTCTTTTCAGTCTCTGCCATAATCAATTACCCTACTCTTGTACCGGCACCTCGTTCTTTGTTCAGGCACTCCATTCATTTTTGGTGAACTTGTCTTTATTCCTCGAAAGGATCGTAAGTGACTACGCTCACTTGATAATCTATCTTATTGCGCTGATTCACGCTCCTGAACTTTTTACTTATCCTATCTTCAACTATGTCGCAGTTTTCCGCAGTGGTATTCATGAGCAGCACCAGATATTGACCTTTGCTGTACCTGCACACGACATCGCTCTTTCTTACAGTGCTGACGATGACCTCTCCGAGTTTTTCGGAGAGCCTGCTGAGAACCGCACCGTCTCGAAGCGGCTTGCCGGCGGGGTCTACCACCGCGCATAGCATCAGATAGGCCGATTGTCCGGTCCTATCGATCAGACGCTCCATCAGCTGATAAATGCCACGAAACACCGGGTATGTGCACACATAAGCGCCCTGCACCTTATCTGAGTGCCCCGATAGATCTGACTGTATCTCATCTATGATGCTAAACCTGTACCCGATCGCTCCGCCAAGTTTGTCGATCAAGCCCCCGGCCCCGGCAGACAGTTTGGTGCCGAGTTCCTTCATATAATACTTCTCGGCTTTCTCGTACAGGGTCTTGGCCTCATCATACTTTTCCATGGAAATAAGAGCTTCCATAGTTACGTATTCCCATTCTGCCAGAGGGTTGATCGAAGCAGCGTGCCTGCCCAGTTCTTCTATCGACTGATAATCTTTGAGTTCTCTCAGCGCGATCACCGCTTCATCCATGCATTTGCAGAACAGTTCTCTATAGCGCCGGTCCTCGCGTATCACCCATGGAATCCCGGTCTGATACGGCAGAAACTCACCATCATACATAAGGCACGCCTCCCTGAGAAGCGCTGCCCGGGAAGCTTTATCTTTCTCGGCAAAGGCCTTCTCGCATAGACGCTCAAACTCCCTTGCGTCTTCAATCACCGGGATCTTGTCTGTCCAGTAGTAGCGGCCGTTTTTGTAAACAACCATCTCATCACCCGGCACACCGGCAGCCTGTAGCCTCTTCTTGGAATAGTAGATGATGTTCCTGAACATATGCGCCTGATCATCGGAGTTGCTTTCATCGAAAAGCAATTCTTCGAGTTTTTCGCGCTCGACACCGGTTTCTCTGTTATGCAGGATTATCTGAAGCAGCCTTGTAGTCTGGGAATCTCTCGCCTTTGTGCCCGAACAGGCATGGTTTCCATTCCAACTGACCTCGAAACCACCAAGAGTTTTTACTATAAGTACATTCTCGATATCCATTACCGTGACCTCTTGCTATGTCTCCATAATCATTGGATCGCACCGATCAATATCTTTAATGTAATTATATTTGGCTTATGATTTGCGTCAATAGAAATAGAGCTCATTATCACTTTTTCTTGAAAAAATGACGCTATTTATGATGGTTTTTGCACTCGGATCAGCATAAAAAACTCTATAAAAAAGGCGGGAGTCCCCGCCTTACATGGCCTTATTTCTCTATTCATGATCTAGTTCACCGTGCTGATGCGAACCTCCTATCTTGCTATTGGCTTTTCTCATGAAAAACGCCAGCAGCCACGTTACCACTCCTATGACAACAAATATCACAATACCGATAGGATATCCCCAATACAGGAACAGATACCAGTCGTTCGTATCCGGCCATTCGCCGATGCCATTGATGATGTTATTGCCCAGATAAAATACACCGTAAATGAGCGGTGACAGTAGCGCTATGTTATTGTCCTTGAGCGTGAACTCAGCATCTGAAAGGAATATGATCTCAGCTATCGCTGCAACAGGCACTATGAGGTGGAGCCACAGATTGGCGCCCTCGAACATCTCAGGATAGCCATACAGCGGCCCGAGGAACACCACGACCGTCATAAATGTCAGCGCCACGGCTGTTGCAGCTACATACTTGAGGCGCTCTATCGCCTCGTTGTCGCCATTTCGCCCACGTACCAGCCAGATAAGCGCTGCGACGCCGCAAAGGATGTTTGACAGCACGGTAAAGTACTTCAAGCTCCCAATCCCCCTCGCCGTGAGATCACCCCCGCCGAGGAATATCATGCCAAGCCATGCTCCGGCCACCATGACCGCGATACAGATATTTAAGATCGTTCTGATTCTTTTTCTGTTCATGTTTCTACCAGTATGCTTTCACTGCCCAAAGATCCGTCTTGTTTGATCCTAGTCGCCAATACCGGTGTCCCTTTGTCCGCTATCTTTGTGTATCTGATCGCATCGTTTTTTGCGTTAAGTTCGTGTTTGCTGCTGCCGGTCGCGTTGATCATGTAGCGCGTATCCTCGGCAACGATGCCCACGTGTGCGATGGCCAGCCATATCTTGTAATAGATGTATTCTTCGAGCCTCGACGGAGCCGCTTCGAAAAACACCAGATCGCCTGGCCTCAATACGCCATCGTATGAACCTGAAGCGTTGGGAGCCAGTTCGAGTCCATGCTCCCTGCAAAATCTCGCAAGCCCGCTCGCACGGCGTATGTCATGGCCGCGCTCCGAATGCGCAGCGAAAACCTCTCCAATCAATTGAGGACCGCTGTCATTGATCTTGCCTGGGTACCACGGGCATGGCTTATGGAAAAAGCCTTCAACATCCCCCGTAACATACGGGCTCTCATCATAAGTCATTCCTATCAGCGCCATGTGAACAAGTGAAGAGCAATCGATCCTCCCACGTCCTTCATTTTCAGGATCGTACAATTCGCCGCCTCTCATGAAGACCTGTCCGCGGTAGGTGTATATTAGGCGATCGCGGTTATCGTAATATGTTTTTGCTGTTTCTATGATGCCTTTCACAATGTAGATTGTACCATATTCAACCTTCAGGCTTTAAAAATAACTGATTATTGCTAAAGCCGGCCCATTAAGGACCGGCTCTGTCACATTATTCTGCATTTGCTTGATTCGTTACCGAATGTTTGTATTTACGCCTTTTTACTCCTCTTCTTCCTCGTATTCAGCATCAGCCGCGTTCTTTGCAACGATAGCCGAAATGATCTGTCCCAGGAAGAGTAATGCCATCAGTATAGTCCACTTATCCACGAGTTCCATCGTCAGGCTAATGTCCTCAGTCAGGATGAAGACTATGATCGATATTGCCGCAAGCACGAGACCAACGATCTTAGCGATCCTTAGCCTGCGCTTTGCACGGGCCTCTTCGTCATCATCATCTTCATCATCGTCGTCTTCTCTCTTTCGTGCGAGCGCAACGATAGCTCCTATAGTTGTGAGCGCCGCGGCGATGAGATTGAGAAGTGCCCAATTGCCTTCCGGCTCTACCATCGGAGGCTCATCATCAGGAATCGTCTCTGGCTCTGTCTGAGGTACCGGATCATCATTGATAGTAGGCTGAGCAGCCGGTGTCGCCGCCGGTGCCGCAGGTGCCGCTGCTCTTGCAGGTCTTGCCGGAGTAGGATCATCGTCATCGTCCGGCACCACTGTTGGTTCATCAGGCTCGTCCGGTTGCTCCGGATCATCAGGCTCATCAGGTTCTACAGGAGCAGGATTCTGAGTCCAACTAGCCGTCAGAGTGATGTCCCCAGTGATCGGAGTACTGAAGTCGTATGGCTCACCATTGAGCAACCATCCGCCGAATGTGTATCCGCTTCTTGTCGGGTTCGCCGGCTGTTTCACAGTGCTGCCATAGTCAACGGTCTGTTCTGCGGCAGCGCTCCCGCCGTTCGAGTCGAACTTGACCGTATACTTAATAGGTGTCCACTGTGCGTAGAGCGTTGTAGGCTCAGCTCCAAGAACAAAGTCCGCGCCTTCAGCATAGTTTGTGCCGCTTCCGTCAGCCTCGGAATTCCATTTATCGAAGGTATAACCTGTTCTGGTGAAGCCGTTCGATGCTGTCTGGACCGTCTGATCAGTCTTTCCAACAGTATCCTTAGTTGTGCCTTCTCCACCGTTTGCGTTGTATGTGAGCCTGCTGTCGTTAGGTGTCCATTGCGCATAAAGCGTAATTGTGTCGTTATCCACAGTGGTCAAGTTACTGACTTCTGCCTCATCGACATAGCCTGTGCCGCTGCCGTCCGACTTAGTGTTCCAACCAGTATATGTGTATCCGGATCTGGTGAAGGCATTTGTTGTCAGCGCCTTGGTCTCGTCATAAGCGAATTCCTCGTCACTCATCGTGCCACTACCACCATTGGCTTTGAACTCAACTTTGTAATGGATCGGTTCGTACTTGGCTTTGAGATCCGTATCTGAGGTGATTATGGTGTCAAAGTCGAACTTTTCGTCCTCCATGGTGCCGCCGACTACTTTATACCAGCCCGCAAAAGTATAACCTGTTTTGGCAGGATCAGTTGCAGGTTTTGTTGCCTTCTCATTGTGCTTTACCTTCTGGTCGTCCGGGTCAGGTGAACCTCCATCAGGGTCAAATGTAACAGTGTATTCCGGATCGCCGTGAGCCGCTTTAAGTGCACATTCAGTCGTAACACTGGTACTCTTAAATTCTTTTGTATAATTAGTGTCCGGTGTAGCAGGATCCCAACTCCAGCGGGCTTCTACACTTTCCTCATCAGGAGTTCCGTCATAGTACCAGCCGGTTATACCGAGACCGGTGGACTCAAGTGTCGCACTTGTATCCGCTTTGCCCAGAGTGATGCTTGCACCAACGTTGTATATGTCATCTCCTCCGCCCGAAGCTGTATTGTTATGAAGTCCGAAGCCGTCTGCAACGGAAAAACTTCCGCCAAAGGCCATTATGCCGCCGCCTATTTTGGCAGTATTATTTGTTATAGAGCCCCCATTCAGCTGGATATTAACAGCTTGACCTCTGTAAGGATATATAAATATACCTCCTCCATATCCATATCTGGACCCGGAGCCTGTATTGCCTGTTATTTTGCCGCCATTCATAATGAATGTTGTATCTGCCCCTGTGTAGAAGCAGATCGCGCTACCATAACCATAGCTTGTCGAGCTGCATCCGGTGATCGTGCCGCCATCCATATAGAACTTAACCGGGTAGGCCGTATATGCGCAAACTGCACCGCCGCCTATGTACGAGTCTGTACAGTTGCTGATAGTTCCTCCATGCATGTTGAAAGTCGCAGTACCACCAACTGTACCGCCAATCGGAGCTCCACCGCCGAGACACACACCACCGCCCTGAACGCCTTTACAGTTAGTGATGGTTCCGTCGTACATATCAAATACTGAGCTGTTATCGATGAGCACTCCGCCTGTAGTCGACAATCTGCTCTCACAATCAGTGATAGTTCCGCCATACATGTATATGTGTGACTTTTCGCGAGCCTGAACTCCTCCGGCAGTGCCGCCGCTCAAACTCGGACCAATAGTCGTTCCATCATATATTTTGAGCACAGCTGAATTAGTGAGTTCAACGACGGGTCTTGTATTGTCCTTCGAGTCGAACTGAAGTTTTTTGCTGTAACCATCCATGCCGAGGGATAGCTCCGCATCATTTTTGGTATTTATATATCCGGTAAGCTTGTGATCACCACCAAGAATAGTCAGTTTACCCTTGGAAAACGTGAACCCGGCTGATGAAGCGATAACAACGTCATCAGTCAGTTCGACAAACTTTTCTCCGCCATCCGAATTCAGATCAGCAATAACCGTATTTAATTCAGCCGAGGTTGATACCGGTATAACGCTGCCGTTCGCTGCAATAACGTCATATTCAGAGAAGCTGTCGCTTGTGAATTCAGTGCTTTTTGCATCATCAGATACAGACGCGCCTTTCACATACTCAGCAGTGCCATCGTGGTCGACATGGACAACCCTGAGTTCACCGGGAACACCTTTGTTCTGGGCTTTGTCGAAGTCTATCGAAATCTTTACGTCATCACTAGGCTCAAGCCTCTTGCCGCTTTCGTCCATAAAATACAGATCGAATGCGAAGATGACTATTGCCGATCCGTCTTCGCCTACAAGCTCATCAACAGCTTCGCTGTTTTTCTTCATCTGCTTCTTGCTAAGTATGTCAGCCTTGAAGGTTACGTCTCCATCAAAAGCGGACTTCTTATACTCGGCACTGATCACAGCACCGCCTACTTTAGCTGTCTGCTTGATTGTTTTGTCTGCATCATCTTCCGCAGCCTCTTCAACTTCTTCAGCAACCTCTTCAGTTGCATTGGCCTCTGCATCATCAGCAGTAGCATCTGAAGCATCCGCATCTTCTGAAGCGGCCTCAGAGACTACCTCATCCTCAGAATTGTCCTCGGAATCCGCTGCATCAGAAACGTCTGAAGCATCTGTCGAACCAATCTGATCTGCTTCATCGGAAGAGTCCTCAGCATCCGAAGGCTCCTCGGTCTGAGTTTCTGTATCCGCATCAGCATCTGCTTTTGCGGATTCGGTATTGATGCTCTCATCCTGGGCAATTTCAGTCACGTTTTCATCAGCGTAGGCAAACAACGAGTCGATGCCAACGCTATACTGCACAATTAGCGCGAACATCATTGCTATAGCCAGGATCTTTCTGATTATTGTTTTCATGGCTTTATCCCCTCCACATGATATGCATCTATGGTCATATAGCCTGTAACTTTCGCTTATAGTCTTTGCACTATTATCTGGTATCATTATTACATTATGTGCGTCATCGGAAACGTCATTACTAAACTGCAAAGGACGTTTTGTATGCTGAATTTCATTGTAGGTACATTTTTTGTTTAAATGTCAACCACTTTTTGTAATTAATCCTTTCCAATATGGATTGTACAAAAAATAGTGTACGTAAACGTCACACATATCATCAGTACAAAGGCTACTTCATAACATCAAAAAACAGCCCTTTGGAGCTGGTTCATTAAAAATCCAAACCTGCTAACATAATTCAAGTGTTAATTTGAAAGAGTTAGCAGGTTTGATTACCCATGTTTATCAGTTGATCCGGTGGTCGCTTATTCGTTATCTGCGTTCTCTTCGGAATCTGACTTCCTCAGCTTGTCTGAGTGAAGTGCCGTAGCGACCTGTACTGCAAGGAGAACTGCTATGAGAACTGTCCAAGCGTCAGCGAATCCCATAGTCTGTGACATATCCTCTGTCAGTGCGAAAACGACTATCGAAGCAACTGCAGAGACCACGCCTCCTGCCGCAAGCAGATTGAGTTTGCTGCGATTAGGATCTTCGTCATCATCCTTTCTTCTACGATAGAGTGCAAGCAATGAACCAACTGTTGTCAGTGAAGCCAGGATCAGATTGAGTAATGCCCATTTTTCTTCCTTAGGTGGTTCTACCATAGGAGGCTCATCGTCACCAATAACTTCTCCACCCGGCTCAGCCTGTGGAGCAGGCTCATCCTCGATTACTGTGCCTGCTGGCTGTGCTACAGCATTTGTAGCTCTTGCTGCAGGTGCCCTGCCACCAGTACCACCATTGTTGTCATTTCCATCGTTTGCTGGCTCTGGTGATGGTGTCGGGGTCGGTGTCGGATCGTCGTCATCTGCCGGTTCCGGTGCAGGGTTTTCAGTCCACGATGCTGTGTAGATGATCTCGGCGTCGGTATTGGCGTCGGCCGCGTCTACTGTATCCTTCCAGGTCGGTGTCCACTTATCGAAGACGTAGTTCGTCTTGGTCGGTGTGTACTCTTCGAGCGTGTCGCCTACTTCGAGTTCCTCGACCTTCTTGAGCTCTGTATCGCCATCCTTGTAGATGACTGTGAACTTCTGGTCTTCATCCGCGATACCGTCGTTGTTCTTATCATCTTTCCACTGTGCGTACAGATTTACAATTCCGTTGTTTTCCGAAGTCAAATTTCTGACCTCAGCCTTGTCTGCATAGGCTGTACCACTGCCATTAGCCTTGGTGTTCCAGCCATCGAACGTATATCCGGTCCTTGTGAATGCGTTCTCTGTCAGCGCCTTTGCATCAGCATCATAGACAAACTCCTCGTCTGCCATGGTGCCTGTGCCTTCATTCGCATTGAACTTGACCTTATACTTATTGGCTGTCCACTGTGCGTAAAGTGTTGTCGGATCTGGGCCAAGTGTGAAGTCTGCATTCTCAGCGTACGCATCTCCGCTTCCGTCAGCCTCAGTATTCCACTCTTTGAATGTGTAGCCGGTTCTGGTGAATAAGTTCTGTGCGGTTTTGACAACCTGATCGGTCTTGCCTTCAGTATCGTCTGTCGTGCCGTCTCCACCGTTGGCATTGTATGTGATCTTGCTGTCTTTGGCTGTCCACTGCGCGTAAAGGGTAACAGTTCCATTATTATCTGAAGTCAGATTTCTCACCTCAGCCTCGTCTGCATAGCCTGTACCTTTTCCATCTGCCTTGGTGTTCCAGCCATCGAACGTATATCCGGTCCTTGTGAATGCGTTCTCTGTCAGTGCCTTAGCCTCGTCATATGTGAACTCTTCGTCACTCATCGAGCCGCTGCCCTTGTTGGCGTTGAACTTCACTTTGTATTTATTCGCTGTCCACTGCGCCGTGATGGTCATATTCTCTGCAGGCATCTTGGAAGGGATCGTCTTATCCCAGCCAGCAAATGTGTAGCCGGTCTTGGTCGGATCTGCAGGCTTGGTGACTGCTGTGTTGTAGTCCTGTGTGATCGAAGCTACAGCACTGCCGCCAGCTGTATCGAATGTGATCGTGTACTGGTTGATCTTCCAAGTTCCTGTTACTGTCACGTTCTGCGCAGGCATCGTGAATATGTTGTTCGTAATTGTTGTGCCTGTTGCAGGATCTGTGACTTTCCAACCCTGGAATGTGTATCCGGTCACAGAATCCGGTGTGGTAGCCGTTACTTCAGCACCAGGTGCATATTCGTTGTCATCCGTTGGTACAGTTGCACCTGCAGGAACATCACCTGTATACTTATAAGTGACTTTGTATTTAATTTGTTTCCAGACGGCGAATAAAGTATTGCTTGTATTGTTTCCAGACTCAGTTGAACTGCGGTCAAGCAGGTCTGCTGCGACCTTAGCTCCGCCATCGAACTTCGCTTCTGTTGCGTCATTTGTGAACGCCCAGCCGAGGAAATCATATCCCTCTCTTGTAACATCATCTTCGCCAAGCAAAGTTACTTCTTTATTAACTTTGAGATTATCGATCGAGCTATCAACACCTTCGATAAAGGTTCCACCGTTTGCATCATATGTCAGTGATGTCTTCTTCTCTGACTCCACATCCTTGTAAGCAGCAGTCAAAGTAATTGTTAGCTGTCCGTCTGCCATTATTGCATCATCGTAATGAACTGTGATGGACTGCCCAGGATAAACATTTTTGTTTTCACCATCGTGTTTGTATGTCCAGTGGTCGAACTGTTTTCCCGATGGAGCTGTTGCGGCAGGCTGTACAGTAGCTTCCGCCTGGTCAGCATACTGTTCGTCATCAACAATACTTCCGCTTCCTCCATTAAGTTCATATATGAGTTTAATGCCCTTACCATCAACTCCAACATTTTTACGCCATTTAGCATAAAGGTGCAGAATACCGCTCACTTCGTTATGATGACCATCGTTGTCCCCATACTGAGCCCACTCATCTGACGATTGGTAATTCATATTCATGCCTTCCATACCAGGCTGAATTTTCGTCGCCAACAGATATGGTTTTGTGTAGTTCTCATCAGTATACCAACCAATGAAACTATACCCTTCTCTGCTGACTGGGTCGGCTGCAATCGTATCTCCTCTATCAGCTATGAAAGTGTTTACAGATCCGGAAGAACTAAATTCACCACCTTTAAGATCCAGAACTACTCTGTATCTCATATCAACGACCTTTGCAAAAGCAACTACATCGCCAGTAGGCATAGTTTTCGACCAGTCAAATGGAGTTGTAAGTTCTTTATCCGCATACCACCCAACGAACATCTTGCCATCTTCTGCATCAACCGAAGGAGCTCCGCTCTCATAGTCCGCAAGTGGATTCTCATAAGGAATATCGCTCACTGTCTTGAGTGCATCGCTTCCATTCATGAAGATCAAATTACTCCGTTTGCGATCGTATCGAATATGAATACTGTTTTCATCATTTCTTTCTACTTGTGTATAGCCAGAATCTTTAAGTTCATAGTGCCACCCTAATATCGATGTTGCCTCATCTGAATTATTGCTCCACTTATAGTCTTTGAAGTTCATTCCAGTGAAGCGGTTAGTTATCAAATAGGTTTTTCCTATATTGTATGTAGCGCTGTCAACCTTTGTATAGCCACCATTCAGATTCTCCGTGTAGAAGTAAATTGAAACTGACCCTACGCCGCCAGTCTTCCATGTTTCAAGGGACTTTCCATCTTCACTTCCAATATCATTAGATACTGTGCCAATTGTCTTATAAAACAAATCGCTATCAAATGCTGCAAGGAATGAGACATCCTTGTAGGTAGTATCCTTTGGCCAAGTATATCCATACTTTGAAAGTGCTTGACCGTACAATCCTACCATTGTCTTAGATTCATCCGGAACGACATAATATTCAGTATGACCGTTTCCGGTTCTTCGATAAATATTACCGTTATACCGCTGGGTCTTAGCCTCATCCAGATACCATGAGTATGTACGCCCCGAAATCCATGAACCACTCTCTACCATGGTCAAAGGAACATACGCTCCGTTCACTTTGCCATAGTATGTATTGCTAGGAGAGAAGCTACCTTCATTTGTTACATCAGTATAGTCACTATCAGAGTACACTCTTCTTGAATTTCTTGTTCCAAATTTAATCGTCTTTACCGCTCTATTGTAGTAAATATTGATGACTGTATTTCCGCGGCCGCTTATTTCTGTTGCATCAGCAGTGCCGGTCTTGGCCTCAACACGATAAAACTCAAATGTCCCCGATTTGAAATCTGTATTATACTCAGCATTGTTCATGTACTTGCTGTACAGAGATTCAGTGATTGCGGTGCCCGCTGGAGCAGATTCAGTTCCACCTGCATGGTAATCATACGTATATGAATCGCATTTACCTGTATCCTTGTTGTAATAATCGTTTACATTCTGTGTCCAAACGACGACTTTATACTCAACAGTTTCCTTAGGTGTCCACTTAGCATATATAGTAGTATCGGTGCTCAGTATATGATCCCAATTGAATACTGTTGTACAGTCACTATCGGTATACCAGCCGGAGAAATCAAACCCAGGGCGAGTGATCTCACTATCTGCAGGCTTAACGGTAGAAGCATTCTTCCCTTCTTCAACGATACGTGGTGCTATGTAAGATGCTCCGCCGCTGATTTTGTTTCCTGAAGCGTCAACCGTATCATCATTCTCATCAAATATGAGCCACTTTCCGTTCTTGATTGCAGGAACAAGAATCATATCTCCATCGATATCGTTGATAGTCGATCCTACAGCAACGGCTTCAGAATTGTCAGCACCTTCAACTTTCCAGCCTACAAACTGCGCATTCTGACTTGCCGGCGAATAGTCAAGCGTAACCACGGTCGATCCCTTTTCACCCTCCTTAACAGTGACAGTGTCTGTCTTCAGTACAATGCCACTCTCATCAAGGAAGTGTACGCTGAACACTTTGAATATCCTTGCATAGTAATTGAGTTCAGAACCTGATCCACTCAGTTTACTCTTGACATCGGAGCGCACATCATCAATGGTCATAGAATTATTGTCATCATGGTAATTCGCAGTGCTTGACCAGCCACGGAATACCTCGTCAGCTCCAAGTGTACCAACGCCAGGATCATAAACCAGCTCATCAACTTCATCTTCACTTTTTACAATGACTGACTCAACTACTTCGTCTCCAATATAGAGGTTAACTGTTTTACGATTATCACTGGAATCAACTATCGCGTAGATCGAGAACTGATCTGTTTTGAATGAAGCCTTGCCGGCACTCGTCACGTTTTCGGTTACTACATCGGCGTTACCATTATCGTCGATATGGACAACTGTCTTGTCCGCGGAACTATTCATTCCCGAAGCACGTATGACAACAGAGACAGCCTTCTTCGGCTCGATCTCTTTTCCGTCTTTATTGGTAAATGTGATATCTACAGCTTTTACTTTGCAGACATTTCCATCTACCGCATCCTGCACTGCGTCGATGATCTGCTTTTGCGAAACAGCCGTTACAGTCATCTTAGTCCCTTCGGGAAGAGCTCCTTTCGGGGCTTTGATGGTGACACTCACACCGCCTGCGTTACCGCCAAAAGACTGCTCAGGGAACAGATCCTCTTCCTTGGATTCTGTAGCCTGATCTTCGCCATCTTCTGCCAAAGTCTCCTGATCTGCCGCTACAGCTTCCTCTGATCCGAAGTCAACATATATTGATTCGGATCCACCTGAGGTTTCCTCAGCAACCTCGTTATTCGGCTCATCCAAAGTAGGTTCTGTGCTAGCAGAGGCTTCAGGCTGTTTTCCTTCCGGCTCCGGCTTAGTTTCTTCCTGTTTCTGAACTGGTTCCGGCTTTGTTTCTTCCTCTTTCTGAACCGGCTCCAGGTTAGTCTCTTCCTGTTTCTGAACCGGCTCCGGCTTAGTCTCTTCCTGCTTCTGTATCGGCTCAGGCTTAACCTCTTTTGGTTCTGGCGCCCTATCCTCGGCTGCCTTTTCTTCCTTAGCTGCCTCAGATTTGCTGTCGTCCTGCACAACTTCTGTCTTGTTGTCCTCTGCATAGGCAAACAGTGATTCAATGCTGATGCTGTACTGCACAATGAGAGTGATCATCATGACTAAAGCCAGGATCTTTCTGTTCTTCTTTTTCACGGCTTTGCTTCCTTCCATATGAAATGTACTTTTGGTTAGTTAGCCTATTACTTTCGATTTTAGTATTCGTACTATTAGTTTATATTTTTATCATTATTGGCGTCATCCTAAGCGTCATTAATTATATAAAAACGGACGCTTTGTATGTCTTTTGGAGCCTTGTGATTGCCATTATCTTTGTGGCATAGCCCCTCCTTCCCAATGTAGATTGTACAAAACGAAGTGCACGCAAACGGCACACATTTATCAACAAAAAAACATTTTAAAAATCCGCCTCTTTGACGGATTAGAAATCATTAATATACAAATACTAGCGTGCGGAATCAGCTGAAAATCATGATAACATAAAGCACAATGGCTCCGACCAGAGCCAGACCGGCGATCGTGACTATGGCATCAACGATCTTATAAAGCGGGCCCGGACGTACGACATCGGCTTTCCGCTTATTATGCTTATTCGGATCTTTTTCTTTACTCTTATCCCCTGCCATATTGACCCTTTCACTCAATTATCTGATCACTGTCACTCATTGTGTCGCTGGTTGTTGCGTCATTAGTGCCGTCAGAACGTGCTACTGCTTCGCTTTTTTTTCGCCTTTTTCTTCGGCTCGCTCTGGACGGCTTAACAGGTACGTGGTATGGCTTGATACGTCTTCCCATAATGCTCTGCAGCAATACGCAGACCAGAAAAGCAACCACCATCAGGACATACTGTTCAGCCTCGAAGCAAAGCGCAGCAAGCATCAGCCCTGCCCCAATATACGGATAGAGCATCAGCAAGCAGATCCCTACTATAACTATAGCTATAGGAATGTTGTCAAATAAGAATTTCATCCGCCGCCGATCTCCCAAAACCTAAAATATCGCATGCTAGTTGCATACTAATTAGATTATAGTACACACGAGGCGTTCGGTCAAAATATCTGTCAAAAAACACCCTCTGTTCAAAAATCCGCAGTCGCTTCACACGGCTGCGGATCTGTTTGGATTGTTTAGTTACTAATTGAATCTGAGCAAAAGGCCAGCGTGAAGGTTAAACACACCACAGCAATATCTTAAGCCCTGCGTCTGCGCCGAACGATGAGTACAACATTTGCTGCAAGGATCATTGCTACCAGCAGGAACACCATACGACCGGTCCAGTTGTTCAGGGAGAAACCTGTTGGAACAACATCACCGTCCTTGAACTCATTGACCACATCGACCGTTTTATTCGCTGTCAGTTTTCCGATCGTTTTGGAGTTAGTGTTGGATCCATCCATCTTAGTTATGTACCCACTATACTCTTCTTGCTTGAGTGTAAGCCCATCCAGATTTGTAGGTACATTGAGATCTACCTTCTGCAGATGATTGAGAACTATTGTGATTTCACCGTTTTCGTCCGCGGTCAGGAATCCGCTGGTGTTGTTCTCAAGATCAGCATATTCGCCGGTCTCACTAGGCTTCTCCTGCTTATTCCAGAAGACCTTTGTACCCTCACTCAAACCGGAGATCGTAAACTCGAATTCCTTTGTGAGGTCAGCATACTCACCTACTTCTATATTGCTCACAGTCAGAACATACGGATCGTACTTGTTGATCACTTTTGTGATCGCACCGGCAGTTGTGAGCGCGACCTGATTATTGTCGTCTCCGGTCCCGCCTTCATAGCGGGCAACATACTGATCAGGAACATCTTCAGTGATCGTGTATGTCTGATTGATCGGCAGATCGATCGTCTCTGACCAACGGCTGCTTGCCTTAAGCGTAACTGTCTTATTGACATTATTGCCGCCTGCCACATGTACGGTCACTTCATCAGGGCGGACCGCATCCTGCTCACCATGAACACCATCTTCCCAAACTTTGGAAATGACTATCGAGCCATTTTTGATAGTATTCGTAATCGTAAAGACAACTGATTGAAGTCCGGTCTCTTCGCGCTCTACCGTAACATCATAGTCAGCTAACTGTTCCTGGCTTGTTGTTGAAATCGTACAGTCAGTCGAATCACCGTTGATACTGTACGCAGGGAAAGTTCCTGTGTGTTCTTTTTCCCAGTTGTTGCTCTTATTGTTCTCTCCCTGGATCTGTGCGTTAGTGCCGTCATGTTTGATGTATGTCAGCGCGTACTCTATGTTGGTGTCAATGACAGGATCATCTGAAGCAGGCATCGGTTCCCAGTTGGTCTGGACCTTGACGTTCATGGACTTCCTGGTGTTAGTGAAAGTAACGGCTGTGTCCTGGTCACCGGCAAATGTTCCACTGTCAGCACTTGCGGTAAGATCGAATGGCGCAAAGCTTCCATCCGTATCCGCATCCACCTGACCGTCCAGACCATTTACCTTGTAGTATGCCTGCTTTACAGAGTAAGACTTACCTGCAGGAACATATACCGAAAGGATTCCGCCCTTATTGACTTCAGGTGTTTCTACACTGTTGCCGTCAACCGTCACATCATACTTTACCTTAGTGATGCTGTTAGTACTTTCAGCATCCTCTGTGGTATCTGCCCAATCACTGCTGATATTCAGCTTGTGGTATGGGTTAAAACTGTTTGTGATCTGGAGTGTATCTGCTCCGGTTACATCCTGCCCAGCTGCCTCTTTACGAGTGAAGACCTTTTGAGCACTCCATTCTTCATCGAATATGCCTGTTGGTCTAGTGCTTGTAAACCTTAACGAAGATGTACCATAGTTAGTTGAGACATCTTCCCAATTCGGCTCGTTATCAGTATAGTTGTCAGAAGTCGAATACTTCAAAGAAGAAATGGTAAGCCCAGTGTTCAGTATATCCCCAGTCATTATAGGTACATAATATGTAGGACTGATATAGAAGAGACTACCAGATGCATGTGTTTCCTCAAATCGGATATA
This sequence comes from Anaerovoracaceae bacterium, assembly GCA_045545495.1. Classification (GTDB taxonomy): domain Bacteria; phylum Bacillota; class Clostridia; order Peptostreptococcales; family Anaerovoracaceae; genus Crickella. The sequence goes on along the minus strand of JAZQBC010000005.1, from coordinate 70,789 downwards.
TGTCCTGTAGTTTTCTCCCCCTATCGTATACTCAGCACGAATCCATCTGATATCTTGAGTATACCCGACCAATGATGGCGTACTGAAAGCCAAGTAAAGACTATTACCACTATCATGGTGACTAATTATGTCGTATGTCGTCTGGCCAGGAGTAGTCTCTCCCGGAATAACCGTCGATACCGGCTCGTTCCATTCGCCGGGCTGACCGATAACAGTGTCTGAATCTGCCTTCTTCACTGTGAGTGAGTCTTCATCGATTGTGTATGGATCGTCTTTCAGATCACCGGCTTCCTCGATATAATCCGGCACATAGACCGACCTTGACCAGTTTGTATCACTACTTGTTAGTTCTGTGATTACTGAGGCCGTATCGTAATTATTCGTTGAATACGCGGGCACTTTTACCTTGGTACCATCAGTTTTCTCAGCGTAGATCGAGAAAGGCACATCCTGCTTTTCGTAATCAGGAACGCTACCGTCCCACACTTTTTTAACTATGACCTCAATAAGCGGAGCCGAATGCTCTGTCTGTTCGATGTTCCATATCCTGAAGCGGCCATTCGATACAGTCATGTCTACATCAGCACCGACTTTTTCGGAAGATATCTTATAATCATTTCCTACAGTCAGCTTCCAGGTGCAAGGATCCGGAATCACAACCTTGTCAGAAGGTGTCGAGGACTGATCCTGCGTCAAAACATATTCATCACCAGGCTCAAAATGCACCTGATTGTAAGGGATTCTTATCAATCCAACCGCGTTAGTTGTGCCTTCCCATACTTGCTCTCCATCCTTGCTGAGGGTAAATTTGATGCCCTGAAGAATGCGGTCTGTTTGGTCTCTGGTCTCAGTCATAACACCGGCGACCATCTCAACATTCTTTTTGAGGATCGGCGAGTTTGCCGCACTGATCTTATTCAGTTCTTTATCCCTGTCCTCTACTGTAAGATCACCGTTCGTTGGCATTGCTCCCGATATGACCTCATTGCCGGTTGTCGTGACCTTAAGTGTCTTAGTTATCAGCTCACCGCTTGGAAGCCTGTCGATAACGCCATCAATTTCGCCATTGTTAAGCGGCCATGACGCGGTGCCATTGCTATATGTAGCAGCTGACCCGTCTCCGGTGCTACTGAATGTTGCACCATTACTGAGCAGGGACTTCATACCGTTAGACATCTCATCCTCGATGTTCGTTGTGCCGCTGATATATCCTACAGCGTCATGTATTATCTCACTAAACGCAGTCAGAAGCGTATCCGTGTCAGCCCCGTTACTGGAATACATCTTGCCATTTGTGGAGAATGTAGGCGTATTTTCGGCTGATTCGGCATTATCTTCGAGCACTCGCAATCCGTAAGACAGGCAATACTCCTTCATGACCGTGCTTGCCACTCCGGTCTTGCCTTCGAACGTGAAGTTCCTCATATCCGAATAAGTAGGCGATGAATGAGCCTGGAAATCCGACAGATATGCTATTACAGGTGACCTGTGTCCATCAGCTTCATATGACTGTTTGGCGAGTTCAAGCGCAGCTCTTATCGCCTTAGCATGATGAGTCGTTCCCGTATTAGTATAATTTTGGCTCATCCACGACTTAACGTCATTGTATGAGGTTTTGAATCCGGAGCTGTACTGATAAGTATCATCCCAGATGATCACAGATACTCGATTCTGATAGCTCTTTGTGCTGTTTGCCTCAAAGAGAGCCTCTGTAGCCTTGAGCGTGGCCGCCCTTGTCCAGAAAAGTATCGGGGCAGTGATACCATGTGCCTCACCATTACTTGTTCCGGTCGTAGAGGTCTCATCCAACACGAATATGAAGTCCAGAGGTACATTCTGTTTCTGGAAGTACTTCAGCGTGATATTAATATCCCCGTCGTTGTACTCGGCCTTTTTCCATACCTGATAAGCTCCGTCATTGGATGATCCCGCCTTATAGCCGTCAGCCAGAAGCGCTTCCTCATCAGTGTACTGTGTGACCAGGTCAGGTACACTTACATCGGCCGGATACATCCTTTCGATCAGGCTGGAGTCAAAATCCAGTTTAGTAGTTGCTCTTGTAAAGTTGTTTACATTGCTAAGCTGGAATTTGAGTGTCGTATCTCCAACAGTATAAGGGATCTCCCCGTAGATCGTCGGAGTACCGGAATAACTGTTATCCAAGCCTGTTGCCGTAACTGAATTGTTGGCCGCATTTACAGTATAATTCACACCCTGATATGAAAAGCTGAGATTCCTCCCCAATTTAAGCGGGATAAGGATCTTGTCGCCTTCAAGCAGCATGGACTTGTTATTGCGAATATTGGCCGCAACGCTGTCACGGTTTCCAGACGCAGCCTTTGTCAGGTTGGCATTTGTTTCATTATTTCGCGTGTAGTAGATTCTGCCACTGATATTGAAGACATTTCCTCTGCTGGAGGTTTTGTCGACCGAATCAGTTGCCGCGTCGTAAACATAATAGAAGTTGTTGTCTGTTCTCGCGAAATTAGTCCCAAGCGCGGAATTCATCGCGTTCAGTGCGGCTGTGACAGTATTACGGTCTTCATTCAAGCGTCCTGAATGTATCTTGTACTCAGTCTCATAGATCGTCTGCCCATCCGGAAGCAGGAAATAAAACGGCACTTCGGTACTATTACTGACCGCATCCTTGATCTGGTCAGATGTAATATCAACAAAAGCATCTCCGGCCGGAGCATCTGTCACCTTCACCACGACATCTGTCCCGTCGTTGAGGGTCAGTGTCAGGGTCTCGTCAGTGCTGAATGCCTTGAGGGATGTAAGTTTCCAGTCGTCGGCCGGGACCGTGCCGTTTTCGGCATCCACTGCGCCACCAACTTTTTCTACCTTAACAAGGTCAGGATCGCTGAACTTAGCGTCCCTGACGTCATTGATGGTCAGCGGCTCCATATGGAGGCGCTCAATGACCTCGGAGAGCATGATATCGCTCTCGCCTTTTATGCTGAAGTCGTACTCCCCGTCTCCGTAATGGAAGTCGACTGTATATACTATTGCGTAAACGGAAAAACTCTCTGCCTCGAACTTTGTCTCAGCGAGCGCCTTATCCTCGATGGTGGTTTCTGTCACCTTCTTATCAAGGATATCTACCTGGAGCTTTCCCTTCTTGTTCTCTGTGAAATGGAGTATCTTTACGCTGCCCTTGTCCTCGGCAGTCTCGGCCTTGCCGGCCTCAATAGCCTTGCTGTAATCGATCGTAACATCCACATTGGCTTTAGGCTCAAGTACCTCATCGCCGGATATCAGTGTCATGTCGTAAAGGCGCACAAAACGGACTGCTCTCGTGTCACTTCCGGACGCGTCATCCTGAAGCGTTTCGACAGCCTTCTCGTAATACTCCTCATATTCTTTATCTTTCGCGGTGATTTCCTTGACGCTGAGATCGGTATCATCAGGCAGACCGGCTTTATCTATCCCATCGATCGTTACATCGAAAGTCTTACCTTCGAAGCCTATCTGTGATGTAGGCTCTTTGGCTGTTGCCGCAGACTCCTTGACTCCATCATTGTCTGATTCTTTTTCTTTGTCAGCGTCATCCGCATCTATATTTGTTTTTGGTGCTTCAGCGTCTTCAATGTTGACGACTTCGCCCGACGAACCAGGCTCGACTTGCTCCGGGTCGGCAAGATCACCATCTTTATCCGACACATTCGGATCTTCCACTCCCGCAGGGTCTGCCTCTGATGACTCATCCGCAGCCTGCTCGACAGTTTCAGACCCCGCAAACGCAAAACCAGCGCCCGCTTGATAGGGGGCGATTGTCAGCATCGTCAATATAAACGCCAGAGTAAGCGCAAATATTTTTCTAATATTCTTCATCTTCTCTATATGCCGGCGCATACCGACATCGTTCCGGCCTAAGCCGGAGTATGTTTATTCTCTTCCCTTTTCTATATGATCCCAAATAATCTCAGTCACATTTTCGCGTGACTACAATTCGAGCATATTTGGAACTCACTCGCGGAAACGGCGCAGATCTTTGCTTCATGCAAACTGCTTTATCCACGCATCAAAACTGCGCGTCAAGCTACGACTCTACGCCGCTTCCCCTTCAGCGTTTCCATTGCCATATCTCTTGTACACAATTAATGCCAGCACAAGATCTATCGCCAGAACGCCGATCATAAATGGAGTCCACTCGTCTACCAGTCCCATCGGATTCGACAGGTCTTCTGTAAGCAGGAATGTTGCTATAGAAATGATAGACAGTACTATTCCAGCCAGTCTGAGATTGCCCTTCCTTCTGATGATGTACTCATCCTCTTCAGTATCGATCCTCTCAAAGTAACGATAAACCATGATTCCTGAAGCGAGGAATGTCAGGATAGCTGAGATAAGATTCAGCAACGCCCAATAATGCCTCTCAGGATCCGCTTTCGGTAACGCCTTGTCGATGATGTTCTCAAGCGGAGTAGGCTCGGATTCGATCTCGGTTCCCGGGTCAGCAGGAGCACCAGATGCAGCAGGAGTGCCTGCTACAGGCTGCCCGTTTGTATTTACCCTTGCAGGAACCGTACCGTCACCTCTTGGAGTTGTCGTAGGCCTTGCTTCCTCGGCAGGAAGCTGCTCATTCGCGTGTGATGGATTAAGAGTCAGTCGGCCGACTTTCTTATTAGAACTGTTGTCGACCACGACAATATCCTCTACCGTGAGCCCTCCATTCGAGTCGTTCTTGACAAATACCTTTATGGTGTAAGTCCTGCTCTCGAAGGTGAAGCCATCCTTAGTCCTGTCTGAGGACGCAAGCTTATACTGATACTCGCCCGGTCTGTCGAACTTGATACTAAGATCGACATTCCCCGATTGGGCAGATCCTTCCGGTACGCCCTTTACGCTGAACGCATAGGCACCACCGGCGTTATCAGATAGCGCAGGCGCTTCTCCAATAGGTGTTATCCTGTAATTGAAAGTATCGTTCGTGCGGTTTTTCTCGGCATCGTATATGTGTGTATACGGGATCTGAACGCTCACAGGGTCGCTATAACCCGCAGCGTAGACCTCTATCATGCCAAATCCAACCAGCAGGCAGATCATAAACAGACTGAGAATCCATTTTTCAATTGTTCTTGTGTATGATCTCATAATCTACTCTTTTCTCTGTGATTTATGCTTTGCGCGGTAGTCTATGTACATAAGCCCCGCGTAAATGATCAACAGTAGTAATATCGCGAACAGTATGAACCATTTCCACATCGGCAGCAGTGCCCAGAACCCGGTTGAGTTCATAAGCCCGATACCGTAGTTGCGGTTCTTGTCTCTGTGTTCGTCGAACGTCTTATCGACGAGTCTTCCGACAAGTATGAACCTGCCGTTCGTAATATCTTCGGTGCATGTACTGAGCACCACCAGGGTGTCGTCTGTAGTTACGTTGACCGGCAATTTAGTGAGTGCATGCTCCTCGATGTAGTCGAGGTAGAACTGCTTGCCCTCTACGTTGTCATTGTCGTGGATCGTGTAATACGTAGCGTTGTACGCATCAACGAGGTCAAACGCGAACAGTTCAACTCCGTGTTTCTTCCCATCGAACCAGATGTTTGCGTAAGGATGCTCATTGAAGAACTGCTGATCTTTGAACTCATCGAAGCAGCCGAAGTATTTCGATTGCTCCATATGATGCCCATAGATGATGTTGTTGAAATCAGTGAGCTTGATGTTGTTCCGATAGTCCAGAAACAGACTTCCGACCATGGCATACTCGCCCTTGGCGTTGGTATTGACATACTTCTCGTTGTCTTCGCCCCTGCAGATCGGATAATCGATAGGCGTATCGATGACTGTCAGCCATCCGAACACCTCAGGATTTATCTCCTGCAGCTCGGCGAACGATTCAGTATCGCCGTCCACCGGCCGGTAAGCCTCGTAATTCGATGCGTCTGCCGACATATATACCAGCTTGGAATCGACAAGCGAGTATATGCCGAACATCAGCATCAGGATCAGCAGGACCAGCACTACGTTGTCGAACGTGCGGTCCGCCGACCTCAGTGCGCGCCTGCCGGGGGACAAGTCCGGGTCCTTGTTGAACCCGAGCTTGTCCTTGATATATTCAGACGCTTTCATTTTTTAATTCTTTCCGTAATCTTTGTCTTCTAAAATTAGATATTAATTATCAGAGCCACCGATTACTCATACCTTCTCTTTCTGCTGAAGAGAACGATTCCGCCGAGTGCAAGTCCGATGAGGAGCACGTATGGCAGGTTGTTGATGATGATACCTGTAGGAGTTACGGACTCATCGTCGAATGCGTTTGTAACCTTAACGAACTGACCATCTTCGCTGAGCACGAACTCGGTTCCCAGTGTAACTGCATTCTTTGTTCCCTCAGCTGTTGTTGTATATCCAGCCTGATTTGCCTCAGTCTCAGTGATTGTGATCTTTGAGCCTGCTGGGAGTACTGCATAAGAAAAGCTTTCGCCGCTCTTGATTGCCTTGTCAGATGGTTCATTATCCGCAAGTGTATATCCTGTTGTGTTATCAGGGATATCAACATTAACGTTGAAATTGAAGTCTTTTGTGTAGTCTCCATACTCACCAGTAACCAGCTTCTCAACCTTGAGAGCGCCTTCCTTGGTCAGGAATTCTGGGCTGTCCGGATCAGTTGGATCGTAGTCAGGATTTGGCTCTGGGTGAGTGTCTACCAGCTTCACATAGTTGTTTGTGAAAGTGAATCCGGAAGTGCTGCCAGAAGGTTTATTATCATCGCTTGCTTCTTCTGGATCAACATCTGTTGGGTCGACCTTATCGCCGTTTTCACCCTTCTGAACTGTTACGTCGTCAATGTTGCCATCTTTATCAACGATCAGTCTCAGAGTATATGAATCCGAGCTATAAGTCATTCCTGTTGTGCTTCCTTCCGTCTCAGCAACAGTGTAAGTATATTCGCCTGCACGAGGGAATGTTTTTCCATCAAAGATGCTGGCTATTGTCAATTCAGCCTTGTAGTTTGTTGAATCATCAATCTGGCTAAGGGCAGAACTGGCAATCGTTGCCGATACTGCCGGATGGCTAGCTGCAGGAACAGTCATATCATTTGCAGGGCTGACCTCTACTGGAGTAAATGTGAATGCAAATGTCTCTGTAGGGACTGTAACATTCTCAGCTATTGTAAGATACTTAACAAGCTTTGCCGATCCCGGAAGATAGGAATCTGCACCGTTGTTATCTCCGGAGTTAACGCCGTCTGCAGTAGCAAATACGCTTGCGCTCATGGTCAGCACCATTGCGAATGCCAGTGCCAACACTGTTAATTTCTTCTTCATTTTGTTTCCTCCTTAAGAAATACTATTTTGAAGATCTTTGAAATAAGTTGCCGTGATCCGCGTCCTTACGCATTTTTACGCAAGATCACATTTTGTATCAAAGTGCGAAACGTTGCGATTCGTCGGATCACGACCATCATTTCGCTTTGATAACGTTATTTATAATATCCTCCTGCCCGGTCCGGGGACCGCCGTGTTGCGTATCCGCGCCGGTCATCGGAGGTTATTAATGAAATTGTTTCGCGTCTTGCGACGCCTTTTACACGGTCATAGGTTTCGTCTGCGTATGACGCCCATGACTTTGCCTTTGATGTCTTTCTTTTGGATCAGACCTATCATGCGGCTGTCATTAGCTTTGGCTCGGTTGTCGCCCAGGCAGAATACCGTGTCTTCCTCTACCGTGAGCGGGAACGTCGGCCCGCCTACAAACTGCGTCGTCTCCGAGTAGATCTCGGGCTCGAACATCACGTGTCCGTTGATCATGAGGCCGTCTTTTGTGATGTTGACTTCGTCTCCCTCGGTCGCTATCACTCGGCTCGCTATCAGGTCGTCCTGGTACTCAAACAGCACTATGTTGTTCTGCTTGTAGTTGTGGTCGAGCCTGTAGTAGAAGAGCAGGTCGCCGTCTCTTAGCGATGGCTGCATTCCCACGCTCAGGTTCCTGTGGAGCCCGAAGATGAAGGTGAATACGATGAAGAACGCTACGAGCACGTATACGATCTTTAATATCAGTACCTTCAGCTCCTCGGCTACAGACGGTATGTTCTGTCCCTCTGCATGGTGCTCGCCATCCGTATGATCGTGGCTTTCATTCTCATGAAGCACATCTTCTACATCAAGCCGGGGATCACCGGGAGCAGCATGCTTGCCTCTGTAGTCGCTCGCGGCTTCCATTAAGCATCACCTCTTCTTTTCCTGCGCTTGATCAGGATGTAGAACTCTGCGGTTCCGAGTACGAATGCCAGTACTACCATAAGCAGTATGTTCATTTTGCCTGCAATACCGGATGGAACTACCGATCCATCCTGGAATAGATTCTTCAGTATAATAGACACATCGCTTGAGCCCATCTTTACCGCTGTAGGTGCTTCTGTCTTTTCTTCAGCAGCGCCGGTCTTATAAGTGAGGTCGTAACCGTTGTGTTCGCCCTCGCTTATGCTGTACTTCCACCCTGCAGGTATCTCAGGTATCGTGACGCTTCCGTTATGTCCAAGGCTTACTGTCATTACGGCTGATTTACCGTCATCTGACAGCCTGAATGCAGGCTCTGTAGCACCCTCAGGTCTGGTTATCTCAGGTATCTCGCTCTGAGCTATCGTTGCGTCAGTATTGCCCTTTGTCAGGGTGATCGTTACATCGAATGTCCTTGTCATGTCGGCATACTCGCCGTCAATGATGTTGGTCACCGTCAGGCCATGCGCCTCGACATCCTTGATAGCCACGTGCTTATATTCTGTTGGCTGGGTTACTTCAGCATCTGCCGCAAGAAGCGGTCCCGCTACGAGTGTTCCAGTCGCATTGTCGAAGCCTGTGCCTGTCGTCCACTCAACACTTTCATCACTCAGGTCAGTGACTTCTGTGCTGCCCTTGAACAGCTTGACTTCATATGTGAGGTCTGCGCCATAAGGAATGTATACAAGCTTGCTTGTTCCCTTATTGATCGTAAAATCATAATGATCATCGCTTACTGAAGCATTACCGCTGTCTGTTCTGAGGCCTTCGATGTATGATCCGTTTGCGATCTTGAGCCTAAACGTGAAATCCTTCTTTGCGGAGTTGTTGGAAATCTTTATGTATGCAGGCTGCTCTTCGTATACCACGTAGATCGCGAAGTCTCCGGTCTTCACAGCGACACCCTCTTCGCTAAGTCCATCAGCGCTATCCGCATGCTTCACTCCTGCAACTGAGTTCTGCAGGAAGTAATCGTCTGCAGGATCAACTCCGCTTTCAAGAGTAGGTGTTCCTGTCGCAGCACCGATCGCAGTCCCAACGTAGTTGAGTTTGATATAGCTCTTGCCTTCTGTCTTGCTGGCTATCTCTTGAACGAATGTCTTTGTATCTTCATCCGTCTTTCCGTACGAAGTAGCTGTAGTTCCTACTGAAGCCTTTGTATTTGCATCTCCAGTCGGCACTGACCAGTCAGTAGAGCTAATCTCCGTAAGTGTTCCGTCGGCGGCTCTGTTCAGGTATCTGATTGGAACTTCAATTGTTTCCTGATAGTAATAGAGCTTTACGATTGTCTTATTGCTGCCATGAGCAATGAAGTCACTCCAAGTGTTTCCATCGGTCGTGTACTGCCACTTATATCCTGTGATATGTCCCTGTGGATTAGTGACTTCAACATACTGAACTTTCTGGATCTTTTCTCCGCCGACCTTAGCGTATGCGTATGTAGCATTGTCAGGGAATCCGCTCTTGCCGATCTTTGTCAGATATGCCGTGTCAAGCCTGTCGCTATCATCTGCTCCGCAATTGAACACGGCAGGTACCTCTGCATCTGCAGGCAGAGCGAACTCATCGGTATATCCTTCAGTAGCAGTCGTATTCTCAACACCCTTAATGATCTCGTATGCCTCTACAGGGAAGACATCCTGATGCCAGTGCGCATACAGTGTCTGCGTTTCGAGATACGAACCGTCATCCGCCTTGTAGGATGTAGCTCTTATCAGGTCTCCGTCCTTATATGCCGGCTCTGCATCCTCGTCGTCGGACTCGTCCCATCCTGTCAGTGTGTAGCCAGGGCGTGTTCCGGAAGCTGTGTAAGTCTTATTTGCATCAGTGTACTTCAGAGGTTCGTACTTCTTGTCGGTATCGTTATACTCTGTTCCGACTGTGTAGTTGTCGTTTACCTTCACAGCCCGCTCCGCGAGTTCCTTATAGTCGTTGACCACAACAGACTTATTCGCAAGCTTGCCAGTGTAATTGAGGTCGTAGATCAGGGTCGTCGACATGTCAGGTGCCCAGATAGCATAGAGTACTGTGTCCTCTTCTTCAGGAAGCTCAACAACATCATTCGGATAATAGATCTCGCCTGTTCCGTCAGAAGTTGTGCTCCAGTATACGAAGGATACTGTTCCTGCAGGTGCTGACACACCGCTGTTCAGATGTTTGACCGGTACTGTTGCGCCAAGTACATAGACATCATTGTCCTTGTATCTGCCATCGACCAGTTGCGTGTTATCGAGAGGATTAGCTCCGCCTGTTACTTCCGCACCATTGAGGTCGTAGTATACAGGCTTGGCAACCAATGCTTTGTATTGTGCCCTGACAGTAATGTCTTCGGATACTGTCGCATTATTGCCTACCGTTTCGCCTGTTTCCTTGTTGACCCACTTAACAAATGCATATCCTTCTCGCTCTTGAGGTGTAAGACCAAATTCTCTGAATTTCGAATTGATGTCTTTAGTCACTGTATTAAGAACATTATCTTCTTCGTCTACATAGGTGACTGTGACAGTCTCTGTCCTCCAATGAGCGTAGATGTCCAGTTTGTTGTCAGGCATCGTTTCAGTAGTATTCGTGAAACTGATCGGGACTACGGATGCCGATGACCTAGACCACGCGTCGAATTCCATTCCCGCCGGAGCAGTAAGTCCATATGCCGCGCAAGGGTCACTCTCATTGACCTTGCCGTTAAGTGACTCTCCGGTCATCGCCGTGATGGTCTCCACTACAGTATTCGGGTTGCGGCTGTCATGGATGACCAGCTGCTTTGTGTTCCTCGTATAGTAGAACGTCGTTGTTGCATAGTACGCTGTGGATACATACTGGCTGGATCCGTTGCGTATGCTTGCGGCACTGGCAGTTCCCGTGCTTGTTCCGCCGGTGTTAGTAGCATAAGTAAAGGAAATATTAGCCGTTCCCGTATACAGCGATCCGTCCGAGTTGTAGATGTCCAGGACATTGCCGTTGGTTCCCGGATATTTGAACGTTACATAGTGCCTTGTGCCGCCACTTGAGTAGTACGCGTCATAGCCTACAAACTCAACGACCGGATCGGTCTTTTCCGTAGCATCAGCATCATTGGTGTATCCGGTAAATTCCTTTGCAAGCAGGTTTACAGCTGTCTCAAATGACTGGTCATAGCTATTGCCCCTGTAGTCAGTTGCAGAATATTCATCATCTGCGCTGTCACGGAACCTGTATTTTGCATAATATGTCGATGCTGCTTTCGTCTTTGTTGACAGGGTGTAAGTTACCCTCTTGTTTGTTGTGTCTGACAGTTTTTCTTTCTCAAGAAGTACAGGCGTTGTCTTTGCTCCGCTTCCGTATGCTGCCGGTACTGTCCACGAGTCGTATGTCTTGCCGTTCGTTATGGTGAGCTTAGGAGAAGACACTCCGTCTCCATCCATAGTCGGCCACTTGCCGGCAAATGGCATGTTGAGCCAGCCGCCTCCAGGCAGCGTCCATGTGCCTGTCGTATCTGTTCCGTCAAATGTGATCCTGCCGGCGCTGTTGAGGTTGAAATTGACCGTATATCTCGTTCTGGAGATAAAGATGTTCAGCGTAGTCTTGCCGCTCTTGTCTGTCGGAGCTGTTGCGGTGCCGCTAAGATTTACCACATCATCGCCCTCAAGTCCGCTGGTATAGCTGACCTTGGCCATGTGATACTCGAAATAATTCCTATCTGCTGCGGCTATCTCGGATGCATGAGCAACATTGCCCGCCGCGCCGGTGTTTCCGTTTGCGGTGACAGATGTATTTCTGCCGATCTGAGTGCCGACGGTGACATCAGGAACTACGATCGAGTTCGAATAGTAATAGTTGCTTATATCATCGCGGTCTCCGTTGCTGTCGGCTTTTTCGACCCACCATGCAACAGTGTAATCGCTCTTTATTTCGATTCCCTCATTGACTATCCATTTTGCGTAAATAGTCTCATCTGCGGTCAGAGTTTTGTTCCAGTTAAATTCGTTTTCACATGCCGCATCCGTATACCATTTTCCGGCAAATGTATAGTTTTCCCTTGTAACTTCATCAGGGTCAGGCCATGTGAAGTTGAGGTTCTGGCTCTTTGAGTAGAACTTTGCAGGGATCTGTACTGCATCAGGCGCGGTAACGAATGTCAGATGATATCCGCCTTCAAGCACCGGATACAGTGTGATATCTGAGTTGACCCTCTTCTCTGTCAGGCCGTTGTAATAGACTGCCGGAGCGTCATCGCCCGGATTCATCCTGGTTTCTGTCCAGCCGATCACGGCATAATCGCTCGAGAACGAATAGTGCTCTCCTACTCCACTTGTGTCGAGGTAATCGTTACCGTCGCCAGAGTAATTCTGGACCGTGATCAGCTCATCTTCCTGACCAAGATATGTGACTCTGTATGGCGAACGGAAACTTGCGTAAAGAGTCGTATTGACAGGCGCGTTAACATTACCAAAGCCTTCAAACTTGGTCTTGCATTCCTCATCCTTGAACCATCCCTGGAAGGTGGAACCATCCTTTGCCGGATTCACAGGAGGAGGTGAAAGGCGTTCGCCCTTGTATACGATTTCTTCGTAATATGTATCCCAGCCAAGTCCTGAAGGAGTTACGAAGGTGTAGGTTGCCTTATTGCCGCCCGAACTTGAGCCGCCCTGCTCAAATACCGCATACAGCGTTACATCAGCTTCGCCCATGGTGATAACATCACCCGGATGATATGTTGTGCCTGAGCCATCTGGCTCGGTATTCCAACTGCGGAATACTTTTGAGGTCTCAGTTGTCTTGTCGTAGATCTCAGTATCTGTGCCTTTTACAACAACATCACTGCCTTCAACATATTTATTAGAATCGTGATAGACTTCCTTGCCCTCTTCAATGTAGTGGATCTGATGGCGGGTCATATCCTGCCACTCAGCTCTGAGTTCAATATCATGATCGACGATCTGGTTCAGATCGGAAAGATCATGCCATGCACCCCAGCTGCCGGCAGTATTCTTCTCTCTGATCTCCCAGCCCTTGAAGACATGATTTTCCCAGACAGGGTTTGTCCAATACGTAGGCATAAACTCGGCAACTGTATGCTCGTGAGCTACATAATTGCCTGCGCTTGTGTAATCGAGGTAGCGCACGCTATTGCCGTACTCGGATCCGGCACCGTTGAGAGCCGGATTAGTCTTTATCTGGTCGGCAGTAGTCTTGCCGTTGTCAATGTTGACAGTTATCTTCTTAGGCGTAAACTTGCCATAGAGGATGACGTTCGAAGACGGCATGGTAGTAGTAGATTGAAGCTTGTAGCCTTCATTGCAGTCTTCGTCTGTATACCATCCACCAAATTCCATATAATCCGGAATTTTGCCGGATGAAAACGGATCAGTATAAATACCTGCTATGTCTGAACCACGTAGTTCTGCATCTACAATGTGCCTGTAAGTAACAGGTACTGCCTCATTTGTAAGCAGCGTCTCGCCATGCTGGAGAGATACCGTGTAATCCGCGAGATCATAATAGACAGCTGCAGTATATGGGCCATTTCTCTTATACGTTATAGAGACCGTGCCGTTAGGATTGCGCTTTACTTCATACGCATTAGCATTGCTTTGAAGTGTCTTTTCCACATTCAGCGAGTAGCCAGGATAGGCCGGCGTCGTGTACGCCTCTGCATCAGCCTGGCTGTTGCCTTTACCGTATCTGTAGTTCTTCTGTGTCGATGAGTATGAACCGTTCGGATTCTGGTAATACTCAGTTACAGTCGCATTCTCCAGACCGCCCTTTGTATTGTTATTGTTGAATCGAGCCCAAAGTTCGATGTTTCCGGAACTGTCCGCACAGTCAAGCAGATTGGCATTAACATAGGAAAGCGGAGTGTCAAAGATAGCAGATACCGCATCAGGATAAAGGTCACTGCTCTGTCTCTGTCCAATGGAAACCACGCTGAAGCCAATACCCAAAATATTGAAATTGTACTGCGATTCAAATACATTAGGCCACTTGCCGCTGAGTGACTCGCCAAGTCTTATTGAATATGTGCCGGATGAAGGGACATTTGTATTTACATTTGTTATACGTCCAAAAGCATCGACAGCATATGCATTTGCTGAAAGCGGAACAGAGAAGCAGCGGAATTTAAAGCTCAGCTTGTAGGTCTTACGGTTATACCACACATCGACGATAGTGCTTCCGTCATCTGCGACAGAAACGCTCATGTCTTGTGGATCATCGCCGGTACCGTCTGTGGCATGGTAATCGCCATTAGCATCATAGGCAGTAATAGCATCCGTGAAGAAATACTTCATGTCAGTATCACGGGTGAAGGTACCGCCGTTGATTTTTGCTTCGCCGTTAGCGATATGCTGACGGACGGTGTCCGCCGCCAGAGTGCAACTACCAATCGTCATCGAGGAGTTACTCAGATTCAGTACCGTTCCCGTAGGTACGTCGATTTCCTCAGAATCGATCAGTTCATATGGAACATGGCTGTCTGCAGTTCTGTCTACCGGCTCCTTCCAGTATTTGACAGTCACCTTTGTTGTTGTCGGGTTCCAGTGAGCGTAATAAGTGGTATCCGCTGTCAGGGCCACATCTCCGCTGAGTGTTACGGCATGAGCGTCATCGCCAGGGCCATCGAACCAGCCATTGTTTTTGCTATAGCCAGTACGCTCAACATCATTTACTATTGCAAGCACATCGTTCCATGTGTCATCGTTTGTTACGAGCACCTTATAGACCGGCAGATTCTGTACGAGTCCGCCGTTACCGTTGAATGCTACGTTGTATACCTTTTTGCAGACAGGATAAAGCGTCACAGATCCGTTTAGTCCTGTGATCTCGTCTTTGTAGTAGTTGCTCTTGGCTAGGTTTTCGCCATATCCCTTGGCATCAGTAGGTCTCTGAGTCGTCCAACCTACGAATCTGTATCCGTTTGGAGCTCCGTATGTTGGAACATCTGCATCTTCAAAGTTGATCGAGTATGTACCGTTATTCTCTGCCAGCGCGGCGGTAAAATAGACAGTACGGCTCGTCCCTTCCGGAAGGGCCATGAATGTCGCGTACTGCGCGCCGTCGAATTCGGCGTAGATATCTATGTATGTATCCTCGTCCCCGCTGACCGAAGCTGTTACAGGGAAAGAAACGGCTTCGTCGCCATCTTTGTATTTCCACCCTGTAAACTTGCCTTTTGTTTCGTCTGTCGGGTCGGCAGGGGCTAACGACTGCTCGCCATCCTGGAGAGAGATAGTCCTATAAGGAGAGCCGTTTGCACTTGTTGCTTCTGACTTAGACATCCAGAAACGATAGTGCACCCTTACTGCCTCTGCCTCTTCGGTAACAGCATAGATTGAGAAGCTGTCTGCCTCGAAGTTCGCTGTTCCGTCACTTATGTCGACGCTGTCTACGATCTGAGCGTCGGCAGTCTTGTTCTCCAGATGGACAACATTAAAAGTGGCCTCTCCGGATGCCTTCTCTGCTGCGGCTGTCAGTTTGTCGTCGCTGATGCTAACAGCAAGAGGCACCTCAGGCTGCCACTCTACTTCCTTGCCATCTTTGTCCTTTGTATAAATAGTGATGTCATATGCGGTCAGGACCTTATGTCCCGGCACATCAACATTGACAGGATATGCCTTGACCGTTGCGTCTTCAGGCAGATATCCGCTGAGGGTGATCTCTGTACCCTTGTCAGATGTGACAAGTGATCTCAGCTTGTTCCCAATGCCAGGAGCTGATGTAAGCTCTGCGTCGATCTTCGTGTCGACCAGTTTCTCTTCTTTGATCCTTTTTTCAACAGCCTCTTTTTCAGCCTTCTTGGCTTCTTCGGCTGCCTTTTTAGCCTCTTCAGCCTTTTTGGCTTCCTCGGCTGCCTTCTCTTCGTCTGTCAGTTCTTCTTTAACTTCCTCTGTCTTGGTCTCTTCTGTTACTTCTTCTTCGGCCTTCTCGTCTTCGAATCTTTCAGGTGCGATCGCCTTGAGGGATACGAATCCGTCGATCTTACTTGCAGTGTACTTTTCTACTTCTTTATCTTTTGCCCCGGCGAGGGTGTATACGTCTTCGTCAGCGCTGAGGACTATTGCTGCGCTGCCATCTGCGAAGACGATATCGCCCTGCTCAGGCTTGTTCTCGTCACTAGCCTCTGTGTAGAGGTTTGCTTTCTTGAGTGCTTCTATCCATTTATCTGTATCTGCGTTTACAGGGATCTCGAGTTCGCCATTCTTGACTGTGCCTTTGCTGTCATCTTTGATGGCCTTGCTTACGCTGAGGACGTTAGCGTATTCAAGTACGAACATAGCAAAAGCGGCATCCCCCTTCTTGATGGAGTCTGCATTTGCGAATGCCTTATATAGAGCAATGTCGTCGCCGTTCTGAGACTTGGCTACCTGAGCCATCGCCTCACGGGCATCTTTGCTGACATCTTTTGGAAGATCCTTTTCCCAATCCTCCTTAGTCAGTTTCTTGGCCTCTTCTGTCTTGGAAGCTTCTTCTTTGGTCGCCTCTTCGACTGCAGCTGTTTCCTTGGCTTCTTCGCCGGACGCTTCCGGTATAGCCTCGTCTGTGATCTCTTCCTGAGCCTGTTCTGTGACTGCAGTCTCAGTAGGGATGTTTGCCGCTTCTTCATTAAGCGACTCCGCGAAGATCGCAGTGCTAGAGCCGGTCAGCAGCATGGTCAGCGCCAGCAGCATCACGATCGCTCTTTTGATCATTCTGTGTTTCATAAAATCGTCCCCTTGATCCTTGTAATTATCAGAATGCACACACTTTCTTATTATTCATTTAGGATTATGCACTGCAGGCCGCACACAAACGTCACAAAAACTGTCACATATCCTGATCAGTCAATTGTTTTTTTGAAAAACAAAATCCCGGCTCAATGTCCGGGAAATTGGTTATCGTTTTATTTGACTGTTTGGGCCTATTCGTCGCCCTTTGAAAATCTGAAGAAGAGCTCGCCTGACGTCATCTCGGCCCAGCTGTATTGCTTCATATACTCGCCATTGTAGGAATTTAGGGCGTCCACATCGCCATCGAGCATCCTGTAATAGTCGCAGTCTAACAGTTCGCGGCGTATGGCTACCTGCCTGTGCTCTCGTATGAGCACTGCGTCCATGCCAATGTCGCTAAGGGTTTTACGAAGATCGCTTAAGATAGTACGCAGTCTGTTTCTGGCTGCTCTCTCATCGGTCTCATCTTCCCATAGCGCTGCTATAACTTCAGAGCTCGTACACGCTGCTCCATTGCGGTCGATGAGATATGCCAGCAGTTCTTTCTCCTTTTGCCGCTTGAAGATAAGCGGTTCACCCTTCCAGAAGACTCCAAACCATCCGAAACAGACCACCTGTAGTTTGTCGTCAGTATTATCTTCTTTCTTTTCTAGCTTAAGATGGTCGAGTTCTTCCCTTATCTTTTCGGGGTCGGCCGGCTTCAGGAGATATCCGTTGGCGTGTATCCTGAAAGCTTTGATAGCGTAGTGCGAATAGCCGGTGACAAAAATGATAGCAGTCTCCGGAGATCTGTCCTTGATCTCTACCGCTACCTGAAGTCCGTTGCGCCCCGGCATCTCGATGTCGAGAAACACCACATCAGGTTTGGCATCATATTTTCGCATAACATCAAACAGCTCCTCTTCATCAGAGAAGTCCATTATCTCCGCGCCTGGCTCCGCCTCGGCGATAGCTCTGTGCAAAAGCCTCAGCATCTTAGGCTCGTCGTCCAAAGCAAAGAACAACACTTCGGTTTCCTCCTATTCTATATACTTGTCGACGATCGTATCATCAAAAGTGTAATCAATTATGTTTGCATCGCTGACATTGTCCTTCGGTATGACTATGGTCGCTTTTGTGCCCTTGCCTCGCTCGGATTCAATGACCAGCCTGCCGCCACACATCTCATTTAGTCTTTCGCGTACGTTGACTATTCCGATATGGCTTCTTTCGTCATCATCTCTCTTTATCTTTTTAGGATCGAAACCCGGTCCATTGTCTTCAACTATTACAGTGTAACGATCCGGGAATTCCCTTGTGGATATATTTACAGTTCCGGTCCCGTGCCTCTTACCTCTTGCTCCGTGCCTTACGGCGTTCTCCGCAACGGGCTGCAGCGTTAATGCCGGCAGCGTGAAGTCACTGCACTGGATATCAAAGGAGACCTGAAGAGCGTCTTCGAAGCGCATCTTCTCAAGATCGAGGTAAAGCCTCGTATGCATCAATTCCTTCTCGAACGGTATCAGCTGGGTATTTCCAAGAGAATCCATGTTGCCCCTGAGATAACGAGAGAACGTAGCGGTGGCCTTAGCGGCCGCTTTAGGATCGCTCTCGCAAAGTTCCTGTATAGCGCCAAGCGTGTTGTACAGGAAATGCGGCTTGATCTGGCTCATCAGAATCTTGAACCTTTGCTCCTTTAGAGTGTCATCCGCCGACATCTGTACGAACTCCGAATTGTGGATAAAGAGCATTGCCGCTCCCATCGCAAGACCCAGGTAGGCCGTCCTGATGCCGCTGCCAAAAACTTCCTGCGCTATGATGCCAAAAGCTATCAGAACAAATGTGAAAAACAGCGATAATGTATTCTGCCGCCTGAATTCAAACCCATACCTGACGTATTCCAATACCATAAGGCTGAGCATGAATACGTACAGCGTCACATATACCATGTACAGCTGCCCATGAGTGTAATAGTTTTGATCGTTTATTTCGATCATCCAGTCCGTTGAGAGCGACACGAGTTGGAAGCATGTGTTGAACACCATGACCGACCATATAATTGTGCGAAGCGGTTCTTTACTTTCGAACTGCGCCAGAATAATGCCTCCGGCAAGAGGGGTGAGAATATAGTCCGCGCACTTGATGGATTTGAGGGTCCAATAAGATATGGCCTCGCTTCCGTTGAATGTAACGCCCAGCCACTCGGCAAGCGCTGCAAGGCCGACAATCAGGTATGTGAAGCAGAGAACTCTCTTTTTATTTTTTGTAAGTCTGTCATTTTCTATGGCAAGGATCGCAAGTACAAAGAGCGCTATCCATGTCATTATGATGACGGAGGTATAGTATGTCATTTTCAAATCCCCCGGGTGTTTCACCGATTTGTCCCGATTCTTCCCCTTATAAAAATAATACTATAAGTCCGGCTTTCGCAAAAGATAAAAGTCAATACATATGTCAATTTTTAAGAGACTAATTAAGTTTATATTAACCTTTCAAAATGCGGCAAAGAGGAATATAATTTGTTGGATTTTGTCAGGGGCTGCGCGGTGTGAAGGCTATGATCCAAACCAAATGAATTTGTCGCTGCTGATTAATTGGTAGAGGCATCTGCCGCCCCATATATAGCCCTATATATAAGCCCCATATATAAATAGTAGAAAAGGTGATTGTTTAAACATGAAAAAGGTAGTTGCGTGCGTAGTATTATCCGCTCTTATATTCTCGACCATGGAGGTCGCTCTAAAGATCGGAGGAAGCGGAGGCCTCGATGATATCCAGCTCACATTCCTGAGATTTTTCATCGGAGCGGTCGTTTTGATGCCGCCTGCTATCCTCGAATGCAGGAAGAGCGGCTACAGAGTAAACCTTAAGGACCTCGTGTGGATGGCCGCGACCGGTATAATGGGTGTCTCGATCAGCATGCTCGCCTTCCAGATCGGCGTCATGAATTCGAACGCTTCGACTGCGGCTCCTGTCGTATGCACCAACTCAATGTTCGCGATGCTTATTGCTCACGTCTTTACGAACGAGAAGATGAGCAAGCGCAAATGGATCTCGTTCATACTCGGCCTGGTCGCGATCTTCTTCATGATACGGCCTTGGGATATGCAAGAAGGCAACAGCATCCTCGGATTTTCAACTCTTATTCTCGCCGCCATCACATTCGGCGCTTATACTGTGATGGGTAAACAGACTATCGCGCGCATCGGCACATTCACGCAGACCAGCATCGGATTCTTTTTCGGTTCTGCGGTGCTTCTGATCGCGCTTCTCGTTACGGGAAGGCCTGTGCTCGATGGCGTCGCCGAAGAGCTTCCGGTGGTGATCTACGTGGGCGTTATCGTTACAGGCCTCGGATATCTGGTCTACTTCCTCGGCGTTCTTTATTCGGACGCTTCGACGGGCTCGATCGCGTTCTTCGTCAAGCCGGCTATCGCGCCGTTTATCGCCATAGCTGTCCTGCACGAGACAATTTACTGGAATACTATCGTGGGGATCGGGCTATTGCTTGCCGGCTCCGTGATTACAATATATGATACGTTTATGCACAGAAATGAGATCTTGGCCGGGCAGTCGGTTGAGGATATGACATCGGCATCGCAGCAGGCGAATCAAGCGAGCGGCGCATAGCAGATTCCACTTGGCATTACAAACTACGCTCACTTCCGAAAATTAGGGATTATTTCGTCGGAAAAAGGGCGTTTTTTGTTTGCTTTTTGAGGAGCCAGCTTGTTAACATTTTTGTATGGACGATTACTATGTGACTGCAACTAAAAAGGCTTTGCGCTCGCTTGAAGCTATACGCGACTCGAATCTGCAACGCATGAACGAGCTTCGAGAATACGAAGGCCTTCGGCTATGTTCTTCCGGCAAGAACCACTATTTATATGCTCGTGCGCGGGGCAGCGTTGACCGCAAATATATCGGCAATGATATGAAGGAGACTGTTCGCGGCATACGAGAGTACCACTTCTGCGAACGACTCAGGAAAGACCTTGATATGGAGATCAAGCTGATCAATTCTTTCCTGTCAAAACATATTCCACTTGACGAGGCCTCTGTCAGCGGTCGCCTCTCCCCTATCTATCGAAGCATCGCGCCGTTATCTGAGGATGCCGGAAAGATCTGGAAAAACGAAAAGGAAAAGATCAAAGCGAAGTACGATATTCCCCACCCGGAAAATCTCAGGATGCGCACGATAGATGGGACACTTGTGCGATCAAAGTCTGAAGTGATCATCGGCAACCTTTTAAGCACAAATAATATTCCGTATGTTTACGAACTGCCGTATGTGGCAAATGGTCACTTGTTATATACAGACTTCACGGCGCTTTCAACTAAAGACTACAAGACCGAAAAGCGAATCGAACATCAGGGAATGATGCGCTCTCCAAACTATCAGAGGCAATATCTATACAAACTGGATTCATACCTGGAGGCCGGGCTGATTCCTAACATCGATATTTTCTATACCTTTGATGACATGAACGGAGGATTCGACCCTTCACCGATACAGAACATCATTGATACATTTCTCAAATGACAAATACAGTTTGAGTGAACAAGTCATATATATAGCTGTGGAGTTATGGATAACCACCACATGGCCATGCATAAGTGCATGCACAGCTGTAACAGCCTATGCTGCGCACACACTTATTCACAGCCCTGTACCAAGGGCGGTTTTCCACAGCCTCCGCAGCTACGACGACGGACAAACGCAACAAGAATATAACGAACTGAGATGTATCATCTCGCGGAAGAACATCAGATTCTACGGTGTAACATATCCAAGAAGCCTTTGAACACCGCGATAACGCCAGGAGGAAAACCTTTGTCCATTTGGCGTTATTATTTCGTTTTGGGGGCATCCATTTTGCACTGAATTAACGCCAGGAACAAAATAGATGTCCATTTGGCGTTATGGTTGGGTCCGACCTTAAGCCTTAGATAACGCCAAGAACAATTATCTTCTCCTATTGGCGTTAATATCTCATTTTAGGAATCTCTTTTATGCCCCAAATTAACGCCAGGAGCAGAATCGATGCTTGTTTGGCGTTATAGCTGGTCTGCTCTGAGAACCGCTGCGCTGGCGACGGGCCTCTCTAAAGCCCTGACGTCAGCTATAGAGCGCGGTGATCGGTTATGCAGACCCCGCGAGTCAGAGGAGGCGAGCGGCAGTCATCATTAGGTTTTTACGCATGGGTATATGTGAAGTGTCGGTGGTCGAGAGTTAATGCCGATGCAATTTTGAGCGTGCACGGGATAGCGTGCCTCGGTGGATATCCTGCTCCCGTGCGTGCCAGAAGTACCAACGGTTGCGATTAATGATTGCCGTTAATTGCCCTCAGATATATAATGTTTCGAAGACGGTCGGATCATTTCGACAGACGGATTGGATCTATCTGTTTGTTAATCTAAATGGCATGATTGGTAAACTGATTGGAATTAATGCCGTTATTGGTATTCTAAATATTCGAAAGGAGGCAAAGGCAATTCCTCCCCTGCTTGCCGAAGAGGGGCAAGTATAAAGTGTTGAGTTTAGAGTAGAGGGGAGCACTTTGCCGGGAAAAGGGCTGAGATGAATAGAGAGACATTTAAACTGATCGAAGATTTCAGAAAAGAATACAAGAACGACGAGACTGAATCGTCACGCGTGATAAAGCCTTATGTGGAATTCATCGGGGACGAGGTGTTTGAGCAGGCGGCAAGAGTATTACTGCTCGGGGAGAACCTTCTCCTCTCGGGGCCAAAGGCTACGGGCAAGAACATCCTGGCAGAGAATCTGGCGTGGATGTTCAGGCGTCCTGTGTATACGGTGTCCTTCAATGCTAACACTGACAGCAGTGCGCTGATCGGTACCGATACATTCAAAGGCGGTGAGGTAAGCCTAAGACCGGGAGTGGTTTCTGAGGCCGCGAAGAACGGTGGCTTTTGCATACTCGATGAGATCAACATGGCAAAAAATGACGCGGTCGCTGTGCTCCACTCGGTGCTCGACTACCGCAGGCTTATTGACGTGCCGGGCTACGATATGATCCCGATGCACCCTGCGACGCGCTTTATCGCGACGATGAATTACGGCTATGCGGGCACGAGGGAACTTAACGAGGCACTCGTGTCGCGTTTTTCGGTGATACAGATGCCGGCTCTCAGCGACGACAGGCTCGCGATGCTTCTCAAGAGAGAGGCACCGGGGGCAACGGATGCTGAGCGCAAGAACTGCGTGGGGCTATTCATGGATCTTCACGAGAAGGCTGTGAACGGTGAGATCTCACCTAACGCCGTCGACCTGAGAGGGCTGATCACGGCGCTCAGACTTACTGAAAATGGCATGGACGCAAAGGACGCGGTCACGCTCTGCATCACCAACAAATGCTTTGACGATTATGAGCATACGTTGGTAGACGATATAGTTATGAGCAGATTCGCTTAGTTCCGCTTAGATCGATTGGGTTATTTAGGACCGGGGTTTCAGTACAATGAGCGTTATTAAGGCGGGAATGCAAAAATTGATCGCGGACAGCAAGGCGCTCGCGGATTCGGCTAATGCCAGAGACAAAGGCAGGGCCGACAGCATGTTCATGACTGTTTCGGGTGATCACAGCCGCACCGACTATCCGGAATTCGTGTACTACATGAGCAGCGCTTATCTTCACGCGGGCGGCATGGTCTCTGTTTATGAGGGGCTGATGCTGGGCGGCGCGGATAAACTGTTCGATCTCGATGAGCTGAACAAGTGGCTCAGGAGATATAGATTTGCCGCTTACGATATGCGGCTCTTTTTGCCTGTGGCGCATACTTGCCTCGAGCACGCGGTGCAGTGCCGCATTATGGATGAGAGGCCGGGCGCTCCTGCGATCGCGAAGCTCGCGACTTCTGAGATCCTTGAGAGTGATCCGTTCCACTGGAGGGCCTCTTCTCGCGGATGGGTCAGCATATGGTGGCTGCTGAGGAGATTCCCTGATCTCGCAGGCCCTGCCACTGCCGAGACTATGCGAAGGCTGGACGGCTTTGACCGGGTGCTGAACGAATACGAAGAATTGGTTATGAGGGCGGCCGGATGCGAGACCGCTGAAGCGATCGCTAAGCTGTCCGAGTGGATATATAAGAAGGTGATTACGCGCTACTTTGCGCCGCAGCACGATCTTGATCCGATGCCTGAATGGCTCGATTATGAGCACGCGGGCGATGAGGAGAGCGAAGACGAGAGCAACGTGGCTGACCCGGAGAAGAAGACCGGGCGCAGGCTCATTTACGGGGCAGGCGGCAAGAAAATGTTTTTGGATCTTGACGCGGAGGATCTTGCGCTCATACCTGAATATATTGAGAGGAATTTCGGGCCGTCTTTCAAGACCGGATCCGAACTTAATAAGATAGAAAGTGAGCTTTGCGTCGGGATACATGAGGACAGGAAGCTGCACTATACGGATGGCATAAAACGCGGCGGGGTGAATGAAGGAATGGGCCCCGGCAGCAAGTCAAACGGAACGGCGGGCTCTGCTGACAGCGCGGACAGCGATGACAGTAACAGTGAAGTGCGCCGGCACGATCCCGCACTTGAGAGCTTTGAGGCTAACATGACCATTCTCAAGGAGAACGAGGCCATCGTCAAGGCCGGGATCCGAGGTATCGAGACAGCGTTCAGGAACATGCTCAAGATACTGAGTGACCCAGAGCTTTACACTGCCGACAATGGCACGCTTATAAGCAGCGCGCTCTGGAAGGTTGGTCGCGTGGACGATCCCCTTCTCTTTCAGAAGGAGATGTTTCACAGCGACCCGTCTATCTCGGTCGATCTTCTGATCGACGCGAGTGGCTCCCAGCAGAAGCGGGAGCCGATGGTCGCGCTTCAAAGCTATATGTTCAGCGCGGCCCTCAGCCGGGTCGCGATCCCACACAGGGTAATGAGCTACTGCACATACGGCGACCACACAGTCATAAGGCGCTTCAGGGATTACGGCGACGGACCGGAGACGGATATCAAGATACTCGAGTACCACGCGGGCTCAAACAACCGTGACGGCCTCGCTATCGCAGCCGCCGGCGCGGATCTTCTGAAGAGAAAAGAGGACCGCCGCATCTTAGTAGTTCTGAGCGACGGTCTGCCGAATGACATGACGGCTGGCAGAGCCAGCAGAGCCAAGCACCCTAAATACGTAGGTGATGTCGCGATAAAGGATACGTGCTATCAGCTGAGACTTCTGAAGAGACACGGGATAGAGACTTTGGGTATCTTCCTCGGTGATGACGAAGAGCTCGGAAACGAGCGATATATATTCGGCTCGTCGTTCCTTCACATCCGCAGGGCAGAGGATTTCAGCGGTTCGGCAAGCCGCCGCCTTTCAGAGATGCTGACACGGCAGTAATAGCAATCAATAATAAATAAGGTTTGGACAATGCAGAAAGACAAATACAAAGTCTGCCTTGCGCAGACTACGTCGTATAAAGACGGCAAGGAATTCAATATCGAGCGGGCCGGCGACATGATCAAAGAGGCGGCCGCGAATGGCGCGTCTCTCATCGCCTTCCCAGAAATGTATCTGACCGGATATACGGCCAGCCGCAGGATATTCGATCTATGCGAACCTGCGACCGGGCCATCCTTTGAAAGGATGGCAGCATTCGCGGCCGAAAACAACATTTACGTCGCCTACGGATACCCTGAATGCAGGTCGGATGATTCCCCTGCCGCAAAGGACGACGAACGCCCTGCTGTCTACAACAGCATGAACTTCATCAGCGATAAGGGCGAGCTCATCGGCACCTACGCCAAATCTCACCTCTTCGCCGGAGAGAACATCCACTTCACTCCGGGACAGGATTTCAATGTCTATGACACAGAGCTCGGAAAAATAGGACTTCTCATTTGCTACGACCTTGAATTCCCTGAGCCTGCCAGAAGGCTCGCTGTCAGAGGCGCCGAGGTCATCATAGCGATATCCGCAAACATGGGGATGTTCTACGCGCCTCACGATCATTTCGCTAAAAGCCGGGCGATGGAAAACTGCGCTTTCCTCGTATACAGTAACTACATCGGAAGCGACAACCGCTTCACCTATGTCGGGAAATCAGGAGTGTACGCTCCTGATGGCGCGCTTCAGTGCAGTGACCCGGATGATGCGGAAGGCCTGGTCTATGCCGAAATAGATTTGGATAAAGCCAGAAACATAGACGAATATATCGATTACATCAAATACATAAGCGATGATGAGCGCGAACTCTATCTGCGCTAAAACGAAAATATATCAGAAAAGCAGAACAGCGGGGGATCAGATCATTTCTGATCCCCCACTGCTCTGTTTCTTTTTTAGAGAGGTATTATAGACTATTTCATTTTCAGCATTTCGAGTGTGACTATGCTGCCTTATCCTCGAAGATCGTGCCTTTTCTGAACGGAGCAGCTGCAGGCAGATACTTCATGAGCAGGTAGTATGAAAGACCTGCAGGGATCAGGCTTGCATACCAGGATACTGAGAGGAACATGTAAGCAACTACCGCACCGATAACGATGGCGATGATTCCGGCCCAGTTGAATCCCTTGAAGTCACCAGTCATGTCATAGAACATGTTGATGTCGAGTTTTCTCTTTCTCAGTACGTAGTAATCGATTACCATTACCGCGAAGATAGGTCCGAGGAATGCCGAGTAGAAGTGGATGAATCCATCCAGTCCGCCGGCTGAATCTGCTGTGACCAGCTTCCAAGGCATTACGACTACCGACAGTACACCAACGATGACCGTAGCAAGCTTCCAGTTTACCTTGAAGGACTCCATCAGGATGTATGAAGGAGGTACGATATTGTTGAGTACGTTTGTCGATACCTGCGCAAATGCGATGAAGAGCAGTGTGATGATAGTGAGTGACTTGCTTCCCATTGTCTCTGAGAACACTACGACAGGATCCGAGTTGCCTGTAGCTGTAGTTACGAGGAATCCGATGAGTCCCATGAATACTGTTACAGGAAGGATAGCCAGTGTGTAGAGGCTTGTAGCCTTAGGGATCTTGATGTCCGCTGTAGCATTTCTGGCATAGTCGGAAGCATTGATGATCATTGTAGCATAGATTCCGAGGAACGAAGTTGTAGCTGCCCAGAATGGGAGGCCCCATGTTCCTGTGATGCCCGCGAAAGCGTTGTCGAGCTCTGCGCTGAACTTTGTTCTTACAATGATGAGCATGTAGACCAGGATAGCGAGGATGAAGATGCAGGAGATATTCTCGAGCCACTTGATTCCCTCAAATCCGTTGATAGCAAGCACTACCTGAAGGATAGTGAAGAGTGCGAATACTACAGGGAGGTTGTCAAATCCGAACAGGATCTTAAAGCAGCTGTTGATGGCTCCCGCGCCTACCCAGCTCTGGAATCCGAACCAGACGATAGCAGGAAGACCTCTGAGGATGCCAGGGATCTTTACGCCTGTGTTACCAAAGCTCGAGCGGAGCTGAACGACGAAAGGAATTCCGTATTCGTGACCGCATTCACCGATGAGAGCAAGTGCGATTGCGATTACGAGACATCCGATCGCCATAGCGATAATAGCCTGAGGTACTGTCAGTGTTCCGATAAGAGCAGCACCTGTCGAGAATGTACCGATGGATACGCAGCCGCCCATAAAGCTGGCTGTGTAGGATGTTGATCCTAAGATCCTCTTTTTAGTAGGCTGAATGTCGATATCGACATTTTCAACCAACTTAGGATCGAGCTGTTTGTTTTCAATAATGCTCATTTTTAAATCTCCTTATAACTCCCCTTAACTATTTGATCCTCTTGACAAGCTCGCCAAAACCCTTTTCTCCTACAAGTTTTCCGTCCTCTGCCATGACTTCTCCTCTTAATACCGTCACGACAGGAAGGCCTTTTCCTTTCATTCCGACAAATGCCGATACCTTGGCCTCTTTGATGTCAAAGAGCTCAGGTGTTGTCATTGCGGACTCCTCCTGTTCTTTATTATTAAAAATTGGTTTATCTAATTTTAAACGGATTATATCACAAGAAATATTGCAATGCAATAAAAAAGATGAGAGTTAAAGAAGTTTTGCGGAATAGAAAAAATCCACCGGACTCTGCCGCAGCTGCGGTAATTGCCGCCCTCTTGTAGAGAGGATACTGCGTTATAGTCACGATGGATCTAAAGAGCGTTAATATTGATTTTGTAAATTAAGTCAGTCTGTATCTTTCCTTGGAATTCTCAAGATGCCTGCCCATGGAAGAGCTTGCTTCACTTCCTTTTCCTTCGCAGATGAGCTTGTATATCTCTTCATGCTCAATGCAGATGTTCATAAGTTCGCTTTTATCTGACATACCCGCCTTACTTATCTGTCTGAGCAGGTTTCTTATTGTCTGGATCTGTGAATGAATAAGGTGACTCCCTGAGTACTCCGCTATTGAAGCATGGAATTCCACATCAAGATCCAGCAGCGTTTCTTCATCGTCATTATTGACAGCTTCGTAGGATTCTCTGATAATCTTGCCGAGTTTATTCTTCATCGCTTCGCTTGCCGCTGTTGACGCAAGGCGCGCCGCCTCGCATTCGAGCAGGGAACGAAGCGTAAGCATCTCTTCTACCTGATTGTTTGAAAGAAACATGGACCATAAAAGCGGGATTTCAAAAAAATCAGTCTCTCTGTTGCTTATGAATGTGCCCTGACCATGCCTTATATCCACAAGTCCCATTACATCCAGGACCTTCATGGCCTCACGCAGAGCGGATCTTCCGACATTGAATTTCTCGGCAAGTTCTCTGTCAGGCTCTATTTGGTCGCCTTTGCCGAGGCTTCCTTCAAACATCCTGTCTGCAAAATAGTAAGTCAGCCTGTTTACAAGTTCTGCTATGGGGCTTTCCTTACTGTTTGCAGTGGCAACATCGAGGTCCTCTGCTTCGGCAAAATGCCTTTCTATCAGGTTTATAAACTCTGCCGGCTCAAGATCGAAATCCGATGTTTCCATCGAATAAGCACGTGCCGCTTCGGCAATAAGAGGGTCCAGCGCAGCACCCCCTTTTGACTCCAGATTAGATAGAGTAGCTATGGATATGCGCCGAACCCTGCTTTCATTCGTATAACAGCTGTCCAGGAATTCCTGTTGAGTCATCCGAAGATATACTCTGAGCTGCTTTAGATTTGTTCGTTTGTTAAATGTTATACTGTCTTTTGCCTCTGTCATCTTCTAGTTCATCTATACAAATACAACCAATTTTACGAACAATACTATACCCACTATAACTGCTGCCGTCAAGGTAAGCGGAAGTATCTTTCTAAGAGCAAGGCCTTCCTTTCCGAGAATTCCTGCCGTCGTTGTTCCCAATATGATATTGCCCGGGCAAATCGTATTTCCGATGGCTCCGCCCGCCGTCTGAGCGCCCAGAATAGGTGCCGCATCGAAGCCCAGAAGCTTAGCGGTCGTAAGCTGGAAGTCTCCGAACAGGACGTTTGATGCCATATTGGAACTCGTCATAAACGATCCCAGAGTTCCGACCACAGCCGCAAAGAGCGCATAATACTGACCCATTACGGCCGCTATTCCGCGTGCAAGCACTACTGTCTGGCCGGATCCGCCCATTATTCTGGACATCACCAGGAACGCTATTACCGCTACTGCCGAAGGAGCTGTATTCTTAAGAGATTTGATAATAACATCCTTAAACTCGGGTCCCTTTGCCCATCCCTTCTTCATGAAGTAAAGATAGCCTATGCACGATGCAAGAAGCAGGAACGTAAACGCGTGTGTAAAGATAGACACAGGCGAATACGGTGCTGCTGCCTCGTTTATGAAACCGTATCCCGTTGATGTCTCGGGTACGTTGAATCCTATCTTGACCTGTCCGAGGAAGTTCTTGACAGGCTGAATCAGCAGCACGAAGAGCGTGATGACCGTCAGAAGAGCATACGGGAAGAATGCCTGCGCAAGTCCCATTCCTTCCGGAACGTCGGCATCATCGATCGAGGAGATCTTGCTTCTGTCCATGATGTTGCTGTCTTCGATCTTCCATGGTTCGCTGTATAGCTTTGTGCGTCCGATAAGAACCGTGGCAATAATCGCTATGCAGCATGGCACAAAGCATGCGAGAGTCTGGTTGACTTGAGTCAGCAGAAGCTGTCCGCCGCCCTGTATGAGCGAAATCAGTGCAACAGCCGGAAGGCCCTTCTTAAGAGCCTTTGCTCCGCCATAGAACCAGCAGATCGCAACGCCTGTGATGGCGTTCCATATCCAGATGAACGCCGCTGCCCATGCAGCCGTTGCGAGCAGATTTGCAGGGTCTGAGTCAAGACCTGTTGCAAGTACCAGCGCGTCCCATGCAACTCCGAGAGTACCGAAGGTGTTTCCCCAGGCATGTCCGAGAAGCGGGATCACGACTGCGTAGAGAGGATTGACTCCGAGGCCTACAAGGAGCGGTGCTCCTACTGCTACAGGGACTCCGAATCCGGTAACACCCTGAAGGAATCCGGTGAATACCCAGCCTACCATTATTACCTGCAGAAGTTCATTTGGTGTGAACTTCTGCATACCTACCCTGAAGGCAGAGAAGGCTTTTACGTGGTCGCTTACCTCATATATGAGTATGGCAGGCCATACTACAAGGAGTACCGTGATAGCACTCCACAGGCCCTTTCCCGCTTCTACCGCAATGAGTGAAACGGGTGCCTTGTAAAGAAATATAGCGGTAAGAATTGCGACAGCGAGTCCTACTGGTGCAGCCTTTGTGGCCCCCCACTGAAAACCGAGCATCAGTACCATAAGAACGATGATTGGCGCAACAGCGGCAATCCACATTGTTGCGGTTAATGGAATACTCATTTAATGTCTCCCCCTTTGTTGTTTTACTGTGTTTAGATGTGAATTACAGTGCCGGTCTTGCCGTCAATACCGTCCTTTGCCTTATCGAGAAGGGTGATCAGAGCGCTTCTGCCTTCTCCCGATGAGGCAAAGCGCATGGCTGCTTCAACCTTTGGCAGCATGCTGCCCTTTGCGAACTGTTCTTCATCGATATATTTCTGTGCTTCTTCGATGCTCAGGCTCGAGAGCCATTCCTGATTTGGCTTTCCGAAATTGATGGCGACCTTTTCGACTGCCGTCAAAATCACCAGATAGTCTGCATTCAGCTTGTCTGCGAGAAGCGATGAAGCGTTGTCCTTATCGATGACGGCGTTGGCTCCGATGAGCTGTCCGTCTTCCATAATCACCGGGATCCCGCCGCCACCGCAGGTAATCACGATGTGACCGGCATCCAGAAGCGTCTTGATAGTAAGAAGTTCGCAGATGCGCTTTGGCATAGGTGATGCCACAACCTGTCTGTAGCCTCTTCCGGCGTCTTCCATGGTCGGAATGCCACTCTCTTCAAGTCGGTCGGCCTCTTCCTTTGTGAGGAATCTTCCGATCGGCTTTGTCGGATTTTTGAATGCCGGGTCTTCGGGATCGACTTCTATCTGGGAAATGATCGTCGATACCTTGTTATCCATTCCGCGAGCAGCGAGTTCATACTTGATAGCATTCTGCAGATCTATTCCGATATATCCCTGGCTCATCGCCACTGAAGTTGGAAGCGGAATCTGTCCGTATTGAGGTGAGGTGATGACGAACTCATCCATCGCCTTCTGGATCATACCGACCTGCGGACCGTTGCCGTGGGTGACGACGAGACGATGCCCGTCAGCCACCAAGTCAACGATTACTCCGGCTGTCTTTTTAACAGCTTCTTTCTGTTCTGCTATGTTGTCGCCCAGGGCGTTGCCGCCGAGTGCGATGACTATTGTTTTGCTGGCCATAATAACCTCCGCTCTACTCTTCGAATCCGAGTTTCTTGGCATAAGCAAGTACTGCCTTTTCGAATGCTTCGATCGGCGGATGTACCGTACCCGCACCGATCTGGCCGTATCCTGCTATTTTGTGTGCGATACCCGTATTGATTACCGGAGTGATTCCCTTCTCAACAACGAGTCTTGCGTCGATTCCGAGACATGTGCCCTTGAAGCTCCAGTTAGGGATGATGTAGTTCGGGTTTCTATCGATAACGATCTCAGTCATCTCCGTGCTGGTGCGAACGGCATCCTCAAATCCGCCTGCTCCGACAAACCTTGTAACCGCAGGAGCTGCGATCATGGCCATGCCGCCTACTCCCACTGTCTCGGTGATTGCGCTGTCGCCGATGTCTGCGCAGGCATCCTCACCGTCATAGCCTGTGAAGTAGAGTCCCTGAGGTGTTCCTACCGGGCCTGTGAACCATTCGTCGCCCATTCCGGCGATGCGGATCCCGAAGTCCACTCCATTTCGGCACATTGCTGTTACTATGGTGCCGTCCGTTCCGGTGCGTGCTCCGTCCATGATCGCCTTGCCCGATGCCATCATGATATTCAGGAAGAACTGATCGGTGTCGGCGAGGAACTTAATGACCTCTTTTCTCTTCTCGGAATCCATATCAAGATTCTCGATTACAGGAGCGATCTCCTTGAAGAATACGAGCGATGCTGCGATGTTTCTCTGGTGGAATTCGTCACCCATCGCGATTGCCTTTGCGATCATTGGGTTGACCTGAAGGCCTCCGATCTTGCGCAGTGCTTCGCCGAGTGTTGGTCCGAGCACGTCTCTCATCCAACGCAGACGGTCGATTACCTCTTCGCTGTATGCTCCGAATCTCAGGACCTTACCGATACCTTCATTCATCGTGCAGTATGCCTCATTGCCGTCTGTCTCGTTTCTGACAACGAAGAGCGGCATATGAGCTGTTGTGATTCCGCCCATTGGACCGACCGCGCGAACGTGGTGGCATGGAATGAAATTAACATTGCCCGATGCGAGGAGTTCCCTGGCCTCTGCTTCGTCCTTGGCCCATTCCTCAAAGAGGGCTGCGCCGACGCACGAACCCTGAACTGGATCCGGCATGTCCTTGAACTCGATCGGTGGACCTGCGTGAAGGATGGTCATGCCTTCGTTCAGCTCAGGCACTACATCCTTTGCAGGTACGTTGTCGATCAGCTTTGGCTGAGCGGCGATGATCTTACCTGTTACCTCGTGGTTCTTCTCGTCAACATCAGTGTTTCTGAGGAACTGAAGTGCCTTTATGAGTGTGATGTTTCCGCCTGCCGGAGGTGCCCAGTCATACTGAACGGCCTCACAGCCGAACTCGCGGCATACATCCGTGAAGCTTG
Organism: Anaerovoracaceae bacterium; assembly: GCA_045545495.1. Taxonomy (GTDB): domain Bacteria; phylum Bacillota; class Clostridia; order Peptostreptococcales; family Anaerovoracaceae; genus Crickella. Next base: position 37,760 of record JAZQBC010000005.1, on the reverse strand, counting down.
CAAGTCCGAGATTGATAACCTTTGGTTTGTTGTTAAGCATATGCAGAACGTGCTCTGACGGATCGTTCTTTTCGCATTCAACCTTTGCCTTTGGACGTACTTCCTTTTCAGGCTCTTCAAAGTCGAGTCCTATTGCGTTGATTGCAACCTTGCAGGCTAGCTTGTTGGTCTCGCATACTACCACGCCGGCCTCTTTAAGTTTTGTGACTGCTGCATCATAGCCCTGGAAGTCCCTTCTTGTGCCGCAAACCGTGCATACGAAGTGGATCTTTCTGCCTTCCTTGGCCGCTTTTTCCTGAAGCTCTTTGATAGCTGGAATAAGTGAACCTGCCATGTCTTCGTGCGAACCGTAACCGAGCATTACATCGAAGAGCACGACGCCTGTTGTCGGATCGTCTGCCGCTTCTCTCATGCACTCGATACGCTTTGCCGGGTTGATCATCGGATGCGGTGTGCCCTGCGTGTAAACGTCGTCACCGAGGTCGATCACGAGATGTCCCTCGTGATTGAGCATGAATCCTTCTTTGTGCTCAGGCGGAACAGCAAGTGAGAGCGCGTCCTTGACGAGCATTGCCGCCTCGTTACCGAGCGTGCCACCCGAATAGTATGCCTTGATCGTCTTCTTATCTTCTTTTTTGAAGAACTCCGATGTATCTACATCAATTCTTCCTTCTTCGACATCTACGCCTCTTACAAGGCTTACAGCCTTGCGAGCAGCCTCGTCGAGTGTGTATGCATGGTAGAATCCATCTTCGTGATATTCAGGCTTCTCGCCCACGAAGAGAGTGACCACTGGCTTTGTGCAGTTTGCGAGTCTTGCCGAGATCTTTTCGCGAACCTCCTTTGCTGGTGGTTTCGATATTACGAGAAGGACCTTAACATTGTCGTCTGCGTCCATGGCCTCGATGGTGTCCATCATCGTGATTCCGCCAACCTCTATTGAAAGGTCGCGCCCTCCCGTACCGATGGCGTTTGTTACGCCTTCTCCGAGGCGGTCGATTATGGTTGTGAGTTCCTGGATTCCCGTGCCGGACGCACCGATGATCCCGATGGATCCCGGAGATACGGAGTTTGTGAACGCGATAGGTACGGACTGAACGATTCCAGTTCCGCAGTCAGGTCCCATGACAAGAAGTCCCTTTTCATGAGCTTTTTTCTTAAGTCTCTTCTCGTCCTCGATCGTCACGTTGTCAGAAAACATGAAGACGTGGAGTCCTTCGTCGAGTGCTCTGTCGGCCTCAAGCGCGGCATATGCGCCCGGAATCGAGATAACTGCCATATCTGCGTCAGGCAGAAGAGTCTTTGCTCTTTCCCATGACTTGGCGTTCTCAGCTTCCTTGCTGCCTGCCTTGTCTGCCATCTGCGCCTTGAAGAACTCGTCGGCTCTCTTCATGATCTCATCGAGCTTTGATTCATCGTCAACATCAGCTACGACTACCATGTCGTTTGCCGATGCGTCGCGAAGCTCCTGAGTGTCGAGTCCGCTCTGTTTAAAGATGTCCTTATTTGCAGGTGTTGCCATCATGATCGAGACCTTCTTGACTCCATCGATAGCCGAAATTTCGTTGGTCAGAAGCATCAGCACGACCGAATCATGATAACTGCCCTTTTCTACTACTGTCTTAAGCATCGTTTCCTCCTGTTTTTATCTCTCTGGATAGCGTCCTTTGAATTACTCTGCAAAACGGTTCTTGTGATCGAAGCGGTCAAAGTGAATGTCATCGCTTACGAAGTAATCGTAAATTTCATCTACGATCTCAACGCCGCCTGTCTCGTACTGTTTTTTGCGTCTGATTTCTGCTCTTTCGCCCGGATAATAAACCTTGTCATTGCCCTGTGCCGGTCTCATCTCACCGAGTTCGTCAATGGATGCTGCCATGCGTTCCTTGAATATATCTGCTCCGACAAATCTTTCAGGGTCAATCACGATTATGATCTGGCCGAGGTTGCGGCCCTGGGAAAGATCGAAGTACATTGAACTTACGTGCTTGCCGAAAGGTACTCCGGTAAGGATTCCCGAGAATACATCAACGAGCATCATAAGTCCGTATCCCTTTGCGCCCGCAATTGGAACAAGAGCGTTTACCTTGTGCGGATCAGTTGTTGGCATGCCGTTCTCATCTACTGCCCATGTATCCGGAATCGACTCATTGCGGGATCTCTTGTCGAGGATCTTGCCCCATCCCTGCACTGTCGTTGCCATGTCGAACACTACGATGCGATCGTCGGATGTTGGTGCCGCAAACGATATTGGGTTTGTTCCGTAGTATGGCTCTGTTCCACCGTAAGGGATCACCATCGGATCTGACTGGCAGCAGCAAAGAGCGAGCAGGCCTTCCTTCGCGCACATCTCTGTGTAATATCCAATGGAACCGGTGTGAGAGACATTTCTGATCCCCACTACTGCAATACCGTTTTCTTTGGCCATTTCGATGGCCTTTTCAGTTGCCAGTGTCGCAGCGACATAGCCGATGCCGTTATCGCCTTCGAACATTCCAGAGCACGGGCCAGTCTGCTTCCACTCGAACTTAGGATCTCTCGTGATTCCGCCTTTAAATATTCTCTCTGCGTAATACTCCACGCGAACGGATCCGTGTGAGTGATATCCTCTTTCATCTGACCATGTGAGAATCTCTGAGGTCATGTCTGCATGTTCTTCCTTGAGACCCGCAGCCATGAGCTTGTTCTTCATAAGGTCCTTGAGTTCCTGTCTCTGTAATTTCATTCTTTTATCTCCTATATTTGTTTTTTTTAATGACTCGTGTTAATTTATATTGAAATAATTCATTGGAAAGTGTTGGAAATGATCAATTGTTATGTGAGGAGCACTTACAAATGGCAAACATGTACACAGTCAGCCTCCCGTCGGATTCTTATGACAAGAAGGCAAATATATACATAAATCCCGATGTCAGTACCAAAGCCGTTATCTTTTATCTGCACGGTGGCGGTCTGCTTTACGGTATGAGAGACGATCTTCCGTCTACCCACATCGATGCATTTACAAACGCCGGCTATCCCGTTATCGCATTGGATTATCCGCTTGCGCCCCTGGCAGATATAGAGATGATACTCTCGGATATAACGGCATCCGTTGATCTGTATCTCGACGGCGGCATCGAATCCTTTGACGGCAAGTCGCCTTACTTTATGTTCGGCCGCTCCGCCGGAGCCTACCTTGCCATCATGAGCGCTCTGAGGATCGAGCTTTCAGCTCTTCCTTCAGGCGTTGTCTCATATTACGGCTATGGTTTTCTTACAGATTTTTGGTACAACAGCCCTGCGCCTTTTTACACCGCGCTTCCGGCTGTTCCGGAAAACATCTTTGACAGCCTGCCATCCGAACTTCATGCCGAAGGCCCTATAGAGAGCCATTATGCTGCCTATGTTTACGGAAGGCAGAGCGGCAAATGGCTGTCCCTTTTCTTTAAGGACAGAGAGAAGTTCTTCTATGCGGATTACTCTCTGCGCTCTGTCTATGATTATCCGGTGCCACTCTTTACGGCTCATTCTTCGAATGACCCTGACGTGCCATTTTCGGAATATATGTCTCTGAGTGAAAGGTACGATCCAGTCCGCTTCGTCGCGTCTGCGAATCAGCATGATTTTGACAGCGACGAGAGTTCTCAGGCTACCGCTTCACTGCTTGAGAGAACAATTGCATTCCTTGATAGATCACTACATCTGTGACTGAAGCTCCACAAGAAGATCCACAAACACGTCGCAGCCCTTCGCGAAACTGTCATACGGCGTGTATTCTTCAGGTGCGTGGCTTCTTCCGTCGAGTGAAGGAACGAAGAGCATGACCGTATCCTTTACCTGTCCGATCGGCAGCGAGTCATGGCCTGCGCCGGAAGGCATTCTCAAATAGCTGTAGCCGTGTTCCTTGCAGCTTGCTTCCATGATGTCAAGCATTCCCTCGCTCATATCCACAGGTGTTATCTCGAGCTTTGTATCGATCGAATATGATCCATTGCCTTCCTTTGTGGTCTTGTCGAGTTCTGCTTTCATCTTGGCTGTGATGTCGTCAAGCACATTCTGATCGACCGAGCGGATGTCAACAGTAAAGTCCATCGACTGTGCCACTACGTTCATGGCTCCAGGAGTCGATGTGACATAACCGACTGTTGCCACGGTTCCGTTGCCCGCTTCTCTTGCGAAGTCAGCAAGCTTTGAAACCACCTTCGATCCCATGTCGACTGCGTCCATACGCATATCCATTGGAGTAGTACCAGCGTGATCTGCGCGTCCGTTTACGGTCACCATGTAGCGGTGGATTCCCACTATACAATTAACAAGACCCAACTCGATTCCCTTCTTATCCAGTACAGGGCCTTGTTCTATATGCAATTCAATAAACTTCCCGATCCTGTCGAGATCCCATGCAGCATTGCCAAGGTTTTCAGGTGTGAATCCGTAGTCTCTCATGGCCTCATAAACAGAGATTCCATCTTTGTCTGTGAAGTGCTTGCACTCCTCGATTGTCATCTGGCCGAGCATGCACTTCGATCCGAAATAGCCTGTGCCGAATCTGCAGCCTTCTTCATCCATGAACGCGGCTACGACATAGTCGGCTTCAAGTTCAATTCCTCTTTCCTTAACCAGGCGAGCGAGTTCAATAGCGCATACAACGCCGGCGATTCCATCATAATTACCGCCGTTATAAACGGAGTCGTAATGGGATCCGCTCATAACACAAGGCTTTTCTCGGTCTTTGCCCGGGAGTACTCCGAAGATGTTGCCAACGCAATCTTCGCGAACTTCCATGCCTGCCTCTCTCATAACGTCTTTGAGGTATTCGGCGGCATCTCTTGTCTCTTTCGAGAAAGGAAGCCTTGTGCAACCATTGCCGTGTGTCGATGTGAACTGCTTAAGATGTTCCAGGTTTTCCTCAATTCTCTTGGTTGATGCGCTAAGATCCATGTCTCTCCTCCTTGCTCTTGAAGTTATAAAAAATCGGTATTTAGTTGTAGAATCATGATGAGAAACGTCACCATGCATAGTTGTCTAAAATTTGGTCAACCACTTTTTGGTATATTAAACACTATTTAGTAGGAAGATACAAGTGAAATCTCAAAAAATAAAATAATAACTTGTGCTATAATCGGTCCATGATCACAGAGGCGTGCGGAATATCTTCATACATAGAAAAACTGGCTCTGAGCGACACTGCCGTAGTGCACTCGGTGTATGAGCGAACGATCAACATCGCTCTCTCATCGTCTGCCCTGCTTGCCATACAAAAAGAGTCCTCTCCCGTCAGCCCTTTAACACTATTGGCAGGAGACGACTCGATTGTTTTTTCTGATTCCTTATACATAGCACCGGGTATGGAAGTGCATATCACATCGGATTTAGGCAAAGGCAAACTCATAAGTATAGAGATGGCAGGACTCACCATGGTAATATCCGGTGATGCTCCCCGTTTCGATACGGAAGTGCCGGCAGCACTGAGCCCTGCCGACTATCTCGCTTTTGAATCGTCTGTCAATGTTATGCAGATAAAGAGCAACGCTTCAGGCGATCTCATAGATCAGCGGGCAGCTCAGATAAAAGAAAAAACGAAAGAATTATTCAGGGATTCAAAGATCGATGAAGCGGCTTTATGCCTTACGGACCTTATCGGTCTGGGCGGCGGACTGACTCCTGCCGGCGATGACTTTGTCACGGGAGTTATAAGCGGGATCCATTCCGTTTCAAAGATGCCTTTGCCTGCAGATTCCCATATTACATCAGAGGAACTCGGGCTGTTTCGCAAGGCGCTCTTCGACGAAGTCAGCGGCAGATCAAGTGATACAAACGATATCAGTTCGGCCTTTTTATCAGCATCGCTAGACGGACAAACAAGCCTCCCTCTTAAGAGCTTCCTTATACGCCCTTCGCATGAAAGCATGCGGGATATATCCCGCATCGGACACACATCGGGTATGGATGCTCTCGAAGGTCTGCTCTTCTTTTTCAAGCTGCTCAGTCATCAGTAAAATGCGCCTCATGTCTTCAACATGCTGTAGGTAACTTTGCCGAAAGAAAAACATGCCGTCAGCACAGGCATCAAAAGAGGATCTAACAAGAGGAAAAAGCCTTGATACGAAAACGAGGAAATCAGATCGTTATGTCTGATTTCCTCGTTTTCTATGTTCGTTCGCTTGTATAGAGAGGTATTATAGATTTTTGCTTTATGCTGCGTTATTACGCTGCTTTCTCTTCGTCGAAGATCGTGCCTTTTCTGAACGGAGCAGCTGCAGGCAGATACTTCATGAGCAGGTAGTATGAAAGACCTGCAGGGATCAGGCTCGCGTACCAAGAAATCGAGAGGAAGATGTATGCGACTATCGCACCGATAACGATGGCGATGACGCCTGCCCAGTTGATGCCCTTGAATGCGCCTTCAGTATCATAGAAATCATTGATATCCAGTTTCCTCTTTCTGAGAACATAATAGTCAATTACCATTACCGCAAAGATAGGTCCGAGGAATGCTGAATAGAAGTGGATGAATCCATCCAGTCCGCCGGCAGAATCAGCTGTTACCAGTTTCCAAGGCATTACGACTACCGACAGTACACCAACGATAACTGTAGCAAGCTTCCAGTTTACCTTGAAGGACTCCATCAGAATGTATGAAGGAGGTACCACGTTGTTGAGTACGTTTGTCGAAACCTGTGCGAATGCGATGAACAGCAGTGTGATGATTGTGAGCCACTTGCTTCCCATTGTTTCAGAGAATACTACGACCGGATCCGAGTTGCCTGTAGCAGTCGATGTGAGGAATCCGATAAGACCCATGAATACTGTTACAGGAAGGATAGCTACAGTATAGATGACTGTGGCCTTGACAGGCTTGATGTCATCTGTAGCATTCCTTGCATAGTCGGATGCATTGATGATCATCGTTGCATAGATACCGAGGAATGATGTGGTAGCTGCCCAGAATGGGAGACCCCATGTTCCCTGGATGCCTGCAAACGCATCGTCAAGCTCTGCAGCGAACTTGGTCTTTACTATGATGAGCATGTAGACAAGGATAACGATGATGAAGATGCATGAGATATTCTCAAGCCATTTGATTCCCTCAAATCCGTTGATAGCAAGCACTACCTGAAGTATCGTAAACAGAGCGAATACTACAGGAAGGTTGTCAAATCCGAAGAGGATCTTGAAGCAGCTGTTGATGGCGCCCGCGCCAACCCAGCTCTGGAATCCGAACCATACGATGGCAGGAACTCCTCTTAAGATTCCAGGGATCTTTACGCCTGTGTTACCAAAGCTCGAGCGGAGCTGAACGACGAAAGGAATACCATATTCGTGACCGCATTCACCGATCAGAGCAAGTGCGATCGCGATCACCAGGCATCCGATCGCCATAGCGATAATAGCTTGAGGTACTGTCAGTACTCCGATAAGAGCAGCACCTGTCGAGAATGTACCGATGGATACGCAGCCGCCCAGAAAGCTGGCTGTGTAGGATGTCGGCCCCAAGATTCTCTTTTTGGTAGGCTGGATGTCGACATCGACTTTTTCGACCAACTTCGGGTCGAGCTGTTTGTTTTCAATAATGCTCATTTCTAAATCTCCTTATAACTCCCCTTAACTATTTGATCCTCTTGACAAGCTCGCCAAAACCCTTTTCTCCTACAAGTTTTCCGTCCTCTGCCATGACTTCTCCTCTTAATACCGTCACAACAGGAAGGCCTTTTCCTTTCATGCCAACAAATGCCGAAAGCTTGTTGACGTAATAGAGCGAATCCTCTGTGATCTCCCATTCCTTGTCAGGGTCGATTATGAGAAGGTCCGCGTCGAAGCCCGGACGGATATCGCCCTTCTTGCCATAGATGCCGAACGCGATAGCAGGCTGCTTGGCCATGGCATTCGCGAGATCGCAAGGATCTACGTCGCGCACGGTGACTCCTTCGTGCCATATGGCCTGCACGGAGCTCTGGATGCCGCTGCAGCCGCCCCATACTTCGAACACGTTGGTGATCTTCTGTCCGAGGATCTCGTTGTACTTCTCGTCATAGCTGCATGGCGAGTGGTCAGACGCAAGGCCTGAGAATGTTCCGTTCTCTATATAACTCCAGAGCTCTTCTCTGTCTTCAGCTGTGCGAAGAGGAGGAGCGCATTTGAAGAGTGGCCCGTTTTCGATAACGTCGTCTTCAGTGAAAGAAAGATAGTGGCTGCAGGTCTCAGCTGTAACGTCTACTCCTCTCAGCTGGGCCTGGTAGATGGATTCGGCGACCATAGGATGTGAAACATGGCAGATATGTGCCTTGCAACCGAGTTCTTCAGCAATGGCTATGATGGCTTCCGTTGCTACACGCTCTGAAGCAGGTGTTCTGGAATCAAGGAAATCTCTCCAGGTGAGCTCTGAAGCCGGCTTTGACTCCAACACGTGCTTTTCGCGCATCTTGATCATGCTATAATCCTCGCAGTGGAATCCGGCGCGGGCGCCGCACTCCTTGAGGATCTCCATCGCCTCATAAGCCTGGCCGTATGACAGCGAGCTGTAGTCAGGCGAAACAGGGCCGATGAATGACTTGAACGCAACTACGCCCTTCTCGTCGAGAGCCTTGAGCTGATCGAGATTGTCAGGAACAAGTCCGCCCCAGAAGGCATAGTCACAATACGCGTTTGGTGACACCTTGGCTTCCTTGATGTCGAAGAGCTCCGGTGTAGTCATCGCAGGCTCGTTCTGAAGAGGCATATCAATAATAGTCGTATAGCCGCCGACTATCGCCGCAGCCGTGCCGTGAGCGTAGTCTTCTCTCCACTCAAAACCCGGATCATTCAGATGAGCATGAGTGTCGATAGCGCCGGGGAATACGTATTTCCCCTCTGCGTCGATCGTCTTTTTTGCTTCAACTTCGACATCGGGCGCCAGTACAGCCGCGATCTTGCCGTCCTTGACCGCTACGCTGCCTTCCTGGATAAGCTCAGGTGTGACGATGCGTCCGTTTTTGATTAAAAGATCATACATTGCGGAATCCTCCTGTTCTTTATTATTTTAAAATTGGTTTATCTATTTTTCGGTATACTATCATATAAGAATATCCATTTCAACAAAAACTGATAGAAAAATGTCACTTGCCATAAAAAATTTCATTTTGGAAACTCTGCGCATTCGTTGAGTTTCCAACGAAATTTGCATTTGTCCCCCATGTGCGGTTCCTCATCGGACATCCGTAGGTTCTGTTTGTCGAAAATAAGTTGACCAATTTGAAAGTTCGTAATATTATTTACACGCAACATAAAAATGAAGGCAATTCAGAGATTTAAGACACCCATCATTGTTCAGGAGGTTGATATTTTGGATCAGACGGCCAGCGTAAAGAACCTTGAGCAGTGGATCGAAGAACTCGATCAGTTCAATCAGACCCCCGGAAACGGCACTACCCGCCCAGTGTTCACAGCAGAAGACATGGCTGCTCGCAGTTATGTACACAAACTTATGGAATCAGTAGGACTCGAAGTCAAAGAAGACAATGCAGGCAATCTGTTCGGAGTCCTTCCGGGAGATGATCCATCGCTTGAACCTGTATGGACAGGTTCTCATATAGATACGGTGCCAAATGGAGGCAAATACGATGGGATCGCAGGCGTATTTGCCGGTATAGAAGCTCTCCGCATGATAAAAGAGAGCGGCGCACCTCATAAAAGAAGCCTCTCCGCAAATGTATATTCCGGAGAAGAGATGAGCCGATTCGGTGTTTGCTGCATCGGAAGCCGCGCTATTTCTGGCAGACTCCATCTTGAAGACCTTAAGTCTCACTCCGATCCTTCAGGAACAAGCCTCTATCAGGCTCTCAAAGATGCCGGTTATCAGCCGGATTCCTTCGACGATGAATTTCCTCACAAGACTCCGGTCTATGCAAGCCTTGAACTCCACATCGAACAAAACGATGTTCTGGAAAAGGCAAACTGCCCTGTTGGCATCGTTACCGGAATCTGCGCTCCTACCAATCTGATAGTAGAAGTCTTTGGTGTTCAGTCACACGCCGGCGGCACAAGCATGAGCGCCCGCAGGGACGCCTATATGGCAGCCGCTGAGATATCGCTCCTCTTAGAGCGTCTCGCTCTGGAATCTGACAGCATGTATATAACGGGGACAGTCGGAGAAATGGCCCTGGAGCCAAACGCGGCAAATGTTATCCCGGGCCATGTCACATTCTCGGTAGACATCCGTTCCGTGGCGATCGAAGACAAAGACGCCCTTCTCGAAAAATTCTATTCCGGAATCAAAGAGATCGAAGAACGCAGAAAAGTAAAAGTTACTATCGACATGATGAACCACGACAAAGCCGTCATCTGTGACGAACACATCGTGGAGCTTGTCCGCCAGAGCTCAACAGGCCTTGGCATTCCGGCTATGGATATTGTCAGCGGACCGTATCACGACAGTCTGATGCTCGGTGATATCACCAAGGTAGGCATGCTCTTCGTCCCGAGCAAGGACGGTATCAGCCATAACAAGGCAGAATGGACAAGCATTGAAGATATAGCAAAAGGTACAGATATTCTTGCAAACACGTTATTAGAACTGGCAAACGAGGCCTAAATCACATTACCGCTAAAACAGAAAGGAAAGGATCTATTATGGAAAAGAAGAAAATCGCAATCATCGGCGGAGGAATCGCAGGCGCTGCACTTGGTTTCAACCTGAGCCTTTATGACGATGCAGACGTCACACTTTACGAGAAGAACCGCATCGGCTGCGGTACTACCGCAAAGTCTGCCGGAACTGTATGTCTGTTCGACGACTCTCTGAAGAACCGTTACTGGGACGTTCGTCTTTATGGATTCGAGACATATCTGAAGATGGAGAAGGAAAAACCGGGTTCGGCCGGATTCGACAAGACAGGTACTCTCGTTTGCGCTACAGATGAAGAAGTCGAGAAGACCATCAAGGCCGGTATCGCACTTGCTAAGTCCGCAGGATACACAGGCGAGTACATCACTGACAAGGCTCGCATCAAAGAGATCCTTCCTTCACTGAATGTAGACTCCATCCTCGGTGCAGGTTACACACAGGATGACGGATACTTCGACGGAACAATGATCTCCAACACATTCGCTGAGAAGATGGAAGCTAACGGAGCTTGCATCAAGCGCGGCGTTGAGGTCGTAAAGATCAACACAGAGGGCGGCGCAGCTAAGTCACTCGAGACATCCGAAGGTGAGACAGTTGATTACGACGTCATCGTAGACTGCACAGGCCCATGGAGCCGCTTCACAGGTAACCTCGTAGGACTCGATGTTCCTATCTGGCACACAAAGGCTGAGGCATTCTTCCTCGTACCTCCTGAAAAGAAGCTCGACTACGTATTCCCAGTACTGAAGTTCCCTGCATTCTATGCTCTGAGAGCCGGTGACAACGTATTCATCTGCAAGTCCCACCTCTCCATGAACCTCGACGACCCAATGCACGCAGGTCAGTGGGATCCTGATCAGCTTCCACAGGTTGGTGGTACAGACGATTACTTCATCGACTTCCTCTTCGACCAGATGGAAGAGAACGTACCTGGACTCGCAGACAGTGGACTCGCTTCTTCTTGGCTGTCCTATCGTGCTGAGCCAAGGGACTTCCTCCCTATCCTCGGAGAGACCCCTGTTCAGAACTACTTCCTCTGCACAGGCTTCGGCGGAAACGGCGTTATCGAGGCTCCTGCAGCTACAAGAGATATGGCTAAACTGATCATGCGCGGAGAGAGCACAATGCTCCTCGAAGAGTGGGCATTCTCCCGTCTCATTGAGGAGGCATAAAATATGAAGATCGCAGTATGTGTAAAGCACGTTCCGACTTCCGAGAACGTCCAGATCGATGAAAACAACAATCTGGTTCGTGATACTGCGGAATCGGATACTAACCCTTGCGACCTGAACGCAATGGAGTTCGCGCTTCAGCTCAAGGCTCAGACCGAAGGAACTATTGACGTATATTCCATGGGTCCGGATATCGCTCTGGCTTCCCTGAAGAAATGTCTTGCCGTTGGCGCTGATCAGTGTTACCTGATCTCCGGCCGTAAGTTCGCAGGCGGCGATACACTCGGTACTGCCCGCGTTCTGGCAAAGGCTATCGAGGACAACGGTCCTTACGATGTCATCTTCACCGGAAGCGAGTCTTCCGATGGCGGTACAGGTCAGGTCGGTCCAATGATCGCGGAGATCCTGTCTATGCCTGATGTAAGCGAGACAGTCGCTATCGAGGCAAAGGACGACAGCACACTCGAGATCAGAAAGAACGTCGGCGACGGCAACCTCGTGCTCAAGGTCAAGACTCCGGTACTCGTGACTGTCCCATTCGGATGCAACGAGCCTACCCTGCCTACGCTCCGTACACAGCGTAAGGCAAACAGAGCTGAGATCCCTGTGATCGACGAGTCGATGGTGGATCTCGATGCTTCTATAATCGGTAAGCCAGGTGCGCTTTCCATCGTAACAACAGTATCGTCAGCCTCTGCCGGCAGAACAGCAGAAGCGCTGGAAGGCAGCTTCGCGGAGATCGCGGCACGCATGGATGAACTCGTAGAAGAAGGGAGGGCGTAACATGGGAGCTATCGGAATCTTTGCAGAGATCATAGATAACACTATCAGCAATTCGCTCGGATCGATGGTCGAATTCGGCCTTAAGGTCAAAGAAGCTTCCGGCAGCGAACTCGTACTGTTCGCAGTCGGTCAGGACATGAAGGAAAAAGAAGCAGACTTAAAAGCGGCCGGCGTCGACCGCCTCGTCCTGATGGATATCCCCGGCGTCAGCTATGTGCAGACAGATAAGCTGTCATGCGCTGTAGCAGAACTCCTGGACAAAGTAGACTTCTCTACTATCCTGGTACCTGCAAGCCACACAGCCCGTTCGCTCTTCGCCAGAGTAGCTATGAAGAAGAACATCGGAATGACCGCAGACTGCACAGATCTTGACACAGAGATCATAGATGGAAAGCCTGTAGTGCACCAGATCAAGCCTTCCTTTGGCGCGCAGATCATGGTTACCTGCGACGTCGAGGGAGACTGTGAGATCATAACAATGAGGACAGACGATCAGGTAGTTCCTGATCTCAGCGGCGACCCTGCCGTCGAGTATGTGGAGTTCAGCGGTGCTGATTCCGCGATCGAGGTCGTAGACTTTGAGAAGAACGACAGTGTCAACAGCCTGCACAGCGCGGAAGTCGTCGTATGCGCCGGCAGAGGCGCCATGGACGAAGAGCGCTTCGATATGGTCAAGAAATATGCTGAGAAGATCGGTGCTGTGGTAGCCGGCAGCCGCCCTATGGCGGACAACGGCTGGATACCGTTCGAGAACCAGGTTGGTCAGTCGGGTACTGTGATCCGCCCTAAGGTAGCCATCACATTTGGTGTCTCCGGCGCGATCCAGTTCACAGAGGGCCTCAAGGGCAATCCTCTTATCATTGCGGTGAACTCCGATGAGCACGCTCCTATCTTCGGATTCGCGGACTACGCTGTGATCGCGGACATGGGCGAAGTGCTTCCTGAACTTCTGAAATAGTGATCGCCAGATGTCCTCTGGTAATATAATTGTCAAGCATTCATTACACACGAAAGATCCCGGGAATTCCCGGGACCTTTTACTATACTTTTACTCTGACGCATCATATATCATAGAGTCGCCTTTATCAAACCGTGCGAGAACGCGAGATATGCGCCGTTCTTCGGCTATATCGGAAGGCTCTCCTCCTCGGCCTTGAACGAATATCTATTTCTTGAATTCTCTAGATGCTGGCGCATCGCGGACACAGCGAGTTCTTTGTCCTGGCTGATTATGGCTCCGTAGATCTTCCGGTGCTCTATGTACACTTCCTGAAGCTGTACATCGTCCACCAGGCCGGATCCGCTCACCCTGTGCATGAGATTTCTTATCGTCTGCAGCATGGACACTATGATCTTATTCCCAGAGCACTCAGCGATGCAGGAGTGGAACTCGAGATCCTGCTCAAGCGCCGCCTCGAGATCGTGTCCTTTAAAGCTCCAATACATCTTGTCGTATACAGATGTCAGTTTGGAAAGCAGAAGTTCGTCTTCGCAACCCGCGGCAAGCTCAACGGACTTGAGTTCAAGCATATCGCGGATCTCGAGGATCTCATCGATCTGGCTCGCGTCCAGAAAGAGCGACCACGAAAGAGGAACTGAGAACACCTGGCTCTCCTGTCCCACGAGATACATGCCCTGACCCATGCGGATATCTATCATACCTAGTATATTGAGAACTTTAAGCGCCTCCCTAATAGACGAACGGCTGACATCCATCCTGGCCGCCAGTTCTCTATCCGTCTCGATCTGATCTCCACGTTTTAATCTGCCCGCCATGATCTCATCAGCGAAATACAGAGTCAGCCTGTCGACCAGCTGAGCGATAGTCCCCTGCATAGGCTTCCCGCCATTGATAAAGCGGTTCAGTTTCTCATTAGTCGAAGCTGCAAGCTCTATCGCGTCACCAAATTCCTTTGGCGGCAGGCAAAAAATCTCGGGGTCGAGCCCAAGCTGCGTGCACGTTTTTTCTATACACGAAACAAGATGAGTGCCACCTTTCGACTCAAGATTCGAATAGGTGGCAACGCTCATTGAAATCTCTCCACTGTCGTTGGTCAGAAATTCCTCAAGAAACTGTCTCTGCGTCAGATTGAGCATGAGACGAAATCTCTTTAGATTATCCGCCCTTGTTTGATCAGCAGGATCTTTTTGATTTTTCTTTTTATTCATCTAATAATCTCTCCACAAGTTCTGTCATAAGAACCGTGGCCTTGGCTAAGTCGCCATACTCACTGAACTCTACAGAGGCGTGACTCCTGCCGTCTTTACTTCCAACAAACAACATAACAGTAGGCAGTTCCTGCCCTATCTAGAGTAAGTCATGCCCTGCTCCGCTCGGAAGTCGCATATAAGAGAACTTCTTCTCTTTGCATTCTTCTTCAAGGATGTCAAGCATGTAGTCATCGAGTTCTACCGGCTCGATAACGAGCTTGGTATCCATCTCATATGAGCCGCCGATGATCTTACTCTCGCGGTCCAGAGCAGCACGGATTCTTCTGACGATATCATTAATATTATCGTTGTTCATCGAGCGGATGTCAATTGAGAACTCACACTCCTCCTGAGTTCATCGTTAAAAAAACAGAGCGATGTAAAACCGCTCTGTAAAACCGCTCTGTCATTGTCATTTACAGCTCAACGTCTCTGTTGCAGTCCTTGGAATAGATGTAGATGAGTTCTTCATCTCCGACCGCGTAACAGCACTGTGGAAGATATGAATCCATGAATACATAATCGCCCTTTTCCAGTGGGATCCATTCCTGATCGAGCAGGTACATAGCCTGGCCCTGCAGGAAGTACATTCCGTGTTCCTGGAAGTGGGTCTCGACGTATCCGTGATGGATGCCCGGCTGGAACTTCAGGAGATGCATGTTCATGTCATATCCAAAATCTGTGCTGGCCGGCAGGAAGTCCTTGGACACCATTACCTCGCTGCCCTCGTAGATCATCCAATCTACATCGTTGATATTGGCAACTACTGTATGAGCCTCTGTGCCTTCCAGTGGAACGTATCTTCTGCGATAGATGTAAACGAAAGCGTCTTCATCGGAAGTATTCTCGAAACAGAATGGCTTGTCTGCCGGAGAGTAGATGTATCCGCCTTCTACAAGGTCTGCTTCCTCGTCAGCGTTAGCTACATGGAGCTTGCCGCTGATTACATACAGGAAAGACTCGATGCCGTTTCCGCCGATACCTGTATTCTTTCCGCCAGGATGAACGGTGGAGATATAGTCAGCGAAAGAAGCTCCCATCTCAGGCGATCCGAGAATAGTAGTATCGCAGTTCTCATAACCTGGGATGGCGTTCTTTACAAGACCATCCGGCTCGATCACTACGTAGTTGTTCTTCTTTATAATGGATCTTGTGCCCAAAAGCGCTTTACGGTTTCCAGCATTTACATTGTTCATATAGCTCATAGCAATTCCTCCGTTTAAAGTAACTGTTCTTTGTTGAGTCAGATTTTGGTTAACCTATTTTTACTCTCTTATTTTGCCACGTTTATGGTTATTTTGCAACAGTTTTTGTGGCTGAATTTCAACAGAAAATGCGCTTGTAATAGGACTTTCCATGTGCTACGATGATTGCCAGGTAAGCGAAATCAACGGCTCAAAAACCGAAAATTTGAAATGGGGAGGATCTATATCATGGAATTGATGGAAATGCTCAGAAATCGAAGAAGCGTAAGAAAATATACGGATCAGCAGATCTCAGATGAGGCTCTCGAACAGATCCTCTCTGCCGGAATGCTGACTCCATCAGGAAAAGGTCTGAAACCATGGCAGGCTGTCGTCATCCGCGACCCTGAGACGCTCGCTGCTCTGGTCAGCTGCCGCAAAGGCGGTGCCAGGATGCTCGAAACAGCAACATGCGCTGTAGCGGTATTCTCCGATAGCGATAAGACCGACACATATATCGAGGACAGTTCCCTCTTCATGGGATACATGCATCTCATGGCATCCATGCTCGGCATAGGCAGTGTCTGGCTCCAGATCCGCCTCCGCCCGTCTGATCAGGAAGGCGTTACTTCAGAGGAATTCGTCCGTTCCCTGCTCGGAGTTCCTGAAAACATGATGCCAGAGGCTATACTCGTCATGGGTTATCCTGAAGCGCAGCCTGAACCGAATCCGGCTCCGGAATTTCCAAGCGAATTCGTACATTACGAAAAGTGGTAATCAGCTGTTCAACCAGGAGCAAAGCTCCAACAAGCTCGCTTGATTGGAGTGAGCGACGCCGTCTGTTATATTTAAAGAAAAGATCCGCCCCGGCATCCTTTGCCTGAGCGGATCTTTACATATCTGTCTTTTGTCTTTTGCAGTTTGTCTTTTGTCCTTATCTTCGCCCTTGTAGTTTAGCTGTACTACTGCATTTTTCTCTTATCTCCTCCGTCCATCCATGTCCGGATGTTCTCGAAGACCATGTCTGCTCGGCGCTCGATCGACTCTACCGTATCGAATCCCACATGCGGTGTGCAGATAAGATTTGGTGCTCCGAAGAAAGGATGGCCTTCAGGAAGCGGAGGATCCTTTTCGTATACATCAGTACCGTATCTGATCCTGTTCTCCTTTATCGCGGCCGCGACAGCTTCTGTATCTACGACCGGTCCTCTCGAAGTATTGATCAGTATAGCTCCCGGTTTCATTGCGTCGATCTCGTCCCTGCCTATCAGGCCTTTGGTATCTGCTGTCAACGGAGTATGGACTGAAATGATATCTGCATTTGCCATGACGTCCCGGAGGCTGCAATACTCAATACCGATCTCCTTCGCCCTTGCTCTCTCGCTTCGGCTGTATCCGATCAGCTTGCAGCCAAACACCTTGAATATCTCAGCAACTCTGCATCCGATGCTTCCTGTGCCGACGATTCCAACTGTCTTTCCGCGAAGCTCATTGCCCTGCAGATCGCCTTTTCCTCCGCCACTCTGGACAGCCTTATCGCCTTTAGTGATATTACGCATATGATCGAGCGTGAGACCGACAGCAAGCTCGGCGACCGCGTCATCGCAGTATCCGCCAGTATTGTAAATAGGGATATTCCTTCTCTTGCACGCCTCTACTCCGACATGATCGATCCCGACGAATGCTACCGAAACCATTTTGAGATTCCCGCAGGAATCGATGACTTCATCAGGAAGCGGATGATTCGCTATCATCAGGATATCCGCGCCTTCGCTTCTCTTTTTCAGTTCTTCCGTGTCCGTCGTAACATCCGGATACGCCGTAAAAGTATGTCCCTGTGCCTCAACGCCCTGCGCCAGTTTCTCCAGCTTTTCAGCCGAGATACCGAGTGGCTCTAATAATACAATCTTCATCTGTTTCCTCCACCTGGTCTTTTTTCTCTTAAGTTCCGTGATATCCGTGATTTAAGTAGCGCTGTCTGTTCAACGCCATTTCCACATGATTATATCACTCTGCCCGCCAGAATCAATAAAAGGGTTTACCTAATTTAGAGACGCTGTTTTTCGTATGCTTTTGTCATGAATGCTGTTTCATTGAAAGCGATATCTTACCGCGCTTTTCATCTACCGACAGTACTCTCACATCTACAACGTCGCCGACTTTCACCACGTCGAGCGGGTGCTTTACGTATCTGTCCGCAAGCTCCGAAATGTGCACGAGTCCGTCCTGATGTACGCCTATATCTACGAAGGCTCCAAAGTCGACGATGTTGCGCACAGTGCCCTTTAGTTCCATGCCCGGCTTGAGGTCGGACATATCAAGCACATCGCTTCTGAGCACCGGCGCCTCGACCTCATCCCTTGGGTCTCTGCCGGGTTTTTCGAGCTCTGCGGCGATATCCGCGAATGTGTATTTGCCGATGCCGAGTCTGTCTGCGACCTCTTTTCTCCCTGCCAAAGCCTTGATCTTATCAGCGATCTCAGTTCTCACCGTTTGTCCGTTTGTCTTCCCTGCGAGTACATCCTTCACCTCAAAACCGCATTCCTTTAGGATCGCGCGCGCCGCGTCATAACTCTCCGGGTGAACGGCAGTCGCGTCGAGCGGCTCCTTTCCATCGAGTATCCTGAGAAAGCCCGCGCACTGCTCGAACGCCTTAGGCCCGAGTTTAGGCACTTTGAGGAGTTCCTTGCGCGTGTTGAAACGGCCATGCTCGTCTCTGTATGCCACTATGTTAGTCGCGATCTGTTTGCTGATGCCTGCTACATAGCCGAGCAGCGACGGCGATGCGGTATTCACATCTACGCCCACCATATTCACGCACTTCTCGACGACTGCTGCGAGCGCCTCGCCGAGATGCTTCTGATTCATGTCGTGCTGATACTGGCCTACGCCAATAGCCTTTGGGTCGATCTTTACGAGTTCTGACAGCGGGTCCTGGAGCCTGCGCGCTATAGATGCCGAGCTCCTCTCACCAACGTTGAGATCAGGGTATTCCTCAGTCGCGAGTTTGCTTGCCGAATAGACCGATGCCCCTGCCTCGTTTACTATCGCGTACTGGAGGCTGCGGCCACGATGGGTCTTCTCGTAATCGCGAATGAAATCGGCGATGATCTTTTCGGACTCTCTCGATGCCGTGCCGTTGCCACACGAGATCACATCGATGTCATATTTGTCGCAGAGTTCTTCCAGCGTCTTTACGGCCTCCGCTACCTTGTTCTGAGGCGCAGTCGGATAGATCACGGCGGTCTTCACTATCTTGCCGGTAGGACCGCATACCGCCAGTTTGCAGCCGGTACGGAATGCCGGGTCCCAGCCGAGCACAGTCTTTCCTTTGACCGGCGGCTGCATCAAGAGCTGCTCGAGATTCGAGCCAAACACTTTAATGGCTCCGTCTTCCGCTTTTTCTGTCAGCCCGCTACGTATCTCCGTCTCGATGGACGGAGCGATAAGTCTTTTGTATCCGTCCTCGATTGCAGCCGCCACATAAGGCTCACAAGCGTCTGTGACCCTGCGAAGAACTTTTCGCTCGAGGTATTCGATTATCTCATCTTCTGGAGCATCGACCGAAACCGAGAGCACTTTCTCTTTCTCGCCGCGGTTTATCGCCAGCACTCTGTGCCCCGGAATCTTCGACACTGCCTCGCTGTATTCATAGTAATTCTCGTACACGGAGCGCTCGCCCGCGGCCGCAAGTTTCTTGCCCTCAGTGCCGAGGCTGCATATGACAAAGCCTCTGGCAAGAGTCTTCTTTCTGATCCATTCCCTGAAGTCGGCGTTGTCTGAGATGTCTCCGGCGATTATGTCCTGCGCCAGCTGAAGAGCTGTCTTTTCGTCCGGAACTTCGTTCTCTTCAGATATGTACTTGGCCGCTTCTTCGAGGGGATCGCGGTCGGCGTCTCTGGAAAGCAGATAATCTGCGAGGCCTTGCAAGCCTTTCTCCCTCGCGATGTCAGCGCGGGTCTTTCTCTTCGGCTTGTACGGTCTGTAAAGATCTTCGAGCTCTGCGGCTGTCTCGGCTGCCTCGATCTTCGCTCTGAGTTCATCGGTCAGCTTGCCCTGCTCTTCTATCGTGCTGATGATAGTCTGTCTACGCTCATCGAGATTGCGAAGATATTTCAGTCTCTCATCAAAAGTACGAAGAGCCTCGTCATCCATCGCGCCGGTCGCTTCCTTGCGGTAACGCGCTATAAAAGGTATCGTGTTGCCGCTGTCGATCAGCTCCGCGACCGCCTCGACCTGCCAGAGCTTTATGCCGAGTTCTTCCGCTATCTTCTGCAGGTTCTTTCTATCCCGATCGCTGTTATCCAGTGACCTGTTTTCTATGCTGTTTTTCAATGTCTTATTATCTGTAGCGTTGTTTTCCAAATTCTAAATTCTCCTTTTCAACCAGAAGCAAAGCTCCAACAAGCTCGCTTGATTGGAGCGAGCGACGCCGTCAACAGACGCCGGGAGCTTCAGCTCCTGAGAGCGTCGGTCGGGGATTGTACCCACCACCGACGGACGAAAATGGAACCCGCCGCCATTATCGGAGGAGCTTAGCCTCCGAAGATCAATGCTTCCGACCTTACGGCAAAGCCGTTTAATCCGGAGGAAGCATTATAGAGGCGGGGGACATCCGGCGTCTGTTATATATTATCCCGCTTTCTTCAGCCCTTTAGCTTCCTTTTTTCGGCAAGAGCGCGGGGCACGTACGCCTTAACATGTATGCCGTCCTCTTCATACTCCTCTAATAACAGCTGGCCGGCCCTTCGTATTTCCGCGACAACAGCTGTGTCCTTGTATGGTATGACAGTGTCGATGCTTACGCGCATCTCCCTCAGCATGCGGGATAGTTCTTCATAGAACAAGCTCAGCCCGTCGCCTGTCTTGGCCGAAACCTTCATCGACGAGTCCGCATCGAAGTCGCGAAAGATCTCTTTCTCGTCTATAAGATCCGCCTTGTTCCAGAGGGTTATGATCGGCTTGTCTGTGATGCCGAGATCGGCCAATGTGTCATAAACAACTCTGCGGTGCATTTCGGCCTGCGGATCGGATGCGTCTATAACATGCACTATGATATCCGCGTAACCGGCTTCCTCGAGCGTGCTTCTAAAAGCGTCGACCAGATTATGCGGCAGCTTGTTTATAAAACCGACTGTGTCCGTAAAAAGCAATTGCTGTCCATCCGGCAACAGCGCTGTACGTGTCGTAGGATCGAGTGTCGCAAAGAGTTTGTCTTCCGAAAGCACTTCGGAGCCGGTCAGTTTGTTCAAAAGTGTCGACTTGCCGGCGTTGGTATAACCCACGATCGCCGCCGATGGCACCGCGCTTTCCGAACGCTTCCTGCGCGCTGTGTCGCGAGCCTTCTTCATAGACTCGATGCTGTCCGAGAGCATCTTTATTCGGCGCTGTATTACGCGGCGATCCGTTTCGAGTTTAGTCTCGCCGGGGCCTCGTGTCCCAATGCCGCCGCCCAGTCTCGAGAGAGCCTCGCCCATTCCTCGAAGCCTCGCATATCTGTACTTCTGCTGAGCGATCTCGACTTGAAGCTTACCTTCACGTGTTTTGGCGTGCGCGGCAAAGATGTCAAGGATCAGTGTCGTCCTGTCGATCACTTTAGCACCGGTTATCTCCGAGAGATTCCGCATCTGCGAAGCGCTGAGCTCGTCATCGCAAATAAGACCGTCGGCTTCATGGATCTCGATCGACTCGCGCAGCTCCTCGGCTTTGCCCTTTCCGATGTATGTGGCTTTGTCCGGACGGGCAAGGTTCTGCACGGTCTGGAATACTGTGATCCCGCCTGCGGTATCAAGTAACTCTGAAAGCTCGTCGAGCGAGTCCCATGCCGCCTCCTCGTCTCCTGTCGCCACGGCTACAAGTATGTATTTTTCTTCGTTTATGTTGTTATCTATTTCTGTCATTTGTCCTGTTGGATCCGAATCGAACGATCCAATATTTCATTGACTCGCCTGCCGGTTGTCTCAAAGCAGCCATCCCTGTATCATTGCCTCTATTATTTTCGCGTCAAGTCCTCCGTCCGGAGTATCATACGTAACGATCAGATTGTCCCAGGGAGTTATACCTGCTTCTTCGTATTCCACAAATTTAAGCTCATTGCCCTTCATATAACCCATATCACCGGTCAGTCCCAGATGCTCCCAGTAAATTATCTTGCCGTCTCGCGGGCGCCTTATAGTAAAATCCGGGATTCGCGAAACATCGGGATGCGGCACAGAAGCTTCATATCTATAAGGGATTTTGTAATGGTCGAGGCGCGAAGCTATATAGATCTCATTTTTTGAGAGCATAGATTCGCCTTGTATTGAAGTGTGCTTGCGATCTTCCTCGTAAAAGTCCCGTTGCCTTTCGAATGCATCAGCCCACTCTTCATCACTCTGTTGTTTACGTATGATACCCTGACTTAGCTCAGGATGCTTTTTGAGAAATGTCGTCATGACGCTCTCTTCATCGAAATCTTGGTAATTCTTTATAGCCGTCTCGATCGTCTTTATGTCCTTGTCGACAAGAGTCAACGCCTTGGTGATATACATTTTTCGGACAAGAGCGAACACCGTGTCTAAGTCACGCGATATACCGATGCGTTTCTCTTTCTTCCTATTCCCTTTCTTTGGAAGGAGTTGATAGTAAAACCAGCGGCCTTTCTGTATTTTACAATAAAGACTGCCCTCGGGAAGACCCCTCAGCTCATTTTCAAAATCTTCTTTTGATTCGTTCAATACTGATAGTATTCTTTTAAGTTCTGTTCTGTGTATCATAGAAATACTTTTAATCCAATTCACTCATGTTGGGAATTGGATTATTCCTTTCCGCAACATCAAAAAAGTGCTCCGTCGCAACGTCATGGAATTCTTCATCGCATTATTATCGAGGTTTCCGTCGCAACGCCATCAATAGTCGACTTTGAAAGAGCACTTTTTTGAAAAAGTGTACATTTTTTTTAAAAAAACTCAAAATATGTACATTAATTGTAAACCTGATGTCTATTAGAATCAAACTCTAACCTGAGCAAGACATACTCAGGCAACAAGTCAAGTCCGAAATACAAAAGCGAATCAATGGAAGCCTTAAATATCAAGATGTTTAAAGCGGTGAAAAAACGAGGAGTACATACGAATAACGAGGCCGAATTTTGTAGCCTAGACGTAATAGACGAATCAGCTAGAAACGATATAAAAAATGTACATTTTTTGCCAAATATAATTTAAAAATGTACACATTTTTGAGAAAGTCCTATCTAAAGGCACTGATTGTCGCCGCATACCGCTCGTCTCACTTGACTCGCGGGGTCTGTCAGTCGGCTGTCCTCGCCTTACAGCTGCCTGTACGGGTTGGATAGTTCCCGTCAGGCAGCGCGGGCCATCCGGGACAGACCGCGGTTGCTTTTTGTAAGACACATGAAGTTTGGTATCGCGAGGACTGAAGGTTTTTCTATTTGAGGCCCGGAAAGTCCAGCTGTCTGAGTGCTTCAAAGAGCACGATGTTTGCAGCATTTGAAAGATTGAATGAACGAAGACGCGTGGACTCGCTCATCGGGATACGGATAGCGTGGTCTTTGTGCGCTTCGATGAAGTCGCGCGGTAGGCCGGCGGTCTCCTTCCCAAACAGGATCATATCCTCATCCCTGAATTCCGCGTCCGTATACAGCCTGCCGCCCTTAGTCGTCGAAAGCCACATCCGCCGGCCTTCGTATTTCTCCAAGAAGTCGTCAAGGCTGTCGTGGACCTCCAGCTTGACATAAGGCCAGTAATCCAGGCCCGCGCGGCGTAGGCTCTTTTCGTCCAGGCTAAAACCGAGCGGCTTCACTAAGTGGAGTACGCTGTCGGTTGCCGCTGCGGTCCTGGCTATATTCCCCGTATTCGGTGGTATTTCAGGTTCAACCAGTACTATGTGTATTGCCATTTCTTTTTCGAGTCCTATCTATATCGGTTACTTGTTTCCGTGTCTTCATATACTTGAGGTCTGTGGGGACGTCTTTTCAGACGGCACGCCCTAAAACGATCGTATCACTTGTTATATCCCAGGTAAGTGAGAAAGGCCCTGAGTCCCTCCTCTATATCCTTGTAAGTGACATCGAACACGCCCGTATACCAAGGATCAGCTATATCCCTCGGATCATCTGAAAAGTCCAGAAGTCTCTTGATCTTGTTATCCGGATCGCCACCTACTATGCGAATCGTATTTCTTATATTCCGCTCTTCGGCACAGAGTATATAGTCGTATTTGCTATAATCCGCCTTGGTGATCTGCACAGCTCGCTTGCTGCTGAAATCCGTATAGACAGTCTTGCCGATCCCGTGCCGCAAAAGTTCCTCTCGCGCCGGCGTATACACAGGGTTTCCCCTGCTGCCCCAGATCTCTTCGGTCGAAGTCGCTGCAGACTCAATAAGGAAGTCTTCTTTGACCCCCATTCTCTCGACCATATCCTTCATCATGAATTCCGCCATCGGGCTTCTGCATATATTGCCGTGGCAGATGAATAATACTTGTATCATTAGTGGTGTTCCTTTCACGGAATATCTCGGTGTATTTTACTACATATCACTACAAGAAAAAACCTGCGAGGTTTTGATGCCTCGCAGGATGATGACAATTGATAGATGCAGCTTTACAGGTCTTTCGCTTCCCCGTAATCTATATCCTCTTTATTCCCAACATACACTATCTTGTCGAAGCCCTCATCCAAAGTCGGGAACTGGAAATTATCAGCCATCATTCGCATTCAACCAGGAGCAAAGCTCCAACAAGCCCGCTTGATTGGAGCGAGCGACGCCGTCAACAGACGCCGGGAGCTTCAGCTCCTGAGAGCGTCGGTCGGGATTGTACCCACCACCGACGGTCGAAAATGAACCCCGCCGCCTATAGAGGCGAGGGACATCCGGCGTCTGTTATATGATCAGGTACAACTCTGTGTGCTCATTTTGCATCTCTCCACTTTTGAATCGAAGGCTTCGAAAACTGATGTCGATCAGATATCTATACAATCCAGTTCTTTAAGGATATCACTTTGTCTTTCGTAGAACAGCAGCTCTTTGTTGTGCTCGTAATATTTCTCGCAGCCATGTCTGCCTATATAGCGCGCTGAATATGAGCCCTTGGTAAGCTCGGTCACTATGATCAGCATTTCCTGTCCGTCGCCAAAGACTTCTTCTGCAAAGCTGAACATATTCGTAAGCTCCGCATCCATTGTCTTTACGAGCTCAAGGTATTCACTCCTGCGGCTGTTAAAAAACTTTCGCATTATCTCAAAAGCTGCGGCTCCATCAGGATCTCCTGCCTGAGCTAGAGTTTTCGACACAGTCTCCATTGCGTTCATTGTGCCGTGGAGGATGCGGCGTCTGTCGTCAGAAAGCGAATTGGATCGCTTGCCGTTATCCAGCTCGCTTTTCTTTGCTGCGCTCGCCTTAGCCAAGAACTTTAACGCGGGCTCCTCAGACTCGTCCAGCTCAGCTTTGATCTTCCTGAATGCATCCAATTCCTCTTCAAGGATCTGCTCTTCATAGTAAATACTTCTGAGATCGGAATTAACTTTATCGAGGATAAGACCGAGTAGCGACAGCCTTTCATCGTACTTCGCATTCTTGACGCGCTCGATGACCGAGTCACCGGCCTTACCGCAAAGTATTCGATCAACCTGATAATCCGACTTGTATTTATTGAAGAGCTCGTAGTAATTCGTGAAGGACTTGGATACTTTCTTGTCCTGCAGATACTGGCATATCATCTTCTCGCTGACTTCGATCCCGTTCTGCTCATAGAGCCTTATCATGTCGGAGAGATTGAGCCACGCTCTTGCGGTCACGATCGTCTTTCCATCTACTGTAGTTTCTACCTTGTAGAAGTCGCTGTTTCGGATATCCAGATAGGTGGAGACCGCCGGATGCACTCCCCTGTCCGCGGCGTATTCGCGCCACGTATTGTAATCAGGCTCGATATCTATGCGCTTTAATCTGTCCCAAGTGACCGTATCGAATTCGCGTACCGAATTGTTGTATTCCGGCGGATTGCCGGCGGTTACTACTATCCAGCCTTCAGGGACGCGGTGTCTGCCAAAAGTCTTGTATTGCAGGAACTGAAGCATCGAAGGCGCGAGAGTCTCAGAGACGCAGTTTATCTCATCGAGGAACAGTATTCCCTCTTGAAGACCGGTTTCCTCCATCATGTCGTATACAGAAGCGATGATCTCAGACATGGTGTATTCAGAGACGCTGTATTCAGTCCCGCCATAGTTCTTCTTCTGGATATAAGGGAGGCCAAGCGCAGATTGCCTTGTATGATGTGTCATGGAATACGAGACAAGTCCCACGCCGAGCTCGGAAGCTATCTGCTGCATGATCGCAGTCTTGCCTATTCCCGGTGGCCCCATGAGAAATACCGGCCGCTGATCTTCGATCGCGATCTCGTATTCTCCGTATTCGTCCTTAGTACAGTATGCGATGATCGCATTCTTTATTTCTTCCTTGGCATCTTTGATATTCAACGCTCTATCTCCTCAAATCGTCGCACTAGATATATGTTTTATACTACATTACCAAGCTAAACATCTGCACTATCCAAAACTATCTTTATAGCCCATGGCGGAAAATCCGGTCCGCTGTATTCATCGTCAAGGAACACGAACGCGGTATCGTAAGCGGGCTTTGCCGAAGGGAATGTCCCATAGCCATCAGTGAAATAGATGAGCCCCCTGAGATCGGTGAATTCATCCGCATCCACAAGTTCATCCACGAAGCTGAATACCGGCCTGAAGTCAGTACCGCCGAGGCCATGTATGCTCATGGTCCGGATGTATTCGTCA
This sequence comes from Anaerovoracaceae bacterium, assembly GCA_045545495.1. GTDB lineage: Bacteria > Bacillota > Clostridia > Peptostreptococcales > Anaerovoracaceae > Crickella. The sequence continues at coordinate 11,030 of JAZQBC010000005.1, read as the reverse complement.
AATTCCTCTTCTGCGGTGATCTTGACATGCTCCTGGATGGAAGCGTCACATTGGATAATATGTATGTTTACACGGGAAAAATAGCTTTCGCTGGCTTTGAGTATATTATACGTTTTTTGCAGGAATCTCTGCACCAGCTCTCCTGAGGTACTTCCGGATGTGTCGATCGCTATCACGAATTCTTTGATGCGCCTGACCTCCTTGTATTCCAATGGCTCCACAAGCGGCATGTTTTCGTATAGCTTAAGACCGTATGTGTACAGGATATAGTCAAATTCCTCGTCATTTACCCCCGGATTTTCTCCTATGACAGCAAACTTTCTCAGAAACTCCGCATAGTCATATCTCTCGCGGTTCACCGCCCTGAGATTCTGCATCAATACATCCGCAGAGTCTCCCTGCTCCTTAAAGAATGTGTCCAGCGCGTCCTGGACTTTCTCGGCTATGGCCTTCCACTCTTTCCCGGCCTCTGCTATCGCCATCTGAAGCTCGCCAATATCCTCATCAGTCAGCGCATCTTCATAATCGTCTTTATCTTCCTCGGAAGCGTTTTGCCCGCTGCGCCCTCTGTTCGCATCATCCTCGCCTTGATCATCCTTTGTGCCTTTATACCAACATGAGTGATCATCGGCATAAAAGAGTTTGCTAAGTCTCTCAAGCTCGTTCTCCGGAAGGCCCTTGGCACTGAAAAATCGATATATCTTCTCGGCTGTCAGTATCCCTACCTGCTCACGCAGCATCTCCGTCTCGGCCATCTGAGAGGTTTTGTTCTTGGATCCTGTGATCCTCAGCCCAAGGTCGTTTATCGTAGTCTCGACCGCTATGTCGCAGGCAAGATCCCACAAACGGCGGTTTACGCTTGCCCCGGTAAACATGTGGCTGTATATGCAGTGTAGCAAGGCATGCAGATAATCACGCGTAGGCTTCTCGTTCTCAGCCTTGAATGTCCTAAGAACATAGCGCGGCCCGTATATCAGGTGGCTGCCATCGGTGGCAAAAGTCGCATCATCTGTTGGGACCGGCTCGAGCCTTCCTATCGCCGGATCGAGAAATCTCATTTTTACCAGAAGAGTGTTTCTGGCCAGCACGATCACGTCCCGGGCTGCTTTATTAATGATCCTGTTTGTCTCTTCTCTATCCGTCATAGTTCATCTATAAATGAATCAGAAGGCCCTTGCATTCCAGAACTACGCTCCAGAAGAAAAGCCGTGCAATCATTAGCAGCGTGAGATATGGAATACTCGAGTATACGCCGGAGTTCTTCCCGCTCTATGGCACAATTATCGAATAAGATCACCAGCGCGTCTATATCATCATTACTTACCGCCGATTTAGCGATGCGCCTCGAATGGCTCTTCAGATAATCCGAATACTGTGTGCGCGCATCATCACTAAGATCATACGAATATTTCAATCGCTTGAATACTATATCGTCCATGCATCGCCTGTTCCATCTTAATCCCGGGAAAAGATCTGAATCGATGAAGCTGTAATCGAAAGAATTATCAGCTTTGAATGCGGCGATCATCTTCGCAGTCAGCTGGTGGTCGAGATCAGTGAACAACGGCAGATATCCTGTTTGTTTGTCGCTGCTGTTACTTAGAACAGTGACATCGATCGAGCTCTCCCAGAGATGAAAATGCTCATCCTCATCGAAACGGTCAGGCGCTTCTTCTCTGAAGTATTTGCTGAAGTTATATAGTGATGACTCATATATGCATACGGACTTCCTGCTGTCTGAAGGGCCGAAGCAGTTTTTACCGAAGCATCTGACAGAGCGAGGAACGATCAGCCCTTCTCGAACTTTTTCGAAGGCTTCGTCACCAATAGTCTTGAGTGTCTCAGGTAATTCAGCGGGCTCAAAAGAGTCGCATTTGTAAAATGCTTTACTTCCGATGTTCTCCGCTTCACCTAATAAAACCACCGACAGCGATCTGCACTCCGCAAAGGCCATCTCGCCTATGCTTTTAGCGTTGCTGACATCCGCATATGTAAGGCAGGTATCTCCGCTGAAAAGTGACCCGGGTATTTCCTCGAGCCAGTCAAGGCGGGCTGTTTTTATCGCTGTATGCGAAAACGCGCCCGCTCCAATAGATGTGAGCGAACGCGGCATTTCCGCTATGTCAAGTTGTCTGCAATGGCGAAACGCCATATCTCCGATAGTCTTTACTGCTCCGATACTGGCGGTGTGAAGTGAGCTGCAAAACTCGAACGCACCGGCATCAATCATCTCGACCTTGTCCATCACTACCGTTTCAAGATTCGAGCAGTCCTGGAAGGCAAACGCTCCCACAGATATGACATCGCAAAGGTCTATGTGACTCAGGCTCTTGTTGCCTGCAAATGCTCTTTCTGCGATCTCGGTCACTCCTTCAGGCACCCGAAAGCATTCATCAGTTCCGGTGTATCTTTCGAAGATGATCCGTCCATTGTCATTCCGCAGTTTGAATTCTTCCATATTTCCTTCAACCAGGAGCAAAGCTCCAACAAGCTCGCTTGATTGGATCGAGCGACGCCGTCTGTTATTTTGATCTGACGATGGCTTTCATTATCTCTCTGTATGCCGCGAAGAGCACGCCCGCTACCGGCCATACGATCCAGGTGAACTCCCAGCGCATGGTCACGAAGCTCCAGCCGAGATAGACAGCAATCGCTACTGCCCAGTATATGCCATCGTATTTACCGGCTTTCTTGTTGAGTCTGGTATAATCACCTTCCTCAAGCAGTCTGTCGTAGCCGCCCTGTCTTATGCAAGTCAGGACGATCAACTTGACTCCTACTGCGATTATTACCAGCATCATCGCTACGCCGACGATCGGAAGCAAGTCGGTATTATTGGAGTATTTCGTTATCCCAAGGACCATCGTCGGGACGGCCCCGATGATGCACATCATGATTCCGATGATGAGGAGCCTGCTGTGTGTCTCGGCATAAGCATCCCTGCGCTCTTTGACCATGCCGCTGACACCATACTCTGTGTCGATGGCGGTATTGTCGAGATATTCATATGGCTTGCCACGCATGCTCTCTCTCACGAACAGACCAACTGCGATCGCTATAATAATGATAAGGATCGCTGTGCCACCTGCTTCTGCTGCCGCGTCGCTCATACTGATGAGATCCGCTTCGGCCAGTCCGCCAAGTATGATCAAAAGAACCGGAGAGAGTATGCACATCATTACTCCAGTAGATATCCGGGATGCTGCTCTCTCGTTGTGTCCAAGAAACGCCGAGGATTCTTCCAGGGATACACTTCTGACGGTCTCTTCGAGGCCGCGGTCTACCGGTGCAGGCTCACTCGGATCCGCTTCTTCTATATCATCTCTCAGAAGATAATCTGTACTGACGCCGAATATTTCAGACATAAGTACGATCTTCTTCATATCCGGAACTGCCTGAGCTCCTTCCCATTTGGATACCGATTGCCTAGATACCCCGAGCTTGTCTGCGAGTTCTTCCTGCGACCAGCCGTTCTTCTTTCTGTTCTCTATTATCTTGTCTGCTAATATCATTTTGGTTCCTCCTGATTCAAGTGCATTCCTTTGTGCTTGCAACTGTAATTTACAGTTTTTCAAGGTTGCACTCTATCAATCAGGCTTTTCAATCTGTCAACCGCCGGTTGCATTATCATCTTTCAGTAATATTGTACCAAAAAAATGTTGTACAATCTAACAAGATTGTCATTAAATTAACAAAACCAATCCCACAATTCTAGTATTAAGGAGGTGTCCTAATGGGAAGATTAGATGGTAAAGTTGCTATTATTACCGGCTCAACATCGGGCATGGGACGTGACACTGCTTATCTCTTTGCAAAGGAAGGTGCTAAGGTCGTAGTTACCGGACGTAACGAAGAGCGTGCAAAAGCTGTAGTTGAAAAGATCAAGGCAGATGGCGGCGAGGCTATATATGTGATCGCAGATACAAGTGATCTGAATTCACCTCAGAAGATTTTTGACGCCACCATGGAAGCTTACGGCACAGTTGACGTCCTTTTCAACAATGCCGGAATGATCAGCATGCAGCCAATCACAGAGCTCAGCGTAGAAGAGTTCACAAAGGTAATGAACGTCAATGTTACTTCTGCATTCCTTCTGTCAAAGCTTTGCGCTCCAGTTATGAAAGAAAAAGGCGATGACCACATCATCAATACTTCTTCCGTAGCCAGCTGTGCTGCTCACTGGGACCCGATAGCATACTGCACCAGCAAGCATGCTATGAACGGTCTCACCAAGGCGATGGCTCTCGAGCTCGGACCTGAAATCCACGTCAATGGAATTCAGCCTGGTGCTATCATGACTGCTATGTTTGACGAAGCCGGCGGACCAGTTGTAGACTTCATGACAAGCCGCTCACCTCTTGGCCGCGTTGGTCAGGGTAGCGAGATCGCAACAGTCGCACTGTTCCTCGCAACAAGCGATTCATCATTCGTAGACGGACAGCTCCTGCGTGTTGATGGTGGTGCAGACTGCTAGTCACTCCTTTTATCCTTCTCCTTATCCAAGGGCGACGTCCAGTGCCATCATTACCGTAAATCCAGCAGCAAACATCAGTACACCTATGTGTGAATGCTCTCCTTCGCCCATTTCAGGTATGAGTTCTTCCACTACTACGTACATCATTGCTCCTGCAGCAAAGCTCAGCAGGTATGGCATTGCGGGCACGATCACCGTTGCGGCAATGATAGTCAGCAGTCCGGCTGCCGGCTCGACAGCGCCTGACAACACTCCGTCAGCAAAAGCCTCTTTCCTGCTTTTCCCGGCAGCATAGAGCGGCATGGATATTATCGCTCCTTCGGGGAAATTTTGTATAGCGATCCCTATCGACAGAGCGAGAGCTCCTCCTGCAGTTATAAGACCGGATCCGGAAATAAAGCCCGCATAGACTACTCCAACTGCCATTCCCTCCGGAATATTGTGCAGAACAACTGCAAGCACCATCATAGTCGTCCTGGCAAGATGACTCGCAGGACCTTCTGCCGTCTCTGTGTTCAGATGCAGGTGAGGGATGATATTGTCGAGTACCATAAGAAATACTATCCCGATCCAGAATCCTATGAAGGCCGGCAGGAACGCCATTCTCCCCATTCCTTCAGACTGCTCCATGGCAGGCAGTATGAGGCTCCATACAGATGCAGCAACCATAACGCCTGCTGCAAAACCAGTAAGAGCCTTCTGTATATTGATGTTCAGCCCGCGCTTCATGAAGAAGACACAGGCGCTGCCGGCAGATGTGCCGGCAAAAGGGATCATGAGTCCCCAAATTATTTCACGGGTGATCATTGATTTGTCCTCGCTTTCGTAAGTAATCCAATACTCACCCCTCTCTTGTACTATCTGCTTTTCAGGTCACCCTCTGATCAGTCTTCCAATTTCTGCAGCCAGTAATTCAGGCTTCAATGCTGCAAGGCCGCCATGACCCACATCCTCAAACTTACGGAATTCTGTCTGCGGGAAGTTCTCGCGTATATAGTCTATATCCCACTTCCTGTCTTTCTCTTCAGCGGCAGCATACCAGTATTCAATATGCCCGCAGCCTGTATGGATCTGGTCCGGCATCGTGTAGTTGTTGCACGATTCGAAAGTACGCCATATCGTTCTCGGACTCATGAATTTAAGAACCCTATCTACATACTTAAGATCCTCATCAGAGTACTCATCCGTGGAGAACGCTTTCTCAAGCAGTTTAAGGCCTCCGAGCTTGCCCATGTATATCATCAGAAAATCCCGGACAGCAATGAATCTGGTCGCGATCCATGGCAGCTGATACGGAGTGATGCCTCCATCTATCACCGCATTTCTTACCTTGACCCGGCCATCTGCCAGAAAGCGGGTAACTACAGAGCCTCCCATAGAGCAGCCATATATGCACGCTATCTCTTTGTATCCGTGGTCGATCAGCCAGTACGCAAGTTCAGCTGCGATCTCTTCTACACTGGTGAAATCTCCTATGTCGTCCTCGTCATATCCCGGAAGAGCCGGCACTATGAGATGGTACCTGCCCTCCATAAGCGGGATCACATATTCGAAGTAGTCCCACATCACAGCAGATGGGTGTATCAGGACCACTATCTGCTTATTGTCTTTGCCAAATTCATGTATAGTCATTACCTATTTACCTAAACTTTCTATTGTAAGCGATACAATGTCCATTCCTTCTTCAATAATGTTAGTCTTAACTAACTATTTTGTCAAACTGTATTGACTTTCATTTGCGAAGGATGTATTGTGATTTTGGTTAGAGATAACTAACTAAGTAAGAAAGGATCTTCAATGTTCGAAAACTATCTCATAGACTGCTGTGCGCCGACACTTGCATCACTCAAATCCGGCAGCCTGTTCTGCTGTAAATGCCCTTCTGATTCGTCTGTCGAAGAAGCTGTTGCAGAATGGAATGATGGCTTCGCTAAATACGGACTAAGTATGTGCATACTTCGCAGAACGGCCACAAGTGCACTCATATATGTCTATCGTTACACATCTCTCGCCCGTACTCTGACCGACCCGGAAGTGCAGGGATTTCTTAGTTCCTTTGGATATGAAAGTTGTTCGTGCTGCGAAGGATGCAACACAGCCGAGTGCAATATCAAGAGCTGTCTCGATCACCTCATGAGCCGCCTGTCCGATGAGGAGCCGGATGAGATGAGATTTCCTCATGAAATAGGGATCTTTCTTGGCTATCCCCTTCAGGATGTGAAGGGTTTCATAGATAACACCGGCAAGAATTCCAAGTATACAGGAATCTGGAAAGTTTATGGAGATAAGGATGCAGCGATAAAGCAGTTTGAAAAATACAGGAAATGCTTCAGTGTGTACAGCGCTCTCTGGAGAAGCGGCAAGCGCAGCATCTTCCAGCTCACAGCGGCAAGCCTATCCGCCACTGAAAGATAGAGCAGCGAGTACTCATCAGGAAGATTGTTGAACTTCTCCTCTTCCCCTTCAGGCACCTTGCAGCCCTCATCTTCAAATATGAAATGATAGCTGCCTATCGATGCCCGTCTGCCCTCTATCGAGCTTATGATGCCATGCGCGACTACATACTCTACCTCAGAGTGCATTTCTTCATGATCAAGACCCTTTTCCCTGGCAGCTTCCACAACTGCATTAGCTATGGAGTGAGGGTAGTGTTCCTCCAGGCACGCCGCTATCCTCAGCATTTCATCACTGTCGTTTCCGCCAAAAGGTATTACATCTGCTACTGACGGGGTCGCTTTCGTGAGGGTTCCCGTCTTATCAAATACTATGGTATCAGCTTCTGAGACGATCTCCAGGAACTTTCCGCCCTTCACTGTGATCCTGTGCCTGCCGCTTTCTCTCATCGCAGAGAGGACAGCCAGAGGCATTGACAGTTTGAGAGCACAGGAATAGTCGACCATCAGGAATGCCATTGCAGTCTGAACATTGCGTGTCAGTGCATAAGCTATGACGGTTCCGGCCAGACTATACGGCACAAGGCGGTCTGCAAGGCCTGCAGCCTTTGATTCGCTTGTTGACTTGAGTTTCTCAGACTCCTCGATCATCCTGACTATGCGGTCATACCTGCCGCTGCCGGCCTCCTTGTCTACTTTCAGCAGGCACTCGCCTTCTTCGACTACTGTGCCGCCATACACATAGCTGCCCGCAGCCTTCTTAACAGGCATCGATTCTCCTGTCATAGTCTGCTGATTGACCATTGCTGTTCCGGATATGACTTTGCCATCGAGCGGTATCATATTTCCCATCCTGACTATCACTTGCTCGCCCGCTTGGATCTCAGATACAGGTACCAGGACTTCAGTTCCTTTTCGCACCGCCCAGACCTTATCGACATTGAGCGACATCAGGCCTGCCAGGTCCTCTATGGATTTCTTGCGCGCCCATTCTTCGAGAAGGTCTCCTATAGTAAGCAGGAACATCACGGATGAAGATGTATCGTGATCGCCCCTGACAAGAGAGACCGTGATCGCCGCTGCGTCGAGAACAGCGACATTGACTTTACCTCTGATGAGAGACTTGACTCCTTCAAAGAAAAAGCTGGCCGCTCTGAAGGCAGTCCAGATAACTCTCAGTGCGTGAGGCATCAAGATCCTTCTGGCATATCTCACCACTACAGTGTTTACCAGACGCTCTTCGAATTCGCGGTCAGATACCCTTCTGTCAAACAGCTCAGCCATCTGATTGCGTGACAGCCACACAGTCTCATCCTGCATCTGTACCTGCAATGACACTTCATTGTCGGCGGTTTCAAATAATACGATTTCATTCTTGTTCATAATGCGCCTCCTTTTTCGCTATAAATAAAAAAGCCCCGGTTTTCCCGAGGCATAAAAAAATCGGAGAGCCCTGTCTCCGATTTGCTTGTATAGATGGCTCGATTATATCAAGAAAAACAGTTTTTTTAACCGTATTACTGCGAAGATTTCAGGAGTGTCTCATGAGGGATGTGCTACTTTGCTGTCATCAAGGAACTTGTGCCATCTCCTGTTCTCTTCTATCAGCTGATTCTTGAGTTCTATCAGCGCCAGAACTATGATCCGGACTTCCTCATAAGTGAATTAATATTTTGATTTGAGCATAGCCTCACACTCCTTTCAGGGACCGGTGTTCACCTATATTTAATATAGATGGTTTCTTGATCATGAACAATTATGCGAGTTTTCGAGGCTTCTCTGGGAAGAATACTTTTGACCACTTAGTTAGTGCATTCCTTTACCCAAGCTATGAAGTTATCACTTGCATTGCCGGTTCTTTCTGCCTGTGTATGTCCCTGACCCCACACGGTCTCGAAGTCGACAGACTCTACTCCATCATAATTCTGCAGCGCAAGGGCAAGGTTCATTTCAGTGGACAGAGCGCAATCGCCCTGTTCGATACCGGTCCTGATGCGCCAGTATTTTGCTACGGTGCTTGTTCCGTAACCTTCCTGGCTTTCGAGCAGATAATAGAGCGGTGTATACATGTTGAGCCTCGTATCAACTGTATTGCCGCAGCTGTCTTCTTTGGCAAGATCTGCTTCATAGTCGCTTGCATAATCACTTCCGAGATCCTTGAGTATGGATGCAAGCGTGGCATCAAAGTGTGCACCTTCGCCATCGCCATATCCGAACAAGGTATTCTCTCCTTGTCCCGCGTCGAGCTGATCGAAAGCTCCGAGGTTCTTGGAAGCTCCCTTGAGTGCACCGACAAAGTCTTCGATACTTGTAATAGTGACTGTATTGGAGTCTGCATCATATGTGACCCATTCTCCATCTGCGTTCAGCGCATCTATGTAGTCCTGAGCAGTCTCATAGGTTCTGTCAAGGCTAAGACCTGAGCCCGATGATTCTGTGCGGGTGATATCATCGTTCGCTTCAGCGTTGGCCATGTCATCGCTGCTTCCTGAGTCACCGTCAGGCTTCCCGCCATCAGGCATTTCACCATCGGGCATTCCACCGCCAAAGTCTCTGTCAGGTTTTTCGCCGTCCGGCATTCCACCGCCGCCAGGGCCTCCACCCATCATGCCGCCTGATGATGAAGATGCGTCATACGGGAATTCGGTGTCTTCGAGGAAGTGGTTCAGTGATTCTTCAATGGTCGTTTTCATGTAATCGTAATATGATCCGGCCTGATATATGCCGTCATCAGATTCTTCAAGCTTCAGCACATTACCGTTTTCATCCTCGATCCCTGCTGCATTGACATATTCCGCATATGCTTCCGCAAGAGCATCAGATATAGCCTGCTCGTCCTCTGAAAGACCGCTCCTGGTAGAGCCCATCATCCATTCATATGCCTCATCTGCTGTATCAAGGTTGGTGATAGGGCACCAATCCATAGAACCTGCTACAGCATCGCTTACTCCCTGGACAGCTCCGATAGCTTCAAGGTAAGGATCATACAGCTCGCTGTCTCCGGTCGCTCCCATGATCGCGGACTGTGCTCCGCCGCCGCTCATACCGAACACGAAGATGTTCTCTGTATCGCCGGCAACGCCTTCATCTGAATAGCGCAGATATCTGACTGCCGCTTTGAGATCTGTAACACCTGCAGGTGCTCCCGCGTCTCTGCCGCGGCACCCTGCATGAACATAGACAAAGCCGGCGCTTGTATATTCACTTACACTCGTGTAGTCTGTCAGAGCGTTCTGTGCGCTGTATCCCGGTGTATTGATCGGCATTACTATAGGCGCTGTTTCAGCTGTGTATCCGTTTACCTCTGCTGAAGTATTCAGCTGACAGGTATATGTCCCGTCACCGTTATCCGTGGCATCCATATATGCTCCCGGCACGAAGACAGCCAGTGTTTCATAGCTTTCATCCGCCGGAGTCTCACAATAAGATATCCCGATCTGATAATACACATCATCGTCGGAATTGTACTGCCATTTTGAATTGTCAATGGTTTCGAGACTCGTTGTCACTTCTGTCCCCTCCGAACTGCTGCCTGTTCCGCCGCACGCTGCAAGGCCCAGGCATATCCCTGCGCACATCACTGCACAAAGCAGAATAGATATTATTTTTTTCATTTTGCCTCTCTTTGCCTCTCTTCTCAGTTAATTTCAACTTACAAACAGAGTATACTCCAGTACCCCTTATACGAACTTTAAATCCTTTCACAAAATTCCGGAATGAATAAAAATGCATAAAATGAATAAAGAGTATACACATCGGCGTGTATTTTTTCCATTGTATGAACTACCCCGAGTGAGAATACATGAGTATTGACTGAATAGTGCTGTATAACGCAGTAATTGCAAGGGTTTCAGAAATCCGCCATTTTTTCGGAACTACGCCTGTTGATATATTTCCTTTGACCAGATGCCCTTTTTGATTTCGCTCCGGACACTAAAAAATGGCGATTTTCGCTAAAATCAGCAAAAATCGGCAAATCCTGAAAGCCTTGATTTTCAAGGGTTTTGAGCGTTACGGACGTTGTATTTTCGCGACGACCTGCCGTCCCGCGGTGCCCGGATCGTGCATCGCTATCGCTCGCACTCTCCGACCGCTCTGGCAAACTGTGTCTCTAAGCTCAAGCTTCACTTACGCTCGCTTTCACTAAGAGACAACATGCTTCG
>JAZQBC010000004.1:0-19378 GCA_045545495.1 Anaerovoracaceae bacterium | reverse complement strand
TTCAGTCCGGCATCGAGGCCTATACTGCCTCCCGCATTAGGAAGGACCTCGTACTCCTCTTCTACCTGAAGGGATATGTAGTATCTTCCACTTGCTGTCCTTGATACTGTTGCGCTTATGATCCTTCCGTCAAAGCCTCTGCTGTTTACGATCTTCACTCTGCCCGCTTTAGGGAGCTTGATGCTATTCCCATCTATGGAAATGCTGTCATGTACATTCATAGTCCGGTAGCTCTGCCTGTATCGCTTCGATTTGAACTTCGGATAGCCACCACGCTTCCTGAAGAAGTTGTCATATGCCCTGTCGAGATGTCTGAGGCTCTGCTGGAGTGCAATACTGTCCGCGTCTTTGAGCCAGGCATTTTCTCTCTTCAGATAAGCTGCGAGATCTCTGGACATCTGATTATAGCTCAGGGTGTCGCGCCATTCTCTCCACAGTCTTTGCTTTTCGTCAAGGTAATAGTTGTATACGAAACGACAGCAGCCGAAGGTCTTTTCAAAGAACTCCCTCTGCTTCTTATTTGGATATGCACGATACTTATATCCTCTGATGCGCTGCACGATATACCTCTCTAAGAAAAAACACCAGGATGCGTGCCTTGATCACGCTTATCCTGATGCACTCCTGCCTGCAACCGGCCCGATCGGAAAAGACCTAACTATATTGATTTATTTCATCTGTAGTATACCACAGGGCCGAAGAGAGAACAAGTGTTCTGATTGTTCTTTTGTGTTCTTTTTCATTCAAGCCGTTCAAGCAGATCCAAAAGTTCAAAACCCTTTTTAGTGCCGAATCTATTTCTCGAGCATAGCAAATGCTCGCCAAAGAGGGCGGGCTTCATAGGGCGGGCTTGAAGCGAGCGGATGTTTAATGTACTCCTATTGAGAGTTGTGCGATTCATCCCGCTACCTACTGCGTAGAGGTAGGGGTATTCTCGCACGATTTGATAAATATCCTTTGCATTCCGGGCCGGCTTTGCTGTTTGCATTGAAAGCTTAGAACCGGTCAGTAACGGAAAAAGAACCTTTGCGGATGAGTAATGGTTTGTTATTATTGATACGAATCTGTATATAAAGAAGGAGACGCCATGAAAAAAGTTTGCGTTATTTCCATTTATCTTACTGAGGAACGTATCAGGTATATCCGCGAGGCATGCGAAGCTGCCGGCTATAAAGTGGCATTCTTTGACAACTGGGAGCAGGCGGCCGAAGAAGCTAAAGACGCGAATATAGTGTGCAGCCCCGGGCCTGAGGCGCTGTTTGGCATGAAGGACCTCGAGTGGGCGCACTCGACGAACGCCGGAGCGGAGCCATACGTGAAGTCGGGGCTCTTCGACTCAGGCCGCGTTATACTCACAAACAGCGCCGGAGCATACGGACTCGCGATGGCCGAGCACGTGGTGATGGTGACGCTGATGCTATTCAGGCAGATGCCTGAATATATGAAGATCGTTGCGGAAAGGGGCTGGAAACAGCGTCTCCCGATCCGCTCGATCTGTGGAAGCAGGGTGGCGGTCGCCGGCACAGGCGGAGTCGGCAGCCTTGTGGCTAAAAAGATGAAAGCACTGGAAGCGGCCGAGGTGATCGGCTTCAACAGAAGTGGCAGAGACGTCGAGGGCTTCGATAAGATATATAAGATCTCAGAGATCGATAAGCGTCTTGGCGATCTGGATCTTCTCGTGATGTGCCTTCCCGGCACGCCGGAGACCGATGGGCTTCTTAGCAAAGAGCGTTTAGACATGCTCCCTGAAACAGCGTACATAGTGAATGTAGGCAGGGGCAAGACTATTGATCAGGATGCTCTTATAGATGCTTTGAATGAGGGCCAGATCGCCGGAGCGGCGCTCGATGTCATGTATCCGGAGCCGCTTCCACCGGATCATCCTCTTTGGGACGCAAAGAATTGCATAATCACGCCGCATTCGTCAGGCGATACGGGCCTGCCATATTCGGTGGACAGGACTTTCGAGATATTCTGCGAGAACGTAGGGCGCTACGCTAGAGGAGAGGCGCTCGTCAACGTTGTAAATATAAAGGCGGGATACTAGAAGACGAGCGATAAAAAACCGGCTGGGCGCCGGCTGTAGATGCAATATGCAGGTAGCGGATCCTGTAATTGGCTAGAAAGTTCCGAATTCAGGATCCCAAAATCTAAATATAGTAAACAGGTGAGCGGTCTGTAAGAAGGTCGCTCAGTTTTTTATTGTAGAAGAAGTCGTGTATCAGCTCGTAATACTCCTTCCATAGCGGAAGGGTGAGACAGTTTTCGGTGCGAGGGCAAGCGGCAGCGTCGTCTGCGAGGCAGGCAACGGGCGCGAGAGGCCCCTCCATCAGCTCTATGATCTCTCCGACGGAGTAATCCTCGGGCTCTCGCGCGAGGCGGTAGCCACCGCCTTTGCCGCTTGCCGCATTGAGAAGTCCTCCGTGGACAAGATCCTTCACTATTATCTCAAGATACTTTTTCGAGATGTTTTGCCTGGCCGCAATATCTTTCAGCGGTATATACGACCCACAGTCATTTTCGGCCAGATCGAGCATCACTCTCAGCGCGTATCTTCCTTTTGTCGAAATCATATCTATACTCCTAATCCTCAGAAACCCTATTTGTCTGACATGTTTTCGTTTTCAAGTATCATAAAAATCAAAACTATAAAGATATTGCTGTTTAGAGAAATTCTACTATAAATACTAATGCCTATCAAGTTAATAGGCAAAAGATTTAAAAACCTATTGACAAGGTAGGCGAATATGATTAATATGTACATAACAAATTTTGAAGCAAAGAAATAGAGGAGTGAAAAATGCAAACCTTGAATCTAATGACGAAGCGATGTTGACCATACAACGGTAACCGGGGTCAGACTTAACGCATAGACCAAATACTGAAGAACAAACGGCAAAATGAAGGCAGCGGACAGGGTTTGTAGACGACAAGACCAAGGACGATAGACACCAAGTTTCGGATCTGTGACGCTGCTGATGAAGATAAATAACAGAAAGAAGGTAAATACGATGTCGAATATCTACAAAGGAACACTCGGACTTATCGGTAACACACCGCTCATAGAAGTAACAAATATCGAGAAGGATCTCGGACTTGAGGCTACGCTTCTTGTAAAACTCGAATATTTCAACCCGGCCGGAAGCGTCAAAGACAGGATCGCAAAGGCCATGATCGAGGATGCTGAGGCAAAGGGCCTCATAAAAGAAGGATCTGTCATCATCGAGCCGACATCCGGAAACACCGGGATCGGACTCGCGGCCATCGCAGCAGCCAAGGGCTACAGAGCTATCCTCACGATGCCTGAGACCATGAGCGTTGAGAGAAGAAACATCCTCAAAGCATACGGTGCTGAGATCGTGCTCACAGAGGGCGCAAAGGGAATGAAGGGAGCTATCGAAAAGGCAGAAGAGCTTGCCAAGGAGATCGAAGGCGGCTTCATCCCCGGGCAGTTCGTCAATCCTGCAAACCCGGCTGTTCACAAAGCTACAACAGGTCCTGAGATCTGGAATGACACAGACGGTGCAGTAGATATCTTCATCGCAGGCGTTGGCACAGGCGGTACTGTGACAGGAACAGGTGAGTATCTCAAGGAACAGAAGCCGGAGGTAAAGATAGTAGCTCTTGAGCCTGAAGATTCACCGGTCCTCTCAGAAGGCAAGGCAGGTCCTCACAAGATCCAAGGCATAGGCGCGGGCTTCGTGCCAGAAGTACTGAGCACAGACGTGTATGATGAGGTGTTCAAGGCTTCCGGCCAGGACGCCTTTGATACAGCCAAGTATCTCGCCAAGAAGGAAGGTATTTCAGTAGGCATCTCCTCAGGTGCAGCTCTGTACGCAGCCATCCAGTATGCGAAAGATCCTGCTAACAAGGGCAAGACTATAGTAGCGCTTCTCCCTGACAGCGGAGACAGATATTATTCGACACCTCTCTTTACAGAATAGGGGATGATGCACATTCCTACATTCTGAATAAAGTCAAAGTGGTCGCCGTACTCATCAAGTTGCGTTGCGCGAACACTGCGTGATCATAAAGCGGTCATCGATGATGGCCGTTTTTTATTCGAAAAAATCCTGCGCCGGCTGGATGACAATGCTTTTGGTGTGATCCGATTGCTATTCCCAAAGTTGTCAATCTGATTGGCATGCCGGAGCAGTCTGATAGTTGTATATAGTTGTATATACTTGAAACCAAACGTTGATATTTCAAGCACTTTGAGGTTTGACGCATAACGCCCTCACAACAATCACTTGCGTGTTTGATTAATAAAATGTAAACTAATTGTAATATTAGTAGGGGGGAATCACAAAGGAGGTTTTATGAACGAAATTATTACTGCTATCAATGATATATTGTACAAACCATACATTGTACCTCTATTCCTGATCGCGGTAGGCCTTTACTTCACGATCAGAACTAAGGCAGTCCAGATAAGGCTATTCCCTGAGATGTTCAGGGTTATCATGGAAAAGCCAGAAAATGAAGAGGGCGTTTCCTCATTCGCGGCTCTGATGGTCTCCACTGCTTCGAGAGTTGGTACCGGTAATATCATCGGTGTATGTACAGCTCTTATACTCGGTGGTCCGGGCGCCATCTTCTGGATGTGGATAACCGCAATCATCGGCGCTGCCAACGCTTTCATCGAGTCGACACTGGCTCAGATCTATAAGAAGAGATCCCATGACGGAACATACTTTGGCGGTCCTTCGTACTACATGCAGAATGCCCTTGGTCAGAGATGGCTCGGAGTCCTGTTCGCTATCTTCGTAATCTTCACCTACATGGTAGGTTACAACATGCTCGCTGCATTTAACCTGCAGGGAACATTCAAAGCGTTCAGCTTCTACAATGAGAGCTCATCGCCTGCTATCATCGGCGCGATCCTCGCAGTGCTCTTCGGTATCGTCGTGCTTGGCGGAGGCAAGAGACTGATCCACGTTACAGAGCTTCTGGTTCCTGTAATGGGCGTTATCTACATCATCGTATCGATCGTAGTTCTCGTTCTCAATGCAAAGAGCCTCGGCGCGATGTTCTCAGGCATCTTCAGCAGCGCATTCGACTTCCAGGCTATCTTCGGAGGTTTCGCCGGATCATGCATTATGTGGGGACTCAAGAGAGGTCTTTACTCCAACGAAGCTGGTATGGGTTCCGCTCCTAACGCCGCAGCCAGAGCTGATGTAGCTCACCCGGTAAAGCAGGGACTCGTTCAGTCGCTTTCTGTATATCTCGACACGATCCTGATCTGTACTGCTACAGCGTTCATGGTGCTGTCGACAACAAGCGTTTCTCTTGGTGACTTCGTCGGAGCAGACGGTTCAGCAGACGCAGCCGGTTATGTACAGGCATGCATGCACGCCAGCCTTGGCGGTTTCGGTCCTGTATTCCTTTCAGTAGCTATGTCGCTCTTCGCATTTACTACTCTGATCGGTAACTATTCATATGTTGAAGGCTGCCTGTCATTCATTCTCAAGAGAGAGGCTACAAAGACAGAACTCACTGTAACAAGAATCATCGCTACTATCCTCGTATTCCTCGGAGCTATCTCGAATGCAGGTCTGGTATGGAATACAGCGGACATGGCTCAGGGTCTCATGGTTGTGACCAACATCCCGAGCATCGCTATCCTCGGTGGTGTAGCAATCAAGTGCCTCAATGATTACACAAAGCAGAAGAAAGAAGGCAAGGCTCCTGTATTCAAGGCTGAGAATATCGGCATTGAAGACAAGGTAGAGTGCTGGAAATAGCATCTGCTGCGATCGGTCATTACAGCAATACTGATCGATCAAAAAAATCAATTGTTTTTCTTCACCCGGGATCATATCGGTCCCGGGTGTTTTGTTGGATTAGCAACCATTATAGTTGACAATTTTGTGTCTTTTTACAAAAACAAACGCGAGAATTGTTGATTAGCACAAACAAATAGGTAATATAGGGGCATGAAATCAAGCAAACAGGCAAAAGAGTATCTGTATTACTACTATTATTACTACTACCGCGAAGGCAGTAGCTGTTTGCTGTGAGAACATGGAAGGCTTTAGATAGTAATCAGTCAAGTCACATAGCTCTGCGGCAAACAGCCGTGGAGTTCTTTTTTTAGCAGGCTTTATCAGGAGGAAACACAATGCCCGAGATCAAATTCTACGACCACGAACCGATCCCAATGGAGATGCACAAGGTAAAGATCGTGCAGCAGCTCAATCTGCTCCCGACGAGGCAGAGACTCGAGAGGATCAAGGAAGCCGGCTTCAACACATTCCAGCTTCACAACGGCGATATCTTCATGGACATGCTCACAGACTCCGGTGTCAACGCCATGAGCGATGAGCAGCTCGCCGGCATGATGAAACCGGACGACGCCTACGCCGGAAGCGAATCCTTCTTCCGCATGGCGAAGAAGCTCGAGGAGATATTCGGCATCCCATATTGTCTGCCAGCTCACCAGGGCAGGGCCTGCGAAAACATACTCGCGACCCGCTTTGTGACACCTGGCAAGTGCGTGATCATGAACTACCACTTCACGACTACAAAGGCGCATATCACGAGGCTTGGCGGACACGTAGAAGAGCTCGTTAAGGACGAGGGTCTGGTATCGAAGAGCGACCTGCCGTTCAAGGGCGATATAGATCTGGACAAGCTCGAGACGTGCATCCAGAAGGAAGGCGCGGACAACGTAGCTTTCATGAGGATCGAAGCGGGCACCAACCTTATAGGCGGTCAGCCTGTGTCTGTACAGAACTTCAAAGACGCCTGCGCGATCGCCAGAAAGCATGGCATACTGTCTGTGCTGGATGCGTCGCTCCTGCAGGACAATCTCTACTTCAATAAGACTCGCGACGAGGCATGCAAAGACATGAGCATCCGCGAGATCACCCGCGAGATTGCCGATCAGTTCGACATCATATATTTCTCGGCGCGTAAGTTCGGCTTCGCGAGAGGCGGCGCTATACTCGTAAGAGATGAGGCGCTATATCATTCGATGGAGGATCTCGTGCCTATGTTCGAGGGCTTCCTCACATACGGCGGCATGTCGATCAGAGAGATCGAGGCAATGACAGTGGGCTTTGACGAATCCATGGAGATGGACGTTATTTCACAGGGACCGCAGTTCATCAAGTACTGCGTGGACAAGCTCGACGATTACGGAGTGCCTATGATCACGCCTGGCGGCGGACTTGGCGCGCATGTCGATGCTATGCAGATGACAGGACATATCCCACAGGTAGAATATCCTGCAGGAGCTTTGACCGCGGCGTTCTACATTTGCGGCGGAATCAGGGGCATGGAACGAGGCACGCTTTCGGAGGAGAGGAATCCGGATGGCAGCGAAAGACTGGCTTCGATGGAACTTGTAAGACTGGCACTTCCAAGGCGCGTGTTCACGCTCTCGCAGGTCGAGTACGTGATCGACAGAGTCAAGTGGGTGTATGACCACAGAGAGCTCATCGGAGGGCTCAGATTCGTGCACGAGCCGGCGACGCTTAGGTTCTTCACAGGCAAGCTCGAGCCAACTTCCGACTGGCCTGAAAAGCTCGCTGAGGCGTTCATCGCAGATTTCGGCGATGACCAGTAGGACTCAAAAGCTTACATACTTGTGTAACGACTATAAACGGCAAAAACGATGCTCTCACATGGGCATCGTTTTTATCATCATAAGCCCTACTGTGATATACTTATACGCGAAAAGTCCGCAATGGATTCTGTGGGAGTTGAACAGACAACGAACGGACAATGTAGAAAAACCAAGGAAAGTAAGAGGCGAGATATGAGTGAATTTATAGATAAAAGGAACAAACTTCTGTCTGAAAAAGTTATAAAGGGCCTGAAGAGCAGGAACATCGAGGGCTATTACGCGGAGACCGCTGAGGAAGCTAAAAAGATAGCGCTTGGACTGATCGATGAGGGCAGCAGCGTTACCATGGGCGGATGCATGAGTGCGCGCGAGATAGGTCTGGTGGATGCTCTTATAGAGGGCATCTACAACTTCATCGACAGAGATAAATACGAGGACAAGAGGGCGGCCGCTCTGATGGCATACGACTGCGACGCGTTCCTGTCCAGCTGCAATGCCATGACTGAAGACGGAGTGCTGGTGAATATAGACGGTAACGCTAACAGAGTATCGGCGATCGCGTTCGGCCCTAAGAAAGTCATTTTCATAGTCGGGATGAACAAGATCTGTGCCGATGTCGACAGCGCGATGAAGAGAGCTCGCAACGTAGCCGCTCCGATCAACGCTCAGAGATTCGATATCAGCACACCGTGCAAGAAGACCGGGTCGTGCTTCGATTGCTCGTCGCCTGATTCCATATGTTGCCAGTTCCTCATAACACGCCGCTCGCTTCATCCGGGCCGTATGCATGTGATCCTGGTAAACGAGAAACTGGGGTTCTAGAGAAAGCACTGTTTTAGGAGGTTGACCTATGCATTACGTGATGCTTTTCGGAGCGATCATAATCGAAGTCATAGCTTCATCTATGCTTGAATACTCAGAGGGTTTCACAAAGCTGGGGCCATCTTTGCTTTGTGCGCTTCTGTATGCCGTCAGCGCATTTCTTTTAGCAAAAGCTTTGCTTAAGATAGATCTCGGGATCGCGTATGCGACATGGTGCTCTCTCGGCATAATCGCAACGTGTATTATTGCTGCGGTAGCTTTCGGGCAGAAGCTGACGCCCATTGGTATGCTAGGCGTTGTGCTCATACTGAGTGGGTGCATATTGATCAATCTGTTTGGATCGGCCAGCTAGAATCATCGAGAATGTTCAAGCGTTGCCCGGAAGTTATCACAGAGGGAACGCGGTAGCTTCTCTATACAGATCCTTCAATATCTTTACGAATAAGCGATGCTCTCACGGGCATCGTTTTTATGTGTGCAAAGTACACAAGAGAATGACTCCGTGCTTTTGAACGGGATCCATGCGAATTGTCCGCTGTGGTCGTTAAGAAAACCCGGAGCCAGACATACTCCACGGCCTGCCGCGACATTGGTGAGAGTAGTGTCGTGATCGGAACTATTTAATAATTAAATCAATTATATACTATTTAGATTGGATTATTCAATCATGTTGTGCGACAATACAGACAACAAAGAAACAGCGAGCGGCAAAACAAGCCGGCTCGCAGACATAGACAAAACACATCAGAAACAACGAACTGTTTGAAATAGGAGGAACAAAATGGCTAAGACACTTATCGCATTCTTTTCAAGAGCGGACGAGAACTACTTCGGCGGTGCAATGAGATACGTCAAAGTCGGCAACACCGAGATCGTATGCAATGACATGAAAGACATGATCGACGCGGATATGTTCAAGATCGAGATGGCAGAACCATATTCACCTGTATACATGACATGCATCGAAGAGGCTAAGAAGGATCAGAGAGAGAATGCCCGCCCAGAGCTCGTAAGCATGCCTGAGAGCATCGACGAGTATGACACGATCATTCTTGCTTATCCAAACTACTGGGGAACATTCCCGATGGCAGTCGCTACATTCCTTGAGAACTACGACTTCGCAGGCAAGACTGTACTTCCGCTTTGTACCAACGAGGGCAGCGGCATGGGACGCAGCGAATCCGATCTCAAGAAGATGCTGTCCGGCGCAAAGGTAAAGAAGGGACTTTCGATCACAGGAAGCAGAGCGGCAGACGCTGCAGGCGCAGTCAAGAAGTGGCTTTCCGCGAACGGAATGTAGGAGGTGTTCCAGCAAAGGTGATCAAGTATCTTGACCCGGCAGACCAGAAGGAATAGAGATGTAGCATAAGCATCGGCATAGCGTAATTGAAGGAATAGAAAAAGATCCCCGGCCCTATACATGCCGGGGATCTTTTATTGACCAGTAATAACTATTTAGGAGAGATTGGAGGTGTTGTATGAAAGAAATTAGCCTTCTATCATGATGGTCTTTTTCTCAGGGATCTCAGGCTCTTTCTCCTTAGGGAAGGAGAGACTGAGGATACCATCTTCGAATTTGGCCTTAACATCGTTCTCATCTATGCCTTCGCCTACATAGAAGCTTCTCTGCATAGCGCCTGAGTAACGCTCCTTGCGAAGGACTGTACCTTTTTCGTCCTTTTCTTCTGTATCTTCCTGCTTGGAAGCACCGATAACGAGATATCCGTTGTCGAGTGTGAGACTGATCTCATCTTTCTTGAATCCAGGAAGCTCGATGTCGAGTTCGTAGTTGCCGTCTTTGTCACGGACGTCTGTCTTCATAAGTCCACCTGGCATCTTGCCATATACTTTGTGCTCGCCGTCAGCCTGGCGGAAGCGTGGGAAGTCGAAAAAGTCATCAAAGAAATCATCGTTGAAAAGTCTTGGGTAAAGCATTGTGTTTCCTCCTTATATGTAAATGATTTTTTATCTTGTTTAGTAGCGGTTCCTTTCCGCTTGCAAGTGTAATATAGCACAGTTGTTAGCACTCGTCAAGAGAGAGTGCTAACATTTTTTAAAAATTTTTATTAATATGTCAGGGGTGCTACATATCGGTTTTTACTTGCTGCCATAGTGCCCCTTTCGATCAGGGGGGGTGTTTGGATCACGCGGCTACTTTGCGATCAGGATTTGACTCTCTGTAATTCGTGTACTTTTTGTTAAAAGAGACCCTTATGTGCCGATTTGTGGTATTATTCATATGTATATTTATGCCATTTGCGCATATTGGCAGATAATTGCCGAAATTATCGCAAATTTGCGGAGGTAATGAAGAAATAATGAGAATCACTTTTATAGGAGCTGATCACGAAGTCACAGGTTCGTGTTCATTGCTCGAAGTTGCCGGCAAAAAAATACTTGTGGATTGCGGAATGGAGCAGGGGGTAGACCTGTTCGAAAATATCGAGATACCTGTATCGCCGCCTGAGATCGACGCTATAGTTGTCACTCACGCACATATTGACCATACAGGAAAGATCCCTTTCCTTGTAGCTAACGGATACACCGGGCCGATCTACGCGACAGAGGCCACTTACAGGCTCTGCGATATCATGCTCAGAGATTCTGCTCATATTCAGGAATTCGAAGCTCAGTGGAGAAACAGAAAAGGAAAGAGAGCGAATGAGGAGGAATACACACCTCTGTATACGACTGAGGATGTTCTCAAGACTCTCGAGCTTTTCAGGACTTCAGTCTACGGCACAGAAGTGGAAGTGTTCGACGGTGTCACCATAAGCTATACAGACGCCGGTCACCTGCTCGGATCGTCAAACGTGCTCTTCAAGCTGAAAGAGGACGGGGTAGAGAAGTCAATTCTCTTCTCTGGAGACCTCGGAAATGTAGATAAACCGCTTATCCGCTCGCCTCAGGATCCCCCTACGGCAGACTACGTGGTGTGCGAATCAACATACGGCGACAGAGTGCATCCTGAGAAGCCTGATTACGTGGGCCAGCTCACTCAGATAATCCAGTCTACGCTCGACAGAGGCGGTAATCTGGTGATCCCGGCATTCGCGGTAGGGCGTACGCAAGAACTCCTTTACTACATCCGTGTTATAAAAGAAGAAAATCTGATCAAGGGCCACGACGGATTCCCTGTGGTGGTGGATAGCCCTTTGGCTGTAGAAGCTACCAATATATATAGCAAGGAAATGTACGACTTCTATGATGACGAAGCTCTCGATCTTCTGAGGGCCGGCATCAACCCTGTCACATTCCCTGATCTCAGAGTCTCGGTATCGAGCGAGGACTCCATAGCCATCAACGACGATCCGACGCCAAAGGTCATAATCTCGGCATCGGGCATGTGCGAGGCAGGCAGGATCAGACATCATCTTAAGCACAATCTCTGGAGGCCTGAGAGCACAGTGCTCTTCGTCGGCTACCAGAGCCCGGGCACTATGGGCGGCAAGCTGCTCGACGGAGCTGAGATGGTAAAGCTCTTCGGAGAAGAGATCGCTGTAAAGGCAGAGGTGCTGAGGATCGATTCGTTCAGCAGCCATGCCGATGAGCCGCATCTGCTCGAGTGGGTCAAGAAGGTAAACCCAAGCACACGCATTTTCATCAACCACGGTGAGGATAAGGTAACTGAGTCATTTGCAGCCGAAGCGTCTCAGGCTACAGGCAAGCCGGCTGTCGCCCCATACAGCGGAGATGTATGGGATCTTGCTGCGGATGAGATGACTCATAAGGCCGAGATCAAACCTATCATCAGAAAACAGATGCAGGGTGGCGCCTCCAATGGTGATCACAGAGCAGCATCGAACGATTCGCCGGCATTCACTGATCTCAAAAACAGCGGAGCCGAACTCATGAAGCTCATCAACAGCAACCGTGAAGGAGCAAACAAAGATCTCAAGAAGATGCGCAAGGATATTGAGGCGATCATCGCCAAATACACAGCGCGGGAGGACTTCTGATGGATAACAGGCCGATAGGAGTATTTGATTCCGGTCTTGGAGGCCTCACTACCGTAGCTGAGCTTCATAGATTGCTGCCCGAGGAAAGGGTGATCTATATCGGAGATACCGCCAGGACTCCATATGGTTCCAAATCTCCCGAGACGATAATAAAATTCGCCGGGCAGATCGTGGAATATCTCATGAGGTGCAATGTCAAGATGATCATCATCGCCTGCAACACAGCGACGGCGATCGCGCTTGATACTCTCAGAGAAAGGTACCCTGCAGTGCCTATCATAGGAGTTATCGAGCCTACGGTAAAAAAGGTAGTGTCTGACGGATGCACTAAAGTGGGAGTCATAGCCACAAAGGCAACTGTCAGTTCCGACGTATACGGAAAAGAGCTCAGAGCCATGGCGCCGGACATCGAAGTCCACAGTGCCGCGTGCCCGGCGATAGTACCGCTTGTAGAAGAAGGCCTTACTGACACTAAGATAATGGAACTCACAGTGCGTCATTATCTGGATGATTTTGTCAGCGAGTACGGATTCGAACATCTCATACTCGGATGCACACACTATCCGCTTGTAGCAGATCATATACACAAGCTCTATCCGCAGCTCAAACTTTACAGTTCATCTGCCGAGGTCGTAAATGAAGCGGCGGATATCATGAGGGAAAGGGATATGCTCGCGTCCGGCTCCGAGTTCAAAGACCGGTACTACGCAAGTGATATGTCAGATAACTTTATAGCAATGGTGGATTTGTTGTTTAAAAACACAGATTTCAAGATTCACCTTCTTATGCTTGAAGAATAATCAGTTTTCTTGTACAATCATTTGACTGTGCGTAGCACGCACGATTTTGTGCTGTTAATCACGCAGCAGAGGGAGATATTATGGAAACCGAATTTAAATTCAGCCTCAGCGATCCATCGGTGTTCGATCAGATCGCTAAGAACGCAGAGATCAACAAGACCGGTCTCGAGGCAGTCGAAGTGATAGACATGCATGCCGATTATTTCGATACAGAGGACGGAGATCTCCGTAACAGGGGAATAGCTTACAGGATACGCCAGGAAGATGATCGCTGCACAGCGACTATCAAATGGGATGTAAACGTAAGTGAAGGACTTCATCAGAGAGAGGAATTCAATCTGGTGGTAAATGATGAGAGATTCGCTGAGCATCCCGACATTGAACTTTTCCTTTCGAGCGATGCCTACGATGTGCTCAAGGAAGCTGCCGAAGACAAGCCTCTTGTTCGTACCATTACTATGGACTATCAGAGGCGCCAGTTAAAAGTGGATACAGGCAAGTCCATAAGCTGCATTTCTATTGACGAAGGCGTTATCCATCACGCGGATGGCCATAATGTGCCTGTCTGCGAGCTTGAGATAGAGTGGTATTACGGAGATGAAAACGACTTTATAAAGCTCGCCAATAAGTTACAGTCTGAATACAACTTGGTAACTGAAAACAGATCCAAGCTCCAGAGGGCGTTAATATAAATAGTTAATAAAATCAAAAAGACAATAAATCTATAGCAACGGAGGAATATATCAAATGAAGGCTACACAGATTTCAAAGGAAAACGGAGTTGTAAAGTTCAACATCGAATTCTCGGCAGACGAGTTCAAGGATGCTCTTAACAAGGCTTATCTCGCAAACAGAGACAAGTTCCAGATCGACGGATTCCGCAAGGGCAAAGCTCCTCGTAAGATCATCGAGAATTTCTACGGACACGACGTATTCTGGGATGAGGCTCTCAACGGGCTTCTCGGTACAGGATATTACGATGCGCTCAGAGAGATGGATCTCGAAGTAATCGCGCAGCCTTCGCTTGAATCCCCTGAGATCAAAGAGGGAGAGCCTGTAGTTATCAGCGGAAGCGTACAGGTATTCCCTGAGATCGAGGTAGAGAATTACAAGGGCCTCGAAATCGAAAAGGTAGAGACAAAAGTCGGTGAAAAGGAAGTCAAGGCAGAGCTCGAAAGAGTACAGAAGAGCCAGGCCAGAATGGAAACTGTAGAAGACAGAAAGACAGAGAATGGCGACACAGTCATCTTTGACTTCAACGGAAGTGTTGATGGCGAGGAGTTCGCAGGCGGCGCTGCTGAGAATTACGAACTCGTACTCGGTTCCGGACAGTTCATCCCTGGATTCGAAGATCAGATGGTCGGAAGAGAGACAGGCGAGGAGTTCGATGTCAACGTAACATTCCCTGAAGACTATCACGCAGAAGAACTCAAAGGCAAAGACGCTGTATTCAAATGCAAACTCCACGAGATCAAGAAAGAGATCCTTCCTGAGATCGACGACGAGCTCGCAAGCGATGTAAGTGAATTCGAGACTCTTGCTGAGTACAAGAAAGATCTCAAGAAGAAACTCAAAGAAGAGGCTAAGCAGACAGACGAGTCCGTTATGAAGGACAGAGTTCTCGAGCAGCTCTATCTTAACAACGAGATCGAAGTACCTGCAGTCATGATCGAGGCAGAACTCGACAACATGCTGTACGACATGAACCAGAGCCTCCAGGCTCAGGGCCTCTCGCTCCAGCAGTACACAGACTGGACAGGCGAGACTATCGACGACATGAAGGAGAAGTCAAGACCTGACGCTGAGAAGAGGATCAGAACAAGGGTCCTCCTCAAGAACATCGTTCGCATGGAAGACATCGGCGTTACAGACGAGGAAATCAAGGATCTCATGACAGAGTTTGGCGCTCAGTACGGAATGGATGCTGAGGCAGTTATGGGTATGGCCGGTCCTGACACTGAGAACTACTTCAGAGAGGATGCTCAGACTAAGAAAGTCATCGACTTCCTCTTCGACAACGCTAAGATCAAAGATCCTAAGGCTGAAAAGAAGGCTAAGAAGGAAGAGAAAGAAGAGAAATAATGAACTATGTACCATATGTAGTTGAGCAGACAGGCCAGGGTGAACGCTCTTATGACATTTACTCCAGGCTGCTGATCGACAGGATCGTATTCATAGATGAGGAGATCACAGATCATACCGCGAGCGTCGTGGTAGCTGAGCTCCTGTTCCTTGAAGCACAAGATCCGGACAAAGACATCAACGTGTATATCAATTCGCCGGGCGGCTCGGTAACGGCCGGCATGGCGATATTCGACACGATGAGGTTTATCAAGCCGGATATCAGTACTATCTGCGTCGGCATGGCCGCCAGCATGGGAGCTGTGCTTCTCGCGGCAGGCACAAAAGGAAAGCGCTACGCTCTTCCTAACGCCGAGATCATGATCCACCAGCCTCTCGGAGGCTTCCAGGGTCAGGCGTCGGATATCAAGATCACCGCTGATCATATCCTCGACATAAAGGAAAAACTGAACAAGATCCTCGCGGAAGCAACAGGTCAGGATCTTTCAGTCATCGAGCGGGATACCGACAGAGACAACTACATGAGTGCAGCCGATGCGGCCGAGTACGGTCTCATCGACAAAGTTATCGAAAAACACTGAGTGAAATAATATGGCAGACAACTACGAAGCTAAGTGTTCATTTTGCGGTAAAACAAGTCATCAGGTCCGGAGCATCATGGTCGGACCTGATGTGTATATTTGCAATGAATGCGTAGATCTTATCAAGTCAATAATGGATGAAGAGAAGGGGCCTTCACAGAAGAGGCCTCAGCTTGGCGCGCTCCCAAAGCCGGAGGAGATAAAAGCTGAACTCGACCAGTACGTGATCGAGCAAGACCCGGCCAAGAGAAGCCTCGCCGTGGCGGTATACAACCACTACAAGAGGATCAGGCATCTCGATAAATATAAGGACAGCGCGGCAAACGATGTAGAGCTTTCAAAGAGCAACATACTCATGCTCGGTCCTACAGGCTGCGGAAAGACTCTTCTCGCCCAGACACTCGCGCGCATACTCGATGTGCCTTTTGCCATAGTTGACGCGACATCGCTCACTGAGGCAGGTTACGTCGGAGAAGACGTCGAGAACATACTGCTCAGACTCTATCAGGCTGCTGACGGCGACCTCCAAAGAGCACAGAGAGGTATCATCTACGTAGACGAGATAGATAAGATCGCGCGTAAGAGCGAGAACATGTCCATCACAAGGGATGTAAGCGGCGAAGGCGTACAACAGGCTCTCCTTAAAATAATAGAGGGTACTGTGGCCAACGTACCTCCACAGGGAGGGCGCAAACACCCTAATCAGGAGTTCATACACTTCGATACTAAGGACGTGCTCTTTATCTGCGGCGGAGCGTTTACAGGTCTCGACAGGATAATCAAGACGAGGCTCGGAAACAAAGTCATCGGATTCAATAAAGAAGATACCGTGACTGATCTCGACGACGCGGATATCCTGCTGAGGGCAGAGCCTGAAGATCTCCTGAAATTCGGACTCATACCTGAACTGATCGGAAGGCTTCCTGTTACAGTAGCGCTCTCCGAGCTTTCAGAGGAGGCTCTCGTAAGGATAATCACAGAGCCAAAGAACTCGCTTGTAAAGCAATATCAGACGCTGTTTGCCATGGACGATGTCGATCTGGTAGTAGAAGAGAGCGCGGTCCATGCTGTTGCGGACAAAGCGCTTGCGCTTAAGACCGGAGCCAGAGGCCTCCGAGGCATATTCGAAAGCATCATGACCGACATCATGTACGAATTGCCATCGAGAACGGATGTCAGCAAGTGCATCATAGACGCCGATGTTGTCAACGGCACAGCTGAGCCGAAACTCGTACTTAAGAAAAAGAAAATAGAAGAATCCGAAGAGATAAAGAAGGACGCATAATGGCAGAATTTGAAAGCATCAAACGAATTCCATACATCCCTCTGAGAGGACAGACGTTTTTTCCGGGGACTATAGTCGGCTTCGATATCGGAAGAGATAAATCACTTGCCGCCGTTGATCTTGCGATGAACGGCGACAAGTATATTGTCGTATCCGCGCAGAGAGACCCGGCCGTAAATGAGCCCAAAATGGATGACTGCTATCTGACAGGCGTGCTCATCAAAGTAAGACAGGTAGTAAAGAGAAACGACGATTACGTTCGTGTGCTTGTCGTATGCGAGCAGAGAGTCAGGATCGAGGACATCTACGAAGACGGTGAACTTCTTCGCTGCGACTATGTCCTGACAGAAGACGTAGATGACGACATGGAAGACATCTCTCTTCAGGCGAACATGCGCGTGCTCAGGCAGCTCTATCTGAAATACGTAGAGCTTTCAGGGCAGGGAGATTCGGCGGGAAACACTCTTGCTGATGAGATCGACGATCCGGCGCTCGTATGCAGCATAATCGCTAACGAGATAGATGTTCCGTTCGACGTCAAGCAGCCTCTCCTTGAGATAGACTCAGTCAGGCTGAGAGTGGGTCACCTCATCGACATCATAGGCAAGGAGAACAACATACTCTCCATTGCCAAGAGGATAAACAACCGCGTAGTCAAGAATATGAACCGTGGTCAGAGAGAGTATTACCTCAGAGAGCAGCTCCAGGTGATCAAAGAAGAACTCGGCGAAGACGAGGACTCCGGCGATGAGGCAAGGCAGTGGAAGGAAAAACTCGAAGAGCTGGGGCTCGATGAGAAGACGGCCACAAAAGTCCGTAAGGAGATCGATAAATTCGCGAGAATGAGTCCTATGAGCCCTGATGCCAACGTATCCAGGACTTACATAGAGACCATACTCGAGCTTCCGTGGCACAAATCAAACAAGATAAACAGAAACCTCTCCAAGGCAGAGAAGATCCTGAATGAGGATCACTACGGCCTCGAAAAGGTAAAAGAGAGGATACTCGAGCACCTCGCAGTGCAGCATCTCACAAAAGAGAACAAAGGACCTATCATCTGTCTTGTAGGCCCTCCGGGAGTAGGTAAGACTTCCATCGCCAAGTCGATCGCCAGAGCCACAAACAGAGAGTTCGTAAGAATGTCTCTTGGCGGCGTAAGAGACGAGGCAGAGATCAGAGGTCACAGGCGCACATACATAGGCGCTATCCCGGGCAGAGTTATAAACAGCATCATCGAGGCCGAGTCGAACAATCCGCTCTTCCTCTTTGATGAAGTGGATAAGATCGGATCGGACTTCAGAGGCGACCCTGCGTCAGCTCTTCTCGAAGTACTAGACCCGGAGCAGAACAGCACCTTTACCGATCACTACCTCGAGATACCTTTCGATCTGTCAAATGTCATGTTCATTACCACAGCGAACACCACAGCGACTATCCCAAGGCCACTTCTCGACAGGATGGAAGTGATCGAGCTCTCCAGCTACACAGAAGAAGAAAAGCTTCACATAGCTGAGGATTACCTTGTGCCTAAGAAGATGAAAGAGAACGGTCTAAAGAGGACTCAGTTCAGCATCTCTAAGGGCGCCATCAAGGATATCATTGAATATTACACAAGAGAATCCGGAGTCAGAAACCTCGAAAGAGAGATCGGAAACGCCTGCAGAAAAGCCGCGAGGAATATCGTGGGCGGCAAGCGCAAGGTCAACAACGTGACTCCTAGGAATCTTAAAAATTATATCGGTAAACGTATCTTTATCGAGGATATAGGAAGCCTGGAACCTGAAGTAGGCGTAACTACAGGCATGGCGTGGACATCAGTCGGCGGCGTCACACTCACGATCGAGACAGTCAAGATGCCGGGCACAGGCAGGCTGGTGCTGACCGGTCAGATGGGCGACGTGATGAAGGAATCCGCGACTACAGCTCTCGGATACATCAAGTCCATTTCGGGCAAGTACAAGATCGGCAAGGATATGTTCAAGGATTACGACATCCAGATCCATATTCCAGAAGGCGCCACTCCAAAGGATGGCCCGTCTGCCGGTATCACTATGACAAGCGCGCTCTTCAGCCTGCTCACCGACAGAAAGGCAGACAAGAGAGTCGCGATGACAGGCGAGATCACGCTTAGAGGTAAAGTCCTCCGCATAGGCGGTCTCAAGGAGAAGTCGCTCGCAGCGTACAGACAGGGCATACGCAAGATCATCATTCCTAAGGAGAATGTTCCTGATCTTGAAGACATCCCATCATCGGTACGCAAAGAGATCGAGTTCATCCCT
>JAZQBC010000003.1:0-9647 GCA_045545495.1 Anaerovoracaceae bacterium | reverse complement strand
ACCACCGACGGTCGAAAATGGAACCCGCCGCCATTATCGGAGGAGCTTAGCCTCCGAAGATCAATGCTTCCGACCTTACGGCAAAGCCGTTTAATCCGGAGGAAGCATTATAGAGGCGGGGGACATCCGGCGTCTGTTATACTATTTCGCATAGATGATACAATATACGGCAGTTGCATATCCGATTTCTTAATACAAATTCATTTACCTATCAACTTACTATGTAAAAAACGTATTAGATTATTTACTTACTATTAAGAAAGTGTTACATTTGTAACTGGTTAATAAAGTAGTAGAGGTGAATTATTATGAAAAGGATTCTTACGATACAAGACATTTCCTGCCTCGGCAAGTGCTCGATCACAATAGCTCTTCCGGTCATTTCGGCTCTCGGGACAGAGTGTGTCATTCTGCCAACTGCAGTACTTTCCAATCATACATTGTTTAAAAGTTTTACCTGCAAGGATCTCTCAGACCAGATAGAGCCTATCTGCGAGAAATGGCAGGATGAGGATATCAAGTTCGACGGGATCTATACCGGATATCTCGGCACTATAGAACAGATCGAAATGATGAAAAAGATCTTCCATACATTCGGCAAAGACGGTCTTGTCTTCGTTGACCCTGTCATGGCCGACAACGGCAAGCTCTACCCTGCCTTTGATATGGATTACGCTATGAAGAACGCAGAACTCTGTTCAGAAGCTGATATCATAGTGCCAAACATTACCGAAGCTTCCATCATGACAGGTATGGAATACAAAGAAGAGTACGATGAAAGCTATATCAAGGAGCTTCTCTCAAGGCTGGTAAAACTCGGCGCCAAGATCACAGTGCTGACAGGTGTCTCTCTCAGCGAAGGAAAGACCGGTATCATGGGTTATGACAAAGAGACTGATGAGTTCTACACTTATCAGAATGATAAGGTCGGAGCGATGTTCCACGGCACAGGAGATCTGTTCTCAAGCACAGCTATCGGTGAGATCATGAAAGGCAGAGACTGGAAGGACGCTATGCGGATCGCTGCTGACTATACCGCTCATACTATCGAGGTCACCATGGAAAACCCTAAAAAGCCATGGTATGGAGTCGACTTCGAAGCCACCTTGCCATATCTCATCAATTTGAAGTAATAAGCGATCGATGCGCTGATCAGCGCAGGTCGGTCATATTTGCGTTAATACCTATTCTACGGATTTCAGAGACTCGGTCATGGAAACATCGGCCAGTCTCTTTTGCATTACAAGATTTACAAAGAACGCGAATACGAAGGTCATCACCACAGCCAGTACAATGTCTGTGTTGGTGAGCCGAGGTTCAAAGTAGATCATCTTGACCACTATATTATCTATAACAAACTTGAGAAGCCACTTCCCTGCCGGTATGCCGACGACCGCCGCGATGGCAGTCAGGAAGAGATTCTCTCTGAACACGTATTGGGATACTTCAAGCCCACGGAAACCGAGCACCTTGATGGTAGCGATTTCACGTATACGCTCTGTAATATTTATATTTGTCAGATTGTAAAGCACTATGAACGCGAGCAGCGCGGCTGACAGTATGACGACATACACAACCGCATCGAGGCTCTTCATCATTTTGCTGACATTATCCTTTACATCGGCATTCACCTGAACAGCAGCGGTATTCTCGTAATTCGCCGCTACCGTCGCGACGCTTCTTACCTCATCCTCTGTCGCGCCGTCTTCCAATTTGACGTATGCTGCCTTTATATCGCCTTTTTTACCCATTCCCTGCTTGTAGGTATCATCGCTCATATAAATCGTGTCATAGACGTAATTATCCGCGACTCCGGCCACCTTGAGCTTCATCTCCCGATAATCTTTTCTGAGTGTGATTGTGTCCCCTACGTTTATGCCATAATCATGCTGCAGCTTGCTTACTATTATCGCCTCGCCCTGTCCCGGGAAGTCAAGTTCGCCGCTTTTGTCATGGAGGCTAACAAATCTGCCGAAGTTATCCTCTGTAAGAGCAACACAAGTGATGTCCATGCTGCTGTTCTTGCCGGTGAGAAGTGTCATTTCTCCCTGATGCATGAATTTCACATTTTCATCCGAAAGGCCCGATTTCTCCATATCCTTCATGAAATCACCGCGCCTGTTCTCGTTCATATTTTTACTGAACACAACGGTGAAATCATATAGAGATATCTCGTTATACTGATGATCCGCTACCCTTGAAATGGTGGTGCGAATTCCCATGCCCGCTATGAGAAGAGCGGTGCAGCCACTGACTCCGATCACCATCATCATGAAGCGCTTTTTGTCTCTGAATATGTTCCTTATCGAGACTTTGTAAAGGAAGCTTATCCTCTTCCAGAGCGGTGTGATACGCTCCATGAGTATGCGTTTGCCCGCAGGCGGGGTCTTAGGCCTTATGAGATCTGATGGTGCCACCCTGAAATCAGCAGCGATGGAGACCCAAGTAGCTCCCATAGAACAAAGGAGAGCTGCCGCCAGGGCGATGAGCCCAAGCTTAGGGTCTATCACATACGCCACCTCGTCTGAGAAATCGTACATCATAGTGTAGGCATTCCAAATGGCCATAGGGAATATCTTGCAGCCCGCGAAAAAGCCAACAGCCGTGCCCAGGAAAGCGGCGCTTCCCGAGTAGAACATATACTTTCCTACTATGGCTGCGTTGCTATAGCCAAGAGCCTTGAGTATTCCTATCTGTGTTCGCTGCTCATCTACCATTCGAGTCATAGTTGTCATACAAACCAGACCCGCTATGAGGAAGAAGAACACAGGGAATATCTTGGCAATATTGCTCACTATGCTTGAGTTGCTGTCGAAGGATGAGTAGCCGGCATTCTGAGTGCGAGACAGCGCGTATGAGTTGCCCGTCTCCATATCGTCGATCTTTTCCTGAGCTTCATCCAGCTTGTCCTTGGCATCATCGAGTTCTTTCTTGGCTTTTTCAAACTCGCTGTCGGCATTCTCCTTCTCGCTCTTTAGCTTGTTCTTGTTTATTTCCAGTTTCTTCGACTGCTTGTCGAGTTCCTTTAATCCACTTTCTGCTTTTGCAACGCCTTCCTTTGCCTGTTCAATGCCGTCTTCTATCTGCTTTTTCCCGGCATCAGCTTTTTTGAGTTCTCCGTCAATGGTCTTTAGGCCCGCTTTCAATTCCTTTATTGTTGCGTCGATGCCGACTAACTGCTTTTCTACTTCGGCAAGTTTCTTACTAAGCTCGGTGATTTGCGCCTCATACTGAGCAGCATTTTCGGGATCGGCCTGAGCTGCCTGCTTGAGACCCTCTATGCTTTTTTCAAGTTCAGCCTTTCCTTTCTCGGCTTCTGCCTTGCCGCTGTTTGCCTGCGCAAGTCCTTCCTCGGCGCTCTTTTTCTTACTGTTCAGAGTCTCTATGCCTTTATTCACCTCGCTAAGCTTGCTGTTTAGTTCTTTGATTGTGGCGTTCGCTTCGCTCTTTCCCTTGTTTGCTTTCTTTTTGCCGCTACTTATATCTTTTTCGCCCTGTTTGATCTTGTCTTCGGCTTTGCTAATTTCCTCCTCGGCATCGGCTTTTTCCTTCTCGTATTTTTCAAGATTCTCTTCGTACTCTTCTTTTTTCTCGTCAAGTTCCTCCTGAGCCTCTTTGCGCGCAGTCTCTCGCCTTGCCTCTGTCACTGCCTCAGCAAGATCCTCCATGCCGTCCTCGTGCTTATCAAGTATCGCTTCATGTTCTTCACTGAGAGACGCTGCACTTCCTTTGAGCGTTACATAGAGATTGGTCAGATAGTCCAGATCAAAGGCGGATTTGTCGACAAAGAAAAATGTATAGAGACTTCCGTTTCCTATGTCTGTCGAGCCTCTTTGATAATCGAGATAGATCGGAGTGTTGACAGTTCCTACTATCTTGAATTCCTTTATCTTAAATTGCTCCAGCTTGTCCTTGTCATTGTCGTCTGTGAGAATAATGCTGTCGCCTATGGTATAGCCTTCGTCCGTTATGCTGTATGCGTCGACAACACATTCGTCAGCAGAATCGGGAAGCCTGCCCTCTACAAGATTCAGCTTATTGATCGAATCCGGCAGAGATATTGCTTTGAGAGCCTGGGCATCACCGCTGCCTGAGCTGGCCATCACATCTATCTGGATAGAGCCCTCAGCTGTTTCTACTCCTTCCCATTCGGAAGCCAATTTCACACTGTCATCGTCTATTCCATATGAGGACAGGATCTCATAATCGTAAAAATTCTTATCGTCCAAATACTCCGACGCAGTCTTGACCATCGAAGCTTTACAGTCTTTGAGTCCACTGAAAAACCCCACTCCAAGCGCCACGATCGCAAATATCGCGAGGTATCTTGTGAGGGAGGTCCTAATTTCTCTCAGCGTAGACTTTACCATTCTATTTCCGAAATAGGCAGCGGATCGGTGTTGACTTTGACATCAGTGACTCGTCCGCTCCTTACACTTATTACTCTGTCTGCCATAGGCGTGATCGCCTTATTGTGAGTGATAATAATTACTGTTGTGCCTGAATGGCGCGCTTGATCCTGAAGCAGCTGAAGTATCTGCTTTCCTGTGTTGTAATCAAGAGCTCCGGTAGGCTCATCGCAAAGCAGAAGCTTTGGATTCTTGGCGAGAGCTCTGGCAATAGCGACTCTTTGCTGCTCTCCACCAGAAAGCTGACCCGGGAAGTTGTTCATTCTGTCACCAAGGCCGACCGCTTCAAGCGTCTCTGCGGGATCAAGCGGGTCCTTGCAGATCTGAGTTGCGAGCGAGACGTTCTCGAGAGCAGTAAGATTTTGCACCAGATTATAGAACTGGAACACAAAGCCTATGTCATAGCGCCTGTAATCTGTTAGCTGCCTTCTGCTGAAATTGCTTATCTCTCTGCCGTCAAGCGTCACTCGTCCGCTCGTAAGAGTATCCATGCCTCCAAGGATATTGAGGAGTGTCGTCTTACCCGCACCCGATTCTCCGACTACCACAGCAAGCTCTCCCTTTGCGACAGAAAAACTCGCATCCGAAAGCGCCTCTATGTCGACTTCGCCCACATGATAGACTTTTTTCACGTGTTCAAAGACCACATAATCGGCTGCTCTTCGCGCTGCTCTTCCGATGATGCCGGCATCATCTGAATTTACTGCATTATCATAAATCTTTGTGTAATCTGTTTCCATCTATTATCACGCCTCTACCGCTTGCGTTTCTTCCTCTGAGTGTGCGCCCAATTCCCCCATCGAGTGAGCTGCGATGAGTTTGAGATCGCGCTCTGTACCGATGATCCATAGTATATCGCCCTGCTCGATCAACATATTCGCGTCCGGTATGTTGGTAGCATATCCGTCGCGCTCAAGCCCTAGTATCATGCAATGGCCCCGGGCATTGATGCCGCTTTTCTTGATAGGCTTGTTCACGTATGGCTCGGTTCCCCTTACCTTGATAGCCGCGCACGCAAGAGCCTGAGCATTTTTGTCATATCCTTCGACAAGGAAGTCCTTAAGAGTCCTTATATTGACTTCCCCTATTCCCATAACTTTGTGGAAGGCCTCAAGCTGCTGCCTTTTTCCGATCACATGCAGCTTATCACCGGCAAACAATACTGTCCTGGCAGAAGGCATCACAGTGACCTTGTCATCTCTTTTCAGCTTTACAGCATACACGGAGTAATTTCTGCCCCAGTTCAGTTCTTGTAGAGACTTGCCCGCGTATGGCGCGCCGTCAGGGATATGCCAACTGAATATACTGTAGTCTTCATTGAACCAATGATTGCGCTTCCTGACGCCGCCTCTTTCCTCCATAGTCTTTTGATTGAGATTCGCGAAGAATCTGGTCTCCAGCTGAAGGTAATACGTAGCGATAAACTCCGACCTCGCGATCACAAGGATACTCAGAGGTATCAGGAGAATCAGCCACGAAAGCTTAGTATTAAAGAGTCTGAGCAGTGGGATCAGCGCGACAACTTCCAGAATGATCACCTTGGCGAATATCATGACAGCAAGCGGTGGCCTGTTGGTAAGCCTTCCCATCCATAATGTAGTGAAAGCCGTGCTGCTGCTGCCCATAAAAGGCCTTGTGAATACTATGAGCACTGCGTATATAAACACTGTCACGATCCACTTGCTCGCTGTCTCACCGGCAAGTTTTGACAAGAGCGGATAGATTAGCCTTGTGCCGGCGATTGCTGTAACGAGCATTATGCTGCCGTAGATGGCGAGCTTTATGAAATAGTCCTTCAGGAGATTGCTCCATTCCGATGAACGCTCCTCTTTGGATCTCTCGTCGGATGTATAACTTCTTACAACACGTCTGAGTTTTTCCGGCATGATTTTTTTAATTGCCGCGACTATGCTGTCTGAGCGCCTTATGAGTATCGGCGTCATGATTATTGTAAGAATAGACGACGCTACTATCACCGGATAGAGATAGCTGTCTATGACCCCAAGCGAAATACCAAGGCTCGCTATGATGAACGAAAACTCTCCTATAGGCGCAAGCGATATGCCGCCTTTAAGAGATGTGCTCATGTCCTGCCCTGAAAGCATCATACCTATAGTCGCGAATATGAGCTTGGCGATAACAGCCACGATGGCGATAGGAACTATCGAAGTCCATCTCTCCGTGATGATAGACGGCTGCACCATCATGCCTACAGAAAGGAAGAATATAGCGCCAAACATATCTTTGACGGCTGATGTCACATGTTCTACCCTTTGCGCGTATCTGGTGCCCGCGAAGAACGAGCCGGCTATAAAGGCGCCAAGTTCCATCGAGAATCCGAGCTGGTGCGCCACCATCGCCATCAGGAAGCAAAATCCTATGGACAGAAGCGTGAGTGTTTCATCGCTCATGAGTCCCATTACTTTGTTGAGGAAAGTCGGCAGGAAGTAAATGCCGAGCAGCAACCAAAGAATGAGGTATGTGATCATCAGAAACATATGAAGCGCCATACCCGCGGGGCTTTGATTGTGACTTGCTGCGATGGTCGTAAGTATGACCATCATAAAGACCGCGATCACGTCCTCCATTACGAGAGAGCCCATGACAAGTCCCGCGTACTTCTCTTTTTCAAGGCCCATCTCGCTGAAGCATTTCTGTATCACTACAGTCGAGCTGATGGAAAGCATCACCCCGAGGTATACGGAGTTCATTGTCGACATGCCGAGCAGCAGACCGAAGCCGTATCCGATGAGTAAGACGCCGCCCATTTTGACCGCGGCGGAGACTATCGCTGTGCTCCCTACCTCTTTGAGTTTATTGAAGTCGAATTCGAGTCCTATGTGAAACAGGATGATAACCACACCGATCTCACTCCATGTTTCCATGGACGCCTCGCTCTGTATGTTCATGAAGAACGGAAAATACGGACTTATAAGAAATCCCGCGACAATATACCCGAGAATCGTAGGTATCCTCAGTTTTTTGAATGTTATAGTGACCACAGCCGCGGTGGTCATCATTATTGCGAGATCTATTATCAGTTGTGGTACTTCCATCTTCTATCGTGTCCTCAGATTCTTTCTTATTGTCTTCCAGCCGGGCATGTATCTGTCCATCATGGTGTAAAAGTCAGGACCGTGATTCGCTACTTTGGTGTGGACCAATTCGTGAAGGATCACGTAATCGAGTTCTGTATCTGTGCGGTCCCAGAGCATCAGGCTGAAGTTGAGGTGATGGGTCCTTGTATTGCAGCTGCCCCATCTTGTATGCATATCCCTCACTGTCCAGCCATTGCTTCTCAGACCCGTTATCGCCTCTACTTCCGGCAGCCTACGGGCTATTCTTTCTTTTAGCGCACGGCGCCTCGCTTCCCTTTCAGATCTGCTCTCTGCTTCGGGGTGAGCAGCGGCTCTTTCGCGAACGTTCCTTACGTTTTTGTCTATCCAGCTTCTCTTGATTCTTACAAAAGCTATTATGTCCCTGTCGGGAGTTCCGTACGGAGCGCTGATAACCAAACTGCCATCCGGCTCTCTGATGCGGAGGTTCATTCGTTTTATTCGTTTTTTAGTGAGCTCTATCTCGAGCCCGTCTATCAAGATCATTGATGACATACAAATATTTACAGACTCCTGTTATTCGGTGCCTTCTGCGTCCTTTATCTCTCCGCCAAGTTGTTCTATATACTCCTCAAGGCAAAGCCCCTCGCCCATTATCTTTTCGGCATGTTCTTTGCCTACATACCTGTAGTGCCATGGCTCATAGATGATGCCGGTTATGTCTTCCTTGTCCTTTGGATACCTGAGGATGAATCCATAATCCTGACAATGCTCCATCAGCCACTTCTGAGCAGGGAGCGTCTCCTGATCATCTATAAGAGGATCGCTCCAGCCAGCCGAAGATGAATCGATTATGTCTGCGGCAAGCCCGCATTCATGTTCGCTGTGCCCCGGGATGGCCGTATCGTCTTTATTCGCTGTGTGATCGTAAAGATATTGCTGGGTCTCGCGCGTCCTGAACGAGGATATTATCTGAGGAGAATATCCTGCTTCCCTACAGTCTGTCAGCATCTCCTTCATGGCGCCTGCTATCCTCTCATCTACAACATAACCGCCTTCTACCTCAGCCGTCGTCACTTCAAAGTCATCCGGCATAGCCTTCCACGGGTTGACCAAAAGAAGGTTCCACTCATTCAGCATTTCTGCCTGCTTCTGTTTCTCCTCCTCTGCCTGTTTCGCGGCTTCTTCAGCTTGTTTTGCTGCTTCTGCCTCCGCGGCTTCCTGCGCCTTTTGCTCTCTGATATCACCGGCTATTTTGTAAACGCCATATCCCAAAGCAATAAGGCAGACGATCTCAATGACGATCAGGAATACCCTTCTTTTTCTATTTCCTTTGCCCTTTTTCTTTGTCCCACTCATTCGGCAATTACCTCCGATCAAATGCGTCTACGGAATATCACTTGCCATCGGTAAAGCTGGTAAATGAATCTCCTTCCATTTCAGGATATCCGTATTTGTCTTTGGCATCAGCAAAAGCTTTGATCATAAAGCTCATATTTTTCGCGAGATTCCTCATAGTCTGAAGGCCTTCAAGGTCTTTGACTACCGTCTCAGCATCAAAGCCGTGCACCTGATTCCAATATGTTGAGGACGCCACAGGCATCCCGCTTATCGTGAAGTACTTATTGAGAACGTCAAAACTCGCTGTATTTCCGCCTCTTCTGCAGCTGACCACAGCGGCTCCTACCTTCATGTGCTTTGAATAATTCGTGCTGTAGAAGAGCCTGTCCATAAAGGATAAGATCGTACCATTTGGAGATCCGTAATACACCGGGCTTCCCACTACAAGGCCATCAGCTGCTTCAAACTTTGGCGCCACTTCATTTACCAGATCATCAAATACACACTTACCGAGTTCCTGGCATTTACCGCACGCGATGCAGCCTCGTACTGCCTTTGATCCGACTTGTATAATCTCAGTTTCTATACCTTCTGCCTCAAATACTTTGATCATTTCTTCGAGCGCCGTGGCTGTGCATCCGTGCGGATGTGGGCTGCCGTTCAGCAATATTACTTTACTCATCGTTTATCCCTCCGTTTTTATTCAACCAGGAGCAAAGCTCCAACAAGCTCGCTTGATTGGAGCGAGCGACGCCGTCAACAGACGCCGGGAGCTTCAGCTCCTGAGAGCGTCGGTCGGGGATTGTACCCACCACCGACAGTCGAAAATGGAACCCGCCGC
>JAZQBC010000002.1:0-65675 GCA_045545495.1 Anaerovoracaceae bacterium | reverse complement strand
CCCGCCTCTATAATGCTTCCTCCGGATTAAACGGCTTTGCCGTAAGGTCGGAAGCATTGATCTTCGGAGGCTAAGCTCCTCCGATAATGGCGGCGGGTTCCATTTTCGACCGTCGGTGGTGGGTACAATCCCCGACCGACGCTCTCAGGAGCTGAAGCTCCCAGCGTCTGTTGACGGCGTCGCTCGCTCCAATCAAGCGAGCTTGTTGGAGCTTTGCTCCTGGTTGAAGGGTAATGAAGGAAATATTGATTTTAGGGAGCACAGGTTCAATTGGAACACAGGCTCTCGAGATAATACGTAACAATAAAGATAAATTTGCTGTCTGCGGCCTTACTTGCAGAAGCAGGCTCTCGGTACTGATCGAACAGATACGCGAGTTTGAGCCGGCGGCTGTTTGCGTAGGCAACGCCGATGACGCTGCTAAGCTAAAGGATGAGTTTCCAAAGCTTGATATCTATTACGGAGATGATGGCCTTGTTGAGATAGCTAAGATGGACTGTGACATAGTCCTCAATTCGCTTATGGGCATAAGCGGACTTGCTCCGACTTACGAGGCTATTTCGCACGGACATGATATAGCTCTGGCAAATAAGGAGACATTGGTAACGGGCGGGAAACTCATTACCGATCTCTGCCGTGAAAAAGGGGTAAAGCTTCTTCCGGTAGACAGTGAGCACAGTGCTATTTTCCAATGTCTTGAAGGAAATGGCGGAAGCGCTTGCGGAAGGGCCTACAGAGACGCTGTTGAGTCTGCTCGTAATTTCAGGCCGCTTCGGCGCATTCTTCTGACGGCTTCAGGCGGTCCTTTCAGGGGGCGCAGCTACGAGTCCATGAAGGGCGTTACCGTTGAACAGGCTCTTGCTCATCCTAATTGGAGCATGGGCTCAAAGATAACTATCGATTCCGCCACAATGATGAACAAAGGGCTCGAAGTGATCGAAGCAAGGTGGCTATTTGATGTTCCTGCAGAGAAGATAGATATACATGTCCATCCGGAGAGTATAGTGCACTCTATGGTGGAGTTCATGGATGGCTCAGTCATGGCTCAGATGGGGCTTCCGGATATGAAGATCCCGATCGGGCTTGCTCTGAATTATCCTGACAGGCTGACACTTCTTGATGAATTCAGCGGCAAAGATGAGGAAAGATCATCTGATGGCAGTCTTGATCTGTTTACAGTAGGGCGTGATCTTCATTTTGAGAAAGCCGATCGCAAAGTATTCCGCTGTATCGATCTCGCGTACAGAGCACTTGCTGAAGGCGGCAGCGCTCCTATCGTAATGAACGGAGCAAATGAAGAATTGGTCGCGATGTTCCTTGCAGGAAAGATCGGGTTCCTCGACATTCCTGAGACGATCGAGAAAGTGATGGACATTTTGGATCTGTCAGCGCCTGAGACAGTAGCTGATGTTCTTGCGATCGACAAAGAAGCAAGGCTTCGTGCCGGGGAAATATTGAAAAAATGATATCCAAACGCAGAGCGAACAGAATACTCAGCTTCGTGATGACACTGCTTTTGACAGTGTCTGCTGTCTTGCCTGCGAGTACATATCGTTCATACGCATATAAACCTGTCTTAGATCCTGTCGGAAAAAAAGTAGAAACCATCCTTTCAAGGATGACCCTCGAACAGAAGATAGCACAGATGA
This sequence comes from Anaerovoracaceae bacterium, assembly GCA_045545495.1. Taxonomy (GTDB): domain Bacteria; phylum Bacillota; class Clostridia; order Peptostreptococcales; family Anaerovoracaceae; genus Crickella. The sequence goes on along the minus strand of JAZQBC010000002.1, from coordinate 64,026 downwards.
TGATCGTAGCCATGCCATCAAGTAAGGCTGCCGGGATCCAGAAACAATACCAGTTCGGAGGTTATATACTGTTTCATCAGGATTTCAAACGCACTAACAAAAGCGGTATGAAAAAACTCCTGAAATCCTGCCAAAGATCTTCAAAGATCCCAATGCTGATAGGCACTGACGAGGAAGGCGGCATCGTCGTAAGAGCATCTCTTTACGGAAAATATCGCAGCAAAAGGTTCCGCTCGCAAGGCAGTGTTTTCAGAGGCGGCAGCTTCAAGGCCGTCCAAAGCGATACTAAAGCAAAAGATAAATTTATGAAGTCGCTAGGCCTCAATACCAATTTTGCACCGGTTGCCGATGTGCCATATAACAGGAGTGATTTCATGTATGACCGCGCTTATTCTGTAAGCGCCATAAAGACCTCAAAATGCATCAGAAGATGCATTAAGCAAATGGATAAGGATAACATGGTATCCGTGCTAAAGCATTTTCCGGGATATGGCAATAACGGGGACACTCACGGAATGGTCATACGTGACAAAAGATCAAGAAATACTTTCGTTACCAGAGATCTCAAGCCTTTCACCGCAGGAATTGAAGAGGGTGCCGATATGGTGATGGTATCCCACACTATAGTGAACGCTTTTGATAAAAAGAATCCGGCATCACTGTCAAAGCCTGTGCATAAATATCTGAGAAAGAAAATGGACTTTGAAGGAGTGATAATCACAGACGGGCTTGGCATGAAGGGTATCACAGATCACGTCGGAGGAAGTCAGAGCAAAGCGGCTGTAAGATCGGTAAAAGCCGGCAACGATATGCTCTGCGTGACGGGTGACTATGAGAACTGTTATAAGGCTTTGCTGAAGGCCGCAAAACAAGGAACTATACGTGAATCACAGATCGATGATTCCGTAAGACGTATACTAAGAATGAAGATCAAGAGAGGGATCATAAAGTGAAAACAGCCATATTATTCGTAGTAATGCTGCTCGTGCTGATAATACCGCACGAGTGGGGGCATATGATAGTCTCGAAACTATGCGGAGTCAGAGTATTTGAATTCTCTATCGGAATGGGCCCGCTTCTTTTTAAGCGTGAGAGGGGTGGTACTCAATATTCCGTACGACTTCTTCCTTTAGGAGGTTTCTGTCGCCTTGAAGGAGAAGAAGAGGCGGTCGACAGCCCTACATCATACAGCACTCAGCCTAACAACAAAAAGATCGCTATACTTCTCGCCGGAGTTACGATGAATGTCATCATCGCAGTTCTCGCCATAACTATCTCCAGCTGTATAACAGGCGTAGTCACAAATTCCATAGGAGAGGTAAGCCCTGATTCACCGGCAGCTATAGCAGGCCTTCAAGCCGGTGACAAGATCGTTGAGATCAACGGCAGCGAAACCGGAAGCTGGGAAAAAGTCAGCGAAGGCATAAGATCTTATGACGGCAAAGGAAGCCTTGAGTTCACAGTAAGAAGAAACGGTGAACTTGTAACGGCTGAAGTTACGCCTCAGTATAACGATGAATCGCAGTCCTACATGATAGGGATCACAGCCGGAGTCACCAAAAACGCGTGGGAGTGCATAAAACGCGGACCGAAGACTACCTGGGAACTCAACAAAGCCATGCTTCAGAGTTTTGCGATGCTGTTTTCGGGAAAACTTACAGCTGATGACGTAGCAGGCCCTGTCGGACTTGTAAAAGTAGTCGATCAGGCAGCTAGTTACGGAATAGCTCCTTATCTGACGCTTTTGGCGCTTGTAAGTCTCAACCTGGCGATTTTCAATATCATACCGATCCCGGGACTTGACGGAGGCAAGATCTTTTTCATAATCCTCAAGGTCATTTCACGAGGAAAGATAGATGATGAAATGGAGTATAAGGCCACATTGGTCGGCATGGCGCTTATACTGGCTTTATTCGTGCTGATCACATTCAACGATGTAAAGAATTTATTCGGATAGAACATGAGCAGACAAGTATATTGCGGTGATGTCGCCATAGGAGGCGGCGCGCCTGTTTCCATACAATCAATGACAAATGTAGACACCAGAAACACGGAAGCTCTGGTGCGTCAGATCGATGAGCTCCAAGACGCGGGCTGCCAGATCGTTCGCTGCGCGATCCCTGATATGGAAGCCGCGGAGTCTTTTGCCAGAGCCAGAAAACTCTCAAAAGTTCCACTTGTAGCTGATATTCATTTCGATTACAGACTGGCGATCGCTTCAATGCAAAACGGCGCCGACAAGATAAGGATCAATCCCGGGAATATAGGGAGTGTTGACAGGGTAAAGGCTGTAGTCGATATGGCCAAGGAAAGAGATATACCTATCCGCGTCGGAGTCAATTCGGGATCGCTTCAAAAGGACCTGATAGAAAAATACGGCGGTGTAACAGCAGACGCTCTTGCTGAGAGCGGAGCAAATATGCTTAGGTATATAGAGAATCTCGGCTACGATAAGCTTGTTGTTTCCATAAAGTCCAGCAATGTGAGGATGAACTACGATGCTCACATAAGGCTTAAGGAACTCACCGACGCGCCGATCCACATCGGTATCACAGAGTCGGGCACACCAAGAAACGGTGAACTCAAATCCGCTATTGGCATTGGATCACTTTTGCTTGCCGGCATTGGTGACACAATGAGAGTGTCTCTTACAGACGACCCTGTAAAGGAAGTCCTTTTCGCACAGAGAATACTCGAGACAGTCGGTATGAGAGAAAAGGCAATAGATATCGTTTCATGTCCTACCTGCGGCCGAACTGAGATCGATCTGATCGGACTTGCAAATGAAGCAGAGGATATGCTGGCTCCGATTGCTGCCAAGAGAGCTAAAGAAGGCAGAAGACCGCTTAAGGTAGCTGTAATGGGCTGCGCCGTAAACGGACCGGGAGAGAGCCGCGAAGCGGATTACGGTATAGCAGGCGGGCACGGAGAAGGCCTGGTGTTCAGCCATGGCGAGATAATCGAAAAGGTGCCTGAATCGGCTCTTATCGACAGATTGGTCGAGCTTGTAGAAAATGATAAATAGAGTAACGAAATAATCATAATATGATAAAGATCTCTGAGGATATTTTAACTGCTGCCGAGCTCGAAGAGGCATCGGGCAAAAAGAAGGACGATATAGACATCGAGATAACAAATGTTGCAGTGTCTAAGATCGCCGGAGGAAAGAGCGTGGCGCTCAATATAGACGCCAAGCTCAATTTTGTGATGCCTAAAAAGACAGAGAATCTCATGAAAAAGAGGATCTCGAGCCGGATCGCGTCAGCAGAAAGGATAAGGATCAATTACATCTATACAGGTGTAATGATCCCTAAAAGGGCTGAAGGCTATGACGGAGATGCCGGCGGTAACGGATACGGGGGAAACGGCGGCGAATATCGCAGCGGCAATAGAAGAAAGAAAGAAGTTCCGGCTTTTGAAAACTCAAAAGGGGAACTCATACTGACAGGCCGTGACTTTGATGGCGAGCCTACTCAGTATTTTGAGCTTAGCGGATTCGTAGGAAGCAAAGAGAAACCTGTGATCGAGGGTGAAGTCTTTTCAATTGAGTCAATGCCGATCAAAAATGGCCGAGAGCTTATAACTATACTAATAGCTTCTGAGGCCAGGACTTTCGGTATGAAAGCATTTATTTCCGAAGAAAAGCTCAGTGAGATACAGGAAAACCTCTCAGCGGGAGATATGGTCAGAGCCAGAGGCGCTATTGAATATGACACTTACGAACACGAAAATCTCATGATGATGAGCGATCTTAAAAAGATCGAGAAGAAGCTCAAAGAAGATACTTATCCAAATGGCAGGCGTGTTGAACTCCATTGTCATACAAAGATGAGTGACAATGACGGATTCAACGAAGTTTCGGATATAGTCGCAAAGGCGGCGTACTGGGGACAGCCTGCTGTAGCGATCACAGACCACGGAGTCGTGCAGGCATTTCCTGACGCGGCTAAAGAGGCTTCAAAGCAGGCCAAGATGGGCCGTGAGATAAAGATCATATATGGAGTTGAAGGATATCTGTATCCTGATGAGAACGCTGTTTTAGAAGACGGTACGATCGATATAAAGAAGAACAGGACGTACCACATCATCATTCTTGCAAAGAATCAAACAGGACTCAAGAATATTTACAAACTGGTATCTACTTCACATATAGACTATTTCTACAAAAGGCCAAGGATACCGCGCTCTGTACTCGAAGCTCACAGAGAGGGCCTTATCATTGGTTCAGCCTGCGAAGCCGGTGAACTGTATCAGGCTGTAGTGAGAGGAGAGAGCGATGAGGAACTTATGCGCATTGCCTCTTACTATGATTATCTCGAGATACAGCCTATCGGAAACAACCGCTTTATGATCGAAGATGGTATCGCGGCTGATGAGGAAGAACTCAAAAATAACAACCGCAAGATCATCGAAATAGGTGACAGGCTCGGAAAGATCACCGTTGCAACTACTGACTCTCATTATCCGACGCAAGATGCTTCAATTTACAGAAACATCATCATGGCCGGTATCGGATTCAGAGATACACCGTCGGATTCGCTTTATCTCAGAACTACTGATGAGATGATGGCGGAATTCGATTATCTCGGTGACCGCGCCGAAGAGATAGTTGTTACTAATACAAATAAGATCGCCGACATGGTGGAGGATGTGCTGCCTGTTCCAAAGGGCAAATTCCCACCTAAGATCGAAGGCGCGGAGGACACTCTCAGGGAAAGTTGCTACGCAAAGGCTCACGAGATATACGGTGATCCACTCCCTCCTGAGATTGAAGAGAGACTAGAGACAGAACTGAGTTCCATAATCGGAAACGGTTACGCCGTTATGTATATAGCAGCCCAGATGCTTGTAAAGAAATCCAATAAAGATGGATATCTTGTAGGCTCAAGAGGATCTGTAGGCAGTTCGTTTGCCGCAACAATGGCCGGAATCACAGAGGTCAATCCTCTCGCGCCGCACTACATCTGTCCATCCTGTAAACACTTCGAATGGACAGATGAGCCGGGCAAGTATGACGTCGGCTACGACATGCCCGAGAAGACATGCCCTGAGTGCGGCACACGCATGAAAAAGGAAGGCCTCAATATACCATTTGCTACATTCCTCGGATTCAAGGGAGACAAAGAGCCTGATATAGACCTTAATTTCGCGGGAGAGTATCAGCCCGTAGCTCACAGATATGTAGGTGAGATTTTCGGCGAAAAGAACGTTTATAAGGCCGGTACCGTAGCCACTATAGCGGACAAGACAGCATATGGCTATGTAAAACATTACGTCGAAGACAACCATCTAAGCGTAAATAAATACGATATAGACTATCTCGTCAAAGGTTGTACAGGTGTTAAGCGCACAACAGGCCAGCACCCGGGCGGCATTATCGTAGTGCCGGATGATCACGAGATATATGAGTTCTGCCCGATACAAAAACCTGCAAACAAGCGCGATATTGACGTTATCACTACGCACTTCGATTACCATAAGATCGACGAGAACCTTCTGAAACTTGATATACTCGGACACGATGTGCCTCAGCTCATAAGACATCTTCAGGTCATGACAGGCGTAGATCCTATGCAGATACCTCTTGATGACCCTAAGACGCTCAGCATATTTACATCGCTTGATGAACTCCATATCAAGAATGAGGATTACAAGTTCGTCCACGGCACATACGCGATCCCTGAGTTCGGTACCAATTTCACACGGCAGATGCTCGATGATATCCATCCGACTACAGTCTCAGCATTGATCAAGATGTCAGGCTTCTCTCATGGTACAGCTGTATGGACCGGCAACGCCCAGGATCTTCTCAGAAACGGAACAGCCACGATCGATGAAGTAATATCATGCCGAGACGATATCATGAATTTCCTTATCAAGAAGGGCCTGCCTAACAGTGACGCTTTCAAGATAATGGAGATCGTGCGTAAGAACAGGGTGCTCAGCGAGGAACAACTCCAGATGATGAAAGATCATGGCGTACCGGAATGGTATATCTGGTCTTGCGAGACTTTGCAGTACATGTTCCCGCGCGCGCACGCTGCTGCTTATGTCATGATGTCTATTCGAATGGCGTGGTTCAAGGTCAATTATCCTGAGCATTTCTACGCAGCCTGGTTCACATCCAAGGTCGACAATTTCGACGCGGATACAGCTATAATGGATATCCCGGCTGTTGAAAGGCGAATGGAAGAGATCGTAAAACTCGGAAATACCGCTACAGCGAAGCAAAAAGAACAACTCACAGTCTATGAAGTGGTATATGAAGCTATGTCGAGAGGCTATAGTTTTACGGAGCCTGTGCTTGGTATAGCAGAACCATGCAGATTCAGCGTTGTAGACGGAAAGATCATGATGCCTTTCAATGCGGTAAATGGGATAGGGGATACTGCTGCTGAGTCGCTCACAGAGGCTTATAAAGAAAAGCCTTTCAATACTCTCGATGATGTAAGATCGAGGACCAGACTCACCGGAACTAATATCGATGATCTTAAGAAGCACGGACTCTTTGCAGGACTTCCTGAATCGGCTCAAATGACAATATTCGATATTTAAAAGCGAACAGTCAGCTGCCTCATGCTCGTGCCTCGTCCTCACGAATTACGAAATTGAATATAAATCGCTTGACTTATAATGAACATATGCTAATATATTCATATGAATGTACAGGCATATGTTTTTTATATCCGATAAAAGGAGAGAGCAGATGACTGAAAACGACTACATGATAAAAGATCTGGGCGAGGAAGAATTGCTGGATCTTGCTGAACTCTTCAAGATGTTTGCTGATTCTACACGCATCAAAATCCTTTACGATCTTTTTGATGGTGAAAAGAATGTGTCAGAGATATGTGAGGATATCCAGATGAATCAGTCAGCGGTGTCTCATCAGCTTAAAGCACTCAGGACCGGCAAACTTATCAGAAGCCGTAGAGACGGAAAAGCCATTTATTATTCTCTGGATGATGATCATGTCAAGACTATCATCGCGATGGGCAAAGAACATATCGAAGAAGGTTAGATTACTACAACGGAGGAACAAAATGAAAAAGAAATTCAAACTGATCGATCTGGATTGCGCAAACTGTGCCGCTAAGATGGAAGAAGCTATCAAAAAACTCGATGGAGTCACTGACGCTTCGGTAAGTTTTATGACACAGAAGCTCATGATCGAAGCTGATGACGCGGTGTTTGATGAAGTCCTGAAACAGGCTGCAGAATGCATCTCAAAGGTTGAGCCTGATTGCAAAATAGATATGTAATAACTGCGATGGAAAGATTTACTAAAAAGCAGAAGAAAGAGTTAAAACGAATAATAATCGCCTTTGTGCTGTTCGTGATACTTCTTATAGCGGAGCACACAGGCGTTTTCCCGGAAGAAGGGGGCGGTATGTGGCTTCTTCTGGCACTTTATCTGATCCCGTACTTCATAGCCGGGTATGATGTTGTGAGAAAATGCTTTATCGGGATTAAGAATAGACAACTGTTCGACGAGAGCTTTCTTATGACGGTCGCTACTGTAGGCGCTTTTGGCTGTCGGGAATTCGGTGAAGCCTGTGCTGTAATGCTGTTTTATCAGGTCGGCGAATTCTTCCAGGATTACGCGGTAAATAAGTCGAGAGGATCTATAGCAGAGCTTATCGACATGGCACCTGAATATGCCAATCGTGAGGCAGAAGGCGGCGAAATCGAAGTGATCGATCCTGATGATATCGAGATCGGAGATATACTTGTTATCAAGCCGGGAGAAAAGGTGCCGACTGACGGAACGGTTATAGAAGGAGAAGGCCTTATCAATACATCGGCTCTTACGGGAGAATCGATGCCAAGGCCTGTCTCTGCAGGAGAACAGGTAATATCCGGATGCATAAACGGAGATGCTCTCCTGCGCGTCAGAGCAGAGAAGGAATTTGATGATTGCACGGTCTCACAGATACTCGAACTCGTCGAGGACGCTTCGTCCCGCAAATCGGTAACCGAGAATTTCATCACAAGATTCGCGCGTGTATATACACCGGCAGTGGTAATTGCCGCGGTCATCCTCGCGTTGATCCCACCTCTGATTTCCGGAAACTTCACTGCTGAATTCGGCAAGTGGGTGCTAAGGGCATGCACGTTCCTCGTAATTTCATGTCCATGCGCGTTGGTCATCTCTGTTCCGCTAGCTTTCTTTGGCGGGATAGGAGCGGCTTCCTCAAAGGGCGTTTTGGTCAAGGGCTCCAATTATCTGGAACTTTTAGCAAATCTTCACACAGTTGTATCGGATAAGACAGGTACTCTTACCGAGGGCAAGTTCAAGGTTTCATATATAGAGGCCGCAAACGGTTATTCTACCGAGGAAGTAATCAGACTGGCTGCTGCTGTTGAGGCGGGATCTACTCATCCGATCGCAAAGGCGATAGTTGACGCGTGCGATGATCCTGTTTCACCAAATAAAGTAAAGGATGAAATAACTGTAGCCGGCAAGGGAGTAAAGGCCAAAGTCGGAAGACACGAGATCATAGTCGGTAATCATAGTTTTCTGAAGGGCGAAGGTGTCGCTTTTGATAATGAGGACAGCCTCCTTCATGGGAATGTGGCAGGCACTATGATATATGTCGCTCAGAATGGCAAGTATATTGGCATTATCGTAGTCTCTGACATGCTTAAGAGTGGGGCGAAGAGCGCTATCGCAGATATGATACAAGCCGGTGTCAAACGCTTCGTGATGCTGACCGGCGATTCTGAAAGCGTATCGTCTTTGATCGCATCAGAGCTTGGTATCAGTGAATACAGAGCTGAGCTTCTCCCTCAGGACAAAGTCCATGCTGTAGAGGAAATCATAGGTGAAGCCGGTGGCTCAAGTGTTGCCTTTATTGGAGATGGTATCAACGATGCTCCTGTCCTTTCACGAGCCGACGTGGGCATAGCTATGGGATCTCTTGGGTCTGATGCCGCAATAGAAGCTGCCGATATCGTAATCATGGACGATGATCTTGCTAAGATACCTGAAGTTATGAAGGTAGCAGCTAAGACCCTTGGCATCTCGAGGCAGAATATAGTCTTTGCGCTGTTTGTTAAATTTGCCTGCCTTATACTCGGAGCGATCGGAATCGCTAATATGTGGATAGCTGTATTTGCTGATGTAGGTGTCGCTGTGCTTTGCATACTTAACTCGATGAGGATGTTAGTTAGGAAATAGAGGAACAGTATCAACAATCTTAATACATCTTAATCAAAATATAGGGGTTTCATAGGTTTATATCCCCATATTATGTGGTAGAATATGCACGGGAATAATCCCGTGCATTTTTATGTAGTTTTTTGGAGATAAGAATTGGCAAACGACAAAGATCAGAAGAATCAAATTAATGGAGTGCCGAGAAAGGTCGTAAAGGATATCAGTACGACCCCTAAAAGTTATGGTCTCAATGATGACAGAGCGACTATCTCGTTCAAGTTTGATCATAAACCTTCAGACATAAAGGATACTGTCAGTAAAGGTTTTGGGCTGCCTGAAGGCTATGCTGTAAAAAAACCTTCAGCCAAGGTAGAATCCGCTGTTCCTAAAACTTCTGCAGCCTCAAAAGTCAAATCTGAGGCAAAGGCAGCTTTAAGCGGCGCAGGGTCCAAGGTCAAAGAAGAACTGGACAAAAGAAGAGAAATGGCTAAAGCTGCCAGGCTGGCAGCAATAGAACGGAAACGTCAGCAGGCTCATGAGCAGGCCGTCTTGGCCAAAGCCGAAGAGCAGAACATATCAGCTGCAGCCGATTTTGAAGCTATAAACAAAGCTGTTGAAGATAATCAGGCAGCTAAAGCCGCGGCTAAAGCAGATTCAGCCAAAGCTTTAAAGGATGGTGTCAAAAGTGGTGTCGCAAAGATAGATAAAAGCGTCAGACTTTTTGTCAGCAAGCAGGCAGAAGATGTCAGGAAGCAACAAGCTGCCTGGGAAATAGAGCAGAAGAAATTGGCAAAGATCGAAGCGGAAAAGAAGAAAGCCTCTCAGAAATCAGGCAATGCCTCCAATGCTTCCAATAAACCTGCCAAGAAAAAGAAACCTAAAAAGTATAAAAGCAAATATAAGACCGATAAAACAGGCAAGATCATTCTCAATAAAAAGGGTGATCCGATCAAAAAGCATAATCTGTTCTGGGGAGCAGTCAAGCTCCTTTTGGTACTTATTATCCTGGGTGGAATCGCCGGTGGCTCTTATACTGCTTATACGATAGCTCATGCTCCTAAGATCCATCCGGATCAGATATATACAACTCTCGATGTGAGTTCACATATCTATGACAGGAAGAAAAAACTCATAGAGGATATCTACTATGAGGAAAATCGAGAGATAGCCAAATATGAAGAGCTTCCTGATAATCTCAAGAATGCTTTCATCGCAATTGAAGATAAAACTTTCTGGACTCATAACGGTTTCAACTTCAGACGTATATTCGGAGCGATATGGAGTTCTTTCACAGGCGGTGGCGAGATCAGCGGTACCAGCACTATCACACAGCAGCTCGCCAGAAACGTCTTCTTGCCGGAAGAAAAGAGCATACGATCGATAAAGCGTAAGATCATCGAGATGTACTATGCCAGCCAGATAGAAGATGAGCTCAGCAAAGAAGAGATACTTACAGCTTATCTTAACACTATATACCTCGGTTATGGCTGCTACGGCGTAGATACCGCTGCAAAGTACTATTTCTCATCAAGTCTTGATGATCTCTCACTTGAGCAGTGCGCTGCTCTTGCTGCGCTTCCTCAGGCGCCGGGTCTTTATGCACTCATAGTAACTGAGCCTGATGATACGACCGTAGACATAGGGGATGGTCTCTATGCTAATGATGTTTCGGCTGATAGAAGATATCTTGTACTTGACCTTATGGCAGAACAGGGATACATAAGCGCCGAAGAAGCTGAAGCCGCAAAGAAACCTGTCACTGATTTCATCAAACCGGGCAAGCTTTCAAAAGGCACTAACTCAGCATTTAAAGATTATCTTATTGAGACAGTAATAAAAGATCTCATGAAAGAGTATGATCTCAACAGGGATCAGGCTACGAATATGGTCTACGCAAAGGGTCTCAATATTTATTCCACACTCGACTCTCAGGCCCAGAAGGTCATCACCAAGGAGTTCAAGAATAAAGACAGTTTTCCTAGTTCTCTCAGAGGAAATTCCAAGGTAGAGGCCGCTATGGTAATCACAGAAGTCGGGACCGGAAAGATCAGAGCTATGGCCGGAACACGAGATGCTACAGGTGACAAGCTCTTTAATAGAGCCACCAGCCCTCGTCAGCCGGGATCATCGATCAAACCGCTTTCGGTTTACGCTCCGGCTCTCCAGAAGAGCTTTGAATACCAGAAGAATGGAGAAAAATTCCCATTCAAAAAGACAGGATATGATAAGCAAGGCACTTTCGGATGGGGCAATTACATCACTGCTTCTTCTTCGGTAGTAGATGAAAAGATGACAGTGCAAGGCAAAAACTGGCCACAGAATTTCTCAAGAACATATGGAGGCTGGAAGAATTTCAGACTTGCGCTACAGCAATCCATAAATACCTGCGCAGTGAAGATCCTCTCACAGGTAGGAGTTGAATACTCGATAGAAACTCTCAAGGAATTTGGTATCTCGACTGTAGTAGATGATACTTCAAAAGCGTCAAATGATGTCAACTTAGCAGCGCTCGGTCTCGGAGCCATGACAGAAGGCGTCACACCGCTTGATATGGCACTGGCTTATGCCGCATTCCCTAATGGCGGCGTTGTTAATTCCGGTATTTGCTACAACAAAGTTACTGATTCTGAAGGTAATGTTCTTCTGAAAGGTAAATCCGAGGAAACCAGAGTCCTGGATGAAGGAGTTGCCTGGATCATGACAGACATACTCAAGACAGTCGTTTCCAGAGGTATTGCGGGTGATGCAGCTATCAGCGGTGAGCAGGTCGGAGGAAAGACAGGTACGACCGACCAGACCTGGGATATCTGGTTCGACGGATTTACTCCGAATTATTCAGCGGCTCTTTGGATAGGAACAGACGATAACTCAGAACTCAACACCACTTCCGCTACAGCTGCCAGACTCTGGAGCAAGATAATGAGTCAGGTGAAGCGCGCTAGAGGAGGTACGTATAGAGAACAGCCTGATAACGTCATCTATCAGGACGGTGAGTTTTATACAAGAGGAACACAACCACCTCCGAAGCCTAAGGTAATAGAAAAGAAAGACGACGACAAGAAGGACGGTGACTCTGAGTCGTCTGATGATAAGACCGAAAAGAGCAGCGAAAGCGATGACAATTAGAATAATACTTGCAATTTGAGCGCTTTAATGGTATAAACAATCGTACGTTGTTTTAGAAAGAGTGGGCAAGCCCACTCTTTCACTTATGTAAGGCGATTTCGGACGGTGAAACATGGCCAAAGAAGACGCAGTGGCTAAAGTCAGCCAATTACTGGCCCCATATCTCGAAGAGAAAAATCTCGAACTGTATAGGGCTGAATACAAAAAAGAAGGCAAGGAGTGGGTGCTTAGAGTATTCCTCGATAAGCCGGCAGATTCAGACAGTGAGTATGTCAGCATAGAAGAGTGCGAGGATGTGACAAGATGGCTCAGCGATATCCTTGACGAAGAGGACTTTATAGACAGAAGCTACAATCTCGAAGTAAGTTCTCCGGGGCTCGACAGAGAGCTGATAAAAGATTCTGACTACGAAAGATTTAAAGGCAGGATCGTAGAAGTAAAGACATATGAGCAGATAAACGGCGGGAAAGAACACGCGGGCATTCTTCTCGGAAAGGAAGACGGCATCGTGAAGATCGAGGAGGACGGCGAGCCTCTCGATATCCCAGCCGAAAAGATATCAAAAATCAATTTAGCAGTTGTTTTCTAGATGAAAAGGAGTAACAAACAATGAGCAAGGAATTTCTGGATGCGTTTGCAGACCTCAGACAAGAAAAGAATCTTTCTGAAGAAGAAGTGATCGGAGCGATCAAAGACTCCATCGAAAACGCATACAAGAAAAATTACGGAGCATCCAATGTAAGAGTCGAAGTAGACATGACAGAAGGCAATGTATCTGTCTTCATGGGTCTCGAAGTAGTCGAGGAAGTCATGGACGACATGACAGAGATCTCACTTGAGGATGCCAAGGAAATATACGACGGATATGAACTTGGTGATCTTGTAGAATACGAGATCGATCCTAAAGACTTCAACAGGATCGCCGCTCAGGGCGCTAAGCAGGTGTTCGTTCAGAAGAACCGCGAAGCAGAAAGAATCAATTCATATAACGAATATATCGAAAAGAAGGGCACTATCGTTACCGGTAAGGTCGAGAGGATCAATAACGGTACGATGCTTATTTCTCTCGGAAGGACAGAGGGCAGAGTCCCTGCGTCCGAGCAGGTAAAGACAGAGAGCTTCAAGCCGGGCGACCGCATCAAAGTCTATGTAATGGACGTAAAGAAAGAGAACAAAGGCCCACAGGTGCTTCTTTCGAGATCACATCCGGGACTTGTCAGAGGTCTGTTTGAACTCGAGATCCCTGAAATCGCTGACGGAACTGTAGAGATCATGGGTACAGCCAGAGAAGCCGGCTCTCGTACAAAAATCGCAGTCCACTCAAATGATCCTAACGTAGATCCTGTCGGAGCCTGCGTAGGTAACCGCGGTGCCAGAGTCCAGAATATCGCAGATGAACTCTTTGGCGAAAAGATCGATATCATCGTTTGGGATGAGGATCCTGCTGTTCTTATCAGCAATGTCTTAAGACCTGCCATCGTTGAAGGCGTTTATATCAACGAAGAAGAAAAATCGGCAACCGCAGTCGTCCCTGAACAGCAGCTTTCACTCGCCATTGGTCGTGAGGGTCAGAACGTAAGACTCGCAGCAAAAGTAAGCGGCTGGAAGATAGATATCAAGAGCCACGGACAGCTCGAAGAGATGGGCTTCGCGTTTGATGAGTATGAAGATTCAGACGATACTCCTGTAGAGGCTCAGGCCGAGGAAGAGGTAGCAGTAAGTGAGGAGAGCGAAGTCGAAAATGCCGATGCGTAGATGTGTCGCATGCAGAGAATCTAAGCCTCAGGCCGATCTTATGAGATTTACCTTTTGGGGCGGGCAGCTTCTGCCTGATACTGATAAAAAATCAGACGGGCGCGGCTACTATCTTTGCAAGAATGAAGACTGTATAAACACAGCTATAAAGCGAAAAGCATTTAACCGTGCGTGCAGATATGATCTGAACACGGACGAGGTCATAAGAGTTATTGAAGAAGCTTTCAATAACAATTAAGGAGGAATGAATGTCAAAGAAAGTTAGCGAACTGACAAAAGAACTCGACATAAGCCTGGAAGAACTCAAAGGTTATGCCGAAAAGATGGGGATCGCCATATCAAGCGCCCGTTCTTCAGTAGAAGATCAGGATGCCGAGAGACTCATCAGGTCGATCAACCTTATGAAAGGCAATACTTCGAGTGCATCTTCTTCCGGTAACAGACCTAAAATAAAGGCTGTTCCTGTTATGCCTAAGGATGGTATGAAGGCCAAGCCTCCTGTTGGTAAGCCTGCAATACCTAAAAAGGCTGTAGTTCCTAAAAAGGAAGAAGAGCCTGTCAAAGAAGAGGAAGCGGTTGTCGCTGAAAAAATAGAAGAAAAGAAGCCGGAAAAGCCTGCTTCAGAGCCTAAGAAAGAACCTGAAAAGGACGCTGCTCCAAAAGAAGAAACAAAGACTGAAGAGAAAGCTGTAGAAGCTAAGGCTGAAACTCCTTCAAAGGAAGAGAAGCCTGCAGTGGTTTCCGATGCTCCTGCAAAAGAGAAGGAGTCTGCTCCTGTAGAGGAAGTAAAAGAAGAAACAAAGCAGGAACCTAAACCGGAGCCAAAACCGGAACCTAAAAAAGAAGAGCCTGAAGAATATGTTAATGCTCCGGGCAAGCCTATGAGGTTCAAGAAAATCTCCGACGCGGCGACAGAAAAGAAGAAAGCAGAAGAATTCAAAAAACGTCAGCAGGAGAGAAGAGCTCAGCAGAAGGCTGAAAACGCAGAAAAGAAAGGCGGCAAAAAAGATAACCGCAAATCTTCTGACGGCGCAGGCAGACCTTCAAGGCCTCAAGGCGGCGGCTCCAATCAGCCTGCACCTGCTCCTTCCGGTAAAGGCAAAGGCAAGAGTAAGAAGTTCTTCGATAATCGTGACCGCGACAAACAGTCGAGATTCGACAGAAGAGAAGACGGCCCGGGCGGACGCAGAAATAACAACAATAACATCTATGATGAAGCTGCTCTTGAGAAGCAGGAACGTCATAAAAAGAAATATAAACAGAAACAGGTCGAAGAGCCTACAGTTGAGGAGATGCTCCCTGAAGGCACTATCGCTGTAACTGTTCCTATCACTGTAGCAGGCCTTTCAGAGCAGGCTGAGATCAGTGTCTCTAAGATAATCATGTCCATGATGCAGATGGGCGTTATGGCTACTATCAACCAGACACTCGACAAGGATGCTGTTGAGATGCTCGCTGATGATCTCGGACTTCAGATAGTAGTTACTGAAGAAGAGCCAGAGATCGAAGAGCCTGGCATCGATATGCACGAAGACTCCGAGAATGAACTCGAGCCAAGGCCGCCGATCATTACTGTTATGGGACACGTCGACCATGGTAAGACATCACTTCTCGACGCTATCCGTAATACAAACGTAACGGCCGGTGAGTCCGGTGGTATCACACAGCACATCGGTGCTTCTGAGGTAGAGATCAACGGAAAGAAGATCGTATTCCTGGATACACCTGGACACGAAGCTTTCACTACTATGCGTGCGAGAGGCGCTCAGGTAACTGATATAGCTGTACTCGTCGTTGCTGCAGATGACGGTGTAATGCCTCAGACTGTTGAGTCGATCAGCCACGCCAAGGCTGCCGGAGTTCCTATCATAGTAGCCATCAATAAGATGGATAAGCCGGGAGCTAATCCTGACAGAGTAAAGCAGGAACTCATGGAGCACGGAGTGCTCGTTGAGGACTGGGGCGGTGAAGTCATTTCTGTTCCGGTTTCCGCCAAGAAGGGTGAGGGCATCACAGATCTTCTCGAAATGATCCTGCTCCAGGCAGATGTACTTGAACTCAAGGCTAATCCGAACAGACTGGCAATGGGTACTGTTATCGAGGCCAGACTCGACAAGGCCAAGGGTCCTGTCGCAACACTCCTTGTATCCAACGGTACTCTCAAGACCGGTCAGAGCGTCGTAGCCGGTACAACATCAGGTAAGATCCGTGTCATGACAGATGATAAGGGCAAGACTATCCGTAAAGCAGGCCCTGCTACTGCTGTAGAGATCCTCGGTCTTTCAGATGTTCCTGCAGCCGGTGACGCGTTCAACGCAGTTAGAGACGACAAGACAGCCCGTGAGATCGCTCAGAACAGAAAAGACAAGATGAGAGAAGAAGTGCTTGCCAAGAACGCCAGCATGACTCTCGACAAACTCTTCAGCCAGATCCAGGAAGGAGAGGCCAAAGAGCTCAATCTTATCGTTAAGGCCGATGTACAGGGCTCTGTCGGAGCTATCATCACTTCGCTTGAGAAACTCGAAACACCTGAAGTCAAGATCAACGTTATCCATAGCGGCGTAGGTACTGTAAACGAGTCAGACGTAAAGCTTGCTGAGACATCCAACGCTATCATCATCGGATTCAACGTCAGACCTACAACTGCAGTCACAAATCAGGCTCAGGATGCCGATGTTGAGATCAGACTGTACAGAGTCATCTACGACATTATCGACGAGATCCAGGATGCTATGAAGGGTATGCTCGACCCAGAGTTCAAAGAAGTCGTTCTCGGTAAGGCTGAAGTCAGAGATACATTCAAAGTGCCTAACCTCGGCATCGTTGCCGGATGCTATATTACAGAGGGTGTTGTCAAGAGAAACGCGCAGATCAGACTCGTACGCGACGGTATCGTTATCCATGAGGGAGTCATCAGTTCTCTCAGAAGATTCAAAGACGATGTCAGAGAAGTACAGCAGGGTTACGAATGCGGTCTCGGTATTGAAAAATATAACGACATCAAGCCGGATGACACGATCGAATGCTTCGAGATGGTAGAAGTCGAGCGCTGATAATCAATAACAGGGATTAGAAATGGCAAAATACAGACAAGGAAGACTCGGTGAAGAGATCAAAAAGAGCATAAGCGGATTTCTTATCAATGGCGCGAAAGATCCTGCCATCACAGATAGGATCATAAGCATCACAGCTGTTGAAGTAACGCGTGACGGAAGCTACGCCACAGTCTATGTATCTCCGATGTGCCTTGCGGATGAAGACAAAGAAATGGTCTACTCCGGAGTTATGGCAGGTCTTGAGAGAGCTAAGGGCGCCATTAGAGGTCAGGTTTCCAAAGACGTTCACATGCGCCACACACCGGAACTCCGCTTCAAACTTGATTCTTCACTCGATTACGGACAGCACATAGAGTCTATACTCGGGACGCTCACATACAGTGATGCCGAAGAAAACAAATGAACGATACGATTAAAAGCATAGCAACTATAATGAAAGATCTGGACAACGTCCTGATTTTTCCGCATATAAACATGGACGGAGATGCCATAGGTTCTGCTTCGGCTCTTTGTCTTGCGCTCAGAAGCCTTGGCAAGAAAGCTTACGTCATGGTAAATGAGCCTGTGCCTAAGAATCTTGATTTCCTTGAATGCGGCTGTACCACTACTGACGACAGTGTGCTTTCCGATGTACAGCTTTCTCTGATGCTCGACTGTAATGGAATGAACCGCATAGTCGGCAGAGAAAAGGCGTGGGAGAGAGGCAGACTCAAAGGCTGTATCGATCATCATTCTACTAAAGCCAAAGAGATCCGTTACGATTTTTCAAGGATCGAGCCGAAATCAGCAGCTACAGGAGAGATCATCTACAACATCATCAAAGCGATGGGTTGCGAGATAACTCTCGATATCGCAAATTGCATTTTTGCTGCTATCACTACTGATACCGGCAATTTCCAGCATACCAATACAACAAGCCGCTCTCACGAGATAGTCGGTCATCTGTATAAGATCGAAGGCTTCAACTCAAAAGTGATAAGTGCGCTTATCTATGACAGAAAGTCAAAGAACGCTATCAAGATGGAGAGCGAAGTCATCTCCGATCTGGATTTCTATGCCGATGGCAAGCTTGCGGTGGGCAAAGTGACACAGGATGTTCTCAGAAAGACCGGTTGTACTATGGACGAAGCAGACGGGATCATTGTAAGAATGATGTCCATCGAAGGCGTTGAAGGTGCTTGTTTGTTTAAAGAAAGCGAAAACAATGTAAGAGCATCTCTTCGTGGCAGGAGCTACGCCGATATGGCTAAAGCAGCTTCTGTCTTTGGCGGCGGGGGACATATGCTGGCTGCCGGCTGCACTTTCACGGGAATGTCGCTTGAAGAAGCCGAAAAGGCCATCATCCCGGTCCTGATAGACACTGTTAATGCACGATGAACGGAATTTTCAATATCTATAAACCGGCAGACTGGACTTCTCAGGATGTATGCTCAAAGCTCAGAAGCCGACTTCACATAAAGAAAATAGGACACACCGGAACGCTCGACCCTATGGCTACGGGCGTTTTGCCTGTATGCGTAGGTAATGCTACACGCATCATTGAGTATTTCGATAAGGATAAAAAGAAATATCACGCATCCATGAAACTCGGTATCAAGACCGATACTTTGGATATAACGGGAGAAATACTAGAGACGCATGTTTACTCGGATGTAAGCGAAAAAGCCGTCAGAGAGGCATTTAAGGCTTATACGGGCTTGATAAGTCAGGTGCCACCAAAGTATTCAGCTCTTAAAGTGGATGGGAAGCGCGCATACGATCTGGCTCGATCCGGAGCTGAGTTTGAGATGAAAGCCCGCGAGATAGAGATATACTCTAACGAGATCACATATCTGGATCTTGAAAATGGTGAGATAGAGTTTGATGTGACTTGCCAGAAAGGCACATATATCCGCACGATATGCGATGATATAGGGCGGGTTCTCGGATGCGGAGCCGCGATGACAGCTCTTGAAAGAACAGCCAGCGGTCCATTCCATTTAGAAGACGCTATGGATATTGAATCTCTGTGCGCAATGAGCGATGGAGAGATAGCTGATCGCCTGATCCCAATGCAGGACACGCTTACAGAGCTTGGAGTAATAGTACTTAACAATAACAGAGTTACCGCCTTTTGCAACGGTAATTCCACATATCTTACAAATTGCAAGATCAAGGATCCTACAAATTTTAATAATGTCTACCGGGTCTACGCAAATGGTGAATTTCTTGGTATAGGAGAGATCACCGAAGACGGTCTGAAGCCGGTAAAAGTCATTTATCGTTAATAAATGAAGATAATCAGCAGTCTTGAAAATCTAAATATCGAAGAGAAGACATCTGTAGCTCTCGGAAACTTTGACGGTGTCCATATCGGCCATCAAAAGATAATGGAGAACGCCCTTGAAGCAGCTGATTGGAGCATGCAGACCCTTTGCTTTACATTCTCCAATCACCCGTTCAATTTCATTATGGACAGGGATCCATGTGATCCGGCTGCGCTCAAGCTTATCTGCAGCGAAGAGGATAAGATAGCTCTTATAGAAAACATGGGTTTCGACATTTTGGTCAATGTGCCTTTTGATGAGCAGATAATGACCATGAGAGCACACGATTTCTTCCAGTCCATACTCATCGATAAGTTTAACGCAGGCTACATATCTGTAGGTTTTAATTACACTTATGGTGCCAGGGCAGAAGGCAAGACTGACATGCTGGAAAAAGAATGTGCTTCGGCAGGCATTGGAGTCAAGATCGAGGACGCGGTGAAAGTCGACGGCAAGATCGTCAGCTCTACTCTTATCCGTGAGATGATAAAAGAAGGGAATATGGAGACCGCGCAGCGCTATCTTGGCAGGCCTCTGGTATTCAGCGGAGTCGTTGAACATGGTCGTAAGCTCGGTTCTGCCAACGGTATCCCTACAGCCAATATCAAAGTACATGAATCAAGGATGGCTCCTCCAAGCGGAGTCTATTTCACAAGAGCAGTAGTAGGCGGAAAGGAATACGCGTCTGTTTCAAATATCGGATTCAAGCCGACCATACAGGATTCGAGCATCCGCTCCATCGAGACTAATCTCTTTGACTTTGATGGTGAGCTCTATGGGAATGAGATCAAAGTTTACTTTGACCACTTCTCAAGACCTGAAGTAAAATTCGCTTCAAAGGATGAGCTTTTCGACCAGATAAGAAGAGACTGCGAGAACGCAAAGGAATTCTACAAAAAAAGATAGACAACATGCCTTAGGTGTGTTAATATACCGACGTTGTGGCAGGACGGCTACAGCATTCACATTTCAATATACCCGCGCCGCAGAGGTTCGATGCTCCAACGGCTTCGCAGAGCGGGCGAACTGAAGTAAAGGAGATTTTTATTATGCTTACAAAAGAAAAGAAACAGGAAATCATCAAAGAGTACGCTACAAAAGAAGGCGATACAGGTTCCCCTGAAGTTCAGGTTGCTATCCTCACATTCAGGATCAACGAGCTCAATGAGCACCTCAAAGAACATCATAAGGATCACCACTCCAGAAGAGGTCTCCTCAAGATGGTAGGTCAGAGAAGAAACCTTCTGAAGTACCTGAGAGAAACAGACATTGAGAGATACAGAAGCCTCATCGCGAGACTCGGACTCAGAAAATAATTGCAAACAATACAAGCGGGAGCTTCTCCCGCTTAAGTTGTATTTTTGGAGCACCCATAGTTAAAGAGGAAATTAACAGGAAGGAGTTGTTAATAGAATGGGTAGATTTGAAGATTATAAGACATACAGAACAGCACTCGGTGGCAGGCTTCTCGAGGTAGAGATAGGCAAGCTGGCTGAGCAGGCAAACGGACACGCTGTAGTAAGATACGGCGACACTGTAGTAGCATGCGCAGTCTGTGCAAGCAAAGAGCCAAAGCAGGACGTGGATTTCTTCCCACTTACTTGCAATTTTGAAGAGAAGCTCTACGCAGTAGGTAAGATCCCTGGCGGATACCTTAAGAGAGAAGGACGTCCTAGCGATAAGGCCACACTCATTTCGAGACTTATCGACAGACCGCTTCGTCCGCTCTTCCCAAAGGGATACAGAAATGATGTTGTCGTTACAGCGACAGCTCTCTCTGTAGATCATGACTGCTCACCTGAAGTAGCATCGCTCATCGGTACTTCCGTAGCGATCGCTATCTCTGACATCCCTTGGGACGGCCCAACAGCCGGTGTCGTAGTAGGCAGAGTAGACGGAGAATTCGTCGTCAATCCTACATTCGAGCAGAGACAGGTTTCGGACCTCAATCTCACAGTATGCGGTACTGAAGAAGCTATCATGATGGTAGAAGCAGGAGCGCAGGAACTCCCTGAAGACCAGATGCTCGAGGCTATTCTCTTCGGACACGAGGAAATCAAGAACATCTGCAGATTCATCAAGGGAATCGTTGTTGAGGTAGGCAAAGAAAAGCAGGATTATGTAGTATTTAAGGCAGGTGAAGATGTAGACACAGCTGTCAGAGAATACGCTACACAGAAGATGGTAGATGCCATCTATACATTCGACAAGCAGGAAAGACTCGCTAACATGGACGCAGTCGCTGCTGACGCAAAAGAACATTTCGCTGAGGAGTTCGAAGGACGCATGGCTGAGGTCGAAGAAGTCATGTATAACATCAAGAAAGAAGAAGTAAGACGCCGCATCCTCGATGAAGGCGTAAGACCTGATAACAGAAAGCCTGATGAGATCAGACCACTCTGGAGTGAGACAGGATATCTTCCTAGAACTCACGGATCCGGACTCTTCAAGAGAGGACAGACTCAGGTACTTTCAATCGCTACACTCGCTCCTCTTAACGAGGCTCAGTGGCTCGATGGTATCGATGATGATGTAACACGCAAGAGATACATGCATCAGTACAACTTCCCTGGATACTGCACAGGAGAAGCTAAGCCATCAAGATCCCCTGGAAGACGTGAGATCGGACACGGCGCTCTTGCTGAAAGAGCACTTCTTCCTGTACTTCCTAGCGAAGAGGAATTCCCATATGCTATCAGAGTCGTCTCCGAGGTTATGTCCAGTAACGGTTCATCCTCAATGGCATCAACATGCGGTTCCACACTTGCTCTTATGGACGCCGGCGTTCCTATCAAGAAGCCTGTATCCGGTATCGCAATGGGACTCATTGAAGGATTCAACGAAGACGGATCATCAAGATTCGCCATCCTCAGTGACATCCAGGGCATGGAAGACTTCCTTGGCGATATGGACTTCAAAGTCACAGGTACTCCTGACGGCGTAACAGCACTTCAGATGGATATCAAGGTGCACGGCCTCAACAGAGAGATCCTTGAGCAGGCACTCGAACAGGCTAAGATCGGAAGAGCTAAGATCCTCGAGAACATGCTCGAAGAGATTCCGGCTCCAAGAGAAGAGCTGAGCCCATATGCTCCTAGATTCATCAGCCTGAGGATCGACCCTGATAAGGTAAGACTCGTTATCGGACCTGGAGGAAAGACTGTAAACAGAATCGTTGAAGAGACAGGCGCTAAGATCGATATCTCCGATGATGATGTCGGATTCATCGCTATCTATGCAGTTGACATGGAGAGCGCTGAGGCTGCTAAGAGAGAGATCGAACTCATCACAAAGGACGTTGAGGTAGGCGAAGTTTATGAGGGCAAAGTAACTCGCATCATGAACTTCGGAGCATTCCTCGAGATCCTGCCTGGAAAAGAAGGACTCCTTCACATCTCTAAGATGGCAGATCACAGAGTCGAAAAGGTTGAGGATGTTATGAACATCGGCGACACTGTAACAGTAAAGGTAACAGAGATCGACAGCCAGAATCGCATCAATCTCGAAAGACCTGACGTAAAGAGGGCTCCTGCTAATAAGAGACCTCCAAGAAGATAGTCAGCCTGACGATCTAAATGATATAATTAGCGTGCGTATATCGTTTATACGCACGCTGTTTTTCTGGAGTAATTTAGACAGATGCTATACGAAGAAGGATTTACACAAAACAGAGAGATCTCATGGCTTCGCTATAATGAGCGAGTCCTTGAAGAAGCGCTGGATGAGACAGTGCCTCTATTTGAGCGTCTTCGCTTTGTTTCTATATTCACATCAAATCTGGAAGAGTTTTTTAAGGTAAGAATAGGAAGCCTTATAGGTGAGACTGACGAAGGCGATGATGATGTAGATGAGAAATCCGGACTGACTGCCAAGGAGCAGCTTAGTCGTATACACAGCCTTATACCGGGCCTTCTTCTGAAAAAGGATATGGCGTACAGCATAGTTGAGAATGAGCTGTCAGATATAGGTATCAAGCGTCTTGAACCGGACAATATCAGTGAAGTGGAAAGAGGCGAGTGTTTTGATTTCTTCAGAGATAAATTAAAGCCGCGTCTAAAGACTGTGATCCTGTCGAAAGAAGACAGACTGCCGTATCTCGATGAGGAAAGGACATATCTTATTGCCGATCTGGACGCGGAGATGGAAGATAGATTCGGCCTTGTGGATATTCCTTATGCATTGCCTAAGGTATATGTTTTTGATCAAGAAGTGCGGAAAGCAGAATATACGGAGAATGACGTACCCCGCGTGAGCGATATACTCGGCAGCGCGCAGCCGTCTTTTCGCTATGTTTTATCAGAAGATATCATAAGAATGTTCGCTGATACGCTATTTGTGCCTTTCGTCCCAATTGAAGTGCATGCATTGGATATAGCAAGGACATCCGAAGTATCACGAGGTGATGAATATGCAAATACAGCAGGTAATATGCGCAAAATATTAAAAATGCGTAAATACGCATCTGCTGATAAGCTCATAACCGACGGCAAACTAAGTCCTAATTTAAGAGATTATCTGTCAAAAACCCTTTCGCTAACAGGGCACCAGATGTTTACCACTACCAGGATCGATTTCAGCTATCTTGATGAGCTGGCAGATAAGCTTCCTGATGAAAAAAAGGACGGACTGTTTTACACACCTCATATTCCATTCGATCAGACATCGGATATTGATGGAAGTCTTATAGATGAAGTCAGAAAACATGATATTCTATCATGCTATCCATATGATTCGATGGATGCTTTTCTCAGTTTACTCAGAGAAGCAGCTTTCAGCAGCGATGTATCAGAGATTCGGATAACTATATATCGCTTAGCTTCTAACCCTAAGATAACCGATTATCTGATCTATGCTGCTCGAAATGGGAAAAAGGTAAGGGTCGTTCTTGAATTAAGAGCCCGCTTTGACGAAGAAAAGAATCTGGCTTGGGCTGAAAGACTCACTGCAGCCGGCTGCAAAGTGTATTACGGTAGTGAAAATTATAAAGTTCATTCAAAACTTTGCCAGATAGTTTTGAATGACGGCTATATCACAAATATATCTACCGGAAATTACAACGAAAAAACTGCCAGACAATACACCGATCTTTCGCTTCTCACATCAGACACTGCGATAGGAAAGGCAGCCTCGAGACTATTTAAGGATATCTGCAAAGAGAAAGTCGGAGAAAAAGATTACAGCCCTCTGCTCGTGTCTCCGGTCAGCATGCGTAAAGAATTATTGAAACTCATAAAGCGCGAAGCTAAGAGGGGCAAAGAAGGCCTTATATTTGTCAAGATCAATTCTCTTTCCGATGAAAAGCTCATAGAAGCTTTGATGGAAGCATCTTGTAAGGGCTGCGCTGTCCGTCTGATCGTCCGTGGTATATGCTGTATGCTGCCGGGTATAGAGAACGCCACTGAGAATGTCTGCATAGTCAATAAAGTCGGGCGATTCCTTGAGCATTCACGCGTTTATATCTTTGGAAGTGGCAGAGACGAAGTCATATATATATCATCGGCTGATTTTATGCCGCGCAATATGGACAGAAGGGTAGAACTGGCATGTCCTGTTAATGACGAGCATATAAAAAAACGCATCCGCGAAGAGATGCAGTCTGTTTACATGGATATGGAAAAGGGTAGAGTTCTTACACAGGATGGTACATATGCCCGTAAGAGACTCTAGTGAATGTTTCTTTTTCGCTTTTCAAGTTCGGCGTCATCTGGGAACTTTATAGTGTTCCCTTCTTTTTCTGTTTCTTTATCTGATACTTCCTCATCGATGGTCATGAAAGACTCAAAGATATCCTTCACGTCCTTCTTCTGAGGGAAAGCATGAGGATAACGCTCTCTCACAGGACGATCATCGTCTCCAACGCTGTTTTCGTACTTGAGAAGAGCATAAATTACTATTCCTATTATTACAAATAATCCAAGAATAATAAGTGGCATAACTACCTCCGAAAACAATTTTAATATTAGTTAATCTGGCGGTCAAGATAATCTAAATTTTGTATACAAATTGAGTATTTTTAGATGAATTAACAGCGCTGAATATGTTACAATATGCTATTGTGAAATGATGGCTCAGTATGTATAACTTAGCACCTAAAAACGTTCAAAATTCAATTGTCAGGAGAAAAGATAACATGTTTGAAAATTTATCGGACAAGCCCGTAGCAGAGTATCAGTCAGAACAGATCAAACACTGGAATGAACTCGATATGCTCAATCTTTGTGTCAAGGCGAGAGAAGGATCGCCTTCCTTCGTGTTCTATGAAGGGCCACCGACTGCCAACGGCAAGCCGGGCATCCATCACATGATGGCAAGGACACTCAAAGATTCCATCAACAGATATAAGACGATGAAGGGGTTCCAGGTTAAGCGTAAAGGCGGCTGGGATACTCACGGACTTCCTGTTGAGATCGAGGTAGAAAAAGAACTCGGATTCAGCGGCAAGCAGAATATCGAGAAATACGGTATCAAAGAGTTCAATGAGAAATGCCGCGAGTCGGTATTCAAATATACACAGATGTGGACTGACATGTCAGAAAAGATGGCTTACATGGCTGACATGGAAGATCCTTATATCACATATAAAAATGACTACATCGAAACAGGCTGGTGGATCATCAAGAACGCTTTCGACAAGGGGCTTGTGTACGAAGGCTACAAGATCCTGCCTTATTGTCCTCGCTGCGGAACAGGTCTTGCTTCACACGAAGTAGCTCAGGGCTATAAGGATATCAAGGTAAATACTCTTACTTGCCGTTTCCGCCGCACAGGAGTAGAAAACGACAATGAATACTTCCTAGCATGGACAACGACCCCATGGACACTCGCTGCAAACATCGCTCTTACGGTAGGCCCTGATATCGACTACGTTAAGTGCCTTATGAAATCAGGCTCTTGCGAGGGAGATTATCTTTGGGTTGCCGAAGCTCTAGCGGCTAAGGTGCTTGCTAACGACGAATATGAAGTCGTTGAAAAGGTCAAAGGCTCTGACATGGAGTACTGGACTTACGAACAGATCGAACCATTCTGCGTTCCTGAAAAAGGTAAGAACGCGTTCATCGTTACCTGCATGGATTATGTAAGTATCGAAGATGGTACAGGTATCGTTCATACAGCTCCTGCATTTGGTGAAGACGACTATAATTGCGGTCGCAAGTACAATCTCGCTGTGCTCCAGCCTGTAGACGAAAGAGGCTGCTACACAGAGACACCATGGAAGGGCAGATTCGTTATGGAAGACGGCCTTGATGTAGATATCATCAAGTACCTCGATACAAAGATCTACGCTAAGCAAAAGATGGAGCACGCCTATCCACACTGCTGGAGATGCGGAACTCCTCTCGTATACTACGCAAACAAGTCGTGGTACATCGAGATGACAAAGCTCAGAGATCAGCTGGTTGCTAATAATAATACAGTCAATTGGTTCCCTCCATATGTTGGTGAGAAGAGATTCGGAAACTGGCTCGAGGACGTCAAAGACTGGGCTATCTCAAGATCCAGATACTGGGGAACTCCGATCCCTATCTGGAAGTGCGATTGCGGACATCTCCACTGCGTGGGCTCCCGCGAGCAGCTCATCAATGATGTTGAGCAGGATATCGATATGAGCATCGAACTCCACAGACCTTATGTGGACGATGTCACTATCAAGTGCCCTGAGTGCGGTAAGAGCATGCACAGGATCCCTGAGGTAATGGACTGCTGGTTCGACTCAGGAGCTATGCCTTTCGCTCAGTGGCATTATCCGTTTGAAAATAAAGACAGATATGAAAACAGCGAAGTATTCCCTGCAGACTTCATCTGCGAAGGTATCGACCAGACAAGAGGATGGTTCTATTCTCTGATGGCTGTTTCAACTATCGTACAGGGCTGCGCTCCTTACAGGAACGTCCTTGTAAACGACCTCATCCTTGATAAGAACGGCAAGAAAATGTCCAAGCATGTTGGAAACACAGTTAATCCGTTCGAGATGATGGATAAGTACGGCGCAGACGCAGTCAGATGGTACCTGGTTTACGGATCGCCTGCATGGACTCCAACTAAGTTCGACGAAGATGGAGTTAAAGAAGTAATCAGCAAGGTATTCAGCACACTCAGAAACACATACAACTTCTTCTGCCTCTACGCGAATATCGACAAGGTAGAGAAGAAGCATCTCGAAGTTCCGTATGCTGACAGACCGGAACTCGACAGATGGATCATCTCAAAGTACAACAGGCTCATCAAGGTCACTACAGAGGCCATGGACGTCTATGACCACATGAAGACAGTAAGAGCGATCGGAGATTTCATCGACGGAGATCTGTCCAACTGGTATATCAGAAGAGCCAGAAGAAGATTCTTTGCTGAGGGCGAAGGAGACGCTATGTCTCTTGACAAGAGAGCAGCATATGCTACTACATACGAAGTCCTTACCGGTCTTGCTAAGATGATGGCTCCTATCGCTCCGTTTATCTCGGATGAGATCTATACAAAGCTGACAGGTGAGACTACAGTCCACACAGCATACTATCCTGAAGCAGATGAGAGTCTCATCGACGACAGGACAGAGGAGAGAATGGATCTTGTAAAGGTACTTGTCAATCTCGGACGCGGAACAAGAGAGCAGGAGAAGCTCAAAGTACGTCAGCCACTCAGCAAAGTTATCGTAGATGGCAGCTACAGTGACAAGATCGGCGACCTTACCGACCTCATCATGGAAGAACTCAATGTACACGAAGTACAGTTCGAGGATGATCTCGACAAGTACATGAACTTTGAGATCAAGCCAAACTTCAGAGCAGCAGGCCCTGTACTTGGTAAGAAGGTAAAAGCATTCGGAGCTAAGCTCGCAAGCCTTGACGCAAAAGAGACTATAGCAGCTCTCGGAGAGGGCCCTGTAAAGATGGATCTTGACGGAGAAGAGTTCGATATCACAGAGGATCTTATCGATGTAAGGATCAGCTCCAAAGAAGGTTTCGTAGTCGGAATGGACAACAATGTATTCACCATACTCGACACGACGCTTACACCTGAACTCATCAACCAGGGTTATGTACGTGAAGTCATCTCCAAGATCCAGCAGCTCCGTAAACAGGCTGACTTTGAAATGATGGATGAGATCAAGATCTACATGTCCGCAGATGAAGAGATCAGCGCTGCTGTAGAGGAAGCAAAGAACTATATCATGGATGAGACAATATCTGTTGCTATCGAGACAAAGGAAGATCTTCCTCAGTTCGATATCAACGGACATAAGACAGGACTTGCAGTGGAGCGCATCTGATAACAGCCGTGCAAGAAATAATAAAACAAAATATTTTGAATATATCACCGGCCGGTCTCGAGGATATCGTGACCGGCTTAGGCGATAAGAAGTTCCGCGCCAAGCAGATCTTCGGATGGCTCGCAAAAGGAGTTACAGACTTCGACTTGATGTCTAATGTTCCCGCTCTTCTAAGAGAACGCTTGTCGGAATCCTGGTATATAGGCATTCCCGATGCCGAACATGAGCAAAGATCCAAGGACGGGACAGTAAAGTGTCTGTTTAGATATCCTGATGGTACAGCTGTGGAATCCGTGTTCATGAAATATGAATACGGGAATTCCATATGCATTTCATCACAGGCGGGTTGCCGTATGGGATGCAAATTCTGCGCGTCTACGATGGATGGTCTTGAACGCAGCCTAACAGGCGGTGAGATGCTCGGTGAAGTTCTTGCTATGAGAAATCTAACCGGAGAAGATATCAACCATGTCGTTATCATGGGCATGGGCGAGCCCTTCGACAATTATGATGAAGTAGCAAGATTCATAAGGCTGATCCATGATCCTGCAGGCTATGGACTGAGTCTTCGAAACATCACGGTTTCTACCTGCGGAATCATTGACGGTATAGAGAGATTTGCTGAGGATTTTCCACAAGTCAATCTCGCCATATCACTTCATGCTCCTAATCAGAAGATGAGAGAGCAGACAATGCCTGTCGCGCGCAGGTATAAGTATACCGATCTATTAAAGGCCGCTCGTGACTATACTGTTAAAACAGGCAGACGCATCACTTTCGAATATGCTGTTATAGACGGTGTGAATGATTCAAAGGAGTGTGCCGAAGAACTATCAGACAAACTCAAAGGCTGGCTCACTCATGTCAATCTTATCCCTCTTAATGAGGTAGAAGGCAGAGACTACAAAAAAGCGCGGGGGACCAATGTCAAACGCTTTAAGGATGTACTTGAAAAGCATGGCGTTGCTGTAACAATAAGGCGAACGCTCGGAAACGACATTGACGCTGCCTGTGGGCAGCTTCGCAGAAGGGGTTGATTACTGTGAAAATATTATTGGACGGAATGGGAGGCGACTACGCTCCTGATGAAATCGTAAAAGGCGCGGTAAAGGCCGCGGCTGAGATCAAAGAGACTGTAGCGATCTTAGGTCCTGAAGACAAGATCAGGGAATGTCTCGAATCAAACAAATGGAACGGTGACAACATCGAGATCGTAAACGCGACCGAAGTCATCACAAATGATGAACATCCGGCCATGGCTGTCAGGAAAAAGAAAGATTCCACCATCGTCAAAGGCATGAACATGATCAAAAATGGTGAAGCGGATATCTTTATTTCCGGAGGCTCAACCGGAGCTCTTCTGGCTGGTGGTCTTACTATACTCGGAAGAATCAAAGGGATCAGACGTCCTGCTATAGCTGCGTGGTTCCCGCGTGCCGGTAAGAAAGGAGTAACGCTTCTCCTTGATTGCGGAGCCAGCGTTGAAGCAAAGCCTGAATATCTTCATCAATATGGCATTATGGGAGATATCTTTGTAAGAGGCATTACCGGAAAAATAGCGCCGGTCGTAAGGCTTCTCAATGTCGGTGCCGAAGAAGGCAAAGGTGATGAACTTCATAAAACCGCGTATGATCTTCTCAAAAACAGCTATCTGAATTTCTGCGGAAACGTAGAAGCTCGTGATATCGTTTACGGCGAGACAGATGTCGTAGTTATGGATGGATTCAGTGGCAATGTTTATCTGAAAGCAAGCGAGGGAATGGCCAGCGCTATATTGGGACTGTTCAGGAACAAATTGACCGAAGGTATAAAAGCTAAATTCGGAGCTATGCTCGCTTACAGCAAGATCAAAGATATAAAGAGCACCTTCGATTATTCAGACGCCGGCGGAGCTCCTATACTCGGACTCAAAGGCGCTGTGCTCAAAGTTCATGGTAACTCCAGATCCGTCGAAGTCTACTACGCTATCCACCGCGCCGTAGATTACGTAAACAGTGATATCACAGGCAAGATAGAAGACGCTATCCTAAAGATAAGAGAAGAATCAACATCTTCTGAAGAAATAACCAATGAATAATTACGAAGAACTTTACAGGATCATTGATTACAGGTTCAATAACGAAGCTCTTCTTAAGACCGCTCTTACACATAGTTCGTATGCCGCTGAACATAAAATCGGGTATGAAAATAACAACGAGCGTCTCGAGTTCATAGGTGACGCCTATGTTGATGCCGTTGTCGGGATGAAGCTCTTTGAAATCATGGGAGATGCGCACGAAGGGACTCTTTCAAGACGAAGGGCTGATGTTGTCTGTGAAGCGACACTTGCCGAAACAGCTGTTTCAATGGGCCTCGGTAAATTCCTTATGCTTGGCAGAGGTGAGGACAGTAGCGGCGGAAGGACCAAACCGTCGATCTTGTCAGACGCTTTTGAAGCGCTTATGGGCGCGATATTCATTGATGGCGGATACGAAACAGTAAAAAGGGTCATCCTTAAACTTCTTGAAGACAAGATAGAATCAGCTGCCAAAGGCAAATTGAACAGTGATTTTAAAACAAAATTGCAGGAGTATCTTCAAAATAAAGACCATAACGTCAGGATAGAATACAAAGTTATAGACGAAAGCGGTCCTGATCACATGAAAGAATTTACAGTAGCTGCTATTGCAAATGACGTAGCGCTGGGTATTGGACACGGAGCAAGCAAGGCTAAGGCCGAACAAGCAGCAGCAGAAAACGCATTATCCAAGGGAGTCGATTAAGTGTATTTTAAGAGAATAGAAATGCAGGGTTTCAAATCGTTTGCTGACCCTGTGGCAATAGAATTGAATGATGGAGTTACATGCATCATTGGCCCTAATGGAAGCGGTAAGAGCAATATTTCCGATGCTCTTCGCTGGGTGCTCGGCGAGCAAAGTTCAAGACAACTTCGCGGTTCCAAGATGCAAGATGTCATTTTTGCCGGCACAACTACACGCAAGCCTAAAGGCATGGCTGAAGTCACTCTTGTCATAGACAATTCGGCAGGCATACTTCCGCTCGAATACAACGAAGTCGCTGTTACCAGGCGTATGTTCCGTTCCGGTGAGAGCGAATATCTGATCAATGGCAATCAGTGCCGCCTAAGGGATATTCGAGAGCTGTTTATGGACACCGGTATAGGTGTCGAGGGTTACTCGATTATCGGGCAGGGCAAGATAGCGGATATCGTAAGCACAAAACCCGAGAACAGAAGGCAGATATTTGAAGAAGCAGCCGGTGTCGTGCTCTATAAAAGCAGAAAGAGCGAGGCTGAGAATAAGTTAGCCGCTGCCGCCGTAGATCTTGACAGAGTAAGAGATATCATAGCGGAGATAGAGGGGCGCATAGACGGACTCAAAGAAGATTCCAAAAAAGCAACAGAGTATATCGGCCTCAGAGTCCGTTACAGGACTCTTGGTATCAACATCATACTCCATAATCTTGAAAATCTCGAAGCCAATGTAAACACAGGTAAAGAAGAACTTGTAGATCTTCAGAAAAAACTTGAAGAAACAAACGCAAGCCTTGATATTACTGAGCAACGCATTGATGAGCTTAGGGACAAGGATATGGAGCTCAGCGACGAATACTCTGACGCAAATAAAAGGCTCGTAGAGACTATAGATGAGCTTGCCGCAATAACAAGTGGCGGGAAACTAAATAAAGAAAGACTTGAAAACATAGAAAAAGAGCTTTCCAGGCTTTCAGATGATATTCGATCAGCATCAGAGAGGCTCAGAACAGAGAGGGAAGAGCTTACACGTCTAGAAGATAACGAAAAGTCCATGAATCAAGAGATGGACAAAGTGAAAGCGGAGCTGGAAAATGCTGTCATGAAATATAACGATGACAGCCGTAAATCATCGCAGATATCTCTCAAGACAGAAGAGATCAAGAGCCGACTGATCGAGATCAATAATGAAAATATAACCAGAAATGCCGAGATCAAGACTCTCAGCAATTATATGAATACTCTTGAAGAGAGAAAAGAGACTCTCTCGGATGAATTCGAAACAAGAGATAAGACTGAATCAGAAAACAGAGACAATTTAAAAGTTTTAGAAGAAAAGATAGAAAACAGCGAGAAGCTTTTAGCGGAGAAAAGAGACAAACTTAACGAAGTTTCCGATAATATTATATCGGTAGCTTCGAATCTTGAAAAGCTTGCAAAGGAAACAGACGAGCTATCCGTTAAGAAAAACCAGGCGATCGCAAGGCGAAATACCATAGAAGAGATGGAGGCCAACTATGAAGGCTATAACAATTCCGTAAGAGCGATCATGTCTCGTGGACAGAAGGGCATTATAGGAACTGTTTCCGATATAATCAAAGTTCCTTCAGGCTTTGAGATAGCAGTTGAGACTGCTCTTGGCGGCAATCTTCAGAATATCATATGTGAAGACGACGCCTCGGCAAAATCTTCCATAGAATGGCTCAAGTCGACTGCTTCAGGAAGGGCGACTTTCCTTCCTGTCCAGTCTGTTAAAGCAGACAGGCTTAGTGTCAGAAGCGATGTATCTCAGGCAGCCGGTTATGTAGGCCTTGCGTCTGAGATGGTAAGCTGCGATTCGAAATATCGTGAAATAGTCGATTATCTTCTTTGCAGAGTTATCATAGCCGAGGATATGGACAACGCTGTTCGTCTTTCCAAGAAAGACATCGGAGGCTTCAGGATAGTTACCCGCGAAGGTGAAGTCATCAATTCATACGGTGCTATCACAGGCGGCAGATTCAAGAACAGGACAGCGAATCTTCTTAACAGAAAAAAGGAGATATCCAAACTTAATGAACTGATCGAGGGCTATGAGAAACGCACTAAAGAACTTGATGAACTGAAGTCTGCAGAGGCTGATAAGAGAGTTGATCTCAGAGCCGAAAGAGATAGCCTTAGATCCGAGATAACCGAACTTGAAATCGAGTCAAATGTCCTTAAGACTGATAAAGAACATGCAGAAGCGCTTGTAAAAGAAGACGAAGGGGCTATTGAGAAATTCAAGGCAGATATGGATACTATCAGCTCGGATATCAAAAGGGCTGAGGAACTCATAAACGGACACAAGAATAAGATCGAAGAAGCCGAAAAAGAATATGCAGACTCTGAGGTGATGCTTGATAATCTTATGGCTGAATCTGAAGAGATCAAGCCAATCATCGAGGCAGACAATGAAGCCATAGTTGCTCTTAAAGTAAAGATCGGCGAAAACGAGTCCAGAGTGCTTTCCGGGAATGAGATGATCGAGCGTGTTCGCGATACAGTATCAGAGCTCGAAATGTCGATCGAAGATGATAAGAACGCCGAGGAAGAGCTTATGTCCCAGAGAGAAATGCTCACAACAACGGATGAGGAATCCGGTGACAAAGAAAGGGCACTCAGCGAGAATAAGAAGGCACTTGAAGAGAAGATCAGCGAGATATCTTCAAAGCTTGAAGAAATAAGGACAGAAAACGATTCACTGCTCGCAGCTCAGAAAAGCGGTCGCGAGACTCTTGAGACTGTAAAAGACGAGAAATACAAGATTGAAGTCAAGACAGCGAAAAATGAGACTCTCCTTGATACCCAAAAGGACAAGCTCTGGGATGAATTCGAAGTATCATATGCAGAAGCTCTGGATATGAGAGACGATAATTTTGCCATCACTGCCGGCAACAAAGAATCAAGATCCATAAGACTCAGATTAGCTGAACTTGGTGATGTCAACATCGGAGCGATAGAGGAGTACAAAGCGGTCAGCAAGCGTTATGAATTCATGACTACTCAGGAGGCCGATCTTACAAAAGCTATCGATGAACTGAATGAGATCATCTCAAATATGGACAAGTCGATCAGGATGAAATTCAAAGAGACTTTCGATAAGGTAGTGGTCAACTTTGAAGAATCATTCAAAGAACTCTTCGGCGGAGGCTACGCAGAGCTCAGGCTTGAAGATGAAACTAAGCCGCTTGAATCCGGAATAGAGATCACAGCGCAGCCACCTGGCAAGAAACTAAAGAATATCAATCTTCTTTCGGGCGGAGAGAAGACGCTTACCGCTATTGCTCTTATGTTTGCAGTTCTCAAAGCTAAGCCGACACCATTCGTCATTCTCGATGAGGTCGAAGCAGCACTTGACGAAGTAAATATTGAGAGATTCTCCGATTATCTGAAAGAGTTTGAGAACATACAGTTTGCTCTTATCACTCACCAGAAAGCTACTATGGAGCATGCTGATGTGTTATATGGCGTCACTATGCCTGAACAGGGCATAAGCCGCATGCTGTCGCTCAAACTGGGCGATGAATTCGATCCGGAAGGACTGGAGTAAGGAGGCCTGAATGGCATTATTTGAAAAGAAAAACGTATTCAGAAAATTCATAGACTCCATTACAATGGCAGTCTACGATAATCCTGAACTCGGCCCTGAATTCCTCGAACAACTCGAGGAAGGCCTTGTTATGGCTGATGTTGGTATTGAGACAAGCGATAAGATAATCGATGAACTCAATAAAGCCATCAACTACGAGCATATCACCAGAGAGCGTGAGATCAAACGCGAGCTCTCTCGTATAGTTGAAGAGATCATGGATAAGGGCGATCGTAATAAGATGATCGATGAATATCCTCTGATCATACTTATGATAGGTATCAATGGCGGCGGTAAAACGACTACTATCGCCAAACTGGCACATATGTATAAGAAACAGGGTAAAAGCGTAATGCTTTGCGCTGCTGATACTTTCAGAGCGGCTGCTGCCGAGCAGCTTGAGATGTGGGGCGACAGAGTAGGTGTAAGGACTATCAGACGAGAAGAAGGCGCAGATCCGACATCTGTTATCTTTGACGCTATTCAATCAGCCAAATCCAACGACATCGATGTTCTCATATGCGATACAGCCGGGCGTCTTCAGAACAAAGTCAATCTCATGAAGGAACTCGAGAAAATGAGCAAAGTCATTTCAAGAGAATATCCTGAGGCGGTAAGAGAAAATCTGCTCGTACTTGACGCAACGACAGGGAAGAACGCTGTGAGTCAGGCTGAAGAATTCAGCACAGTGTCGGATATAACCGGAATTGTGCTTACAAAGATGGATGGCACTGCGCGCGGAGGTATCTCCATAACTATAACCGATGAATACGATATGCCTATTAAGTTTATCGGAGTCGGCGAAACTATGGATGATCTTGAGCCATTCAACGCGCATGATTTTGTGGAGGGTATTTTCGATGAGTAAACCGATACTCGCTATAGTCGGGAGACCGAATGTAGGGAAATCGACTTTCTTTAATAGATTAGTTGGAGAGAGAAGGGCCATTGTAGAGGATGTGCCCGGTGTTACGCGTGACCGCATTTACGCTGAGACCGACTGGAATGGCAAGGAATTCGCTGTTATAGATACGGGCGGTATCGAGGTAAATACCGATGATACGATCAGATCTCAAATGAGAGATCAGGCCGTTATGGCTATGGATATGGCTGATGTGATCATATTCATGGTCGATGGCAAGGAAGGGCTTACGACCGCAGACAGTGAGGTAGCTGAGCTCCTTCGCCGCACAGGCAAGGAAGTTATTCTCGTGGTCAATAAAGTCGACAAGCCTTCAAGGGCATATGAAGACATATACGATTTTTACGAGCTCGGCTTTGGCGAACCTGTGCCTATCAGCGCAGCCAATATGACAAATATCGGAGACCTTCTCGATATGATCGTTGATGGTTTTCCTGATGATTCCTTTGCCCGTTATGATGAAAGTGTTCATATCGCGATCATAGGCAAGCCTAATGTCGGTAAGTCATCTCTTGTGAACGCTCTTACTAAACAGAACAGAGTTATCGTTTCGCCTATAGCCGGAACCACCAGAGATACTATAGATACTCCTTTCACTTACAAGGAAAGAGAGTATACGCTTATCGATACCGCGGGTCTCAGAAAGAAAAGCAAAGTCAACGATACTATTGAAAAATACAGCGTTATCAGAGCTATAGCCGCGATAGAGCGTTGTGATATTTGTGTGCTTATGATAGACGCTGTCGAGGGTCTGACAGAACAGGACAAAAAGATTGCCGGATATGCTCATGAAGCAGGCAAAGGTATATTGATAGTTGTTAACAAATGGGATCTTATAGAAAAAGAGACCAATACGATGAGAGATTATGAACGCAAGGTCAAAAGTGAGATGCTGTTCGCGTCCTACGCACCTGTTCTTTTCACATCAGTCGTCAATAAGCAGCGCATTTTCGATATCATCGAGAAGTGCTCCAAGATCCAGGATGCCAGATCTGTAAGGATCACCACAGGCAAACTCAATTCCATAATCGAAGATGCAGTGTTGATGAGGCAACCGCCTTCAGATAAGGGCAGAAGGCTCAAAGTCTATTACGCGAGTCAGATCGGAACCAAACCGCCTCTGTTCTCATTCAATATCAATGACAGAGAGCTGATGCACTTCTCATATGCAAGATATCTTGAGAATAAGATCAGAGAGGCTTTCGATTTCGAGGGTACATCGATCAAATTTGTCTGGAACGAAAAAAGAACTAAAGATAATCAATAGAAGGTTATCGGACCATCTCACTGCAAGCATATATTTGATCGCATTACTAAAGACATTATGATAATAAAACTAATTTTAACAGCTGTAGTTTCGTATTTACTTGGCGATATCAATCCCGCGATCGTAATAGGAAAGCTCAAAGGGGTAGATATACGTAAAGAAGGAAGCGGTAATCCCGGAATGACCAACGCTATCAGAGTGATGGGAGTCTCTGCGGGCATAGCTGTTTTTGTCGTGGACGTATTAAAAGCATTCGTCGCTGTGAAGGTCGGATTCGCTGTAGCAGGAGATCTGGGTGCCATGACAGCATTTGCCGCGGTGGTAATAGGTCACTGCTTCCCTGTGTTTTACGGATTCAAGGGCGGAAAGGGTGTGGCTGCTTCATTTGGAGCGGTACTCGCTCTTAACTGGCAAAGCGCTCTTATTGTGCTCGCAGTCGCAGCGGTATTATTTCTTATCGGCCGAAGGATGTCGATCGCATCACTCGGCGCTGCAATATCATATCCTTTCCTGGTCAATCACTTCGCGCCTCAGTACACTTATTTCGGTATAGCTGTAGCTCTGTTTTTGCTGATAATGCACAGGGAAAACATCATCAGGCTGTTTAAGGGTGAGGAGAAACCTCTTACGATCGGTCACAAGGGCAAAGATAAAAGCAGTAAAAAAGCGGGGGAAGAGTAATAGCCAATGAGCCGGAAATATAACATCATAACTTACGGATGCCAGATGAACGAGCATGACTCGGAGAATATCGCGGGTCTTCTTGAGGCAATGGGATATGATCACTGTGATGATCCTTACAAAGCAGATGTCACAGTCATTAATACATGTAGTGTCAGAGAAAATGCTGATAAAAGATTTTTTGGTACTCTTGGTCAGTTTAAAAAGATCAGAAAAAACGATCCGGACTTCGTTCTTGCGGTATGCGGGTGCATGCCTCAGCAGCCTAGGGTCGTAGAAGAGATCAACAAACGTTTCAGCTGGGTAGATATAGTATTCGGTACTCAAAATATCGCCGATTTCCCGAATCTTTTAGAGGAAAGATTGAAAACAGGACGTAAAGTACGTTCTATCATAGCAAATAATCCTGATCTGACCGAAGAAGGCATGAAGCCTGTCAGGATGCATCGCCACAAAGCCCTCGTCAACATAACATATGGCTGCAATAATTTCTGTACTTATTGCATTGTGCCATACACAAGAGGCCGCGAGAAGAGCAGGCCTCTGACTGAGGTATGTGATGAGATAAGAGGCCTTGTTAAAGAAGGTGTTATCGAAGTTATGCTTCTGGGTCAGAATGTAGATTCATATAAAGACCTAAGCGGAAATACTTTTGCCGATCTTATAAAAGCCGTCAACGAAATCGACGGTATAGAACGTATACGTTTTATGACTTCACATCCGAGAGATATCTCTGATGAAATGATCGAATGCTTCAGAACATGTGATAAACTTTGTCATAATATCCATTTGCCTGTGCAGTCGGGATCTGACAAAGTACTTAAACGCATGAACAGGCATTATGACAGGGCGCAGTATCTGACTATAGTCGATAAGCTAAGGGATGTATGCCCTGATATTACTATATCAACTGACATAATCGTCGGCTTTCCCGGAGAGACAGAAGAGGATTTCGAAGAGACCCTTGATATAGCCAGGAACGTCCGCTACGACTCAGCGTTCACTTTCATCTATTCGCCTAGGGAGGGCACTCCGGCAGCGAAGTTCGAAGACCAGATACCTGATGATGTATGCCATGCAAGGTTCGACAGACTCGTAGATGTTATGAATACCATAAGTTATGAGAAGAATCAGGAATACAAGGGCAAGATATTTGATGTGATCGCCGAGGGAATAAGTGACAAGGATGACAGAGCTATCAGCGGAAGGACTGACGGTTTCAAACTGGTCAACTTCACTACTGACAGAAATCCTGAAGAGTTAATGGGGCGCAAGGTCAAAGTCGTGATTACAGAGAGTAAGACCTTCAGCCTTGAAGGAGTCGAGGCCACAGACTGCTAAGAGGGTTAGCTATGGATGTTATTCTCGGACAACTTGAGCAATTAATAACAGTCCCTCATATAATGCTCGTTATATATGTTCTTAACGCGCTCATAACATTCGGACTTATATTTTTTGATGATAAATCAGCTACTGCTACATTGGCATGGATCATGATACTCTTCATTCTGCCTGTAGTAGGCTTTGTTCTTTATGTGATTTTATCGCAGAATATCGCCAGGCATCAGATATTCAAGATGTCTGAAAAAGAAGAAGAGGACATAGGCGCTCTAGTCGGATGGCAAAAAGAAGCCGTGAGAGACAGATTATCTGATGATCCCAGCACTCCATGGTACAAATGGAAGGATCTTATAACGCTCAATCTGGATTACGCGGATTCTCTTCTTACTTTCAATGACAGTGTAGAACTGATATATGACGGCAAAGAGATGTTTGACAGGCTATGTCGTGACATCAGGGAAGCTAAATACACTATCAAATTATGCTACTTTATTGTAAAGGATGATTTCGTAGGCCAAAAGCTCATCGATCTTCTGACCGAAAAAGCAAAGGAAGGTGTTAAAGTAAGGCTTCTTATCGATGCTCTGGGTAGCCGAAGCATCGGTAATTCCGACCTGAAGGAGTTCAAAAGGGCCGGCGGACGATATGCTTACTTTTTCAAACCTCGCATCCGCCATCTATATTTTAGGATCAATTATCGAAATCACAGAAAGCTCGCCATCATAGATAACAAGATCGGTTATATTGGCGGCTTCAATATCGCCAAAGAATATCTCGGCTATAAGAAAAGGTTCGGTTACTGGAGAGATACCCAGCTTATTATTAAAGGAAATGCTCTTACCGCACTCAATGAGCGCTTCTACATGGATTGGCGTTACGCATCCGGAGAAAAAATAGATCTTCTTGATCAGTCCATCAGATACTCATATGACCCTGACAGCCTGGATATACCGATACAGATCGTATCAAGTGGCCCTGAATCTCCTAAAGAAGAAGTCAAAATGGCCATGATGAAGATGATCAACAGCGCAAAGAAGAGTATCTGTATACAGACTCCTTATCTTGTTCCGGATCCTTCTATGCTTGAAACTATCGCGATGGCCGCAAGATCAGGCGTAGATGTGAAGATCATGATACCGAGCAAACCAGATCATTTATTTGTTTATAGGACTACTCTTTATAATGCCGGCAAACTCTTAAATGAAGGTGCAAAGATCTACATATATGAGAATGGTTTCCTTCACGCAAAGACTTTGACGGTCGATGGTGAGGTATGCACGGCGGGTTCAACTAATTTCGATATACGTAGTTTCAGGCTTAATTTCGAATCTAACGCTTTTATCTTTGATAAAAATGTCACCGGCAGAATGGATGAGCAGTTTAATAAAGATATCGAATTATCCAGAGCATATACCGCAGAGGACAGAGCAAATATATCGATATGGGAAAAGATCGCGGAATCTATCTCACGTCTTCTGACTGAGATACTGTGATTCGCCTGAAAAGGCAGCGTTCGTGAAAGGAAAGAAAAGTGGATATAAATACGATTCTAACAAAGGTACTTACGCTTCCGGGCATTATCCTGGGACTCAGCTTGCATGAATTTGCCCATGCTTGGGTATCTGATAAACTTGGAGATCCTACTCCGAGAAGACAGGGGAGAGTAACTATCAATCCTCTTGCACATATCGACTGGATAGGCTTCATTTGTTTGCTGATAGTAGGTTTCGGATGGGGCAAGCCTGTAGCTATCGACCCGAGATATTATAAACACAGAAGGCGTGATGAGTTCCTGGTAGCAATAGCCGGAGTGACTATGAACCTTATCTTGGCTTGTATTCTGGCTATTCCTGCAAGATATATGATGGCCCATGTTACAAACGCAACAGATCTTGTATACGATATTTTCCTGATCATTTACTATGCTGTAACTATCAACATAGTACTTATGATATTCAACCTTATCCCATGCCCACCGCTGGACGGATGGAATATTATCACACAGATCTTCAAATTAGACAGATACAGTTGGTGGTATAAAGTATATCAATATGGCACATGGATACTTCTCGGGCTTATCGTACTCAATGTTACAGACATAATACTTACGCCACTTGTAACATTGATAATGGGCGTTCTCGTTTGATTGGGAGACGTAAATGACCGGTGTTATCAAGGGAAAAACTTCAGGGCCACTCTGGACTTCGCTGTATGAAGAACTCAGAGCAGACATACTCTCACGCAGTATAAAAGACGGGGCAAAACTCTCGGAATCTTTTGTATGCAAAAAGTATGGTGTCAGCAGGACTCCCGTAAGAGAAGCATTTTCCCAACTTGAAGCTGAGGGTCTTATCAAGATAATTCCCAACAGAGGCGCTTTTGTAACGGGCCTTTCCGATCGTGATATTTCAGATATTTTTGAAATGAGGTGTCTCCTTGAAGCGCAGGCCGCTGAATGGGCTGTAATGCGTATGAGTGCTGATGAGATAGACAAATTATCGGAAACTCTTGATTTCATGGAACTATATACATTGAGGGGCGATGTCGAGAGGATAATGGAATTCAACAGGGAATTTCATAACATCATTTACGATGGCTGCAGGGACAGGATGATACAGAATACTCTGAGTACATATCAGACTTATCTGAAGAATGCTTTGTCTCCTGTCATTTATTCAGTAGGGCAGTTAAAAGACATATTTAACGAGCATAAAGCAATATATCTGGCGTTTGAAGCAAAAGATGCTTCTACCGGTCGCAAAATGATGGAAGAGCATGTGCGAAATTCCAAAGCTCGTCGCATGATAGATTATGAATTTCCGGATAGACTAAGATGAAAAGACTAATAGATAAAAACAAAATACAGCCGGTTATGGATGCTCTTGAAAGAATGCATCCCGAAGCAACATGCGCCCTGGATTTCAGGACGCATTTTCAGCTTTTAGTCGCAGTCATGTTGTCCGCTCAAACAACTGATATTTCGGTAAACAAGGTCACACCGGAACTCTTCGACAAGTATCCGACTGCTGAGGCCATGGCTGAAGCTGATCCATTGGATGTTCAGAATATCATAAGGACTATAGGCCTTTATAAGAACAAGTCAAAGAATGTAGTGGCACTTTCACGCAAACTCGTAGATGAATACGATGGTAAAGTTCCGGGTAATTATGATGAACTGGTCAAATTGCCGGGGGTTGGCAGAAAGACTGCAAATGTTGTGCTTGCGGAAGGATTCGGCGTAGCCAGAATAGCGGTAGATACGCATGTTTTCAGAGTGTCTAATCGTATCGGACTGACTGATGGGAAGGATCCTACAGATGTTGAAGAACAGCTGATGGACAGATTACCAAAGGATCAGTGGATAAGAGCTCATCATTTTATAATCTTTCATGGCCGTAAGGTTTGCCATGCGAGAAAGCCTGATTGTGATAACTGCGAAATCAATGATATCTGCTTATACAAGCTCAGCGGAGGAGAAAAGTGAAATTCGTTCATCTGTCGGATCTGCATATAGGAAAACGCGTCAATGAATTTTCAATGATAGAAGATCAGCGCTATATCCTTGATCAGATAATCGAAAAAATCAAAGAAGAAAAGCCTGAAGCCGTTATAATAGCAGGTGATGTTTATGATAAGCCGCTTCCACCGGCAGAAGCAGTGAAGCTATTTGATGACTTTTTATATGCTTTATCTGAGACCGGTACCGAAGTCATGATCATAAGCGGCAATCATGACTCTGCCGAAAGGCTCTCATTCGGCTCACGTATCATGGAAAAGCGAGGCGTTCACTTTGCCGGAGGATTTGATGGCAGCATCCACAAAGTAACTCTGACCGATGAATTTGGCAGAGTCAATTTTTATATGTTGCCGTTTATAAAGCCCGTGCACGTAAAAGCGGCCTTTCCGGATGATGAGGATGCTCAAAAAATAACTACTTTCACAGATGCTATGAGATTCGCTATCGGTAAAATGGATGTGGATACGAGCGAGCGCAACGTACTGATCTCACATCAATTCGTGACAGGCGCTCTCAGATGTGACTCGGAAGAGATAAGCATCGGAGGCCTTGACAACGTAGACACCGAAGTTTTCAAAGATTTTGATTACACAGCTCTTGGGCATCTGCACGGACCGCAGTCATACGGTGCCTCACGCATAAGATACTGCGGGTCACCTCTTAAATACTCATTTTCAGAAGCCTCTCAGACGAAATCGTTCACTATTGTGAAATTCGGAGAGAAAAAAGACGGAGTATGCAGAGTCCATCTGTCAACTCCTGAACTTGTTCCGCTTAGAGATATGCGCGAGATCAGAGGGACTTTTGCGGAGTTGACCGATAACAATTATTCTGACGATCCATCAAACAATGACTATTTGAGGGTGATACTAACAGATGAGGAGGATGTTATAGGGGCTTTGCAGTCTCTCAGAGCCTTATATCCGAATATTATGAGG
Organism: Anaerovoracaceae bacterium; assembly: GCA_045545495.1. Taxonomy (GTDB): domain Bacteria; phylum Bacillota; class Clostridia; order Peptostreptococcales; family Anaerovoracaceae; genus Crickella. The sequence continues at coordinate 20,330 of JAZQBC010000002.1, read as the reverse complement.
CTTGACTATGACAATAAACGCAGCAGAGCGGCTGCGATACTTCCTGATATGGGAGAAAGCGATATGAGGACACCTCTTGAGATATTCAGCGTGTTCTATGAATCGCAAAACGGTAAGCCTTTGGATGAAGATCAGATGGATCTCGTATCCGGTCTGATAGAAAAGGTTTGGGGTGATGAGAAATGAGGCCGCTTAGACTTTGCATCACGGGTTTTGGTCCCTATAAAAACAGGACTGAGATAGATATGGCAAGCCTTGGAAGGGGTGGTTTGTATCTGATAACAGGAGATACCGGTGCGGGCAAGACTTTCATTTTCGACGCTATAACTTACGCTCTTTACGGAGATATGAGCGGCAGCGGTCGTGACACAAAAACAGTCAGATCACAGTACGCTGAGCCGGGTGACACTACTGAAGTAGAGCTTGAATTTGAGTATCAAGGAAAAATATACAAGGTAGTAAGAAATCCTGAATATACCAGAGCTAAGAAAAGGGGCGAAGGCACAGCAACAGAAGCAGCCGGCGCTACACTTATGCTTCCCGGCGGCAGTGTAATAGACGGCAGCTCTAAGGTGACCGATGAGATAAAGAGTATCCTCGGTATTGACCGCAATCAATTCCGAAGTATCGCGATGATAGCTCAGGGAGAGTTCAGACAAGTTCTTAATTCCAGTACGGATGAACGTATCAGGCTCTTCAGGAAGCTTTTTGATACCGAGCCGTATGACAGGCTTGCCAAAAAGCTTAGCAATATCGGCAAAGAGGTAAGAGACAAGTATGAACAAAGAAAAGGCGATCTTTACTCGGTGCTGATGTCTGTAGAATGCGGTTTTGATGACGAGCTTGCCGAAAGACTTGTTGAATTAAGAGATAAAGATCAGCCTGCTGCAGACGATGTATGTAAGCTCCTTGAAGACGCGATCGAACTTGGGGAGAAGAAGGCCAAAGATGCAGATCAAGCGTTAAAAAAAGCGGAATCAGACCTTACAGAAGCCAACAACAGACTCACATTGATAGGTCAATATAAGGAAAACGCGATCAAACTGGAACAGGCCAGAGGCAGCTCGGATCAGCTTGATGAGGATATCCTAAAGGCAAAAGCTGCTCTTGATGCATCAAAAGAAAAAGAGAAATTGAGTGATGATCTCAAAAGTGAGGCAACTTTGATCAATGATAGCCTCGAATCTTATGATGAACTGGATAATGCCACAAGAGAACTCGAAAAAATAGAGAGAGCTCATAAAGAAACAAGGGGAAAACTTGAGATCGCAAAAGCCGATAAAGAAAACGCCGATAAGAAACATTCAGATCTTTTAACTGAGAAGGAAGAAATCAAGGACTCCGGTGAAAAACTTGCCAAGTTAAGAGGTGATATTGAACGAACTTCTAACAGGATAACTGCCCTTGAGACTCTTCTCGAAGCTATAAAGAAAGTCAATGGACTTGAGAAAGAACTCAAGAAAGAGCAGGATGAACTGGAACCGTTGATAAACGATTCCAGACGACTTGACTCGGAACTCGCGGAAATGAGGGCATCATATCTCAGAGAACAGGCCGGTATCATTGCATCCGGTCTGGAAGAAGGCATGGCTTGCCCGGTGTGCGGTTCTACCGAACACCCTAAGCTTGCAGATATAAGCGATAACGCTCCTACGGCCGCTGAGATAGATGACAAAGAAACCGAAGCAAAAGCGGCTCGCGAGAAAGCGAGCGAAAAATCAAACTCTGCAAACACTATTATCGGAAATCTGAACGCTTCTAGCGAAGCAGCCAGAGAAACCGCGCTCAAGGAAACAGGTACCGATGATCTTGTTAAGGCAAAGGATCTTGGGGCAAAGGATAAGGCGGCTTTGGAAGATTTGTTCAAAGAATACAGATCGGACGAACAGACTCTTATAAAGAAAAATAGCCGCAACGAAGAGATAGATGGAGAAATCAAAGAGGCTAAGAAGGATCTTGATGGACTTATCAAGAAGATATCTGATCTGGACATTGAGCTGAGTGGGCTCGAGGCATCCGAAAAAGGCGCGAAACTACGTAGAGATGATATCAGGAAATCTCTGTTCTTAGATAGTAAGGCTGAGGCTGAAGACCGTATAGAAGAGCTCAACAAAGAGATCGAAAAGATAAATGAGGATATAAAAAAGCGTACCGAAGCTCATAATAACGCGGTTTCCGCTAAAACGTCCAACGATGCCAGGATAGAAGAACTCGAAAAGATAATAAAAGGATTCGCTCCTGACGATGAAGGTGAAGCCAGTGAGGCAAGATCCAATGCTGAGAGTATGAAGAAATCTTTTGAAGATGAAAAGTTCAGCATTGCTACAGGTCTCAGATCTTGCCGCGATTCACTCAAATCTGTACGAGAGATCGAGGCCGATCTTAAGTCGATCCGTAAAGAGCACGAGCTTATAGATTCTCTCGCCAGGACAGCAAGCGGTTCGCTTACAGGTAAGGACAGGATATCTCTCGAGACATATGTCCAGACTTATTACTTCGATAGAGTGATAAAGAGAGCTAACCTGAGACTGATGATGATCTCGGGCGGTCAGTACGAATTTGCCAGAGGAGGAGAGGCGAGAGACAAGCGCTCGCATTACGGCCTCGATCTCGAAGTAGTTGATCACTACGGCGGAAGCCACCGCCCGGTGAGCACTCTATCGGGCGGAGAGAGCTTCATAGCTTCGCTCTCTCTTGCACTCGGCCTTTCGGACGAAGTGCAGGCTTCCGCCGGCGGTATTCGCCTCGATACTATGTTCGTTGACGAAGGATTCGGCTCTCTTGATTCAGAGACTCTTGAGCAGGCCATCAGGACACTTACGGAACTTTCAGGAGAAGAACTGTTAGTTGGCATAATATCTCATATCGACGCCCTTAAGACCCGTATAGATAAACAGATAATAGTTACAAAGGACCGTGTTTGTGGAAGCAGGGTCGAAGTTATCAACTAAAAATTTCATAAGTTAGCACTCGTATATCTGACCCTTTTATTCTTGTAATGATTACTCTCAATTGATAATATAGACAAAGGGCTTTTGGCCCTCTATAGAATGTTTAAAAATATATATAAATAGAGGAAATTGAAATGAAAAAGACTATAAGAGACATCGATTGGACAGGCAAAACAGCCGTTATGAGGTGCGACTTCAACGTTCCTCTCGATGGAGATAAAATTACAGATGATACTCGAATCAAAGCAGCGCTTCCAAGCATTAAATATCTGCTTGATGATGGTGCCGCTATTGTACTTATGTCCCATCTCGGAAGGCCAAAAGGGAAAGCTGTTCCGGAGATGAGCCTTGCGCCTGTCGCTGTCAGACTTTCAGAACTTCTGGGTAAAGACGTCAGGTTCCTTGCCTCCGATGTCGTTGTAGACGAGAGCATCAGAGCGGCATGCGAAGATATCGCAGCCGGAGAGATCATACTGATCGAAAATGTCAGATTCAGAGCAGAAGAAGAAAAGAATGATCCTGATTTTGCTAAAGATCTGTCGCATCTCGGAGACATATTCGTTCAGGAAGCGTTCGGCACCTCTCACAGAGCACATGCATCCACAACAGGTATCGCAGATTATATCCCTGCTGTTTCGGGATTCCTTATTGAAAAGGAACTCAAATTCCTCGGTGACGCTGTGAATGATCCGGAAAGGCCATTCGCTGCTATTATGGGCGGGGCCAAAGTCAAGGATAAGATTCCTGTCATCACTAATCTTCTTGACAAAGTAGACATTCTCATCATAGGCGGAGGTATGGCATATACTTTCTTCAAGGCAAAGGGTTATTCAATAGGAACATCCCTGCTCGATGAAGAAGGCCTTGATCTCGCTGCTGATATTCTTAAGAAAGCAGAAGAGAAGGGCGTAAAGTTCATGCTTCCTGTAGATGTAGTTGCTGCTGATGAATTCGCCAACGACTCTCCATGTGATGTTTATCCTGCTGACGGTATTCCGGATAACAGGATGGGTCTCGATATAGGTCCTGAAAGCATCAAGGTTTACGGTGACGCACTGAAAACCGCTAAGACTATCGTATGGAACGGACCGATGGGTGTCTTCGAGATGGACAATTTCGCCAAAGGAACTAAAGCTATAGCCGAAATCCTTGCTGACAGCGATGCTACTACAGTAATCGGTGGTGGAGACAGCGCAGCCGCAGTTGCGAAGTTCGGTTTTGCCGATAAGATGACACATATCAGTACAGGCGGAGGAGCGAGCCTTGAATTCCTTGAAGGAAGAGAACTCCCGGGTATCGCCGTAATAGAAGACAAATAACAGTTCTTATTGATTTAAGGCTGTAGAAAGTAGGTAAAATACAATGAAAAAATTCCTTATTGCAGGAAACTGGAAAATGAACAAGACTGAATCAGAGGCTGCAGAGCTCGTAGAAGCTCTTAAAGCAAAAGGCTTCTCTAAGCCGGAACAGGTATGCTTATGCGTTCCTTTCACAGACCTCAGAACAGTCAAAAATGCCCTTGAGGGAACCCGAATCAGCCTTGGCGCACAGAATTGCCACTTCGAGGAAAGCGGAGCTTATACAGGCGAAATATCAGTTCCTATGCTCAAAGAAATAGGCATAGATTACTGCGTTATCGGGCATTCAGAGAGAAGAGAATTCTTCAACGAGACCGATGTTACTGTTAATAAAAAACTCAAAGCTCTTCTTCAGGCCGGTATCAAACCGATACTCTGTGTAGGAGAGTCGCTTGAGATCAGAGAGCAGGGCACAGCTCAGACATTTGTAGCAACTCAGATAATTGCCGATTTCGAAGGTATCGGTCCTGCAGATGCAACAAATATCGTGATCGCTTACGAACCGATCTGGGCGATTGGCACGGGCAAGACAGCGACTCCGGATCAGGCCGAAGAAATGTGCGCGTTCATAAGGGGCGTCCTTTCAGGAATCTATGATAACGAGACCGGAGATTCATTTATCATTCAGTACGGCGGATCCATGAAAGCAGCTAACGCAAAAGAACTCCTTGAGAAACCTGATATCAACGGAGGGCTTATCGGAGGCGCCAGCCTTAAAGCAGATGACTTTGCCGCTATCGCAGAGTCAGCAGCAGAACTTTCGTAATCACAATAATCCGTGTTAAAACAGTCTTAGTTCGATTGACACTAAGTCTTGATAAGTGTTACACTAAAGCGTTCGAAATATTGGCTGAAATGCCTGCTTCGGACGCTTTATCTAAGTCAATTTTATATTAGTTGTGGAGGACTGATATGCATACAGCATTAATGGTAGTACTTCTTTTATCAAGTATCGTTCTGATCGTCAGCATTTTGCTTCAGGAGAGCAAAAGCGACGGACTGTCCGGTTCTATTGCCGGCGGCGCAGAGCAGCTCTTTGGTAAGAAGAAAAGCAGGGGCTATGACGCGATCCTTTCAAGGATCACTACAGTCTGCTCAATCGTTTATATTGTAGTTTCTTTGGCACTAGTTGCGATTTTTAACTGATCATGCTCAAATATATAACGCTTGCTTGCGCGCTGTTTGGCTTGCTTGTAGCGATAGGGCTTGAGACATGGCTGAGAAAAAGTATCGTCAGAAATGATAATTCAGCAGATACTTACGCAACAGTACGCAGCAGAAGTTCTGAATTTTTATCAATACAATTACTTCCACTGGCACTTATGGCCATAGTCGTAGGAGCGGCTATAGGTATTGGTGTAGGTGTTTTGAATGCCGCCGTCTTTCTAGCCGGCGTTTTGCTTTGTTTTATGTCTGTCACTTTAGGCTCACAGACAGTCGTAACGGGAAGTATAGCTCCATCGTCCCTTGCAAATGAAGGTGACATCAGAGGCGCTCTTCGTACCTCATACAGATCCGCTTCGGTAATGGGTCTCAGCCTTTCATCACTTGCGCTAATTGGGATTGGTCTGTTATTCCTGATTCTTGATACAAAAGGAATCATCAATCTGATAGCCAGTTTAGGCCTTGGCGCGTCTGTCACTTCTCTTTGCATAGGTATTTCGGGCACAGCTTATTCAGGAGCGTACGCTCTTTCAGTCAAGAGCGATGATTATACTGACTATACAGGAAGCTTTATAGGTTCCGGCGCGGATTTCGTTGAAACATATGTGCTTTCAGTTTGCGCAGCAGCACTTCTTGCAGGTGTAGCTGTCGATACATCAGGCGTTACTTCTACATTCACGGTAACTTCTGCCGCAAGATATCCGCTTATTGTATTTGCAGCTGGCATAGTAGCCTCAGTCATAGGGATATTCACATACAGAGGCCGCATAGTCAAGAATCCCGACGCGGGTATCACGGCAGGTAACTACGTCGCAGCCGCTGTGATAGCTGTTGTAGCTTTTTTATTCAGCCAGGTGGTTCTGGAATCATATGTTTACGGAATATGCGTATCAGCCGGTTTGGCAGCTGTTCTTGTTTCGGGTGAGATATCCAGGAATTTCTCTTCTGATGGAAAATCATTCAAAAAGAACGTACCGAGTGCAAGAACTGTGGGAGCAAGCCAGTCCATGATATACAGCCTTTCGATCGGAATGATGTCCGTGATCATCCCTGTTGCTTTTACAGGAGTGGCGCTTATCATATCCTACTACTTTGCTAACTATTACGGTATGGCTCTTGCGGCTGTAGGCATAAACTCAATGGCTGCCGTTAATTCATCGGTCAGAGGCTTTTCCATCAATACCGCAAGCGCTTCTGAGATCGTCTCGGCAACCGGATCAGATGAGGAAGGCCCAACTCCCGCAGATGTACTTCTTACGGCTTCAGTAAGAACTGATGTCATAGGAAAGACATATTCAGCTGTGTCTACCGCAATTACTCTTGTCGCAATGTATTGCGCTCTTTCCGTAGTAGGCAACAGTGAATCAGCCAATATTCTTGCTACTTCAGCTTTCTTCGGTATGATCGTTGGTGCTGTTTCTGTATTTATTGCAGGCGGTCTTATTATCAGATCTATCAGGCTCACCAGCATCATGCTCAGGGATAAGCTTGATGATATTTATAATGACGAGAAGAACATCACATTCCTCAGAGGTCTTCTGCCTCTATATTTACTTTCGATCTTGGCGCCGGCGGCAGCCGGATTCGGAGGAGGTATAAATGGTCTTATAGCCTTCGCATGCGCCTGCACTATAACAGGAATGTGCATATTATTTGCATTCAATAATTCAGGCAAGTATTTCGACAGGATGGCCACCGAAACTATCGGTACCATGCTGAAGATCATGGTTGCCTTTACACTCGTGTTTGCGCCGTTCTTTAACAGCTTCGGCGGAGTTTTTTAATTCAAAACAGCAGGGCAGTCGATTTATAAAACTCTTAACGGCTTCTCTGCAACGGAGAAGCCGTTTTCATATTTAGGGCAAGACATTCATGAAAGACAACAAATATCGAATATTTACTATCAATCCGGGATCAACATCGACTAAGCTCGCTCTGTTTGAAGATGATAACAAACTGCTTGAGACTTCAGTCAGTCATGACGCGTCAGTACTCAATTCTTTCCCTGATGTCAATGATCAATTTGACTATAGGATGGATGTAATAGCGAAATTTGTCATCGACAACGATATAGAACTTGATAATATAGACGCTTTCGTTGGAAGAGGCGGCGGATGCAAGCCTGTACCACACGGAACATATGAGGTTGACGATAATTTACTTACAGATATCAGAAACAATGTAGCAAGGACCATCCATCCTTCCATACTCGGCGTTCAGCTTGCATACGCAATGAAGGAGCGTTACGGAGGCAGGGTCTTTATGGTCGACCCTACTTGTATGGATGAATACAGCGATGTCGCCAGAGTCACCGGTGTTAAAGGCCTCGAGAGAAGGACGGAATCCCATGCGCTCAATCTGAGAGGAACAGCCATGAAACACTGCAAACTCCATGGCTTAGATCACGACAAATGCAGGCTGATAGTAGCTCATATAGACGGAGGCATCACTATAGCGGCGCATGAAAACGGCAGGCAAGTAGATTGCAATCAGGGTGCCGGCGGAGAAGGTCCTTTTACAGCCACAAGAACAGGTTCTATACCTCTTATGGAAGTGCTGGATTATTTTGAAGATCACACCGTCAAGGAGATGAGGCGTCTTTGTACGGGGACAGGTGGTTTTGTATCCCACTTCGGCACATCTGACGCCGACGAAATATATAGAAGAGTCAAAGCAGGCGATAAAGAAGCTTCTCTTGTCTGGGAAGCTCTCGGATACAACATCGTTAAATACATAGGTTCTATGGCGGTGGTGCTCAAAGGTAAAGTCGACGCCATACTACTTACCGGACGTTATACAAGATTTGACAGCCTTATGGAATATATAAAGGGATACACGGACTGGATAGCCCCGGTATATATCTATGAAAATGAAGTAGAGCAGGAAGCGATGGCCGCCGGAGCGCTACGAGTATTGAAAGGCATTGAAGAGCCTGCAACTTATTGAAACAGCTGATAATGAGTGGTAAAATACAGCAAATTCAAACCAAGGAGGAACCAAATATGCTTGAAAAGCTGGAAAAGATCCGCGAAGACGGATTCAACCGTATTGCGGAAACTACAGATATGGAAAAGCTTGAAGCTATCAGAAAGGAACTGACAGGCAAAAAAAGCGAATTGCAAGAAGTCCTGAAGAGCCTGGGAAGCATCGATCCTGACATGAGAAAAACTGTTGGAATGAAGGCCAATGAAGTCAAGAATCTCTTTGCGGAGAAGATACAGGCAAGGCAGCAGGAACTCATCCAAAGCGCGTCAGCCGTAGAAGGTGAGATCGATCTCACTCTTCCGGGAATTGAAGTCAGCGGCGGAGCTCTTCATCCTATTACACAGATGTGCTATGACCTCAACGATGCTTTTAGATCCCTTGGTTTTGAGATATTCAGCGAAGATGATATTTCCAGTGAGAAGTATGCTTTTGACAATCTAAACTTCGCTGCAGATCATCCGGCAAGAGCCTCGATGGACACATATTGGATCGAAGGAACTGAAGATAAGCGCGGAAATGAAAGACTGTGCCTCAGACCTCATCTGACCGGCGGGTCCGTAAGATATCTTCTCGAGCACGGTGCTCCTGCGAGATTCGTTTATCCGGGCAGAGTATATAGAAATGAAACGACCGACGCCAGGCACGAAAGAGCATTCTTCCAGTACGAAGCTCTTATCGTTGACAAGGATATCTCTTTTAGTTCCGGCAGGGTAATGATAGAGGCTATCTTAGAGAAGGTGTTCGGACGCAAAGTCAATGTACGCATGAGAGAAGGCTTCTTCCCGTTCACAGAGCCGGGATATGAGATCGACATGGAATGTCTTATTTGCGGCGGAAAAGGCTGCAAAGCATGTAATCATGCCGGCTGGATCGAAGTAATGCCGGGCGGAGTCATTCATCCGAATGTACTGAGATCCGCTAATCTTGACCCTGATGTTTGGACAGGTTTCTACACAAACATCGGTCTCGACAGACTCGTTATGATGCGCTATGGAGTTGATGATGTAAGGCTTTTCCACAGTGCAGATCTCAGATTCTTAAAGCAGTTCAAGTAGGAGGAGGCACAGAATGAATATTTCAGTAAATTTCTTAAAGAAGTACATAGACCTTCCTTCAGATCTTACTTATGATCAGATCGCTTACGATCTTACTATGAGAACTGTCGAGGTAGAAGGAGTAACTAAGACTGCGGACAAATTCCATGATATAGTCGCCGGAGAGATCAAAGAAGTCAAAGCGCATCCAAACGCTGATGCCCTCAGAGTCTGCATGGTAGATACAGGGGAAGGCGAGCTGAAGCAGATCGTATGCGGAGGAAGCAACCTGACAGAAGGCCATTTTGTATGCGTTTCGAAGCCGGGTGCGGAAGTCGTTTGGCATGGCGAAGGTGAGCCTGTAAAAATCAAAGAGAGCAAGCTCAGAGGAGAATCCTCGTATGGAATGATCTGCGGTGCTACAGAGGTATATCTTGAAGATCTTTATCCGCCAAAAGATGAGAGAGAGATCGTTGATTTCACCGAACTTGGTATTGAATGCAAGGCCGGTCAGAATGTTGCGGAAGTAGCCGGTCTTGATGACGTTATCTTTGAGATAGACAACAAATCGCTTTCCAACAGACCTGATCTTTGGGGCCACTATGGCATGGCAAGAGAGCTTGCTGCTATTTACAAGCTTCCTCTCAAGGAGCTTAGTGAAGAACTTCCTACAGGTCTTCCTGAGTATCCTGTCGAGATCAAAGAGCCTGAAAGATGCAACAGATTTACGGCAACTAAGATAGACAACGTATGCGTTAAGGAATCTCCGGCATGGATGAAGTCACTCATCATCAACGCCGGTATGAGACCGATCAATGCCCTTGTAGATATCACAAACTTCGTGATGCTCGCCGTAGGAGCTCCTCAGCATGCCTATGACAGCACACATGTCAAGGGTGATAAAATCGTTGTAAGGCTCGCCGAAGACGGTGAGAAGCTGCTGCTTTTGGATGAGAAAGATCTCGAGCTTACTCATGATCATCTTGTCATTTGCGATGCTGAGAAGCCTCTCAACCTCGCTGGCATAAAAGGAGGCAAGGACGATTCTGTGCTCGACACCACAGAGTCAGTTATGCTTGAATGCGCTGTATTTACGGCGCCTGGTATCAGAAGAACAACAGCATATTTTAACGAGAAGACGGATGCCGCTCTCAGATATGAGAAGGGTATCGATACTCAAAGGGCGACACTTGGAGTATCTATGGCTCTATCGCTGTTCAAAGAGATCTATCCTGAATGCGTCTTCAGCGCTTTCACAGATTGTTATCCGGTCAAGACAGAAAATGCTGTTATCGACATCACTCAGGACTTCCTCGACAGAAGACTTGGCGAAGTCATTGAGCGCTCCGAGATCGAAGACATCCTTACAAGGCTCGGATATGAAGTTGAGTTCAATGACGGAGTATATCACTGCAAAGCTCCTACATGGAGATCGACAGGTGATGTTTCGATCCACGATGACATCCTCGGCGATATCGCCAGGCTCATTGGCTACGAATACTTCAAGAAGAGACCTCTTCCTGTGAATTTTGAATCGTCTGTTAATCAGGTCAAAGCTGATCTCGCAAGAAGACTCAGAGAGTATCTTGCATTCAGATGCGGCATGAACGAGATCTTTACTTATCCTTGGATAGATGAGAAATTCATCCATGCGGCTAAGATCGACACTGACAAATCTGTAAGGCTTGCGACTCCGCCGGCTCCGGAACTCGGAATACTGAGAAGTTCGCTCGTCCCTGGAATGCTCGAATCCATCGACAAAAACCACAGATACTTCGATGAGTTTGCCATGTTTGAGGCTGCACAGGTATTTGAAAAGGGAGAATATAGTCCGTCATCACCTGATGAAGTGCTGCCTGTCCATAAAAATCTCCTTACCGGTTCGTTCGCCGGAAAGGATGCAAAGACATTGTTCTTCAAGGTAAAGGGCGTTATCGAAGGTATGAGCGGTTATTGCCATTTCGAGCCTTTGACATTCAAGCAGGTAGAGAAGCCATCCTGGGCCGACGATAAAGTATGGCTCAATATTATGAGCGGTAAATCCGTGGTTGGCTCTATTGGTCTTATATCCGTATCAGCTCTTGCTGATTCAGGCATCAAGATCATCAAAGCTGCTGTATTCGAACTTGATACCGATAAGCTCACACCATATCCTTCTAGAACTAACGAGTTCAAGCATCTTCCGCAGTATCCGCTAGTAGATCAGGATCTCTCAGTCCTTGTAGATGAATCCGTAAAATGGAAAGAGATCAAGGATGCGATAGGCATGATGGTCAAAGAACTTAGCTTCGTAGAAGAGTACCGCGGTAAGCAGATACCTGAAGGAAAGAAGTCGATAATGCTCAGCTACAGGATCGGAAATGATGATTCTACTATGACTTCGAAACAAATCGAAAAGAAGATGGGCGCTATCGTAAATGTTCTCAAAAAGAAGGTTGGGGCAGAGCTCAGATAAAGCTATTGACATCAAACAAAAAACAGGCCGGTCAAAGATCGGTCTGTTTTTATATCTGTGATCATATATTAGAAAGGTGCGGCGATCTAATTTTCAAGATGAGAAATAGCGGCTCTCATATCTTGTAAAAGGTCTGCTTCGAAGCTGACTCTTTCATGGGTGAAAGGGTGATCAAACTCTATATAATAGGCGTGAAGAGCCTGCCTCGGAATCAGTTCGTCACTTCCGCCATACAAAGCATCACCGGCTATAGGGTGCCCGATATGGGAAAGATGCACTCTGATCTGATGAGTTCGTCCTGTATGGAGCGTTACTTCAACTAAAGTGTGTCTTTCAAAGCGTTTTGATACCTGCACCTCTGTAAGGGCATCTTTTCCGCCTTCGTACATTACCGTCCTCTGAATAGAGATCGGATCAGGCCTTCCTATCGGAAGGTCGATTTCAAAGTGATCTTCGTCTATTACACCTTCGACAAGGGCAATATACTTCTTTTTAACACTTCCTCTTCTCATTTGAGAAGCAAGTTCGTTCTGGGCATTAGCATTTTTTGCAACAACGATAATGCCTGAAGTATCCATATCTATACGGTTGGCAAAGCGTATCTTGAAGTTCTGGTCTGTATCGTTCATATACTTCATAAGGCCATTAGCGATGGTATGTTCAGGGTGACCTTTTGTAGGATGTACGATTATACCCGGTTGTTTATTAATGATAAGCAAATCGTCATCTTCATAGATAACTTCAAGGGGGATATCTTCAGCAGGGAAGTCATTGGATTCCTCCGGAAGTCTGACACCAATAATATCACCGACTTCAGGCTTTATATATCCCGGAGTCGGTGTTCCGTTCAGATCGATAAGTTTTTGATACTTTATTTTGGTCTTAAATCTTGAGGAAAACCTAAAGTTGATTCTGAGTATCGTATTTATCGTCATCCCATATTCGTCAGATGTAACGATATGTTCGTATTTGGCCATTTACAGAAGTTTGCTGGAGAGTTTTCCCCAGTGATCATATTTAGATGTACGGATAAGATTTATAGATTTTTCGGATTTGGTGATCTCTACGCGAGCTACACCTCCGAATTCGTGTGTGCGACCATCGAAAGATACCATAACAGAACCGTTTTCGCATCTCCCGGTACCTGCGATAGTGATAGTTTCGTGAGAAGGCAACAGAATGCTCGAATTGAAGCATCTGTAAGCGTTTGTACTCATCGGAGCGATAGGAGTTATCTGGAGTATATCGAGTTCAGGGGATACAAGTGATCCACCCAGCGAATAGTTATACGCAGTGGATCCCATTGGTGTAGAAATCAAAACTCCGTCACCGGAAAAATCCTGGATCTTTGTGTGACCGATGGATATCTCATAATGAGAAGCGTGTGAGAAAGGACCTCTGACTACGATCTCATTAAGACCGGTACGCATGAATTCTCCACGTCTGGTTACAATGCGGGCCTGAACAGGAGTGATGTTCTGAAGATGATAATCACCTTTGATGATATATTCTATTGTTTCTCTAAGATTATAAGGAGTAGCTTCCTGGAAGAATCCCAGATGACCTGTATTAATACCAATGATAGGCTGACTAGGGAATCCGCATTTATGAACAAAACTCAGGAAAGTGCCGTCGCCTCCGATGCAGACTAAAAGATCGACGTCTTCAGAGTAACTGTCGATCAATTCCATATCATATTCTTCAAGCAATGGCTTGAATTTCGCAAAAGCGTCTCTTGATTTGTCTTTTAGATTAGAGAAGACGTATACTTTCATTTTAACTACTCCATGTGCTATAATATTTCGTCAGAATTTGCGAAATTCTGCCCGATAATTGTATCACATAATTATAACTCATTTACAGTTTTCAAATGGATAAAGTCAGATTTTACAGAGTTCTTGATATAGATTCTCCAGAAGAGTTTCAATATTATGAAAATCTATCATCTTTACTTGAGGAAGATGAATACATCGAAGAGAATCTTATAAAGGATCTTCTCAAAGATATCGATACAAGCAAGCTAGCCGAGCATTTTGAATCATATTTTGAGGGATTCCTCTCGCACATCCCTGACAGTGAAACAGAGATGTATGTTACCATCGAATCGATCAAACGAGCTTTCGACGGTCTGATTTTTGATGAGATGAGTGACGAGGATATAAGCCTTCTCGCTAAAGAGATCTCAAAATTCAGAAAATGGTATATCCATGATCTCAATGCGTTTAACCGGCTTAGCGGCGAGGAATCAAGTGTCAGAGACGCAAGATATGACATCGCAGCCGCAAAGCTTCTGGGTGAGGATGCGGATTTTGATTTCAGGTCCGCTCTTGATTATGATCTAGAAGGTTTCAATGTAAGACTCTCAGATATGATCGCTGCTTCTTATACAGATGAGCAAGGCTAATAATGATAACCAGAGAAATATTTGAAAAAAGAGAATATGAGATACTTTCGCCGCGAGGAGCCAAATCCGCCGAGTCGAAGGGGAGAGTAACTGAAGAAGAGCCTTGCGAGCTTAGAACAGTCTACCAGAGAGACAGAGACCGTATTATACACTCAAAGGCTTTTAGGAGACTTATTCATAAAACGCAAGTATTTCTTTCGCCGGAAGGTGATCACTACAGGACCAGACTGACTCATACTCTTGAAGTCTCTCAAATATCGAGAACCGTCGCCAGGGTCCTCGCATATAACGAAGATCTGACCGAAGCTATAGCACTGGGTCACGATCTTGGACATACTCCATTCGGACATGTTGGTGAAGCTGTCCTCAATAAGATCTATCCGGGAGGATTTTGTCATAATGAGCAAAGCCTCCGTACTGTGGATATGATAGAAGAAACAGCAACAAGGCGCGGTCTCAATCTTACTTATGAGGTAAGGGATGGCATTCTCAACCACAGAGGCCCTGTAACACCTATGACTCTCGAAGGCCAGATCGTTAAGATCTGTGACCGCATAGCTTATGTCAATCACGATATAGACGATGCCATAAGAAGTGGAGTTATATCATTCGACGATCTTCCGAAACATGAGATCGAGATCCTCGGAGCCACGCATTCGGAGAGGATCAACAATATGATCGTTGATCTTTGCACTAATAGTGAAGACAAGGATGTAGTATCATTATCGCCCGAATTCGCAGAGTCACTTAATAATCTCAGAACATTCATGTTCGATAATGTATACTGCGCGGCCGATGTAAGAAGTGTTGCTGATGTAGATAAAGTTGACAGGATCATTCGTGCTCTTTATCAGTATTATATCGAACACGAAAACGAGATCCCCGGAATCTATAAAACTATCAAAGAAGAAGAGGGTACAGAAGTTGCTGTCAAAGACCTGATCTCCGGTATGACTGACAGATACGCCCTCAATCTGTACGATAAACTGTTTGTTCCTCAGGAGTGGAGGCAACTTTAGGAAATGGCTTACGATAACTTTACCGATGAATTGAAAGCGCAGCTTAATATCGTAGACATCATCGGGCGTGAGGTGAATCTCAAAAAATCAGGCTCAAATTATATGGGACTGTGTCCTTTCCACGGTGAGAAGACTCCATCGTTTTCTGTGAACGAAAACAATCAGTTTTATCATTGCTTCGGCTGTGGTAAATCAGGAGACGTGATCAGTTTCGTACAGGAATACTACAAGCTTCCTTTTATTGAAGCAGTAGAAAAACTGGCAACCGAAAACGGTATCAAAATGCCCGAGAGGCGCTACAGCGGTCCAAAGATAGATTACGACAAATATCACTCTATCAACGCTAAAGCCGCAAGGTTCTTTTACAATTCTCTCGGCATAAGAGGCAACCGGGGACTCGCATATCTCAAAAGTCGAGGTCTTACGAAAGAGACTATAACATCTTTTGGCCTCGGATATGCTCCTGCAGCGGGAACGGCTTTGGTCGATCATCTTCGGAGCGAAGGGGTCTCCGATGAAGATATATTAAAACTTGGTCTGGCAGGTCAGGGCAAGGGCGGTCTATACGATAAATTCAGAGACCGAGTAATGTTTCCGATCATCAGCACACAGGATAAAGTGATCGGTTTTGGCGGCAGGGCGATCGGAGATTTTAAACCTAAATATCTGAACTCGCCCGAAAGTGAGATATTTCTCAAGAAGAACAATCTCTTCGGGCTGAATCTTACAAAGAAAGAGATAGATAAAGAAGGAAGAGCCATAATCGTTGAGGGATATATGGATATGATCTCGCTCTATCAAAATGGGGTGAGGAATGTCGCTGCGTCTCTTGGCACAGCCCTTACAAACAATCAGGCCAGACTTCTTTGCAGGTACTCAAAAAACATTGTATTGTCATACGATTCCGATCAGGCAGGCATAAATGCCGCTCTCAGAGGGATCGATGTTATCACTGAAGCGGGCGGTAAACCCAGAGTCCTTACTGTAACCGACGGGAAAGACCCTGACGATTTCATCAAGGCTCACGGCCGGGAAGAATTCTTGAGGCTTGTAGGTGACGCAGTCCCGGCTACTGACTATAAACTTGGGCTTGCTAAACGCGGATTCGACTTGACCGATGATAATGATATACTTGAATACATTGACAGGATCATTCCTGTTCTTAAATCGCTTGGTCCTGTCGAATTAGATATATATACAAGGCGACTATCAGAAGAACTCGGTATATCCGAGCACGCTATCAGCATGGCCGTCAGAGCCGGTACGGATAACAGCAGGCGTGAAGCCCCGAGAATATCTAAGGCAAGAAACGAACGTAAAATAAGAGATAATGCCGTAAAGAATGATCCAAGCGGTTATTACGAAAGATATGAAATGGCATTTGCCATATTGGCAATGCATTACCCAAGATACATAAAGCGCTTCGAAGAAGACGGTATCAGTTTCGAAGGCGCGCTTACGAATAAAATAATGCTCGCGTTAAAATCGCTTAGCTCCGAAAAAATGAGCGCGGTTCACGGGATAGATAAGGAAAAAGTATTCGAAGCGCTTGACCCCGAAGAAGAAACCCTTTTCAGGAAAGCGTGTGAAAGCATCCAGACCGGCCCCGACGAAGAAGTCTATTACAACGAAACAAAAGCCGGGTATCTAAAGGCTAAATACAGAGACGAAAAAGTCGAGGTCACAAACAAGATCGCAGTCGCCGAAAAAATGGGAAGGACTGAAGAGATCGATGAGCTTGCATCAAGACTTATCGAACTGGATATGCTTATCAACAAACTGACGGAGGAAAACTAATGCCAGAAAAGAACAAAGACAAAAGCAAAGAAAAAGATCTAGTTACAGGAGATGTCAGCAGCAAAGATCCTTCCAAATTAGAGGAGATCGCAAACTCCATCGTTGACACGGCGAAGATGATCGGCAACGAGATCACTTACGCTGAGATCAACGCTATCGTCGCAGATTTGAAGCTTGATAAAGACGCGGTCGAAGATATTTATGATCTTGTTGAAAGCAAGAACGTTAATATCATTGAAACCAGAGAGCCTACAGAGATCGAACTCGAAGAAGATGATATCGATGACGATGAGATCCTTGAAATGGAAGAGGATGGGGAATTCGATGATGAGCAGGACGAAAAGAAAAGCGGTGTCATCATCAAATCTTCCGGCGAGATCGAAGTAAGCGATTCCGCCAAGAATATCCCTACAGATGATCCTGTAAGAATGTACTTCAAAGAGATCGGTAAAGTTCCGCTTCTGACAGCTGAGGAAGAACGAGATCTCGCAATCAGAATAGAGCAGGGTGATGAAGAAGCTAAGAAAAAGCTTTGCGAATCAAACCTCAGATTGGTAGTAAGTATCGCCAGAAGGTACCTCAACAGAGGCCTTTCATTCCTCGATCTTATCCAGGAAGGTAATCTCGGCCTTATTAAAGCTGTCGAAAAATTCGATTACACTAAAGGATATAAGTTCTCCACTTATGCTACATGGTGGATAAGACAGGCGATCACAAGATCCATTGCAGACCAGGCACGTACTATCCGTATACCTGTCCACATGGTCGAAACCATCAATAAGCTGATCAGAGTTTCCAGACAGCTGCTTCAGGAATACGGTCGTGAGCCTACCAGCGAAGAGATCGCTCGCGAGATGGGTATTACCGTAGAAAAGGTAAGAGAGATCAAGAAGATAAGCCAGGATCCTGTTTCACTCGAAACTCCTATAGGCGAAGAAGAAGACAGCCATCTCGGCGACTTCATACCTGATGAAGATATTCCATCGCCTGTAGACGCAGCAGCATACTCAATGCTTCAAAAGCAGCTCAGAGAAGTACTTGATACGCTCAGCGAGAGAGAGAAGAAAGTTCTCATTCTCAGATTCGGTCTTGATGACGGAAGACCTAGGACTCTTGAGGAGGTAGGCCGTGAGTTCAATGTAACACGTGAGCGTATCCGTCAGATCGAAGCTAAGGCGCTTAGAAAACTCAGACATCCTAGCAGATCAAAGAAACTTCGTGATTATCTTGAATAATGAGACTTAGCAAACGCATATATAAAATAGCTGAATTGATAAACGAAGGCAGCACGGTTGCTGACATAGGGACGGATCATGGATACGTCCCTATGCTTTTGATGAAAGAAGGGAAATCTCCGCGAGTGATCATGTCAGATATTTCCTCTGATTCTCTATCTAAAGCAGTCGAGACTTTTAAACTTACCGGGCTTAAGAGCAAAGTGCCTGATTCGGATTTCAGAGTAGGTGACGGCCTCGCTACTCTGGAGGCAGGTGAAGTCGATACAGTGATTATCGCCGGTCTTGGCGGTCACACTATTGCTGAAATACTCGCATTCGACGAAGCTAAAGCCAAAAGTTTCAAAAGGCTGGTGCTTCAGCCGCGCAAACACTCAGGTACACTCAGGTATTATCTGTGCACGCACGG
Source organism: Anaerovoracaceae bacterium (assembly GCA_045545495.1). Lineage (GTDB taxonomy): Bacteria > Bacillota > Clostridia > Peptostreptococcales > Anaerovoracaceae > Crickella. Next base: position 1,519 of record JAZQBC010000002.1, on the reverse strand, counting down.
CTGGGAAATAGAGAGTGAGAATCTCGCAAAAGAAGGGAAGTTCGCATGCGAGATAATAACCGCAGTTCCTTTAAAAGAGGGACAAGGACTGCATGCTGCATCTTCAGGCATCCCGTCCGAAAATGATATACGCTGGAAATATCCCCGCGAATTGATTGAAGCCGACCTAGATCTTGCAGTTGAACGCATATCATGGAAGATAGGCAGCCTTACAGATCAGTTAGACAGCCTCTCTCTCAGCAGTGATGATGTTACAGATCTTACTGAGAGCCTTAAATGCGACAGGGAATATCTCATAGATCTCATAGGGTGCAGCGAGAGTTCTAAGGCTGAATGAAAAAGTTAAATTTCTTACAAATAACATCACTGTATATAGGCGTGATAATGGGAGCGGGATATGCTTCCGGACGCGAGTGCTGGCAATTCTTTGGAGTATTCGGGAATAAAGGGTACCTGGGAGCTGCATTCAGTACAGTTTGTTTTATTGCGATCGCATGCATGCTTACATATATTGCGAGAAGCAAGGGCTCTTCTGATCTCGGAAGGCTTATATCGCCATTTGAAGATAAATACATAGACGGCATCATAGGCTGGACACTCGGCATCATATACTACACCATCATGATCGTAATGACAGCTGCCGGTGGATCGCTTTTGAATCAGCAGTTCGGTATTAGCAAAATAATCGGAGGTCTTATCGTTGCCATTCTGTGCATAATCACTGTTCTCGGTGATTTTAAGAGAATTTCAGCGGTTTTCCCGCTGCTTGTTCCGGTACTTTTTATAATCGGGGTTATAACAATTATACTTACAATTCGCATGGATTTCGGACAGAGCGGTTCTGTCACAGGATACAGACCGGGCAGGATGTCACCGAACTGGCCGGTATCCGCGCTTGTATTTATAGCTTACAACAGCATGGGTATGATAACGATGTCGGGAAGCAGCGCTACAAATGCGAAGGATACAAAAAACGCCTACGCCGGAGCTGTTCTCGGAACTTTGTGCCTCGGAGCACTGACCATCATTCTTCTCAGAGCTTTGCTGACAGATATGGCATTTTCGTCTTCACTCGATCTTCCGATGCTCGGTTTTTCAGCAAGGATATCACCTGCTCTTAATATCATATATGCTATCGTCCTTTACGGTGCTGTCTATTCTACCGGAGCCAGTACCTACTACGGATTCAGCACAAGACTGCCGGAAGGGAAAATGAAGAAATATATAATCGTCTTTGCTGCCGTCGCAGGATTTCTTCTCGGACTTACCGGCTTCAAAACATTAGTTGAGTTTCTTTACCCGGCACAGGGATATATCGGGATCCTGTTTATATTTCTCATAATCATCAATTTCTTCAAAGAACTAAAACATAACAGACGCCGGATGTCCCCCGCCTCTATAGGCGGCGGGTTCCATTTTTGACCGTCGGTGGTGGGTACAATCCCCGACCGACGCTCTCAGGAGCTGAAGCTCCCGGCGTCTGTTGACGGCGTCGCTCGCTCCAATCAAGCGAGCTTGT
>JAZQBC010000001.1:0-3861 GCA_045545495.1 Anaerovoracaceae bacterium | reverse complement strand
CTAAGAATGGTCCTGACGGGGGTCTTTTCGATGATCTTTTGAGCTTTGTTTCTTCATCTTTCTTCGGATCACAATTTTCATACGCATGAGAAAAGCCCAAGCTTCAGTGTTTTGAAACTTGGGCTTTGTCTACGGTCTGAAGGGCCGGAGCACTGCTCCGGCCCTGATTTATTTGCCTGATTGGCTATAGTCTGGAATTACTTTTCCCAGCGAGCCTCTACAGCTGCAAGAGCCTTATCCATAGCTGCGATTACCTTATCGATTGTCTCGTACTCCTGAATTGCAGGTGGTTCGATACGGATTACGCGGGCGTTGTTGAGTGTTCCGGCAACCATGACGTTCTGAGCGAACATTTCCTTCGAAACTTCCCAACCATACTCTGGGCTGTCAAACTCGAGAGCGAGCATGAGTCCGATACCACGAACGTCATCAACGTGTGGACGACCCTCAGCAACCTTCTTGAGTCCTTCGAGGTAGTAAGCACCTTTCTCAGCAACTGTCTTAGGAATGTCATTCTTAACGATGTAGTTGATGACACTGAGGAGTGCCGAGCAAGCGATAGCGTTTCCGCCGAATGTAGGCGATCCGAGGATGAACGGATTGTCAGCGAGACCGGACTTGTCGAATACTTCCTGTGTATAAGCGATACCTGTGCAAGGGATAGCTCCACCGGATGATACCTTACCGAATGTCATGATATCAGCTGCAACGCCGTCTCTGTCCTGTCCCCAGAGGTTTCCTGTACGTCCGAGACCTGTCTGGATCTCGTCTGCGATCCAAAGAACACCGTGCTTGGAGCAGATCTCACGAACGTCTTTCAGATAGCCCTTAGGTGGGATGATGAATCCGGACTCGCCCTGAACCGGCTCGCAGATGAACGCTGTTACGTGCTCACCGATAGCCTCGAGGTTGCAGATAGCTGTCTCAAGAGCCTCTGCGTTGCCGTGCTCGATGAACTGTACCTTTGGAAGCAGGTTTGGATAATATCTTTCACGGAATACATCGTTACCTGTCATGGACAGAGCGCCGATGCTCTTTCCGTGGAAGCCGTGAACTGTGGAAATGAAGTATCCGGCTCCGTTTGAGAGCATAGCCAGCTTGAGAGCCATCTCTACAGCCTCAGCACCACCGTTTGTGAGATATGAGAACTTGATGTCTCCAGGGGTTACCATAGCAAGAGCTTTGCAGGCATATCCGCGAAGAGGCTCGATCAGCTCTGTGCTGGAAAGTGTGAGACGATGGAGCTGATGCTCAACATACTTGATGATCTCAGGGTTACGATGTCCGGCGATGTATGTACCGAATCCGCCGATACAATCGATGAATTCATTTCCGTATACGTCGAAAACGTGCTCGCCTTCGCTGGCCCACTCAACTGTAGCCCCGTCAGGAGTGCAGGACTTACGGAAATCCATATAACCGGAGTTATAATACTCGGTATAGTTTTCAATGGTATCTTTCTCGATAGCCTTCATCTCTTCCTGAGTGAGTTCGTCACCTCTTTCGATGAAATCGAGAGCGCGTGCCAATTCTTTCAAAGTTTTCTCTTTATCCATTGTTTTCCTCCTTAATATGCAGCAGAGTTTCCTCAATAATGAATAACAGATTGATTACCTGATGACATAGCAACGTCATGCTGGTTTTATGACTATATATTAAGATGTAGAAAAAACTCAACGTCAAGGGTCTATTTTCCTGCATTTGCGGAAACTGTCAAGTTAACTCCACGTTTCCTGTTGCGGAGCCCAAAAAAGTGCTTGACGTTGAGTTGATCTAGAGTGCGATACTAACTATGTAGAACAAGCTTTAGACTGAAGTGACCCTTAGGATCACGTTAGACAGGAGGTCGTAAAGCTTTGTTGTATAAGTTCGCTTCCTTTCGCGAACTATGTTTGTTGCATTGTTAAATATAGAGAGGAGAGTAATTATATGGAAGGGACAACTCAAGGTCTTAGGAGAGACGTAGGCTTGTTTCCTGCGATATGTACTGCTGTAGGTATCGTAGTATCAAGTTCAGCGCTTTTCATGCTCGGTTCCGGATTTGCCAGCGGCGGTCCTGCATTCGTCATCGCGATGGTCATCGCTGCTATTACCAACCTGTTGGTAGCATTTTCGTTCTCTGAGCTCGCAGGCATGCTTCCTGCTGCGGGAGGAGTCAACCACTATACACTTCCTGCAATGGGTCCTGCAATGGGTATCTTCTCAGTACTCAGCGGATACTTCATGGTAGCTGGTATTTCCAACGCTGCTGAATCCCTGGTATGCGGAGAAGTACTCAGCATCCACCTTTTCCCAGGTGGTCCTAGCACTCACTTCTGGGCGTTCTTCATGGTAATAGCCCTCGGCGTACTGAACCTCGGTTCTGTTAAATCGTACGCGACTGCTCAGACTATTTTCGCATCGGTCATGATTGGCTCGATGGTAATTCTTTCTATCATCGGTCTTACCGGAATGTCCAGTGCTACACCAGTTGCTGAATATCCTAAGTTCGATATCAGCATGGGCGGCGGCATCATCGGTATGCTCGGTACAGCGTTCTGGCTGTTTGTAGGTCTCGAATTCGTTACACCTTTGGCTGAAGAGCTCAAGAACCCTAACAAGTTCATCCCTCTGGCGATGATCTCGGGTATCGTAATCATCTTCATCAGTGATATCCTCTTCGGATTCATGGCTATGAAGTATATCCCACTTGAAACACTTCAGCAGTCCACTACACCTCACGTAGATGCGGCTATGGTAGTACTCGGAAGGGCCGGAGAAATCTGGATCGGTATTATCTCACTCGTAGCTACATGCTCAACACTGAACACATTCGTTGCTGCTATCCCAAGAATGCTCTATGGTATGGCTAACGAAGGCGAGTTCCCGAAGGTATTCGGTAAGCTCAACAAGTTCGGTTCACCTTGGGCAGGCGTAGTTCTCGTAACTATCGTAACAATGTCACTGATCGCGTTCTTCGATGTTGACTATCTTGAGATCCTGCTTCTTGCGGGCTGCATCGGCTGGATGATCGCTTACATCATCGCTCATATCGACGTCATCATCCTCAGGTATAAATATCCTGATGCAAAGAGAGCGTTCGTAGTTCCATGGGGCATTGTACTTCCAGTCATCTCGACGATTTCGCTTATCGTCATGATCTGGGAGATCAGCCCGGATCCAGTAGAAAGAATGGAGATCTTCAAGATCGCTGGCGTCGGACTTATCATCTGCGCTGTATTCTCGGTATGTTGGGTCAAGTTCGCAATGAAGAAGCCTCTCTTCAAGCCATATACACTTGAAGAAGTTGCTAACAGCGTTGCTGCTGAGGCTTCTGCATTCACCGAATAATGATCAAGTAATCAATGGCTGCTTGCAGCCAATAATATGATTTGATCAAATCAACTACTACTCCGGATGCCCCTGTCTGCATCCGGAGTTTTATTAAATCGTGCGAGAATACCCATACCTCTACGCAGTAGGTAGCGGGATGAATCGCACACCTCTCAATAGGAGTACATTAAACATCCGCTCGCTACAAGCCCGCCCTATGAGGCCCGCCCTCTTTGGCGAGCATTTGCTATGCTCGAGAAATAGATTCGGCACTAAAAAGGGTTTTGAACTTTTGGATCTGCTTGAATGGACTTGAATGAAAAAGAACACGAAAGAACAATCAGAACGCTTATTCTCTCTTTAGCCCTGTGGTATACTACAGATGAAATAAATCAATATAGTTAGGTCTTTTCCGATCGGGCCGGTTGCAGGCAGGAGTGCATCAGGATAAGCGTGATCAAGGCACGCATCCTGGTGTTTTTTCTTAAAGAGGTATATCGTGCAGCGCATAAGAGGATATAAGTATCGTGCATATCCGAATAAGAAGCA